>JAWKVW010000011.1:0-121852 GCA_041397845.1 Hyphomicrobiales bacterium | reverse complement strand
ATGTGCGGCGGGTGTTCATCACCGACGACGCCGAAATCCTGCCGCGCTACCTGCGTTTCGTGCGCGGCGTCATCGATTCGGAAGACCTGCCGCTCAACCTGTCGCGCGAGATGCTGCAGAAGAACCCGGTGTTGGCAACGATTGGCCAGGGCGTCACCAAGCGGGTGCTTTCCGAGCTCGAGAAGGTCGCCGGGGCGGATGCCGAGGCGTTCGCGAAGTTCTGGGAGCTGTTCGGGCCGGTGGTCAAGGAAGGGCTCTATGAGGACCCGGAGCGGCGCGACCCGCTGCTGGCGCTCGCCCGGTTCCGGACGACGACGGGCGGCGAGGGCTGGCGGTCGCTGAAGGACTATGTCGCCGACCTCAAGGAAAACCAGACCAAGATCTATTACCTCCTTGCCGATTCAGCCGAGGCGGCGGCAGCGAGCCCGCATCTCGAGGGTTATCGCAAGCGCGGCGTCGAGGTGCTGCTGCTGACCGATCCGGTCGATGCCTTCTGGGTGGCGACGGCGCTCGGCTTCGAGGGCAAGGGGTTCCAGTCGGTGACCCAGGGCGCGACCGACCTCGACCAGATCCCGCTTGCCGAGGGTGAGGAAAAGCCGTCGGCCGAGGCGGAGACGGCGGTGGCGGCGCTTGCCGCGTTCGTCAAGGAAGCGCTTGGCGACAAGGTGTCGGACGTGCGCGTCTCGCATCGCCTCGCCGACAGCCCGGTCTGTCTTGTCGCCACCGATTTCGGCCTCGATCGCCGGCTGGAGAAGATCATGGCGAGCCATCAGGGCGGGGCGATTTCGGCGCCGGTGCTGGAACTCAATCCGGCGCACGAGACCATCGCGCTCATTGCCGGGAAGCTTGCCGGCACGGCGAACCGGGACCTTATCGGCGACGCGGCGGCGCTTCTCTACGGGCAGGCGCGGGTGCTCGACGGCGAGACGCCCGACGACCCGGCGGATTTCGGCCGGCGGCTGATGCGGCTGATGACGGCGGCGCTGAAATAGCGCTCAGCGCGGGGAACCGGCAAGGATCGCGGCGCCCAGAACCGGGCCGAGGCGACCCTTGCCGGCATCCTGCAGGATGACGGCGCAGCCATCGGCGCCGTCCTTCAGCACCTCGGCGCGCGGCAGGGTCGCGGTCAGCGCCTTGCCCTTCCACATGCCGATCGGGCGCATGCTGCGCACGACGTTATGGTAGGTGATCGACTTGCCGCGGTTCTCGCCACGATCGATCGCGACGTCGGCGGCATGCTCGAAGGTGACGAGCCACAGGGTCGCGTCGAGCGGGCCGTCGACGGCGGCCTCCGGCACGGTCACCTCGATGGCGTCCGGATTGGCCTTGATCTCGATGTCGAGGTCGGGCGCGCGGCCGGTATCGGCGTCGCCCTTCAAGGCAGCGCGGATGGCGGCCTCGTCGGAGCCGAGCACATGATCGCGGCCATTGATGACGACCTGGGGCGTGTAGACGGCGCCGTCGCCGCGCCGGGCGGCGTAGGCGCGCTGGCGGGCGGAGTTGTCGGGCGTCGAAGGTGTCCTTCCAGCCGAGATAGTTCCAGTAGTCGACGCTGAAACTGAGGGCGATGAGGCCCGGCTCGGTGAAGCGAACCTGCCGAGCAGCCGGTCGGCGGGCGGACAGGACGAGCAGCCCTGGCTGGTGAAGAGCTCGACGACGCCGAGGGGGCGCTCGGCCGCGCCGGCGCCAAACGAGGCAAGCGCCAGCAGCGTGGCGGCAAGTCCGGTTCTGGCGAGGCGGGCAATCATCGGTCGTCGTGTTCCATCGAGCCTGCAGGCGGCGAGGGGATCTCAGCCTGACGTGGAGGATTTAAGCCGGGAACCGGTCACATGCCACTCAATTCCCGGTGATCGGCGTTTCCGTCCGGGCATGAAAAAAAGGGCGGCGCCAGCGGCACCGCCCCGTTTTTCAGCAAGTCAGGTCGCGTCAGGCGACGAGATTGCGCAGCACGTAGTGCAGGATGCCGCCGTTGTTCATGTAGTCGATCTCGTCGGCAGTATCGATGCGGCAGAGCACCGGCACTTCCTTCACGGCGCCGTCGGCGTAGGTGATGACGGCGGTGACGTCCATGCGCGGCCGGATCTCGCCATCGAGGCCCTTGATCGAGATGACTTCCTTGCCGGTGAGGCCGAGGGTCTTGCGATCGGTGCCGTCCTTGAACTGCAGCGGCAGGACGCCCATGCCGACGAGGTTGGAGCGATGGATGCGCTCGAAGCTCTCGGCGATGACCGCCTTGACGCCAAGCAGGTAGGTGCCCTTGGCCGCCCAGTCGCGCGACGAGCCGGTGCCGTATTCCTTGCCGGCGACGATGACGAGCGGCGTGCCCTCGGTCTCGTACTGCATGGCGGCGTCGTAGATCGACATCTCGGCGCCGTCCGGCTGATGGACGGTGATACCGCCCTCGGTGCCCGGAACCATCTCGTTCTTGATGCGGATGTTGGCGAAGGTGCCGCGCATCATGACTTCGTGGTTGCCACGGCGGGCGCCGTAGGAATTGAAGTCGGCCGGGGCGACGCCCTTCTCGACGAGGTACTTGCCGGCCGGATGCTTCTCGCGGAACGAACCGGCGGGCGAAATGTGGTCGGTGGTGATCGAGTCGCCGAGCACGGCGAGCAGGCGGGCGTTGTCGACATCGGCGATCGCCCGGCCGGCCTTCGGCGACATGCCGACGAAGTAGGGCGGGTTCTGCACGTAGGTCGAGTTCGCGTTCCAGTCGTAGGTGAGGCCGGTCGAGGCCGGGACCTTCTTCCAGTGCTCGTCGCCGGCGAAGACGTCGGCATAGCGGGTGCGGAACGCCTCGCGGGTGACGGTCTTCTCGACGGTCTCGGCAACCTCGCGGGTGGTCGGCCAGATGTCCTTCAGATAGACAGGCTTGCCGTCGGCGGTGGTGGCGATGGCGTCCTTCGACAGGTCGATCTTCATCGAGCCGGCGATGGCGTAGGCAACGACCAGCGGCGGCGAGGCGAGGTAGTTCGCCTTGACCAGCGGATTGACGCGGCCCTCGAAGTTGCGGTTGCCGGAGAGCACCGAGCAGGCAACGAGGTCGCCCTCGGTGATGGCGTTGCCGACCGGCTCGGGCAGCGGCCCGGAATTGCCGATGCAGGTGGTGCAGCCATAGCCGACGATGTTGAAGCCGAGGGCGTTGAGGTCATCCTGCAGGCCGGCGGCGGCAAGGTAGTCGGCGACCACCTGCGAGCCCGGGGCGAGCGAGGTCTTGACCCACGGCTTGACCTTGAGGCCGAGGGCGTTCGCCTTCTTGGCGACGAGGCCGGCCGAGATCAGCACGTAGGGGTTCGAGGTGTTGGTGCACGAGGTGATGGCGGCGATCACGACGTCGCCATGCGACAGCGTCTCGGAAGAGCCGGCGATGGCGACCTTCGGGTCGTCGGACTTCTTGAACTCGTTGCTAAGGCTCTCGGCGAACTTCGGCGCGGCGTCGGCGAGGGTGACGCGGTCCTGCGGGCGCTTCGGGCCGGCGAGCGAGGGAACGACGGTGCCCATGTCCAGTTCGAGCGTGTCGGTGAAGACCGGCTCGACGTCGCGGTCGCGCCACATGCCCTGGGCCTTGGCGTAGGCCTCGACGAGGGCGATGCGGTCCTCGTCGCGGCCGGTGACGCGCAGGTAGCGGATGGTCTCGTCGTCGACGGGGAAGAAGCCGCAGGTGGCGCCGTATTCCGGCGCCATGTTGGCGATGGTGGCGCGGTCGGCGAGCGGCAGCTCGTCGAGGCCCGGGCCGAAGAATTCGACGAACTTGCCGACGACGCCCTTCTTGCGGAGCATCTGGGTGACGGTCAGCACGAGGTCGGTGGCGGTGATGCCTTCCTTCAGCTTGCCGGTCAGGCGGAAGCCGACGACCTCGGGAACAAGCATGGAGATCGGCTGGCCGAGCATGGCGGCCTCGGCCTCGATGCCGCCGACGCCCCAGCCGAGAACGGCAAGGCCGTTGACCATGGTGGTGTGCGAATCGGTGCCGACGAGGGTGTCCGGATAGGCGACGGTCTCGCCGTCGACCGTATCGGTCCAGACGCCCTGGGCAAGGTATTCGAGGTTGACCTGATGGCAGATGCCGGTTCCGGGCGGCACGACGCGGAAGTTGGCGAAGGCGCCCTGGCCCCACTTCAGGAACTCATAGCGCTCGCCGTTGCGGGCGTATTCCTTGTCGACGTTGGCGGCGAAGGCCTTCGGCGTGCCGAACTCGTCGACCATGACGGAATGGTCGATGACGAGGTCGACCGGGACCAGCGGGTTGACCTTCCTGGGGTCGCCGCCGAGGGCCTTGGCGGCATCGCGCATGGCGGCGAGGTCGACGACGGCGGGAACGCCGGTGAAGTCCTGCATCAGCACGCGGGCCGGGCGATAGGCGATCTCGCGGTCGGAGCGGCGGTTTTCGGCCCAGACGGCCATGGCGCGCACGTCGTCGGCGTTGACGGTGCGGCCGTCCTCGAAGCGCAACAGGTTCTCGAGGATTACCTTGAGGGAGAACGGCAGGCGGGCGATGCTGCCAAGACCGTTCTTTTCGGCGTCCGGCAGGCTGTAATAGACATACGTCTTGCCGCCGGCGGTGAGGGTCTTCCTAGCCTTGAAGCTGTCGAGCGAGGTCATGGGCGTCTCGTCCTTGTTCGATCCAGCACGTATCGCTGCCGGGCGCTGCGGGATTGTCAAGATCAATCGGGAGGCAAAACCGTCCTGCGACAGGTCTGGCGCAAGACGGCGGCGCCCGGACCAGCGGCCACGGCGGGGCAGCGCCGAGGGACTGGCCTTGCAAATGCTACCGAACAACCCTGACGGGGTTGCCGGCCCTATAGCGGATTTCGTAGATGGAGGCCAGACGAACGAAAGTCTCTGGACCCGCGAGTTTCTAATATAAGCCCGGTTCGGATATGAGTTTTCGTGATTGGCCCGGCGGCGGACATGGCTCCGGAGCGGGCAAGGCGGGCGGAGGCAATTCCGGCGCCGGAAAGGCATGGTGAAAGATGCGCCTCATCGGCGTCGATCTTCTTTGCGAGCGGGGCGGGCGGCGGGTCTTTTCCGGCCTCGGCTTTGCCGTTTCCGGCGGCGAGGCGCTCGTCGTCACCGGCCCGAACGGCGCCGGCAAGTCTAGCCTCCTGCGGGTGATTGCCGGGCTCGTGCGGCACGATGCCGGGACGATCACGCTCGAGGGCGGCGACGACGAATTGCCGGTTCCGGCGCAGTGCCATTACGCCGGCCATTACGACGCGCTGAAGCCGTCGCTGACGGTGATGGAAAACCTGTCCTTCTGGCAGAGTTTTTTCGAGGTGCCGGGGCTCGATCCGCTCGACGCCCTCGACGAACTGGAAATCGGCCATCTTGCCGACCTTCCCGGCGCCTATCTCTCGGCCGGGCAGCGGCGGCGGCTGGCACTCGCCCGGCTGCTCGTCGCCAGGCGGCCGGTGTGGCTGCTCGACGAGCCGACCTCGGCGCTCGACCGGCGTTCCGAGGCCAAGCTGACGGCGCTGATGAATGCCCATGTCGCCGATGGCGGCATCGTCATGGCGGCAACGCACACGCCGCTCGAACTCGTCAACCGGCGCGAGCTGCAGATCGGGAGGCCGCAGGCATGAGCGGACCGTTCACGGCGCTTTTCCTGCGCGAGGTCCGGCTCGCGGTCAGGGTCGGCGGCGGCGCCCTCATGGGCGTCCTGTTCTTTCTCATCGTCGTCACGGTCATCCCGTTCGGCATCGGTCCGGATCTCAACCTGCTCAACCGCATCGGTCCGGCGATCCTGTGGATCGGGGCGCTGCTGGCGACGCTGCTGGCGCTCGACCGGCTGTTTCAGGCGGACCGGGAGGACGGCTCGCTCGACCTGCTCCTCATGGGCGGGCATCCGCTGGAGCTCGTCGTCGTCGTCAAGTGCCTGGCACACTGGGCGGCGACCGGCCTGCCGCTGGTGATCGCGACGCCGATCCTCTCGATCTTCGTCAATCTCGAGCCGATCCAGATCGGCGCGGTGGTGGCGACGCTGCTGGTCGGCACGCCGGCGCTGACCTTCATCGGGGCGATCGGCGCGGCGTTGACGGTGACGCTGCGGCGCGGCGGCCTTCTTCTCGCCATTCTCGTGCTTCCCTCTACCATTCCGGTGCTGATCTTCGGGGTCAGCGCGGCCAATGCGGCGGTTTCCGAGCCGATGCCGTTCATGACACCGTTCCTCTATCTGGCGGCGGTATCGTTGATCTCGACGGTGATCGGGCCGGTGGCGGCGGCGGCGGCGTTGCGCTCCGGTCAGGACTGACCGGGGCTTGTGGGTGCGGCATCGCGGCCGGGTGGATTGCGCGGCCGGCGGCAGGACACTAGAAAAGGGCCCATGAAGCTCAAATCGATCTGGGATCTCGCGAACCCGACCCGTTTTCTCGGCCTTGTGAACGCCGTACTGCCGTGGCTTGCCGGCATTACGGCGCTGACGTTCATTGCCGGGCTGTACATGACCTTCTTCGTCGCGCCGGCGGACTACCAGCAGGGCGAGACGGTGCGGATCATGTATATCCACGTGCCGGCGGCCTGGCTTGCCATGCTGACCTATTCGGTGATGACGGCCTCCTCGATCGGCAGTCTCGTCTGGCGCCATCCGCTCGCCGACGTTTCGGTCAAGGCGGCGGCGCCGATCGGCGCGGCGTTCACGCTGCTGGCGCTGATCACCGGCTCGCTCTGGGGCAAGCCGATGTGGGGCGCCTGGTGGGTGTGGGATGCGCGGCTGACGTCGTTCCTCGTGCTCTTCATCATGTATCTCGGCCTGATGGCCCTGCAGAGCACGATCGAGGAGCCGGGCCGGGCGGCGCGGGCGGTGGCGATCCTGACCCTCGTCGGCTTCGTCAACATTCCGATCATCAAGTTCTCGGTCGACTGGTGGAACACGCTGCACCAGCCGGCGAGCGTGTTCCGCGCCGACGGGCCGACCATCCATCCGACGCTGCTGTGGCCGCTGCTGGTGATGGCGATCGCGTTCTCGCTGCTGTTCCTGACGCTGCACCTTGCGGCGATGCGCAACGAGATTCTCCGGCGCCGGATCCGCACCCTGCGGCTGATGCAGGCGAGCGGCGAGACCGGCACGGCGGCGACGCCGGCGGCGCAGGAGGCCTGAGGCGATGGGCGGCGATCCGCATACCTTCTACATCGTCACGTCGTTCGCGGCGTTCGGGCTGACCATCGTCGGGCTTGTCGCCTGGGTGATGATCGATCACCGGGCGCAGAAGTCGACGCTCGCAAGCCTCGAGGCGCGCGGCATGAAGCGGCGCTCGATGCGGGCGGCGAAGGGAGAGGGCGCATGAGCGATCCGGTCGAGACCGAGGGCGAGGCCGGCGCGCAGCCGGGACGCAGCCGAAAGTTCCTGGCGCTCATTCCGCTGCTGCTGTTCGGCGCGCTGGCGGTCGTCTTCCTGTTCCGGCTCGAGCACGCCGGCGAATCGCGCAAGATCCCGTCGGCGCTGATCGGCAAGCCGGCGCCGACTTTCACGCTCGAGCCGATCGAGGGGCTGATGCGCGATGGCGCGCCGCTCGCCGGGCTGTCCAGCGCCGATCTCGCCGGCAACGGCGTCACCGTCGTCAATATCTGGGCGTCCTGGTGCGTGCCCTGCCGGCAGGAGCACGGCACGCTGATGGAAATGGCCAAGGACGAGCGGTTCCGGCTCGTCGGCATCAACTACAAGGACAAGCCGGAGAACGCCCGCCGCTTCCTCGGCGAGCTCGGCAATCCGTTCGCCGCCGCCGGCTCGGACCAGTCCGGCAGGGTCGGCATCGACTGGGGCGTCTATGGCGTGCCGGAGACCTATGTCGTCGACAATGCCGGCATGATCAGGTTCAAATATGTCGGTCCGCTGACGGACGGCGTTCTCAACGAGGGGCTTTATCCCGCCGTCGAGAAGGCGCGGGCGGAGGCGAAGGCCGGCGGCTGAGGCAGGGAGGCGCAGGATGGGCGCGGACGAAAAGAGGGACATTCCCGATTTCGACGCGTCGCAGTTCGTGCGCTCGGTGCCGGACGGCGATACCCATGAGCGCGATGTCTGCCGGCGCTGCGGGTTCATCCACTACGACAATCCGAAAATCGTCGTCGGCGCGGTGGTCCGCTCCGGCGAGCACATCCTGATGTGCCGGCGGGCGATCGAGCCGCGCCTAGGGTTCTGGACGCTGCCGGCCGGATTCCTCGAGCTGCATGAGACGCCCGAGGACGGGGCACGGCGGGAAGCGCGCGAAGAGGCGAACGCGACCATCGAGATCGAGGGGCTGCTCGCGGTCTATACCGTGCCGCGGATCTCGCAGGTGCAGCTCATCTATCGGGCCCGGCTCGTCGGCGATGTTTCGGCGGGACCGGAAAGCCTCGAGGTCGGGCTTTTCCGATATGCGGACATTCCCTGGTCTGACATCGCCTTCCCGAGCGTCCACTGGGCGCTCGCGCACGACAAGGCGATGCGCGAGGCCGGAGCATTGCCGCCGTTCGGCAATCCGCCGGGCGAGACGGGCGACCGGTTCCGCAAGGCCGAGTAGCACTCCCGACCTCAGTTGGCGGCCATGCCGTCCATGATGCGGATGACGCCGCCGCGAATCATGATGTCATCGAGCATCGGCCAGAAGAAATCGGCGCCGGGATAGCCGCGCAGCCGGCCGAGCTCGCGTTTCTCGTCGTCGACGAGGACGAAGGTCGGCGTCATGTTGACACCGCGAATGTGCTTCAGGTCGGCCGGGATCTTGCGGTCGATATTGACCCGGCGCAGCGGCGCGAGGCGACCCTCGTCGGTCCTTGGATAAGCCGGGCCGATTTCCTTGTGCCAGAGCTTGCACCAGGGGCAGGACGGGGTCTCGAACATCACGAGTTCGGCGGCGGCGGCCGGGGCCAGCGCGGCAAGGGACAGGACCAGCGACAGGAAGGCGCGGCGGATGGCTCTCGCAAAGTTCATTCGACGTCTCCAATTTCCATCGGCATTACTCTATACAGCGTCGGCGGGGCGTCACTGCACATCCACGTGAAGAGGAACGAATGGGTCTCGACGTCAGTATCTGGGGAGCCTTTCTTGCCGGGCTCCTGTCCTTCGTGTCGCCCTGCGTGCTGCCGCTGGTGCCGCCATATCTGTGCTTTCTTGCCGGCGTGTCGCTCGATGAGCTGACCGAGGAGAACGCGAAGCCGGCCCGCTCGGCCGGGGTGTTCCTTGCCTCCCTCGCCTTCGTTGCCGGCTTTACCACGGTGTTCGTGATGCTCGGGGCGAGCGCCTCGGCGATTGGCCAGCTCGTCACGCGCCATCTCGATGTGCTCGGTTATGTGGCGGGCGTCATCATCATCATCATGGGCCTGCATTTCCTCGGCGTGTTCCGAATCGGCCTGCTCTATCGCGAGGCGCGGGTACATGTGGAGCGCAAGCCCGCCGGCCTTGTCGGCGCCTATCTCATCGGCATCGCCTTCGCGCTCGGCTGGACGCCGTGCGTCGGGCCGGTGCTGGCCGCGATCCTGTTCGTTGCCGGCGCCGAGGACACGGTGGCGCGCGGCGCCATCCTGCTTGCCGCCTATGGTCTCGGCATCGGCGTGCCGTTCCTTGCGGCCTCGCTCTTTGCCGGGCCGTTCATGGGCTTCATGGCCCGCTTCCGCCGGCACATGGGCACGGTGGAAAAGGTGATGGGCGGTCTTCTCGTGCTGACCGGCATCATGTTCCTGACCGGGCAGATGGCGGCGCTTTCCTATTGGCTTCTGGAGACTTTTCCGGCGCTTTCGGCAGTCGGCTAGGTCATTCCGTCGCGATTTTCCCGCCACGATGCAGTGCCAGACGGCATAGCCTTGGCTATTTGCCTGCTGCACTGCAGCGTCCGGCGCCGGCGGAAAGGATTTGCTTTTCCCGCAGGTGGCTTTACCTTCGTTCGTCCCGGTGCATCGGCTTATATTCGCCAGCAAGAAGCGAATGACCAGATGCCGGCCTGAATGAATCTGGGGAGGGAAAATGTCCGACAGAGTGATTCCAATGATGAACCGGCGCGAGGCGCTGGCGCTTGGCGCCGGTGTTGCGGCGGCGGTGGTCGCGGGGTGGCCCGTGCTGGCACTCGCCGAGGGCGAGGCGGATGCGCTCGTGCAGGAGTTTGCCGGCGGCAAGGCGCCGGAAACAGGACGGGTGCATCTCGACGCGCCGGAAGAGGCGGCGGACGGCAGTGCCGTGCAGATCGCCATTTCGGTCGAGAGCCCGATGACGGCCGAGGATCATGTCGCCTCGGTGCTGCTCATCGGCGAGGGCAATCCGGTGCCGAAGGTGGCCGAATTCCATTTCTCGCCGCTTTCCGGCAGCGCGCAGATCTCGCTCCGCATCCGGCTGGCAAAGACGCAGCGGGTGCTGGCGATTGCGAAGATGAGCGACGGTTCGACCTTCATGGACGTCAAGACCGTCAAGGTCGCGGCTGGCGGTTGCTGAAGCGGCGCGAAGGCGCAGCGGGTTTCAACACGGCATAGCCGAGCGCGGCGCGGCAGTTCAGGCCGGAAATGGCCGGACGGGCGGGGCGCGACGCATGAGGCAGCCGGACAGGACAGGAATTTTCGGACATGGACGACGTGAAGCCGCGGGTCAAGGTGCCCGCAACCGCCGCCAAGGGCGAGACGATCACCATCAAGACGCTGATTTCGCACCCGATGGAATCGGGGCGGCGCAAGGGCGCGGACGGGAACATCATCCCGCGCCAGATCATCACCACGTTCACTTGCGAGTTCAACGGCAAGCCGGTGCTCAGCATCGACATGTCGACCGGCTTTTCAAAGGATCCGTTCTTTGAATTCTCGGCCCGGGTCGAGGAATCCGGAACGTTCAAGTTCAGTTGGCTGGACGACGACGGCTCGACCTATACGGCCGAGAAGGAAATCACGGTCAACTGACGGCCGCAGCGCAAGCGCAAGACGGCGGACCTGTCGGCCGCACACCGCTTCGCAAAGAGGGCGGGTGCGGCCATTTTGATCCATTTCAAGACGGGCGTTAAAACGTTACGTTAATGTCGCCGAATGGCCGATTGCCGTAATATGTCGCATCCCCGGGTTCTTGCATGGCCGGTATGCGGCGGCTAGATGCTGGCCTTTGACAAGAGCGACAGAGGGATGGACGGCACCGCACCGCCGTGAGCGGTTGCCGGAAAACGGGGCGGAACGCTACATGACCTATCGGGAAGCGAGTGCGGCGGGCTTCGGCGCCGACGCGACGGCTCGTCCGTTGACGGGCAACGAGGCGATGGCGCGGGGCGCCTGGGAGGCGGGCGTCAAGGTCGCCGCGGCCTATCCGGGAACGCCGTCGACGGAGATTCTGGAGAGCATCGCCAAATATCCGGCGAGCGACATCTCGGCCCAGTGGGCGGTGAACGAGAAGGTCTCGCTCGACGTGGCGATCGGCGCGGCGCTTTCCGGCGTGCGCTCGATGTCGGCGATGAAGCATGTCGGTCTCAACGTCGCTTCCGACAGCCTGATGTCGCAGACCTATATCGGCGTCCATGCCGGTCTCGTCCTCATCGTTTGCGACGATCCGGGCATTCATTCGTCGCAGAACGAGCAGGACACCCGCCTCTTTGCCCGGCTGGCCAACGCGCCGGTGCTCGAGCCGTCCGACGCCCAGGAAGCGCACGACTTCACCAAGATCGCCTTCGACATCTCCGAGGAGTTCGACACGCCGGTGATCGTGCGCTCGACGACGCGCCTGTCGCACACGCGCTCGTCGGTGATGGTCGGGCCGCGGGCCGAGCGCGATCCGAAGGGGTTTGTCGGCAATCCGCAGAAGACCGTCTCGATTCCGGCCAATGCCCGGCGGGCGCATCCCAAGCTGATCGCGCGCGAGGCGGCCCTGAAGGCCTATTTCGATGCCTCGCCGCTGACCCAGACGGACGAAGGCTCGACGACCTTCGGCATCATCACGCATGGCACGCCCTATCTCTACGTCAAGGAGGTCATGCCGGAGGCCAGGGTGCTGAAGCTTGCCGCCTCCTATCCGCTGGCCGAGGAAACGGTGAAGTCGTTCGCCGCGTCGGTCGACCGGCTGATCGTCGTGGAGGAACTCGAGCCGGTCATCGAGGAGAGCATCAAGGCGCTCGGCATTCCTTGCGAGGGCAAGGCGTTCTTCCCGCGCGTCGGGGAGCTTTCGCCGGAGATCGTGCAGGCCGGCCTTGCCGCGGCGGGCCTTTGTCAGGCACCGACCGAGCCGCCGTCCTACGAGATCAACCCGGTGGTGCGGCCGCCGGTGCTGTGCGCCGGCTGCCCGCACACGGCCAGCTACATGGCACTGCGGGCCGTCGACGGCCGCGTCGCCGGCGACATCGGCTGCTACACGCTTGCCGCCGTCGAGCCGCTGCGCTCCATCGACACGACCGTGTGCATGGGCGCCAGCATCGCCAATGCGGTCGGCATGGCGCTGGCCGGCACCAACACCCAGCCGATCATCGCGACGATCGGCGATTCCACCTTCCTGCATTCGGGCATCCCGCCGCTGATCGACGCCGTGTACAACCGCGCCGACATCACCGTCATCATTCTCGACAACAAGATCACGGCGATGACTGGCGGCCAGGACCATCCGGGCACCGGCCGGACGCTGCGCGGCGAGCCGACCCATCAGGTCAGCTATGTCGACATCTGCAAGTCGGTCGGCGTCGAATGGGTGCGCAAGGTCGACCCTTATGACGTCGGCACGCTGTACCGGACGATCCGCGAGGCGACCGAATACAAGGGTGTCTCGGTGGTGATCTCGGAGCGGCCGTGCGTGCTCGATCCGGTGCGGATCAAGGGCCAGCCGCTGCAGGTCAATCCGGAAGGCTGCATCGCCTGCCAGTCGTGCATGAATCTCGGCTGCCCGGCGATCACCTGGCGCGACGAGTTCTACGAAGGCCATCGCAAGGTCCAGATCGACGCCGCGAGCTGCATCGGCTGCACGCTCTGTGCCCAGCTCTGCCCCTCCGACTGCATCCAACCGGTGAACGCGTGAACGACAATTCCCTCGAAGTGCCGGCGGCGCAGGCGCGCGATGCGTTTGTGACCGACCGGCCGACCAACATCCTGATCGTCGGCGTCGGCGGTCAGGGCGTCATCATGATCTCCAAGGTGCTGGCGCTGCTGTCGCAGATGCATGGCGCCGAGGTGAAGCAGTCCGAAGTGCATGGCATGGCCAAGCGCGGCGGCGTCGTCTTCAGCCATGTGCGCTATGGCAAGAAGGTCTGGTCGCCGACGATCGCCAAGGGCGAGGCGGACGTGCTCATCGCGCTGGAATGGGCCGAGGGCCTGCGCTGGCTCGACTTCCTGAAGCCGGGCAGCGGCGTTTTCATCTCGGACACGCGCAAGATCGTGCCGCCGTTCGCCTGCCGGAACCGCAAGTTCGGCGCCGACAAGGCCTATGCCAAGGAGACGCCGGCGGAGATCGTGTCGCGGGTCGGCAACGGCTATGTGCTCGATGCGACCGGGGCGGCCGAGGATCTCGGCAATGCGCGGGCGGCAAACACGGTGCTGCTCGGGGCGCTGTCGATGAGCCTGCCGTTCCCCGAGGCCGAATGGCTCAACGTCATCGCCCAGTTCGTGCCGAAGGGCACCGAAGAGGCCAACGCCAGGGCCTTCCGGCACGGTCGGGAGTGGGTCGAGCGGGCCCGGCTTGATCCGGACTTCGGGCTTGCCGACGCCAATGCCTATCAGGTGCCGGTGCTCCTGCCGGGCGAGGTCGACGTCAAGCTCGAGATCAACGAGGCCTGGTGCAAGGGCTGCGACATCTGCGTGAAGCTTTGCCCGGAGCGCTGCCTTGCCCTCAGCGAGCGGCATGTGGCGATGCTGAAGAACCCGGCGGCCTGCACGGGCTGCCATGTGTGCGAATGGCTCTGTCCGGATTTCGCGATCCGGGTGACGAGGACCGCAGCGGCGGAGGCAGCAGAATAACATGTCCGAACAACTGACGCCGCTGCATGGCAATCATGCCTGCGCGCTCGGCGCGATCGCGGCCGGCTGCACCTTCTTTGGCGGCTACCCGATCACGCCGTCTTCCGAGATCGCCGAGCGGATGAGCCGCGAACTGCCGAAGGTCGGCGGCGTGTTCATCCAGATGGAAGACGAGATCGCCTCGATGGCGGCGATCATCGGCGCCTCGATGGGCGGGGCGAAGTCGATGACGGCGACGAGCGGTCCCGGCTTCTCCCTGATGCAGGAAAACCTCGGCTACGCGGCGATCGCGGAAGTGCCGTGCGTCATCATCAACGTGATGCGCGGCGGTCCCTCGACCGGCATGCCGACGCGGCCGGCGCAGGGCGATATCCTGCAGGCGCGCTGGGGCACGCATGGCGACCATCCGATCGTGGTGCTGACGCCGGCCTCGGTGCAGGAAGTCTATGACGAGACGATTCGCGCCTTCGAGATTTCCGAGAAATTCCGCGTGCCGGTCGTCGTCATGTACGACCAGATCATCGCCCACCTGCTCGAGGGGGTGAAGATGCGCGGCGCCGAGGCCGCGGCCTTCGCGCGCAAATGGGCGCCGGAGGGCGGCGAGTACAAGCCGTTCGCGACCGGCGATGACCTCATTCCGGCGATGGCCTGTCCCGGCGACGGGCACCGGGTGCACACCACGGGCCTGACGCACAACGAGGCAGGCTTTCCGACCCAGCATCCCGAGACGGTCGACCGGGTGACGCGGCGCATCCTCGACAAGCTCGATCTGCATCGCGACGAGATCGACAGGTTCGAGGCGGTCGAGACCGACGATGCCGATGTGCTCGTCGTCACCTTCGGTATCAGCGCGCCGGGCGGCGCGGCGGGCCGTCCGCATCGCCCGCGCCGAGGGTATCAAGGCGGGGCTCTTCCGGCCGATCACGATGTGGCCGTTCCCTGAAGAGGCGCTGCGGGCCGCCGCGAAGGGTGTCCGGGCGGTCGTCGTGCCGGAAATGAACGCCGGCCAGCTCACCTGGCAGATCGAGCGGGTGCTGCGCGACGGCACGCCGGTCATTTCCCAGGGCAAGATCGACGGCCAGCCGATCACGCCGGACGAGATCGTGGCGCGCCTGAGGGAGGTTGTCCGCTGATGAACGAGATCGCACCCGTTTCCGGCGCCGACAAGGGCGCCTTCGAGATCCGCGACTATCTGCGACTCGAGCTGATGCCGCATTTCATGTGCCCGGGCTGCGGCCACGGCATCGCGCTCCGGGCGCTGCTCTGGTCGGCGCATGAGCTCGGCATCGACAAGAACAAGCTGGCGGTGGTCTCGGGCATCGGCTGCTCGGGCCGTGTCGGCGCCTATATCGACGCCAATACGTTCCACACGACGCATGGCCGGCCGCTGGCCTTTGCCACGGGACTGAAGCTTGCCCGGCCCGACCTCACGGTGATCGTCATCTCGGGCGACGGCGACAGTCTGGCGATCGGCGGCAACCATCTCATCCATGCCTGCCGGCGCAATCTCGACATGACGCTGCTGATGCTCAACAACGAGGTCTACGGCATGACCGGCGGGCAGGTGTCGCCGACGACGTCGGAGCACCGGCTGACGACGACGACGCCCAACGGCAATGTCGAGCCGGTGTTCGATGCCTGCAAGCTGGCGGGCGCGGCCGGGGCAAGCTTTGTCGGCCGCGAGGTGACGCTGCAGGTGCCGGCGCTGAAGAACCTCATCAAGAAGGCGATTGCCCATGACGGCTTCTCCTTCGTCGAGGTGATGTCGGACTGCACCGAGATCTACGGCCGCAAGAACGATCTCGGCGAGTCGCCGGAGATGATCCTGTCGCAGAAGGCGGACATGCGGCCGGAAGCCTTCAGCAATGTCGCCGAGCAGCCGTTCCGGCCGCACCGGCTGTCGACCGGTGTGTTCGTCGAGCTTGACCGGCCGGAATACGGCACGGTCTACCGGGCGCAGCCCGGCTACAGGAAGGGCTGAGGCGATGGCCGACACGCAACGCACGGAAATCCGCATTGCCGGCTCGGGCGGGCAGGGGCTCATCCTCGGGGCGCGCATCCTGTTCAAGGCGCTGGCGCTGTCGGGCCGGCAGGCGGCGCAGTCGCAGAGCTACGAGCCGACGTCGCGCGGCGGCTTCTGCCATTCCGATCTCGTCGTCTCGGACGGCGAGCCCGACTATCCGCTGGTCACCGGCATTGACTATCTGATCGTCCTCGATCAGGTCGGCGCCGATCGTTCGGTCGATGTCGTCGGTTCCGATGCACTCGTTGTCGCTGACGCACGGCTGGTGCCGAACCCGCCGGCGGCGAGCAATCTCAAGTCGCTGCCGCTGACCGACCGGGCAATCGCGCTCGGCTCGCACCGGGTTGCCAATATCGTGGCGCTCGGGGTGCTGGTCGGGCTCACGGGGATTTGCCCGCGCGACATTCTCGAGCAGGCGGTGCGTTCGGAGACGCCGAAGAAATTCGCCGATCTCAACGTCGCGGCACTTCAGGAAGGCTTCCGCCTCGCCGAGGAGCAGGCGGCCGCCTGATCCAAGCCAGGACTGCCCGGGACAACATCACCGCGGCCGGCGTCTCAGCCGAAGCTCGGCGCCGGCGTGCGGATCTCCGTGTCCGAGATTTTCAGCCGACGCATGCGGCGCCACAGGGTGGTGCGGTCGACGCCGAGATATTTGGCGGCGAGGGTCTTGTTGCCGCCGGCCTGTTGCAGGGCCTCGGTGATCTCGGAGCTGGCGAGCTGGCGCTTCTCTTCGGGCTGCTGCAGCGGCATCCGCTCTGGCGTTTCGTTCTGCGCGGTGTCGTAGACGCGCACTTCTTGGGGCAGGCACTCGGGGCGGATGACGTTGTCCTGAGCGCAGATGATGGCGTGCTCGACGGCATTCTCGAGCTCGCGGACATTGCCGGGCCAGGATAGTTCATCATCAGGCGGGTCGCCTGCGAGGTCCATTCGACGCCGCTCGGATAGCCGCGGCCCTCGAGCTTGCGGCAGAAATCTTGAACAGCAGCGGAATATCACCGCGGCGCTGGCGGATCGGCGGCGTGCAGCGGAAGACCTGAAAGCCGGTAGAACAGGTCGGCGCGGAACTCGCCGGTGTCGACCAGATCGCGCAGGTTCTTGTTCGAGGCGCTGATGATGCGCACGTCGACCTTGACCGGGTGTCGGAGCCAACCGGTTCGACGACGCCGTCCTGAATGGCGCGCAGGAGCTTTGGCTGCAGATACGCGGCACGTCGCCGATTTCGTCGAGGAACAGGGTGCCGCCGTCGGCGGCAGAACGGCCAGGACGGCTCTGGGTGGCGCCGGTGAAGGCGCCCTTCACGCTGGCCGAACAGCTCGGATTCGATCAGCGTCTCGGGGATGGCGCCGCAGTTGACCTCGACAGAAGGGGGCGCTTGGCGCGGCGCGACAGGCGGTGAGCGAGGCGGGCGATGTAGGTCTTGCCGGTGCCGACTCGCCCTGCAGCAGGACAGGGGCGCATCGGCGCGACCTTGTCGACGCCCCGCTCGAGGATGTCGAGCATGCAGGCGTCGCGGTGATGAGATCGCTGTCGGAGCGGCCGAGAAGCGTGTTCAGGCGGCGGCCGTCGGTGCGGTCCTGGATCATGACGGAGGACAGGTTGCCTGCGCCTCGCGGGGCCGGCAGCAATGGAACTCGGTCGCGCCTCGCCGCGCACGTCGATGGTGAGGCGCCGAACTGGACAAGGTTGGAGATCGCCTCGCCATTCTGCTCGCGGCGGTCGACGCGCGCATGACGTCCTCTAGGGCGCCCTGGAAATCGACGCCGCGAATGTCGGCAAGCGAGGTCAGCGGCACGTTCGGCCCGCGCTCCGAGCAGCTCGCCGGCGGCCGGGTTCTGGTAGAGGATATCGCCGCCCCGATCGGCAGGCAGCACGCCCTCGTCGATGTAGGAGACGATCGCCTCCAGCAGGGCAGTACATTGTCCATCTCGTACATCGGTCCCCCAAGACCTTGCGTCAAACCCGCCAAACTTTCGATTTGGTCTATTTAAAAACGCCGCATCGCCATTGTTGCAGCAAAGCGGGCGCGTTGCAGCAGTCTGCATCCTTTAGTACTTTCTAATATTAGTAAATGCTTTCAATGCGTTAATTGTTGCGCTGGCATGCGAGTGTTGCATAAGGTGTTGCACAAGATTTCCATGGTCCCCATGAAAATCGACAGGACTCAACGACTTGACGGGTGGCACGGGGATTGCTTCGATTTACCTAACTCAAAAATGCCCGTTGCAAGTCATGGCAACTCGGCGTCATTGTGGTCCAAAAGAAGCAAGAACTATTAGGGGAGGGGTGAACGTGTCCGAAATTTTCTCGCCTTGCGATGGATGGAGGCTTTCAGGCTGCCTGGAACGGCGAGCCGCGGGCGAGCTTGCCAAGATCGGTTTCAACTCGACGATCGGCTATGGCTTCAAGGGTGAGCCGGCGCCGCGCGGCGTGCTGGTGATCGAGAACGGCCATGCGGTTGCCGGCGGTCCCTTCAACGGCGAGGCCCTGAACTGGGACCTGCGCGCCGACAAGGGCACCTGGGAAGGCTGGCTGCAGAGACCGCCGGGGATGATGGTCTCGGCATGGCCTACACCTAAAACTGTAGTTCGCGGTCGGCGACTATGGCGCGATGGTCGGGGACCGCGCATGGCCGGGCCGTTCATGAAGAGCTTCGCGGTGATGGCGCGCGTCTGATGAAGCTGTCCGCCTCGCCGGAGGTTTCGCCGCACTCGGCATGCTGTTGCTGCAGGGCGTGGCAACGCAGGCCCAGCAGTATGCCACCGCCGAAGTGATGGCGGTCGGAGGCTCGACCGTCGTCGGCGCCACCGTCGTGCCCTACAAGGAAGTCGTGCTGACCGCACTGGTTCCGGGGCAGGTCCGGTTCATGGCCGGGCGCGAGGGGGATCGCTTCAACGCCAACCAGATGCTGGTGCAGATCGACGATGCCGATCTGCAGGCCCGCCGGCGCGCTGCCGTTGCCGACATCATGGCGCGGGAGGCCGCGCTGGCGCAGGCCCAGACCCAGTATTCGCGCGAACTCGTGTCGCCGCAGATCAATCGCAGCGTCAACCAGCCGACGGGCTTCGGCCTGCCGTCGATGTTCGATGCGTTCATGACCCGGCCGATGGCCAACATGACCGGTCTCGGCAACACCTGGGTCGAGCGCTACTCGGACCTGCAGGGTCAGGCGAGCAGCCTCAGCCAGGCGAACAGCGCGCTGCTCGCGGCACGTGCCGGGCTCGAGGGCATCGACGCGAAACTGCGCGACACGCGGCTCTATGCGCCGTTCGAGGGCGTCATCATCGGCAAGATGGCCGAGGTCGGCGATACGGTCCAGCCGGGCCAGCCGCTGATCAAGTTCGCCTATGTCAACTATCTGAGGCTGCAGGCGGAAGTGCCGGTGCGGCTGGTTTCGAGCCTGGCCGAGGGCATGTTCGTGCCGGCGCGGCTCGATGTCGGCGAGGGCGTCGTCGTCAATGCGCGCGTCTCGCAGATCTATCCGGTCGCCGACCAGTCGCGGCACACGGTGACGGTGAAGTTCGACCTGCCGCAGGGCGTGCCCGGCGGACCGGGCATGTATTCGGAAATCCGGCTCCCGGATGCGGGGACCGAAGGTCGGCAGATGCCGACCGTGCCGAAGGCGGCGCTGGTGCAGCGCGGCAGTCTGTTCGGCGTCTATGTGATGGAAGACGGCAAGCCGTCGTTGCGTCTGGTGCGGGTTGGCGGACCTGCCGGCAACGACCGCGTGACGATCCTTTCCGGTCTGGCCGGGGGCGAGCAGGTCGTGGTGAACCCGCCGCAGGACAGGTCGCCGGAGGGCGCGCGGGGCAGCGGCGGCTAGACGAGGCGTGCCGGACAAGAGGGAGGCCACTCGCTCCGGAAAAGATCCGCGAAACGAAGCGTGGGAGAGCGTTCGCATGGATCACCGTAGCGCGGCAGTCCGGCAGTCGGCCAAAGGGCCGGCACGGCCCCGGGCCTGACCGAAAGGCCGGCCGGGACGGGGCATCGCGCCAGGGAACAGTTCCACGCAAAGCCTGACGGCTGCCGATTGGCGGACCCGAGGGGCAAGAAGCTCCGCGACACAAGCGGAGCCATGAGGAAACGCGTCTCGTTCAAAGGCGGGGCGCCGGGCAATCGTACCGCTCCGGTCGGGGCGGCAAGGGGGACGACTGCAGCACGATGAGTGACGAGCGGCATAACGGACACGGGTCGAACGGTGAGATCGGCGCCTACGGGATTCCGATCGAGGAGCATGGCAAGAGCCTTGGCCTTGCCGGTGCGATGGCGAAAATGTTCGTCCATTCGCCGCTCTCTCCGCTGTTCCTCATCTGCTGCCTGGCTGCCGGCATTCTCGGCCTTGCCGTCACGCCCCGTCAGGAAGATCCCCAGATTTCGGTGCCGATGGTCGATATCTTCGTGCAGTACGAAGGTGCGCCGGCGGTGCAGGTTTCCAGTCTCGCGATCGATCCGCTCGAGCGGATGGTCAGCGAGATCCCGGGCGTCAAGCATGTCTACTCGGCCTCCGAGCGCGGCCAGGGCATGGTGACTGTCGAGTTCGACGTCGGCGAGAAGATGGAACCCTCGCTGATCAAGCTCTACGACAAGCTTGCCTCCAATCTCGACAAGATCCCGCCGGGCGTGTCGCAGCCGCTGGTCAAGCCGAAGGGCGTCGACGACGTGCCGACGGTGACGATCACGCTGTGGTCGGAAACGGTCGACGACTCGGCGTTGCGGCTCATCGCCCTCGAGGTGCTGCAGCGCCTCAAGGAAGTGCCGAACACCAGCCAGAGCTTCATCGTCGGTGGCCGGCCGGAGCAGATGCGCGTCGAGGTCATGCCGGAGCGGCTGTCCGGTTACGGCATCGGGCTCGACCAGATCGCCGGCGCGATCAAGGGCGCGAACGCCAAGCAGAAGGTCGGCCAGGCCGAGATCGAGGGTACGAGCTTCACGGTCTATTCCGGCGAGTTCCTCGAACATGCCGGCGATCTCGAACGGCTCGTCGTCGGCACGTTCAACGGCAGCCCGGTCTATCTGCGCGATGTTGCCAATGTCATCGAGGGACCGGGCGAGGCCGAAAGCGTCGTCCAGTACTTCACCGGGCCGGCGGCCGAGGAAGGCATCACCAAGGCCGATCACGGCGCTGCCGCGGTGACGATCGCGATCGCCAAGAAGACCGGCACGAACGGCGTGACCGTCGCCGATGCGATCCTTGAAAAGGTCGATTACCTCAAGGGCCGGGTGATCCCCGGCGACGTGCAGGTCTCGACGACGCGGAACTACGGCGAGACCGCGAACGAGAAGGTCAACGAACTGATCTTCAAGCTGTTCGTGGCGACCGGCGCGGTGACGATCCTCATCCTGCTCGCGCTCGGCATCCGGGCGGCGACCGTCGTGCTCATCGTCATCCCGGTGGTCATCCTCGTCACGGTGTTCGCGGCCTGGGTGCTCAACTACACCATCGACCGGGTGTCGCTGTTCGCGCTCATTTTCTCGATCGGCATTCTCGTCGACGACGCGATCGTCGTCGTTGAAAACATCTATCGCCGCTGGCTGATGAAGGGCGACATCGACACCGAGACGACCGTCGATGCGGTGCGCGAGGTCGGCAATCCAACCATCCTTGCGACCTTCACCGTGATCGCGGCGCTGCTGCCGATGGGCTTCGTGTCCGGCATGATGGGCCCCTACATGGAGCCGATCCCGGCGCTCGGTTCGGTGGCGATGCTGTTCTCGCTGTTCGCCGCGTTCGTGTTCACGCCGTGGCTGGCCTATCGCATCCGCCCCTCGCTCGCCCAGCTCACCAAGGCGCAGGACAAGGAGCATCACCAGAGCGAGGCGCTCGGCCGCTTCTATCGTCGCCTGCTGGTGCCGTTCTTTGAGAGCCGGGCCAAGAACCGGATGCTGAAACTGGCGATCTGGGGCGTCTTTCTGTTGTTCTGCATGGCCTTCTACACCACCCATGTGGCGGTGAAGATGCTGCCGTTCGACAACAAGCCGGAGTTCAACGTCGTCATCAACATGCCCGAGGGCACGGCGCTGGCGACGACGGCGAACGTGACGCAGCGGCTGGCCGACAAGCTGCTGGAAATGCCGGAAGTGACGGCGATCCAGACTTATGCCGGCACGGCGTCGCCGTTCAACTTCAACGGCCTCGTGCGGCACTACTACCTGCGGCAGCGGTCGTGGGAGGCAGATATCCAGGTGCAGTTGCTCGACAAGGGCGACCGCGACCGCTCGAGCCACCAGATCGCCGTCGCGGTGCGCGAGGCGCTGACGCCGCTCGCCAACGAGATGGGCGCCAAGATCGGCGTCATCGAAATGCCGCCCGGACCGCCGGTGCTGCAGACGCTCGTTGCCGAGGTCTATGGTCCGGACGCCTCGACGCGGCGCCGGGTCGCCGAGGACCTCACCGCGATCTTCACCAAGGCGCCGTCGGTGGTCGACGTCGATAACTACCTGACGGCGCATTACGAGCGCTGGCAGTTCATGATCGACCGGCAGAAGGCGGCGCTGAAGGGCGTCACCATCGGCTCGGTCAACGAGCAACTGGCGATGGCGCTCGGCGGGTTCCGCCTTGGCGATGCCAAGCTCGGCCATGAGCTCGAGCCGCGCTTCATCGTGTTGCAGGCACCGCTCGAGGTGCGCAGCCAGATGTCGCGTCTCGGCGAGATTCCGATCCGCTCGCAGGCCGGCACGATGGTGCCGATCGCCGAGCTCGGCCGCTTCGACCGGCTGCCGGAAGACCAGACGATTTTCCACAAGGACCTGCGGCCGATCGAATATGTGACCGGCGACGTTGCCGGGCGGCTCGGTGCGCCGATCTACGGCATGCTCGAAGTCGAGCGGCTGCTTACGGACTACACGGCGCCGGACGGGGTGAAACTCGCTTCGAACTGGATCTCGCCGCCGGAAGACAGCTTCACCTCGGCCTTCGAGTGGACCGGCGAGTGGACCGTCACCTACGAGACCTTCCGCGACATGGGCATCGCCTTCGCGGCGGCGATGGTGATGATCTACATGCTGGTGGTGTGGGAGTTCGGCAATTTCCGCCTGCCCGGCATCATCATGGCGCCGATTCCGTTGACGCTGATCGGCATCGTGCCCGGCCACATGCTGCTTGGCGCCGAATTCACCGCCACCTCGATGATCGGCTTCATCGCACTTGCCGGCATCATCGTGCGCAATTCGATCCTGCTCGTCGACTTCTCGCAGCAGGCGGTCGCCGCCGGCATGGCGCCGCGCGAGGCGGTGCTGCAGTCGGCCCGGACGCGGACACGGCCGATCCTGATCACGGCGCTGGCGCTGGTTGCCGGCTCGAGCGTCATCATCACCGACCCGATCTTCCAGGGCATGGCGATCTCGCTGATGTTCGGCGGCATGGTGTCGACGCTGCTGACGCTGGTGATGATCCCGCTTGCCTGCGTGCGGGCCCGCTCCGGCCTCATCGACGGCGAGGCGGATGCCGTCGAGGCCGATGCCCAGCCGGGCCGCATCGCCAGCGCGCTGATGATGGGCTTCTACATGATCCGGGCCGTCTTCATCATGGCTTGGATGGGCATCAAGGCGCTGGTCGGCAAGATCATCGACCCGGAAAAGATCGCGATGGCTTTCTATGCGATCCGGGCGCTGCCGTTCTTCATCTGGCTGGCGATCAAGGAAGGCTTCAAGGGGCTGTTCAAGAAGAAGACGCCGCCGCCCTCCGGCCCGACGGGCTCTGGTGGTGGCGGTGGCGGCGCGCCTGTGCCGCAGCCGGCAGCTCCGGTCGCACCGGCGGCTGCGGCCCCGGCCACGCCTGCTCCGGCTCCCGCGGCTCCTGCTCCGGCGGCGCCCGCGGCAGTTGCCCCGGCTGCGGCAGTTGCCCCGGCTGCGGCGCTGGCTGAAGAGCCGCGCCCGGTTTCGAAGGCGGTGACCAGCGCGGCTGCGGCGGCGGCCGCCACGGCGCGGGCACTCGAGGAGCCGGTGGTCGAGACGGCGCTTGAAGCGCAGGCGGCTGCCGAGGCCGACGAGGTGTTCTCGGAAACCGGCGCCGACGAGGCGGAAGCGGCGGCGATGGCGGTTGAGCCCATCGGCGACGATGATGTCGACGATACCGACATGGACGCCGAGGCTGCGGCTGAAGCGGAACATATCCTCGCCGAGGCCGAGGCCGAGCGGGCATCGGCCAGGGTGGACGCGGCTGCTGAAGTGGCGGCGGCTTCTGTCGAAGAAGCGGCCGACGAGGCGCCTACTGAGGCGCCCGCTGCCGAGGAGAAGGCGCCGAAGGCGAAGAAGGGTCGTGCGGCGGCAGCGGTTGCTGCCCGCAAGGCCGATCACAGCATCCAGGTCGAGCCGGCGGCGCCGGCACCGCGGACCTCGAAGGTCAAGGCAAAGACCGTCGTCGTCGCACCACCGGCACCGGTCGTCGAGGTCGAGCCGGTGAACGAGGCCGAAGAGACCGATTTCGATGCAGCCCAGGACGAGGATACGGGCGGCGCGCAGGCCGGTCGGCAGGGCAGCGACCGCAAGCGGCAGTCGCGGGCCGACATGCGCAAGGCGCGCCGCGTCGCAACCCGGAAGGCCAAGGGAGGGCACGGGTGATGAAACTCAGGTTTTCGCATTTCGCCACGATGGCGGCGATTGGCGCGCTGATGGTGGCGCTGCCGGCGGCACGGACGCTCATCGACACGCCGGCCGAGGCGGCGGGCAGCGGTGCGGCAGCGCGGACAGCGCTGTTGCTGCCGGAGACGGGAATTGCCGAGGTTTCCGGCCGTGGCTGCTGCGCCCTTGCCAGTGTCGAACGGCGGCTGCCGGGCAGCGGTCCGGACGCGGGCGCCTGGGCGCAGCGGTTCGACAACCAGCTCGTTGCGCAGGCGAACAGCTATGGTGCCTATCCGCCGGTCGGATACGACCCGGAGCAGGATCGCGCCGCGGCCGAGGCCGAGGCGAAGGCGAAGGCCAAGAAGGAAAACGAGGCGGTTGGCGGCTTTGCCTCGGCGGGCGGCAACACGCCCCTGCAGGCGCCGGGATACATGCCGCTCGGTGCTCCGATCGGTGCACCGATTGGCGGTCCCGTTCCGGGGCCGATGGGCGGCATGGCCGGAATGTCAGGCATGTCGGGAATGTCTGGCATGTCGGGCGATGCGATGCCCGGCTGGAACGGCGCACCGGGCTGGGTTCTGCCGCGGACGGGAGCCGAGCCGATCTCGGTCAATGACGATTATGCCCTTGGCAGCGGCGACTGGACGTCCCCCGGATGGGGTGCCCCAGGCGAGGACCAGGGGCATGGAATGCCGCCCACCGGGGCGGCCGGGCCGGCGGGGAACGGGGCGCCGGGTTATCCGGGTCAGTCCGGGTATACGACTTTTCCGCCAGTGGGGGGAACGGCCGAGCCGCGCGGGGGAACGGCGTATCCGGGCTATCGGCCCTATGGTGCGCCGGCGCGGGTCGACGGCTACGGCGGATATGGCGCTCGCCCACCGGCTCCACCTGTCGGCTACGGTGCACCTGCGCCGGGCTGGCCGGGGCCGATGATGCCGGGTGCCTACGGTCCGATGCCGGGCTACGGCTACGGTGCTCCCTATCCGCCGGCCTATGGAATGCCCGGTTATCCCTATGCTCCGCCAGCCTATGCCCAGCCGCCGGCGGCAGAGCGCGGTGCACCGAGTGTGCCGGCCGGTGCGGCCAGCCCCTGGGCGCCGCCGCCAGCCGCTGCACCGGCGCCGGCACCGGAAAGCTGGTCCGGTCCGGCAAAGGCCGCCGGAAACCGCGGCGGCGACGGCAACCTGCCTTATTCGACGGGACCGATTTCCGATCAGGCGTTTCCGCCGGCGACCGGCTTTTCGCCGGGGGCGGCCGGCGAGGCGGCGCCCGACCGGCGCGGCTCGCTTGCGGTGCCGGGCGTCGGCGTTGCGGTCTATCCGCCGGTGAACGGCAATCTGCCGGCAAGCGGCAACACGGTTCGGGTCGATTTCGGCGCGGCGGCCACCCCGCAACGGCAGGCGCAGAGCGGCGCGGCAGGCTGGTCGTTCGGGCCGATGGCCGGGCGCTGACAACAAAGGCGATGACGATGAACGGGGCACCCTCAGCAGTTCTGGCATTTGCGGCGGCGACGGTCTTGCTCGCCGGTGCCGCCATTGCGCAGAACGCCAATCCGTGGGCGCCATCCGCGCAGAACTATGTGCCGAGCGATCCGCAGATGACCGGCAATGTGTTTGCCTCGCGGCCGCAGTCCTTTCCGGACCATCGACCGCAGGCGGCGCCGCCGGCGGCGAACGCGCCGGGATATCCGGCTCCGGGTTATGGAGCGCCGAATTACGGGGCGCCGGGATATGCGGCGCCGGGATATGGGCCGGGCTACGGCATGCCAGCTTACGGTCCGGGCTATCCAGGCGGCGGCGGGTATCCCGGATACGGCTATCCGGCGGCTCCGTTCGGCGGCGTTCTCGGCGGCTTTTCGCCAGGGCTTGGCGGCTTTTCACCGGGCCTTGGCGGTGCCGGGTTCGGCCCGGGCTATGGCGGCTTTGGACCTTATGCAGACCCCTTCACCCTGGCGACGCCCGGTTTCGCGGCGCCGTGGGTGCTGGCGGACTGAGGAATGCGGAATTCGAATCCACGGCCCATGGGTCGGGGCGGCTTTTCGGGAGAGCTCCCTCCTTCCGGAAGTCAGTTTGCGAAGAGGGACATAAAGCAAGGAGTGACGACATGAGGAAGCTTCTCAAGGCGACCATGCTCGCCGGTGTTGTTGGCCTGGCGGCCGCGGCGCTCTCGACCGGCAGCGCGAATGCGTGGGGCTGGGGCCCGTGGGGCGGCGGCCCGTGGGGTGGCGGCGGTCCGTTCGACGGCAATGGCTGGGGCGACGGCGACTTCAACATGAGCTTTGGTGGTCGCGGCGGCGGCCGTGGCTATGGCAACGGCTATGGCTATGGCTATCCGGGCTATGGCTACGGCGCTCCGTATGGCTACGGCGCTCCGTATGGCTACGGCGCTCCGTATGGCTACGCCCCGTATGGCTACGCCCCGCCGGCCCCGCCGGCCGCGCCGGCTGCTCCGGCTGCTCCGGCCGCGCCGGCGCAGTGATCTGACACGTCAGATCGCTGAATAGCGAGTGCGTGGAGACGGGATGGCCGGGCGGCCCGCCCGTCTCCACCATTCGCATTCACAAGACCTGCGGGACAGGAATGACAAGGGCGCGAGCGTCCCGGCTTCATGGTCGTGATCCGGCGTCGACAAGATTTTCAGGGAGGCGGTCTAATGCATAGGAACTGGAAGGCTACCGCGAGCGTCGCGGCTCTGATGAGCCTCGTCGGTCTTGCGCCAGCCGCAGCCGAGCCGGTCGAGTTCATGGCGAGCGCCGTGATGACCGTGCCCGGGATGGGGACGCAGAGCGGGACTATCTATGTGACCTCGGAAGGGGTGCGGTTCGAGTCGCTGACGGACGGGCGGCGGATTGTTGAAATCCGTTCCAGGGACGGCAACGCCAAGGTGCTCTTCCCGGACGACCGGACCTATATCGAATTCAAGGCGCCGGATGGCGCCGGACAGCTTGCGGCACCGACCGACGCGCCGTGCGTCGCCTCCGAGCAGCTCAAATGCGAGCGCGTCGGGGAAGATGACTTTGCCGGCGTCAAGGTCGAGAAGTGGGAGGTTACACCCGAAGGTGCGCCCGGTGCGCTCAAGGTCCTCTGGGATACCCAGCGCAAGATGGTGATCCGGCAGGAATTCCCCGACGGGCGGGTGATGCAGGGCACGCTTCAGGGCACCGAGCGTCATGACAGCCGGACGGTGGAGCGCTGGGAAATCGGGTTCCGTCAGCCGAACGGCCGGTTCGAGAGCGGCGTCGTGCTGTTCGATCCCGAGTACAAGCTCAATGTCTATGAACACTTCCCGGGCGGCATGGCGCGGGAGCTGCGCGGGGTGCAGGTGATCAAGCCCGATCAGGCGCTGTTCCAGGTGCCGGAAGGCTTCCGTCTGCTCGAGCCGCCGGCCCAGCCGGATGCCGCTGCCGCGCCGCAGCCGCCGGCAGCCGGCCCCGGCCCGCAGGGCGGGATGCAGGGATATGGCCAGCCGCCGGCCGGCTATGGCCCGGGTCCCCAGTATGGTGGCCCGCAGTATGGTGGGCCGCAGTATGGTGGTCCGCAGGGCGGCTATGGTCCCGGCCCGCAGTACGGTCCGCAGGGCGGAGCCTATCCGCCGGCGCCGCAGTTCGGCCCGCAGGGCGGAGCTCCGGGCTACGGCCAGCCGCCGGCCGGCTATCCGCAGCCGCAGGCTGGCTACGCGCCGCAGTATCCTGCGGGCGGCTATCCGCCGGCGCCCTATCCGGTGCCGCCGGGATATCCCGGCATGCCGCAGCAGGGCATGGGCGGAATGGGCGGTATGGCCGGCGATGGCAAGCCGGCGAAATGACAAACAGTCAGGGTGGCGGCGGATGTCGCCACCTTTTTTCTTCTGAAGGCGCTTGCGACCGGCGTTGAGACGCCGTGCGGGGGCGCCTTTTGTTTTCGGCCACGCGCACCGAGGCGGGTGGCCGGCATCTGGTTGGGTCGACCGCGCGAAGACGCGGCGGCAGGAAACGGGGAGGAAATCATGGGGTTCATTCGCAATCTGCTGGCGCTCGTCGGCCTCGTTGCGGTTGTCGGGCTGGCGTTCGCGGGCGCGAAGGTCCTGCCGCTCATCAACAGTTTCGACAGCGAGGCGCTGGCGACCTACAAGACAATGACGCTGAAGCTCATCGAGACCGGCAGCCCGGCGCAGGCGACCGTCTGGAAGACGAAAGTGGCTGACGGTCTCAGCTTCGAGGAGGTCGACGAATCGATTCAGTCGATCGCGATCGAGAACAACATCAAGGATGTCGGGGCGCTGCCGCTCGGTCGCCAGATCGAGGCGATGACCGGCGAGAAGTGGCGGCAGGTCAAGATCTATCTCTATTGCAACCCGCTGACCGCGGCCAAGATGATGGACTATGACGACGCCTATTCGGCCTATCTGCCGTGCCGGGTGACGCTCGTCGAGGACAAGACGGGGGCGCTCTGGCTCTACAGCCTCGACATGGACATGATGATCCATGGCGGGCATCCGCTGCCGGACGACGTCAAGGCCGAGGCGATCGAAGTGAAGCGGATCATCCAGGATGTGATGAAGCGCGGCGCCGAGGGCGATTTCTGAGCCCCGAGCTCATGATCACCAGCCCAGGCGCGCCGACCGGTGCCGGGCCATGGGACAGACGGAAAATCCAACGAAAAAAGGCGCGCCACGGTCCGGCGCGCCTTTTTGTCTCGCATGACCACCTGCCCGTCCATCTGTCAGACAAGGGCAGGCGGCCGATCCGTCACTCGCCCCAGGCGGCAAAGGCCTCGTCGAACACCCGCTCGCCGGGAACGCCCTTTTCGAGCGTCAGGATGGCGCGACGGCCGCTCTCGTACATCAGCGGAATGTCGAACCAGGTCTGGGTCTTCAGGAGTTCGCGATTGCGCTTGCGGTCTTCCTCGCCAGAGGAGAGGGCAACCCAGAAGAAGCCGTCGGCAACGCGCGCGGCCGCGCCGCGCAGGGCCTCGCCGCGTTCCTGCTCGCTTGCCTTCAAAATGATGCCCGGCACGGACGTGATGCTCTTGCCGGGAAGTCGCCCGGGAAATCGAACAGCATCTCGACGAGGTGGCTCGCGGGAAGGGCCGTGTCGTCATTGCGCCGAATGGTCAGGATGACCTTCAGGCCGCGATCCGGAATCTCGACGCGGGCGCGGATGACCGGCGCGGACGACTGGTCGTCGCGGCCGAGCTCCCAGGTGACGCCGCCGGCGAGGGCAACGCCCTTGGCCGGGTCTTCCGGCGCGGTTTCCTCGTAAAGGATCGAGCGCTGGGAAACGAGGGCGGTCGGCATGTCGCCGCCAGCGGCCGGAGCGGCCTCCGGCGCGGCGCTCATGTTGTCGCCGCCGGGCGCCGGGGCAGGGGTCGGCGTCGTGCCGGAGCCGACGTCGCGCACGGGGGTCTCGGAGGCCGGTACGCCATCCTGCGGCAGGCGGTCCTCGATCTTGCCGGAGGACGAAGGTGCCGGAGCGGGCGCCTCGGTGCCGGCCTGTTCCACTGCGCCATTCTCCGGCGGCAGGCCCAGCAGGGCATCCTTCTGCCACCAGCCAATGACGCCGACGCCGATGATCAGCACGACGAGAATCAGCAGGAGGAATTTCATCGTGCCGCCGCCGCTGTCGGGCAGGCGCTCGATCGGGGCGTCGTCGAATTCCTCGGCGACCTCGTCCTCGGCCTCGTCGGCGATGGAGGGATCGAATTTCGGCTTGTCGAGTGCGGATTTCTCGGCGCCGGGCTTTTCAGCCGGGGCCGGCGGGCGCTGGCCGCGCGGCTTGATCGGCTCGTCGCCAGGGAGCGAGGGACGCTCCATGCGCGGCTCGAGGCGCGTCTCGACGGCGGCTTCCTCATCGACGGAAGCGAGCGTTTCGCGGGCGCCGCGCACGGCCTCGCGGCTGGCGCCGCCAAGGTTTTCGGCGTCGCGGACGGCCTTGTGCAGGGCGTCGGCCTCAAAGCCGCGGGCGGGTTCGCGCGCGGCTTCCCGATTCTCCCCGGTCGGCCAGACCGGCGGCTTGTCCTCGAAGATATCGGCGTCGGGCGCCGGGGCAACCGGTGCGGCGGGCGTATCCGGCCGTGGCTCCATCCGGGGCTCGACACGCTCTTCCGGCGCGGCGGGCTTGCGCGGGGCAGGCGGTTCTGGCTTGGGCTGCGGCTCGACTTTGGGCTGCGGCGCGGGCTCGGCCGGCCGCTCGCGCACGGCGACCTCCGGGGCCGCGCCGGCGGCGGGCTGGGCGGCGGCGGGCCGGCGGGCGAACAGGGCAGCGTTGGCCGCCTCGGACTCGACGCGACGGATCGCCTCCTCCAGATCAAGCCGCTGGCGGGTGATCTCGGAGGGCTTCAGCGGCGGTTCGATCGCCTTGAGCTGATTGACGAGCGCGTTGCGGGCCTTGTCGTAAACAGCACGCCGGGCTTCGCCGGTATTGTTCGGCAATCCGGACAGCGCCCGTTTCAACACGGCGTAGTAATCGGCCATTGTGCTGCTCTAAACTCCCCACGTCCCGGCAGTAGTCGTATCAGGCTTTAATCCTGAAACGGGTCCTGCACAAGAATGGTGTCGTCGCGTTCCGGGCTTGTTGACAAAAGTGCAACAGGTGCTCCGATCAGCTCCTCGATGTGGCGGACGTACTTTACCGCCTGCGCCGGCAGGTCGTTCCACGAGCGGGCACCGGCGGTCGTCTCGCCCCAGCCCTCGAAAGTCTCGTAGATCGGCTCGACCCGGGCCTGGTCGTTGGCGCTGGCCGGCAGATAGTCGATGACCTCGCCGTCGAGGCGATAGGCGACGCAGACCTTGATTTCCTCAAAGCCGTCGAGAACGTCGAGCTTGGTCAGGGCAATGCCGTTGATGCCGCTGGTGCGCACGGTCTGGCGCACGAGCACGGCGTCGAACCAGCCGCAGCGGCGCTTGCGGCCGGTGACGGTGCCGAATTCATGGCCGCGCTCGCCGAGGCGGGTGCCATTGTCGTCGAAGAGCTCGCTCGGGAACGGGCCTTCGCCGACGCGGGTGGTGTAGGCCTTGGTGATGCCGAGCACATAGCTGATGGCGCCGGGACCGATGCCCGACCCGGTGGCGGCCTGGCCGGCAACGGTGTTCGAGGAGGTCACGTAAGGATAGGTGCCGTGGTCGATGTCGAGCAGAGCGCCCTGGGCGCCCTCGAACAGGATGCGCTTGCCGGCGCGGCGCTCGTTGTCGAGCAGCTTCCAGACCGGTTCGACATATGGCGTGATCGCCGGGGCGATCTCGACGATCTTCCGGTAAAGCTCGTCGGCATTGACCTCGGGCTCGCCCATGCCGCGGCGCAGGGTGTTGTGGTGGACAAGCAGCTTGTCGACCTTGGCCCGCAGCCCGTCGATGTCGCGCAGGTCCATGGCGCGGATGGCGCGACGGCCGACCTTGTCCTCGTAGGACGGGCCGATGCCGCGGCCGGTGGTGCCGATCTTGCCGGCGCCGGCGGCCTTCTCGCGCAACTGGTCGAGTTCGGCGTGCACCGGCAGGATGAGGGTCGTGTTCTCGGCGATGCGCAGGTTGTCGTGGGAGACCTCGATGCCCTTCTCCTTGAGCTGGGCGATCTCCTTGACCAGGGCCCACGGGTCGAGCACGACGCCGTTGCCGATCACCGACAGCTTGCCGCCGCGCACGATGCCGGAAGGCAGCGCCGACAGCTTGTAGGTGACGCCGTCAATGACGAGGGTGTGGCCGGCGTTGTGGCCGCCCTGAAAGCGCACGACGATATCGGCGCGCTCGGAAAGCCAGTCGACAATCTTACCCTTCCCCTCGTCGCCCCACTGCGAGCCGACGACGACCACATTGGCCATGCTCTTGTTTCCCCCGCTTCCCTGGTCTCTTGCACCGGCGCCCGTCAGGTCCTGCCGTGGCCGCCCAAGCGCGGCGGCGCGCGACTATATCCACAAAGATGCCGCATGGCGACCCTTGGAAAGGGCCGCCATGAGCTTTTCCCTATGTGTCTTTACGGTTCTGCCGGATCACCGATAGACGCTGTCCCAGGTGACCGACCGATCGGCCGGCCAGGTGACGCGGTAGTTCAGGCGGTATTCCTTTTCCGACTTCGGCTCGAACTCGGCGGTATAGGCAAGAACGCCGCGCTCCTTGTCGACATCGGTCTCGGTCGCCCTGGTCGAACCCGGCAGCATCTCGACGGTGATGTCCTCATGCTCGGAATAGGGCAGGCGGTCGAGCACGGTGATCTTCATCTTGCGGTCGTGCAGGTTCTTGACGGTGATGCGGTAGTCGCGCTCGTCGGTCGACTTCTTGGTCAGGATGCCCGACTTGCCTTCCTCGCGGGCAACCGGCACGCGGCTGACGACGACGGCGTCATCGGCGCCGAAGCCGAGCGTCGTGTCGTCGCCGTCGGCGAGATAGGCAAGGTTGCCGTCGCCGATATAGGCGCCGTCACGATAGAGCGCGGCGCGACCCGGCAGGATCGGGGCGCCCGACTTGTTGATGACCTTCGCCGAAAGGTAGGCGGTGTCGTCGAGTTCCGGGACGGACTTGACGAGAACGTCGGCCTCGAGGGCAGCGGTGCCGAGGCGCAACGACTTGGCGGCGCCGCCGGTCGGAACGCTGGTCGCGCCGGGGATGACGAAGGTGGCGTTGAAGCCGGAGAGGTCAAGCGTCGTCTCGCGCTCGACGGCGGGCATGTCCATGGCGGGGACGTCCATCGGCGCCGGGGCGGCGGCCATCGGCATCGTCTCGAAAGCGTCCTCGGCCATGCGCTCGGCCTTCATGAAGGCGCCGTCCATGCCGGTCCGGCCACGCATCGGCCGGGGCGGCTCGTAGAAGGCAACGCGCAGCGGCGAAATATCCGGCGCGGCGGTGCCGCCAAGGGTGCGGGCGGTCGACAGGGTCAGGGCGACGTCGGACCAGTCCTCGCCGCTGGTCTGGCGAACCTCGGCGCGGCGGACGAGCGTGACGGCGGCCGGCGCGTCCGGCCTGGAGAGATCGAGGCGGGCGTCATAGAGCGGCATCCAGCTCGCATCGGGGACGCGGTAGGTGACCTCCAGCTTGCCGTCGATCTCGCCGGCGGCGGCAAGGTTCACCCGCAGCACGAGCTTCGGTTCGTCCTTGCCCGGGTCGCGGGCGATCTGTTCCTCAAGCTCGGCGATCGTCTCGTCGATCTCGCGCTGGCGCAGCCTGGCGGAGCGGATGGCGCCATTGGCCCGCGCATATTCGGTGCCGACCGCCGACCATGCGCCGACCCATTCGGTGACGCCGATGCGGCCGCGATCGAGATCCTCGGTCATGGCCTGCGGCTTGACGTTGGCGAAATTGGCGATGAAGCGCTTCGATACCTCGGCGGCCTCGATGGCGTCGTCGAGTGTCGCGCGCTCGTCCTCGAGAGTGCGGATCTGGGCGCGGATGCCAGTCGAGGCGGCGCTTTCGGCAACGGTCGGCTCGACGACTTCATGATCGATGGAGCCGATCTCGAAGCCGGCATTGCCGGTGCCCTCGACGCGCAGGGTGTTGACGTCGAGCGTCGTCGGAAAATCCTCGAGCAGGACGATGGAATCGCCGGCCGGTGCGTGAACGGAACGAGGCGCGTGACGGTGGCGCCGGACGGATAGACAGTGACGGAAGATATCTTTGACATGACCGGAATTTCGGCTGCGGTGAGAGCGGTCGTCGACAGGACGAATAGCAGCAGGCTGGCGGACAGGCGTTTCATGACTATTTTCCCTTCGGCGAACCCCGGCATGGCGCAACGGCGGCCGGGCGTCGGACCCAATTATCTGCCCCGATTGACCTTTCCTCCGGAAATGGGGAAAGACTGAGGCGGTTTCCGCGATCCGGCTGGCCGGCAAGGCGCATTGGAGAAAAAATGGCATCGGCAAGCGGCAGGGCGGAAGCAATTCTCTCTCGACCCTATCTCATTTTGCTTCTGACCGCGCTGTTCTGGGGCGGCAACGCTGTCGCGGGCAAGGCGGCGGTCGGCGTCGTGCCGCCGATGACGCTGTCATTCCTGCGCTGGGCAGATCGCGGCGACGGCGCTCGTCATTTTCGCGCGCCGGAGATCGGCCGGGACGGCGCGGCGATCCGGGCAAATTTCGTCTGGCTCGCGGCGATGGGAGCGCTCGGCTTCGGTGCCTTCAATCTGCTGCTCTACAGCGCCGTGCACCACACCTCGGCGATCAATGTGGCGATCGAGCAGTCGGCGATGCCGATGATGATCGTGGCGGCGAACTTCCTGTTCTTCCGCGAGCGGATCGGGCTGATGCTGGCGGCCGGCGTGGCGCTGTCGCTTGCCGGCGTGATGGTGATCGCGGCGCATGGCGACCTTGCGGCTGCTTGCCGCCGACGTCAACCGGGGCGACGCGATGATGCTCGTCGCCGTCGCGCCTATGCCGGCTATTCGGTGGCGCTGCGCAAGCGGCCGAAGCTGCACTGGGCGAGCTTTCTGGCAGTGCTGTCCGGTTCGGCGGCGATGGTGTCGGCGCCGTTCATGGCGCTCGAGCTGGTGCGCGGCGAGTTCATCGTGCCGGGCCTCGAGGCCGGGCTGCTCATTCTCTATGTCGCGCTCTTTCCCTCGTTCTTCGCCCAGCTCTTCTATGCGCGCGGAGTGGAGCTCATCGGCGCCAACCGGGCCGGCCTTTTCATCAACCTCGTGCCGCTGTTCGGCTCGGGGCTGGCGATCCTGTTCCTCGGCGAGCACCTGCAGCTCTACCACATCGTCGGCTACGGCCTCGTCGTCGTCGGCCTTATCGCGGCGCAGCGGCGCTAGCAGCGCTTCCGCCTTTCCTGGAAATGCTCCAGCGGCGGGCAACGGCGGATCGGCGGCTCAAGCCTTGCCCTTGCGATGGCGGGCGAGGGACAGCGGCGTCCGCGATTTCGGCACCTTGTGGATGAAGTTGAACCGGGCGACGTGGTAGCTGGAATCGAAGCCGTAGAAATTGAGGTGCATGCGCTCCAGCTCCTCGGCGCGATAGGCGGCGAGGGGCTTTTCGCCTTCGTCGCGGCCGCGCGCCATGCGCTTGTCCCAGAGCCTTGAGGCAAAGCCCTTCGCGGCGGCAAGGCCTGCGGCGCGGGCGCGGATCTCGGCGTTGGCGGCATCGCGGTCGGCCTGCAGGGCGTGGTCGACAAGCTTCAGGCGCAACGCCTCGGCGACGCCGATCGGCAGGCGGCGGGCGGCGATCGCGGCGGCGGTTTCGGCGCCGACGCGCTTCGGCAGGAGGTAGGTCCAGTATTCCGAGCCGTAGAGGTTGCCCATGTCCTTGTAGTGCGGATTGAGGACGATGCCGGCGCGGGCCCAGACCTCGTCGGCGGCCAGGGCAAGGAAAGCGCCGCCGGCGCCGGCATTGCCGCGCAGCGCGGAAACGACGATGCGATCCTCGGTCGTCAGGATGTCGAGGGCGAGGTCGTCCATCGCCTCGATGTTGGCGGCGCTTTCGTCGGCCGGACTTTCGGCATCCTCGATGGTGCCGAGGTGAATGCCGTTCGACCAGTAGTCCTCACCGCCCATCAGGACGATGACGCGGGTCGGGCGGCGGCGGGCCTCGGCATAGGCCGCGCGCAGCCGGCGGCATTGCGCCGTGCTCATGGCGCCGTTGTAGAACTGGAAATGGAGAAAGCCGACGGCGCCTTCCTCCTCGTACCAGATCTCGCGATAGCCGCCCTCGATCTCGGGCACGCCATCGAGGCGATCGGCGAGGACGGTCGTTGCCGGGAGTTTCAGGGCGCGGTCGCGCGCTTCCCGCAGGTGGCCGATCCAGACGAGGCCGTTGCGGGTGCCGCGGGCGATGGCCGGGCCGGATCTTGCGACGATGGCGCCGCGCGGACCGAGGACGAATTCGCGGCCGGTCCAGGGGCGGGCGTCGTAGTGGTAGAACGGCACGCCGTCGATTTCGTCGAGCAGGCCCGGCGTGCCATCGGCCGAATGGATCATGCGGGCGACGCGCATCGAGGTGTCGCGATGCCAGTTGATGCGGCGGTCGGCCTGGCGGACGGGCGGATTGGCAAATCCCTGGATGGACCGGTTGCCGAGGTCGAGCCGGGTCGGGCGGAAGTCGCCGGCCTCGACCATCGCCAGCGCCTCGAGCACGGCGTCGAGGGCGGCCTCGGTGACCTCGTTGCGGTAGATGTTCGACTTCGGCGCATGGCGCATGGTGAACTCGCGCCAGGACCAGACCGGGCCGGCATCCATCTCGGCCTCGGCCTCGATGATGGTGACGCCCCAGCTCTGCTCGCGGCGCAGGATCGCCCAGTCGAGGGCGTGCGGGCCGCGATCGCCGCGAATGCCCGGATGGACGATGAGGCAGCGGGTGGCGCGCCAGACATCCTCGGGAATTGCCCGCTTCAGGAACGGGGCGAGAACGACGTCCGGGCGAAAGAGTGCCACAGCCTCGCGGGTGACGTCGTCATTGATGTCGAATTCGACGGAAAGCTCGTGGCCGCGCTCGGCAAGCTCGACATGCAGGCGCTGGGCAAGCGAGTTGAATGAATGAACGAGAAAAAGAATGCGCATGTCCGGCGTCCGGCTTCAACGGGACGCAGAGGATAGAGGCTCCGCCGGCAATGGCAATGGCAGGTCGCCCGGCGGTGGTCAGCCGTGATCCTTCTCGACGAGGACGCCATACCAGCCGAGGCCCTCGTAAGTCTCGTAGCCGGGCGTTGCGTGGAAGGCGATCGAGCCGCCATTCGGACGGATCTCGAAGCCGCTGGCGCGGCCGGCCGGATCGAAGGCGATCCGCTCGCTGAGGATGCCCTGACCATCCGAGGCAGCGATGACGCGGCGATTGCGGTCGACGAGGAGGACACGAATGCGCTGACGCTCGTTGTCGGCAAGGCGGACGCCCTCGACGATGGCGCGGGCCTGGGGTTGCCAGTCGAAATGGATGGCAAGGACGCCGAGGGGACGGCCGTTGGCAGAACCGTTCTCGCGCACGGCGGTGGCGAAGGTGGCAACCTCGGCGTTGTCGAGCAGCGGTTCGCGGGCGATGTCCTCGGCGTGGAAATCGTCGCCGGTGCGAAGGCCGCGGGCGGCGCGGAACCATGGCCGGTCGCTGACCGACTGGCCGGTGACCGGGAACCGGTCGCGCCTGCCGCCGGCAATGACCTTGCCGGCGTTGTCGACGAGCCAGATATCGAGATAGACCGTATGTGGCCTTCAGGATGATGGCGAGGCGGTCGCCGGCATATTCACAGGCGAGCGTTCCGGCGTCGCGGCCGCATCGACGACGGCGCTGTCGGTCGCCCACCAGCGCACATCGCAACTGCGCTCGTAAAGGTTCCGGTCGATCAGTTCGACGGCATTCAGCGAGAGGTCGATCATGCGGGCGCCATGGGCGTTTTCCGCCATGGCGCGGGCGAGGGAGGAGAGCTGCTCGATCTCGCCGCCAAGCTCGGCATCAAGGCCCTGGGCAAGCTCGTCGACTTCCTCGGAAATGCCGCGCACCTCCTGGCTGACGACGGCAAAGCCGCGGCCCACCTCGCCGGCGCGGGCGGCCTCGATGAGCGCGTTGAGGGCAAGGATCTTCATGCGCCGGGTGATGGCGCGAATGTCGCCGACTTTCTGGACGGTGAGATCGCGCGCCGAATTGGAGCGCTCGACGATCGTCTCGATCGATGTATTGGTCTTGCCTGACGGCGCCATCTCGGCGCGGGCTTGCGCGGCCATTTTCTCTTCCCCCCGAAGCATAGTCGACCGTATCGGCAAAAATCTGAACCGCCATTCTTAAGCGTTTGTAAAAAATCGACTCCGATTTAGGCTTCTTTTGTGCCTGATGAAATATTGTGCATTATTGTATTGTCGGCATCGCCGGGCGTTGCCTGAAAAAGCGGCGAAATGCTGTGAGCGCCGGTCGAATGCTGCTGCCGGGCGCAGTTTGTCCTTTGCGGTGACGGGTTTCGGGGGCTGTCGGCGACCTTGCGGGGCAGGTTCCGGGGACGCAAAAAAACTGTCGCAATCGGCTTGAACTCAATCTGTGTCGGAGGTATATCGACCGCCTGTCGCGAGAGCGACATGCCGCTGCCCCGTTCGTCTAGCGGCCCAGGACGCCGCCCTCTCACGGCGGAAACAGGGGTTCGATTCCCCTACGGGGTGCCAACCATCCGCGATGACGGATGGCGCGCTTTTTTCCATCATTCCATGACTTGCGACCCATCCTTCCGGGCGACCCATCCTTCCGGGCGACCCATCCTTCCGGGCGACCCATCCTTCCGGGCGACGTTTCATGACGCGCCTTGTCCTGGTTGTATTTTTTTCCGGACACTCGGAAATATTTTACTCTCCGTTAGGTTGTGTTTTGTACCAATCCCCTAGAAATGATTGAGGGGGATACGGGTATGGCCGTGGCGCGCACGAGTGGCGTCGGCTTCCTTCTGGCGATGATTGCCAGCGGAGCGGCGTTTGGTGGGACTGGCGCACGAAGGCGTGCTGGTTGCAGCGCCTGAGGCCTGAGCCCGGTTACGGTTCTTCTGCTCGTTCTGAAGTCCGGCGCGTCATTTGCCATGATCTTCGGGGCATTCCACTTCCTCATGGTCGCGGCGGCGGTCGGCAATCGGCCGGCCTATCTCCTTGCGGGGGCTGCGGCAGCGCTGATTGCCTGCTGGCTGTGGACCGACCCGGTGCTGCTCGACATGCAGATCAGGCACGGCATTGCCGTTCTCGGCTTTGCGCCGGCGTTTTTCTTCGGGGCTGCTCTTGGCGGCGGCTACCACTATCGCTCGACAGCGATGGAGCCCGGGTGGGCCGGGCTGCTGCGCCGCTCGCCCGCCCGCGCGAAGGCGGGGCCGGCGGCCTGACGGCGCACCACCGGTCCTGATGAAACCGCTGGAAGAACCAGGGCAAAGCGATAATAAATCGTGGTGACGAATCACCGGTATTCCGCCGCGATCGTCATCGGGGTTCTCCCATGTCCACCGTCCAGTTCCGCCCCGCCGTGTCTGGCGATGTCGAAGCGCTCGTTGTCATCGAGGATGCCGCTTTCGACACCGACCGGATTTCGCGGCGCTCCTTCCGCAACCTTGTCAGCGCGCCGACGGCGGCCTGCATCGTCGCTGAGGTCGAGGGCAGGGTGGCGGGCTATGCGATGCTGCTGTTCCGCACCGGCACGGCGCTCGCCCGGCTCTATTCGATCGCCGTTGCCCGGGAGTTCAATGGCCAGGGGCTCGGCGCCGGTCTGCTCGCCGAGGCCGAGCGGGCGGCCTATGACCGCGACCGCATCCTGTTGCGGCTCGAGGTGCGCGAGGACAACGCCGCGGCGATCGCCCTGTACATGCGCGCCGGCTATCGCCGGTTCGGGCGATATCTCGATTATTACGAGGATCATGCCAATGCGCTGCGCTTTGAAAAGCTGCTGCGGCTTCAGTCGGCGCCGCGGGTAACGACGCGCTACTACGAGCAGACGACGGAGTTCACCTGCGGGCCGTCCTGCATGATGATGGCCTGCGCCCACTACGATCCGGACTTCCAGCTCGACCAGCGCACCGAAATCCGGTTCTGGCGCGAGGCGACGACCATTTTCATGACGACGGGGCTCGGCGGCTGCGAGCCGTTCGGGCTGGCCGTCACGCTTGCCGAGCACGGGCTCGCGCCGCACATCTACATCAATGCCGACGGGCCGCTGTTTCTCGAAACCGTGCGCAACGCCGAAAACCGGCGCGTCATGCGGATTGCCCAGGAGTGCTTTCGCGAGCGGGCGGCTTCGATGGGCATCAAGGTGACCTACGAGGCGCTCGGCGCGGAGCGGACCGGCGAGGCGCTGCGGGCCGGCGCGGTCGCGATCGTGCTCATCTCCGGCTATCGCATGTTCGGCAAGAAGGTGCCGCACTGGGTGCTGGCGCATGGCGACGACGGCCGGCACATCTTCGTCCACGATCCGTGGGTGGAGAAAAAGCGCGGCGAGGGACATGTCGACGCCGCAAATTTGCCCATTCCCTATGGCGAATTCGACCGCATGGCGCGGTGGGGCCGGGATGGTCTCAAGGCCACTATCGTCATCACGAGAGGATGAACACATGCCCGGCTGGGTCGTCGTCGTCGACTTCCCCAAAGACCTGCCGAATGCGGACACGCCGCACAAGGTCATCACCACGAAGGAATATCTCGCCAGGCCGCAGCTCTTTCGCGGCGACCGGCCGAAAATCGTCAACCTGTCGCGCTCCTATGCCTACCAGAGCCGAGCTACTACGCCTCGCTGCTTGCCGAGGCGCGCGGCCACCGGGTGGTGCCGACGGTCGAGACGATTCGAGCTGGCGGCGCGCGGGCTTTGCGAACACGCGCTGCCGGAGCTTTGAGGATCTGCTCAACAAGAGCCTGAAGAAGGGCGGCGGCGGCATGCCGGCGCGGATGCTCGTCTGCTTCGGTGCAGTGGCCGACAGCCGTTTCGAGCGGTTCGGCCGGCTGTTGTTCGACTGGTTCCGCTGCCCGATCATCGAGGTGACGATCAAGACCGGCGAGTGGCACGCGATCGAGCGGCGTGGCCGCCGCCGCTGTCCAAGCTGCCGGCGGACGAAACCGGGTTCTTCCATGATCTGCTGCATGCCTACACCAAGGCGAATGGCGGCGGCCGCGGGCAAAGGAGCCGCTGCGCTACACGTTCGCGGCGCTGCACGACCCGAAGGAGGTTGCCGCCAACGTCGGTCGCCTCGCTGAAGCACTGGGCGCGGGTGGCCGAAAAGCTCGGCGTCGAGGTCGAGCCGATCACCAAGCGGGACCTGCCGCGTCTGGCCGAGTTCGATGCGCTGTTCATCCGCGAGACGACCTCGATCGACAATCACACCTTCCGTTTCGCGCGGCGGGCGCAGCAGGAAGGCATGCCGGTCATCGACGACCCGGTTTCGATGATCCGCTGCACCAACAAGCTCTACCTCAACGAGCTGCTGTCGGCGCACGGCCTGCCGATGCCGCCGACCGTGATGCTGGCCAATACGGCCGATCTCGACCGGGCCGAGGCGGCGCTCGGCTATCCGCTGGTGGTGAAGATCCCGGACGGCTCGTTCTCGCGCGGCGTCAAGAAGGTCGACAACCGGGCGGAATTTGCCCGGCTCGTCGATGAGTGGTTCGAGGAGACCGACCTGCTCATCGCGCAGAAGTTCATGCCGACGAGCTTTGACTGGCGCGTCGGCGTGCTCGATGGCCAGCCGCTGTTCGTCGTCCAGTACCTGATGGCCAAGCAGCACTGGCAGATCGTCAAGCATGACACCGGCGGCGAACCGCTCGAGGGCGGTTTCCGGGCGTTCTCGCTCGACGATGCGCCGCCGGCGGTGATCGACATCGGCGTGCGCGCCGCCCGGCTGATCGGGCGCGGGCTCTATGGTGTCGACATCAAGGAAACCGGGAACGGCATCTACGTCATCGAGGTCAACGACAACCCGAACATCGAGCACGGGGTCGAGGACGCAATGACCAAGGACGATCTCTGGATCCGCCTGACCCGCTGGTTCATCGACCGGATCGAGCAGCGGCGCTGACTTCAGGCGCCGGGCGCGGCGGAGAAGTCGCTGCGAAGGCGGGCCACGAGCCGGCGAATCGCCGGGTCGCGGCCGCTGCCTGCCGGGCGGAAGAGGACGCGCAGGGCGGCGGCGACGGTCAGCGTGATGAGGGCGGAGAGGACGATGTCGGAGAGATAGTGTCCGCCGACGGCGACGCGGTTGAAGGCGATCGTGCCGGCAAGGACCGCAAGGACGACGCCGACCGGGACGCGATAGAGCGGCGGCACCAGACAGGCGGCGGTCAGCAGCCAGAAGGCGCTCGATGCCTCGCCCGAGACGAACGAGCAATTGCTGGCGCAGGCATCGCTCATCGCCCAGGCCGGGGTGAAGGCATGTTCACCGCCAAAGTCGAGCGTCTGGTGCGGCCGGGCGCGGCCCCAGTGCTCCTTCAGCATCAGATTGACGACGAGGCCGTTGGCGATGAGCGCCGAGGCGAGCATCCAGAGCGCGTCTCTGCGGCTGACCGGCAGCTTGCGGCGCGGGCGACAAACCGGCAATGGCGACGGCAAGGAGGAAGATGATCGCCAGCGGCGGCAGCTTCAGGCCGATCTGGCGCAAGGCAAGCAGGGCCGGATCGGCGCTTTCGGGAAAGCTGCCGGTGGCGGCATCGAAGAAGGCGTGCGAGACGGAAAGGTCGATTGCCGGCAGGACGCGGAAGAGCATGCTGGCAACCGCCAGCGCGACGGCGAAACCGATTGCCAGCGTGCCGGCGTATCTGTCGCAGAAAGAGTCCGTCGGCTGGCATTTCCGGTCATCTCCTCGTCTGCCCCAGCCCTTGCAAGGGGGGCTTGGCCGATGATGCGGCCGGCGTCAAGCGGCAGGCCGCCGCGTCATGGCGCCGTGCCGCGTGAAACGAGCGACAGCGGCGTTGATGCCGTTGTAAGGTGGGACATCTGTCAGAACCACCCGCGAGTTTCCGGATGTCACGTCCCAGCATCGATTTCTGGTTCGAGTTCGCCTCCACCTATTCCTATCTGACGGCGATGCGCATCGATGTGCATGCCGCGGCGATGGGCGTCGACGTGCGCTGGCGGCCGTTCCTGCTCGGGCCGATCTTTGCCGCGCAGGGCTGGACGACCTCGCCCTTCAACATCTATCCGGCCAAGGGGCGCTACATGTGGCGGGACATGGAGCGGCAGTGCCTGCATGCCGGACTGCCGCTGGTCCGGCCGGAGCCGTTTCCGCAGAACGGGCTTCTGGCGGCGCGGGTGGCGCTTGTCGGCCTGCACGGGGCGCTGGCGGGCGACTGGGGTGCCGCTTTCGTGCGGCACGTCTACAAGGCCGAGTTTGGCGAGGGGCGCAACATCGCCGACATCAACGTCATCGCCGAGCTGCTGATCGAGGTCTATCAGGACCCGGAGCTGATCATCGAGCGGGCGCTCCAGGCGGAAAACAAGGCGATGCTGAAGTCCGAGACCGAGGAGGCGATGCGGCTCGGCATCTTCGGCGCGCCGAGCTTCGTGACGCCGGACGGCGAGCTCTTCTGGGGCAATGACCGCCTGACGAAGTGCTCGAATGGGCAACCGGCGAGCGTGGGCCGCTCTGAACCTGCCCAGTCCTCCCTGTTCAACCGGGTTGCATCATGACCGACTTCCTGCCGAGCCTTCCGGTCTTTCTCGCCTTTGCTTCCGCTTCAATCGTGCTGGCGCTGACGCCGGGGCCGGACATGGTCTATTTCGTCGGCCGCATCGCTGTCTGGCGGCCTCAAGGCCGGGTTGCCGCCTTTGCCGGGGCCGGCGCCGGTCTCGTCGTTCATTCCGTGCTGGTGGCGATCGGCCTGCGGCGCTGCTTGCCGCCTCGGCGACGGCCTTCATCGTGCTGAAGACGGCAGGGCGCTCTATCTGCTCTGGCTTGCCTTCCAGATCATCCGGCACGGCTCGTCGGCGCGCTTCGAGGCGGACGGCCGACCGGGCCAGTCGCTCACGAGCACGTCTATGGGCGGGCTCGGCATCAACCTGCTCAATCCGAAGATCATCGTCTTCTTCATGACCTTCCTGCCGCAGTTCGTCGACGCCCATGACGCCCATGCGACGGGCCGGCTGCTGGTGCTCGGCATCGGGTTCATCGTCGTGGCGAGCCCGGTCTGTTCTGGCATCATCCTCGCCGCCGACCGCTTCGCGGCGGCGCGCGCCGGTCACCGCGAATTCTCAGGGTGCTCGACTGGCTGTTCGCCGGGCTGATGGCGAGTTTCGCGGTTCGCCTGATCGCGGCGCGGGCCGGTTAGGACCCGTTTTTTCGAATAGAAGCTGCCGGAGCCGCGGCCGGCGACCAGCCAGTAGACGAGGCCGGCGGCAAAGCCGCAGGCAAGCAGCACCGTCGTCGACCATGTGCCGATTTCGGCAAGGCTGGCGACCGGGTCGCGGGCAAAGAGGAAGCCGCCGGTGACCGCGGCAACGATGCCGCCGGCGCCGACATGGAAGACGATGTCGGTCACCGAGAAAAGTTCGGCGACGGCGATGGCCACGGCGGCCGGCAGGAACGCCGCCCAGGCGATGAAGAAGGCGGTGAAGACGCCGAGGATCAGCGTTTCGAGATCGGGCGAGAACAGCGTGTCGAGGGCGGGCACGGCGCCGACCAGCGAGGCGGCCAGAAGAACGTGGCTGGCGGTCAGCGCGGCCAGGGCATAGCCGAAGAGAATTGCAAAGAGCCGCCCGAGAATGCGCAGGAAGATCACGCGTCCGATCCGATCATGGCGGCAAGGGCGAGGCGCTCGCGGGCGCGCAGCTTCTCGCTTTCCGACTTCAACTGGCCGCAGGCGGCAAGGATGTCGCGGCCGCGCGGGCTGCGGATCGGCGAAGCGTAGCCGGCCTTGTTGACCGCTTCGGCGAAGCGCTCGATCGTCTCCCAGTCGGAACACTCGTAGCTCGAGCCGGGCCAGGGATTGAACGGGATGAGGTTGATCTTGGCCGGAATGCCGCGCAGCAGCCGGACGAGATGGCGGGCATCATCGAGGCTGTCGTTGACGCCCTTCAGCATCACGTATTCGAAGGTGATGCGCTTGGCGTTGGACAGGCCGGGATAGTTGCGGCAGGCCTCGATCAGCTCGGAAATCGGATGGCGCTTGTTGAGCGGGACGAGTTCGTCGCGCAGGTCGTTGCGCACGGCATGCAGCGAGATCGCCAGCATGACGCCGATCTCGGCGCCGGCGCGGCCGATCATCGGCACGACACCGGAGGTGGAAAGCGTGATCCGGCGCTTCGAGAGGCCAAGGCCGTCGCCATCGGAGGCGATCAGCAGGGCGGTCTTGACGTTGTCGAAATTATAGAGCGGCTCGCCCATGCCCATCATGACGATGTTGGAGACGAAGCGGCCGCCGTCGGTCGGGACAAAGGCCCCTTCCGGCGCGCTGGCGCCGGGCCAGTCGCCGAGCCGGTCGCGGGCGATGAGGACCTGGGCGACGATTTCCTCGGCGGTCAGGTTGCGCACCAGCTTCTGGGTGCCGGTGTGGCAGAACGAGCAGGTGAGGGTGCAGCCGACCTGCGAGGAGACGCAGAGCGTGCCGCGCCCTTCCTCGGGGATATAGACGGTCTCGACCTCGGCCGGGCGTTCGCCGGGCGCGCTTGCGGGAAAGCGGATGAGCCATTTGCGGGTGCCGTCGACGGAAGCCTGTTCGGCGACGATCTCCGGCCGGGCGACCGTGAAGTGCTCCTTCAACCGGGCGCGCAGGTCCTTCGAAATGCTCGTCATGCCGTCGAAGTCGGAAACGCCGCGCACATAGAGCCAGTTCCAGAGCTGGCCGACGCGCATGCGCCTTGCCTTCTCGGGCACGCCGATACCGGCCAGTGCCTCGGCAAGGGCGGCACGGTCGAGGCCGACGAGGGACGGGAGGCCGGCAGGGCGGCGGTCGGCGGTCGGTGCCGCCGTGTCGTTGATGGCTGGTTCGGTCATGGGCTCGTCTCTTTGGCCGCCCTATAGCACGGGATCGCCCGCAGGGCAGTCGATCTTTTCACGGCGCGGCGGGCCGCCGGCGCCATGGCCTCTACTGCGGACGGGCATTCGCCGGCCATCCAGTGCGCCGGCTCGACGACTGCAATCGCCGGCACAAAACGACCGGCGCCGCGATGGCGGCGCCGGTCGGATGTGTCTATCGCTTTCGCTTGTGCCGGAAATGCCTCAGCGGCATTCCTGGTCGATGCGGCCGAGGGCGGCCGTCACGCCGGAGAGCGAGAACGAGTATTTGGTTTCGGTGCCGCGGCTCGAGGTGCCGGTGACGTTCATCCCGTGACCGGCCTTCATGGCGCCGATCAGGCGGCCTTCGTCGGCAGCGTTCTCGACCCAGGCGCCATCATCCTTGGAAAACATCCGGAACTTGGTGCCGTCGATGTCGATCACCACCGGCGAACCGTCGCGGAAGGTGTAGCCGACATGGAGGCTGGCCTCATTGCGAACGCTCTCGGACGGGCGATGGGTGATGAAGAAGAACACATCACCGTGGTTCCGGTCGCTCGGCTCCTTTGCGGTCGGCTTGGAAATGACGTAGCAGACCTTGCCGCCGCCGGAGCTGAAGGCGTAGGCGCCCCAGTCCTTGTACTGCTCGAGCGGTGTCGTTTTTTGCGCCGCCGCCACGGTCGCTCCCAGAGCGAGCGCGATCGCCGCCGCGGTTAGGGTGCGTGCGGGTTGCATTGGCAAACGTCCCTTCCCGTAGGCTTGCATCTTCGACTCGAAAGTCCCCAAATCTGACCAACAGGGATAAATCCGAAGGCGTTAGCAAAACGTGAACGTTAACACCTTCGATAGGATTTTCGCCGGGGCGCGCCCCTGTCAGAATGGCAAGCCCCACCGAAAAATTGGGGCGAGAGTGTGACCCCTAGAAAAACGGGGGCATTTCAGGGCGGTCCAATTTGCGCAAAATCATGGTTGGCGAAACTCGCTTTTTCTAATATTGCGAATCTGGGCATTCCTTCATTTCAATCGTTTCGTGCGAGAGGCCTTTCCCGCATGCAGGCTTGGTGTCTTTCCCTTGACGGCGGATCGTGATTCCTTCGCCCGTCTCGTTGAAGAGGTCGCCTTAAACCGTGACCGGAAAGCATTCGCCGTTCTCTTCGGTTATTTTACTCCTCGGTTAAAAACATTTCTGCTGAGGCGCGGTGCTCCCTCGGAAGTTGCCGAGGAACTTGCCCAGGATGTCATGGTGACGCTGTGGCAGAAGGCCGGCCAGTTCGATCCGGCGCGCTCGTCGCTCGGCACCTGGCTTTTCCGGATCGCCCGCAACCGGTTGATCGATCATCGTCGGCGGCTGGTTCCGCATTTCGTCGCGATCGAACATGCCCCGGAGCTCTGCGACGATGTGGGCCTGCTCGACGTCACGATCGACGACGGACGGCGGGACACGCGGGTGCGCAAGGTGCTCGAGGACCTGCCGGAGGACCAGCGGCAGGTGGTCGTCATGGCCTTTTACGAGGGCCTGTCGCAGTCGGAGATCGCGGCACGGACCGGCCTGCCGCTCGGCACGGTCAAGTCGCGCATGCGGCTGGCGTTCAATCGGCTGCGCAAGGCGGTGTCCGACCGGCTGCTCTTCGAAATCGACTGACGTTCCGGCTCAACTGCGCGGCGGCAGCGGCATCGGTTCGCTGCCGGCCCAGCGGTGGCGACGGCCGACGGCGGCGATGCGCTGGACGATTTTCGGCCGGGGCGGCGGCGGGATGACGCCGTGTTCATAGGCAACGACGACGGCGCGCTCGCCGACGAGGCGCAGCAGTTCATTGGGTGCGAGCAGGAAGGCGGGATCAACGGGCCGGCCATTGCGGTCATGGCCGAGGGCGAAGGTCTCGTAGACGAGCACGCCGTCATCGGCGAGGGCGTCGAGCAGCGCCGGAAACAGCGGCCGCCAGAGATAGTTGGTGACGACGATGAGGTCATAGAGGCGGCCGGCAAGCGGGAAGGGGCTGCCATCCTCGAGGTCGGCCTCGTGAAGCGTCACGTCCGGCCGGCCGCCGAGATCGGCGACATCGGCAAGATTGCGGTCGATGCCGGTCGCCGAAAAGCCGGCGGCGAGGGCGGCGCGCATATGGCGCCCGCCGCCGCAGGCGACATCGAGCATCGCGCCGCCGGGCCGGGCGCCGGCAAGAAAGCGCAGCACCCAGGGCGACGGCTCGCGCATGCAGGGGGGCGTGGTGCCGTGATTGTCGCTCATGTCGTCGTTCCGTCAGTCGTTGTCGACAGTGGCCTTCTCGTCTTCCCGCGGTCAGGACGCGCGGGCGCGCGCCACGAAATCGGCAAGCTCGCGGTCGAAGCGCGTCGTTGCCTCAAGGAAGGGCGCGTGGCCGACGCCGGGATAGAGCGAGCGGGTCGCATTGTTCAGGAGACCGGCCTGATGCTCGCTCATCGTCGGCAGGATGATGCGGTCGGCATCGCCCTGGGTCAGGAGCACCGGGATGTCGATGGTCGGCAGGAGGTCGTCATTGTCGACGGTGCGCGAGAAGAGGGCACGGCGGACATGCGGCGGCACGATCGCGGCCTCGCCAAGAAGGGCGGCGGCTTCCAGCGGCTCGAGCGGCGTTGCCGGCATCAGGGCGACGAGGTTTTCGAGGGTGGCGATGCTCGCCTCGGTCTCGGTGGCGAAGAAGCCCTTCATCATGGCGGCGAATTCGGCGCCGAGGAAGGGCACGGAGATCTTGCCGAGCCTCGAGACGGCGGCGACGAACTGCAGCCCGGCTATCGCACCAGTGCCATGGAAGCGGACATAGTCGCACAGCAGGGCGCCGCCATAGGACCAGCCGCTGATGACGGGCCGGTCGAGGCCGAGGGTCTCGATGACGGCGGCAACGTCGTCGGCCCAGACGCGGCTGTCGCCGTAAGCGTCATGCGGCCGGGCCGAGAGGCCATGGCCGCGCATGTCCATGGCGACGAGCCGGTGGCGGGCAGCGAGCGTGCCCGTCATCTGGCGATGCCAGCAAAGGCGCGACTGGCTGTAGCCGTGGATGAAGAGGATCGGCGGGCCGGCGGGATCGCCCGCCTCATCGACGGCGAGGACGGTGCCGTCGGGCGATTTCACCAGGTGCGTCTTCATCGGCTTTAACCCCTGCTGCCGTTGTTGCAGTCGTTGGCGCCCGGGGAGCCTAGTGCGAGCGGCCGGCAAATGGAAACATCCCGTGCGAGAGCTGCCGAAAAAGCCATCAGGCGTGCCGATTGCGGTTGTGGCGGGCGAGCGGCAACCTATATCGGCAGAAAGGCATTGTCAGAGGCCGGCGGGCGCCGGAGGAGGTTCTGTTGCGGCGCATCGCGCGAGGGTTCATTGCGTTTTTCGATCATGCTGCGGCCGGCGGCATCGTGCTGCTGCTGGCGGCGGCGCTGGCGCTCATTCTCGACAACTCGCCGCTTTCGAGCATCTACGACCAGCTCCTGTCGACGCACCTGACAATCAAGCTCGGCGATCTCGGCCTCGACAAGCCGTTGCTCCTCTGGATCAACGACGGCCTGATGGCGATCTTCTTCTTCCTTGCCGGGCTCGAGATCAAGCGCGAGCTTCTGGTCGGCAAGCTGTCGAGTGTGCAGGCGGCCAGCCTGCCGGCGATCGCGGCGTTCGGCGGCATGGTGGTGCCGGCGGCGATCTATGCGTTCTTCACGATGGGCGATGCCGAGGCGCTGAAGGGCTGGGCGATACCGGCGGCGACGGACATCGCCTTCGCGCTCGGCGTGCTTGCCCTGCTCGGCAAGCGCGTGCCGGAAGCGCTGAAGATCTTCCTTCTCGCCCTTGCCATTCTCGACGACCTTGGCGCGATCATCGTCATTGCCCTGTTCTACACGGCCGATCTGTCGGTCTGGTCGCTGATGGCGGCGGGCGGCGGCATCCTCATCCTCATTGCCCTCAATCGCTTCGGCGTGCGCCAGCTTTCACCCTATGTCATCGTCGGCATCGCGATCTGGGTGCTCGTGCTGAAGTCCGGCGTCCATGCGACGCTTGCCGGCGTCGCCGTGGCGCTGACCATTCCGCTCGACAGCGACGAGGAAGAGGATTCGCCACTGGAGCGGGCCGAACACGCGCTGCACCCGTGGATCGCATTCGGTGTGATGCCGATCTTTGCCTTTGCCAATGCCGGCGTCTCGCTCTCCGGCCTGTCGTTCTCGGACCTCCTTTCGCCGATCCCGCTCGGCGTCGCGGCCGGCCTGTTCTTCGGCAAGCAGATCGGCGTGTTCGGCTTCATGGCGCTGGCGATTTTCCTTGGCATCGCCAGGCGGCCCGAGGGCGTGCGCTGGGTCGAGCTTTACGGCGCCTCGATCCTTGCCGGCATCGGTTTCACGATGAGTCTGTTCATCGGCATGCTGGCATTCTCCGACCCGCAGAACGCGGCGGCGGTCCGTCTCGGCGTCCTTGCCGGCTCGATTGCCTCGGCGCTCATCGGCTACGCATTGCTGCGGTTCGCGCTTTCGGCGCGGAGCGCACCGCCGAAAGAAGCAATCGCGGGGCATTGACGCGCGCGGCAAACCCGCGCCTCATTGCAGCCGCAGGCCGGAGCCAAGGGGGGCGCCCGGCCAGAACAAAAAGACAGGCAGGAGCATGGCGCCAAAATTTCCGGCAACCCTCAGCGACGGCTTCAACCGGTTCAGGACAAGCGAGTTCGAACCCCGACGCGAGGACTATCAGGCGCTCGCGGTCTATGGGCAAAGTCCCAAGGTCATGGTGGTGAGCTGCTGCGATTCGCGGGTTCATCCCGAGGCGGTGTTCTCGGCCGGGCCGGGCGATCTCTTTGTCGTGCGCAACGTCGCCAACCTCGTTCCGCCTTACGAGACGGGCGGCAATTACCACGGCGTCTCGGCGGCGCTCGAGTTCGGCGTGCTGTCGCTGCGGGTCACCGACATCGTCATTCTCGGCCATGCCCAGTGCGGCGGCATCAAGGCGGCCTACGAGGCGCCTGAGGGAGAGCCGGACGAGCATGGCGATTTCGTGCGGCGCTGGATGTCGATCATCGGCGAGGCGCGGGCGTCGATCATCGCCGGCCAGCCGGAAGCGCCGCGCCATGTGCATCTTGCCCAGCTCGAGCGCGAGGCAGTTCGCACCTCGATGCGCAACCTGCGCAGCTTTCCGTGCATCCGCACCCTTGAGGGCAAGGGCAGACTGGCGCTGCACGGGGCGTTCTACGATATCGCCGGCGGCAACCTGATGGTTCTCGACGAGGCGAGCGACGAGTTCATGCCGCTTTAGACTGCCGCAGGCTGGCGCCGACTGGAGCGTTGGTGCCGCGGTCAGTGCCCGGCCGGCGCGTCCGGCGCGTGGCTTGGCCGGCGCATGATGAGAATCATCGGGAACATGGCGACCGCTGTCCAGCCGAGCACCCAGAAGAGCTCGACGAAGGCGAACATCTGCGCCTGACGGCCGATTTCGCGGGCGATGAGGCGGGCACCTTCCGGGTCGGACGGGGACAGGCCGAGCGGGGCGAGCCAGGCGGCAGCCTCCTCGCTGTAGGGCGTGATGTGGCCGACGAGGCCGTTCCAGTGCAGTTGCGTGCGGCTGACGAGCTGCCAGCCGACGAAGGCAATGCCGATCGATGAGCCGATGGAGCGCATGACGCCGTAAAGTCCGGCGGCTTCGTCAGCCTTTTCGCGCGGGATGCGATCGAAGGCGACGGTCGAGAGCGGCACGAAGAAGAAGCCCATGCCGAAGCCGGCGATGATGCCGGGCCAGGTCAGGCGCCAGAAGTCGACGTCGAGATCGATGAAGCCGAGGGTGAGATTGCCGGCGGCGGTCAGGGACAGGCCGATGGCGACGAGAATGCGCGGGTCGACGCGACGCAGGAGCACGGCGCCGACAAGCACCATGGAAACGCCGGCAGCGAGGCCGCGCGGCATGAACAGCAGGCCGGAATCGAGCACCGGATAGTCGAGCAGGCGCTGGACGAGCAGCGGAATGAGGGCGATCGATCCGAACATCGAGACGCCGAAGGCCAGCATCGACAGGTTGGCGGCAAGGAAGTTGCGGTCCTTGAAGAGGGTGAGGTCGACGATCGCGTCGCGCTTCGACCAGGCCCACCAGATGAAGGCAAGGCCGGTCGAGGCCGAAAGGAACGCCGCGGTCTGAATGACGCGCGAGGCGAACCAGTCGCGGCTTTCGCCCTGATCGATGGTGAACTGCAGGGCGCCGATCGAAAGCGCCAGCAGGCCAAGGCCGATCCAGTCGGTGCGGATCGGCCTCGGCGGCTCGGAGGGGATCTCGCCGAGGGCCAGCATCAGGGCGAGCACGGCGACGGGCACGTTGACGTAGAAGACGGCACGCCAGGAAAACGTCTCGGTCAGGATCGCGCCGATGGTCGGGCCGAGCACCGGGGCGACGATGATGCCGAGACCGAACAGCGCCATGGCCTGACCGCGTTTCTCGCGCGGGAATGCGGTGAACAGGATGGTCTGCGAGAGCGGCACGAGGACGGCGCCGAAACAGCCCTGGGCGAGGCGGAAGGCGACCATCGAGACAAGGCTCCAGGAGATGCCGCAGAGCATCGAGGAGATGGCGAAGCCGACGATGGCGGTGATCAGCACGTTGCGCCGGCCGAAGCGGGTCGAGAGATAGCCGGTCAGCGGCATGACAACGGCGGCCGAGACGATGTAGCTCGTCAGCACCCAGGTGATCTGGTCCATCGTCGCGCCGAACGAGCCGAGCATGTGCGGAATGGCGACGTTGACGATGGTGGTGTCGAGGACCTCGAGAATGGCGGCGAGCACGACGGCAACGACCAGCGGCCAGCGGGCGTGCCGGGTCGCCGGGGCGGGGATGTCAACGGGCGCGGCGGCGCTGCTCACGGCTCAGGCGCCGATGCCGATATGGCCGATGAGCCAGCCCCAGAAGCCCGGGGTCGCGCGCCGATCGGCGCCCGGTTCGGCGGTGGTGTCGACGCGCACGATGCTCGAGGCGCCGACACGGAGCTGATGATCGGTTTCGCTCGGCGGCTGGTCGATGCGGACGCGGACGGTGAAGCGCTGGGTGACCTTGACCCAGTTGCCGGTGGCATTTTCGGGCGGCAGCATCGAGAAGACGGCGCCGGAGCCCGGGCCGATGCTCTCGACCGTGCCGGAGATCGTCAGGTCCGGATAGATGTCGATCTCGATCGTTGCCGGCTGGCCGGGGCGGATGCGGCCGAGGTCGGTTTCCTTGAAGTTGGCGTCGACCCACCATTCGCCGTCCTCGACAAGCGCAAAGAGCGATGCGCCAGCGGCGATCGTCCGGCCGGGCCTGATGTCGACCTCGGCAACCCAGCCGTCGGCCGGAGCCAGCACGGTGGTGTCGGCAAGGTCGAGGCGGGCGCGATCGAGCGCGGCGGCAGCGGCGCGGGCGCCGGCGTTCTCATTGCCACCCTCGCCGAGAGCGGCTTCGGCGCGCACGAGATCGGCCTCGGCAGCGGCAACAGCAGCGCGGGCCTGATCGAGCTCGGAGCGCGACTTGTCGAGGGCGGCCTCGGCGACGTCGCCGGTCTTGCGCAGCTTGGCGGTGCGGTCATGGGCGCGCTCGGCGTTGACGAGGCCGGCACGGGCCTTCTCGATGCCGGCCCTCGCAGCGTCGACCTCGGCGCCGCTGGCGCCAGCCGCCTGCAGCGCCTGGGCAAGCGTCGCCTCAGCCTGACGGACGGCGGCCTCGTAAGGTGCGGGGTCGATGCGGAACAGGACATCGCCACGCGAGACGCGCTGGTGATCCTCTATTTCGACGGCGAGCACGCGGCCGCCGACCCGGCTGCCGACGCGAACGATGTTGGCCTCGAGATAGGCGTCCTCGGTCGAGGGATACCGTTCCTGATAGTGCCACCACACGTAGGCGAAGGCACCGGCAAGGACGAGGGCGAAGGCGAGGATGACGAGCTTGCGCTTCGAGGCCTTGTCGACCGGCGCCTTCGCCGGCGGCGCGGCCGGTGCGGTCTCCGGCTCTGTAGATGCGTCGGTCATCGGAACCCCCCTTGGCGCCTTTGATGGCAAGCTTCGACTTGTCGCGGTTTGCAAATACCCGTGTCGAGGCGAAATAGGGGCCGCATCCATGCAAAAATTGCAATGGTGCCTCAATCATTTTGCATGTCTTTGCCGGATGTCGCCCGAAGACGCCAGATGACGCAGGGTCGGAGCCGTTTCCCGCTGTTTTGTGCGAGAGCGACGGCGACTCCTTGACCTTCCCGTCACGGGAAGGACTATCTCCGTCGGCAAGGAGTTTTCCCCATGAACGAAATGCCGAAAGTCGACGCGCCCGAGACGATAGCCCTCGATGTGACGGGCATGACCTGTGCGGCGTGTGCCGCGCGCATCGAAAAGGTGCTCGGCCGGGTGCCGGGCGTTGCCGAGGCGAGCGTCAACCTTGCCCTCGAGCAGGTGACGGTGAGCGGGGCGGGGCTCGATACGGCGGCGATCGTCTTGGCAATCGAGGGGGCGGGCTTTGGCGCGGCGCCGCGCGAGAGCGCTGTGGCCGCCCCGGCGGGAACGATCGGCCTCGAGATTTCGGGCATGACCTGCGCTGCCTGTTCGGCGCGGCTCGAAAAGGTCCTGTCGCGGGTTCCCGGCGTTGCCGGGGCGAGCGTCAATCTCGCGCTTGAACAGGCGACGATCTCGGGCGCCGGGGTCGATGCGGCGGCGCTCGTTGCTGCCGTCGAGGGCGCCGGTTTCGGGGCGAAGGTGATGGAGAGCCGGGCCGAGGCACGGCGGCGGCGCGAGGCGGAGGCCGACGAACGACGGGCCGGCGAGGAGCGGCGCACGCTGATGCTGCTGGCGCTTTCGGCGGCGCTGACCCTGCCGCTCGTCCTGCCGATGGTGCTGATGCCATTTGGCGTGATGTTCCACTGGCCGCCCTATCTGGAGCTGGCGCTGGCGCTGCCGGTGCAGGTGCTCGTCGGCCAGCGGTTCTATATCGGTGCCTACAAGTCGTTGCGCGGCGGCTCGGCCAACATGGATGTGCTGGTGGCGCTCGGCACCAGCGCGGCGTTTCTCTACAGTCTCGTAATGCTGGCGCGCATGGGCGAGGGCGCGCGCGGACATCTCTATTTCGAGGCGTCGGCGGCGATCCTGACGCTGATCCTGCTCGGCAAGTACATGGAAGCGCGGGCGAAACGCGGCACCAGCGCGGCGGTGCGGGCGTTGATGAAGCTGAAGCCGGAGACGGCGACGCGGCTCGTCGACGGGCGGATGGAGACGGTGCCGGTCGAGCTTGTCGGCCATGGCGACATCGTTCTGGTGCGGCCGGGCGAAAGCCTGCCGGTCGACGGACGGATTGCGCGCGGCGCGACGGAGATCGACGAGTCACTCGTTACCGGCGAGAGCCTGCCGGTGACGAAAGCGGTCGGCGACCGGGTGACGGCCGGCACGATCAACGGCACCGGCGCCATCGAGATCGAGACCCTGGCGGTCGGCGAGGAGACGACGATTGCCCGCATCATCCGGCTGGTCGAGACGGCGCAGACCGGCAAGGCGCCGATCCAGCGCCTCGTCGACCGGATCGCGGCAGTGTTCGTACCGGTCGTCATCGGCATCGCGATCCTCACCTTCGGCGGCTGGATGGCAAGCGGCGGCAGCTTTGAGCAGGCCCTCGTTGCCGCGGTCTCCGTGCTTGTCATCGCCTGTCCCTGCGCGCTTGGCCTTGCGACGCCGACGGCGCTCGTCGCGGGAACCGGGGCGGCGGCAAAGGCGGGCATTCTCATCAAGGACATCGAGGCGCTGGAGCGGGCCGGTGATGTCAGCCTCGTGCTGTTCGACAAGACCGGCACGCTGACCGAGGGCCGGCCGGCGGTGACTGACATCGTCGCGGCCGACGGCTTTTCGGAGGCCGAGGTATTGCGGCTCGCGGCGTCGGTGCAGGCGTTCAGCGAGCACCCGCTGGCCAGGGCGATGGTTGCCAGGGCCGGTGCGGACGGGCTTGCAACAGCGCGGGCGGAAGGGTTCCGCTCGACGACCGGCGCCGGCGTCGAGGCCGACGTCGAGGGGCGGCATGTCGTCGTCGGCAATGCGGCCCTCTTTGCGGCGCGCGGCATCGATGCGTCAGGTCTTGGCGCTGCGGCGGCGCGGCTCGAGGGCGAGGCAAAGACCGTGGCGACGGTTGCCGTCGGCGGCCGGGTGGCGGGGCTCGTCGCGCTTGCCGACCCGCTGCGCGAGACCAGCCGCGAGGCGGTTGCAAGGCTCGGGCAGCGCGGCATCTCGGCCGGCATGCTGACCGGCGATGCGGCCAAGGTGGCGGCAGCGATCGCCGGCGCGGCCGGCCTCGATCACTGGCGCGGGCCGGTGCGGCCGGAAGAGAAGAGTTCGGCGGTCGAGGCGTTCCGGGCCGAGGGCAAGGTGGTGGCGATGGTCGGCGACGGCGTCAACGACGCGCCGGCCCTTGCCGCGGCCGATGTCGGCATCGCCATGGGCTCGGGCAGCGACGTTGCGATGGAGACGGCGGCGATCACGCTGATGCGCTCCGATCCGCGCCTTGTCGCGGCGGCGCTCGCGGTGTCGCGGCGGACGCGCACGAAGATCCGGCAGAACCTCTTCTGGGCGTTCGTCTACAACATCATCGGCATTCCGCTGGCCGCACTCGGCTTCCTGTCGCCGGCGATCGCCGGGGCGGCGATGGCGATGAGCTCGGTCTCGGTGGTCTCGAATGCGGCATTGCTGAGGGGCTGGCGGCCGGATTTCGAAAAAGCGACGACCGGCAGGCGCTAGCCCCCTTTTTTCCTTAGCCGAATGGCCTAACTTGCCCATGGGATGCGTTTGACAAAAGTCATTTCGCAAGAAATGCCGCCTATATAGGGCTGATAGCATCACGAATCCCGAAATGGCCGGAGCAGGTTTTATGACCGTACAAGGCAACGCGGCGGCGCCCTCGTCTGCAACGGGGGCCCGGAGGACAGTCGAATCCGCGGTGATCAGGTTTGCCGGTGATTCCGGCGACGGTATCCAGGTAACAGGCAGCCAGTTCGGCCTCGAAGCGGCGATCGGCGGTTCCGATATCGCGACCTTCCCGGACTATCCGTCCGAGATCCGGGCGCCGCAGGGCTCGGTCGCCGGCGTCTCGTCGTTCCAGTTGCAGCTTGCCGGGCACGACATCCACACGCCGGGCGACCGGCTCGACGCGCTCGTCGCGTTCAATCCGGCGGCGCTCAAGGCGGCACTGAAGGACCTGAAGAAGGACGGCCTGCTGATTGCCGATGCCGGTGCGTTCAACACGCGCAACCTGCAGAAGGCCGGCTACAGCGCCAATCCGCTGGAGGACGGCAGCCTCGAGGCCTACCGGGTGCTGGCGCCGGACATCTCCAAGCTGACGATGAACACGGTCGAGGCGATTCCGGACATCGACAGCACCTCGAAGAAGGAGGCGCTGCGGGCCAAGAACATGTGGGCGCTCGGCCTCGTGCTCTGGCTCTATGGCCGCGACCGCAAGACGACGTCCGACTGGATCGAAAAGAAGTTCAAGAAGAACGAGCAGGTCCTGAAGATCAATCAGGCAGCGCTCAACGCCGGCTTTGCCTATGGCGAGACGGTCGGCCTGCCCTCGACGATCGAGCCGGTCGCGGTGCCGCCGGCGCGGCTGCCGTCGGGCGACTACCGGTCGGTGACCGGAGCTGACGCCATTGTCTTCGGCCTCATCGCCGGCTGCGAGCAGCTCGGTCTTGATCCGGTCTACTGCTCCTATCCGATCACGCCGGCCTCGACGATGCTGCACCTCCTTGCCAAGCTCGGCGGCGACCAGGGCGTGCGGATCTTCCAGGCGGAAGACGAGATCGCGGCGGCGTGCGCGGCGATCGGCGCGTCCTATGCGGGCGCGGTCGGCATCACCGGCACGTCCGGTCCCGGCATGGCGCTGAAGACCGAGGCGCTCGGCCTTGCGGTGGCGGCCGAACTGCCGCTCGTCGTCATCAACGTGCAGCGCGGCGGTCCCTCGACCGGCCTGCCGACGAAGACCGAGCAGTCCGACCTCTATCAGGCGGTGATGGGCCGCAACGGCGACACGCCGCTTGCGGTGCTGTCGGTGTCCTCGCCCTCGGACGGCTTCGAGGTTGCCCGCGAGGCGGTGCTGATGGCGGTCGACTACATGACGCCGGTCGTCATCCTGACCGACGGCTATCTGGCCAATGCCTCCGAGCCGTGGCGTATTCCCGACCTTTCGGCGCTGGAGCGGCGGACGGTCGATGCCCATGCCGTGCCGGAGAATTTCGCACCCTACATGCGCGATCCGGAAACGCTGTCGCGGCCGTGGGTGGTGCCGGGCACGCAGGGCACGATCCATCGTCTCGGCGGCCTCGAGCGCAAGGACGTGAGCGGCGAGGTTTCCTACGATCCGGCCAACCATCAGAAGATGACGGACCTGCGCCGCGACAAGATCCTCGGCATCGCCAGGGCCGTGCCGGCGCAGACGCCGGTGCTCGGCGAGGAGGCCGGCGACGTTGCCGTCATCGGCTGGGGCTCGACTTATGGCACGATCTACGACGCGGTCACCGAGCTGCGGGCCGAGGGGCTGAAGGTCAGCCACATCCACCTTCGCCACATCTGGCCGATGCCGGCCAATCTCGGCGATCTGCTCAAGGGCTTCAAGCGCGTGCTGGTGCCGGAGATGAATACCGGCCAGCTCGTCACCCTGCTGCGTGCGGAGTACCTCATTCCGGCCGAACCGCTGAACAAGGTGTCCGGCCGGCCCTTCACCGTGGACGAGATCGCCGACGCGGTCCGGGCCATGATCGCGGAGGCATGATGCGATGACCCTGCAGACCCCTCTCAAGCCCAAGGACTACGCATCGGACCAGGAAGTGCGCTGGTGCCCGGGCTGTGGCAACTACTCGGTGATCAAGGCGGTGCAGAAGGTGCTGGCGGACGCGGCGTGCGATCCGGCGGACACGGTGTTCGTGTCGGGCATCGGCTGCTCGTCGCGGTTTCCCTATTACATGGAAACCTACGGCTTCCACACGATCCACGGCCGGGCGGCGGCGGTGGCGACGGGCGTCAAGCTGGCCAATCCGAAGCTCGACGTGTGGGTCGTCTCGGGCGATGGCGACAGTCTGGCGATCGGCGGCAACCACCTGCTGCACATGCTGCGCCGGAACGTCGATCTCACCTATCTGCTGCTCAACAACGAGATCTACGGCCTGACCAAGGGCCAGGCGTCGCCGACTTCCAAGGTCGGCCTGAAGACGCCGACGAGCCCGCGCGGCACGCTCGACGAGCCGGTCAATCCCTTGCGCTTTGCCATCGGGGCCGGGGCGCGGTTCGTGGCGCGTGGCGTCGACACGACCCAGGGCATGCTGCTGGAGACGGTCAAGCGGGCGCATGCCTATCATGGCGCCGCATTCGTCGAAGTGCTGCAGAACTGCCTCGTCTTCAATGACGGCTCGTTCGACGACGTCGCCGAGAAGTCGGTGATCGCCGACCGGCAGTTGCAGCTCGTCAACGGCCAGCCGATGATCTTCGGCCGGGACCGCAATCGCGGCATCCGCTTCAATGCGCAGACCGTCGGGCTCGAGGTCGTGACCATCGGCGAGAACGGCGTTGCCGAGGCCGATCTTCTCGTTCATGACGAGAACAACCGGACGATCGCCACGATGCTTGCCGATCTCGACACCTCGGTGTTTCCGCTGCCGGTCGGCGTGCTCTACGCCCATCCGGAGGCGAGCTTCGCCGACAAGCTGGAAGTGGTCGAACACGACGCGCCGACGCTGCTGCAGCGGCTCGACAAGGCGTTGCGCTCGGGTAACACATGGCACGTCGCCTGAGGCTGATTTTCCGGACGTCCTGAAAGGCCGGCCTCGCGCCGGCCTTTTTCATCGTGCGGGCGGGGTCTTTGCCATAGCGATGTCGTCCCCGCGAAAACGGGGACCCATGCCGTTGTTCAAGCATCTGAAAGATTGACTGGATTCCCGCGTGCGCGGGAATGACGCGGAGGGTGTTTGGCCGAGGGGATGTCGGCCATTCGCGAGCGGACGTGACGCGCCTCAAGACCGGCGCGCGAGCCGGTGCTGCTTCAGTCTGCGCTGGCCTCGAGGCGGACCATGTCCTCGAGAAGCTCGATGAAGGCGCGGGCGCCATGGTCGAGGGAGAGGGCGCCTTTCCCGGCGGCGGCGGCAAGGGCGTTGCCGGTCACGCCCTGCGGATTGAGATCCTCGGCAAGCCAGCCGAACTGCACCGGCCCGTGGATGCGCAGGCGCTTGAAGTCCCTGGCAAAGCGGCTCTGGGCCGAGGGGAAGTCGGCCAGATGCCCGGTCGCGACGAGATCCGGGCGCAGGGCGAGCATGATCGAGGTTTCGAGCATGCCGCCATGGATGCCGAGCTTCAGCTCGTCCTCCGGGTAGGCACCCTCGGGGTGGCCGAAGCGGTACCAGTTGGTGGCAACGACGGTCATGCCGCGACGGATGCGCAGCTCGAGGGCGGCAGTGTCCATCGCGGCGACGTTGCCGCCATGGGAGTTGATGATCACCAGCTTTTCGATGCCGGCATCGTTGACGGCCTCGCCAATCTCGATCAGCAGGCGGGTGAAGGTGTCCCAGCCGGCGGCGAGCGTTCCAGGAAAGCTTGCATGTTCGCCGGAGCGGCCGATGGCAAGGGTCGGCAGGAAGACCGCGGGCAGCTCTTCCGGCAGCCGCTCGAGGACGCGGGTGATGAAGCCGTCGGCGATGATGCGGTCGGTGCCGAGCGGCAGATGCGGTCCATGCTGCTCGACGGCGGCGATGGGCAGCACGGCAACGAGGCGGGCAGCGTCCGCTGCGGCGAGCGCCGTGCTGGTCATTTCCTCCCAAAGGCGCGGCAGGGCCATCGATCCTTGCTCCGGTTTTTGCTCGCACGATCCTGACCGGCACGCTATGCGTCGCATGGAAGGCTGGCAAGACCGCCGGCCGGGCAATGCGCCAGACAGGGAGCAATTGCGGCATGGCCGAGACGATCTTGCACCTCGAGGGGGTCGGCAGGACGTTCGCCGACGAGGGCGAGGTGCTGGCCGGCATCGACCTCTCGGTCAAGGCCGGCGAGTTCGTCAGCCTCGTTGGACCTTCGGGATGCGGAAAATCGACCCTGCTCCGGCTCGCGGCCGGGCTCGACGCGCCGACGACGGGGCGGATCGAGCGGGCCGGGGAGGTGGCGGCCGGCGCCATCGGCTACGTCTTCCAGGAGCCGACGCTGATGCCCTGGGCCGATGCGTTCAGCAACGTCCATCTGCCGCTGAAGCTGAAAGGCGTTCGCCGGGCCGAGGCGGAAGAGCGGGTGATGGCGGCGCTGGAGATGGTCGGCATCGCCGATGCGCGGCGCAAGTTGCCGCGGGAGCTTTCCGGCGGCATGAAAATGCGCGTCTCGATCGCCCGGGCGATCGTTGCCGAACCGCGCCTTCTGCTCATGGACGAGCCGTTCGCGGCGCTTGACGAAATCACCCGCTTCCGGCTCAACGACGATCTGATGGGGCTTTGGGAGCGGCACGGCTGGACGGCGCTGTTCGTCACGCACAGCGTCTATGAAGCCGTCTATCTGTCGAGTCGCATCATGGTCATGCGGCCGGGGCCGAGGCCGTTCGCGGCGGATATCCCGATCGACGCACCGCACCCGCGCCGCGAAGAGTTTAGACTTTCGTCTGAATTCGCGGGGTTGTGTCGAGTCGTTTCAAGCGCATTACGTCACGTTATGGGGCAGAATGCCGCGGTATTAGGCAGTAAATAAAGCACTCAGTGCATTGATAAAATCATTCTAAGTCGCGTAAGTCTGGCATTCCTGTGACGGGAATGTTGCCTTGCGGCCATGGGTCGCGCTCGGCAAGTGCTTTGGCGCCTTCGCTAATTTTCCGTACTGATAAAATATGAAGTAGGTGGGAGATTGTCTCCTCGCCGTCAGCCTAGGGGGGAAACATGGCTTACGACTATAGAAAGTCGGTCACCTACCGGCTGACTCAGGCTGCCAAGATCTACCGCAACCGCGCCGCTGGTGAACTTTCCGGGCTGGACGTTCATCCGGGTCAGGACGCGCTGCTGAAGGTCTTGTCCGAAGCGGACGGTCAGACGATGGGATCGATCGCCGAGGCGCTCAATGTGCGCCCGCCGACCGTGACCAAGATGATCTCGCGCCTCGGTGCGCAGGGCTTCGTGCGCAGGGAATCGGCGGATCGGGACGCGCGGCTGGCGCGGGTCTATCTGACCGACGAGGGGCGCATGCGGGCCGAAGGTATCGCCGACGCCTGGAAACGGCTGGAGCGGATCGCGCTGGCCGGAGTCGCCGACAAGGACCGCAAGAAACTGCGCAAGCTCCTGAAGCAGATCGAGATCAATCTCGGAGCCGAGGGCGTGCCCGACGAGACGCCGCCGCTCGCCGCCGAGGACATTCCCGAGCGCGACAGTGCCGATATCGACACCGACGAGGAGGTGGACGAGGCGGTCTGACGCGACCGTCGCCTCCGGCGGATGCCGGAGCCATGCGTCAATCGCAATGGCCTCATGCGGCGGCGCTCTCGCCGCCGTGCGGGGCATGAGCTAGCCTTTCACGCTTCGGCTCAGGGCATGCCGCACCGCAAGTTATTTCGGCGGGCATGCTCCGGCTTCTTGTTTTGGCGCATGGCTTTCTGGCGCGTCCTCCTTGCCGTCTGCCGTTCCGGTTGGCGGCGCGGATGTTCCGGAAGCAGCGGAGGCGGAATGGGCGAGACGACAAGCCTTGTTGCGGTGCGCCGAAGCATTGTGCTCGCGGTTCGCTCCATTCCTGAACCTGCCGCGGACCGCTGCCAGTGACGCCGGCCGGCGACGCCGCGGCGGCCGAGCGGCTGAAAGGCATTGGCTTCGTTCTCATCGCGCTTGTCTTTTTCTCCTGCCTCGACACGACGGCGAAATATCTCGGGCGCGATCTGCCGCCGCTCGAGGTCGTCTGGATGCGCTATCTCGGGCATTTCCTCATCGTGCTTGCGGTGTGGAACCCGTTCACCAAGCCGGCGCTGTACCGGACCGGGCGGATCGGCCTGCAAGTGTTGCGGGCGGTGTTCATGTTCGGGGCGACGGGGTTCAATTTCTTCGCGCTGAAATATCTGCAGCTTTCCGAGACGACGGCGATCTTTTTCGCCGCGCCGCTGATCGTTGCCATCATCGCCGGGCCGCTGCTGGGCGAGTGGGCCGGTCCCCGGCGCTGGGCGGCGATCATCGTCGGCTTTCTCGGGGTCTTTGTCGTCCTGCGGCCGGGGCTTGGCGGGCTGCACTGGGCGGCGACGCTCTCGGTCGGGGCGACGGTTTCCTACGCGCTCTATCTCGTCTCGACGCGGATGCTGGCGGCGACCGATTCGCCGCAAAGCATGCTGATCTTCTCGGCGTTGTTTCCGGCAATCCTGCTCGCGCCGGCGATGCCGTTCATCTGGGTGATGCCGCCGAGCCTTTTCGACTGGCTGCTGCTGTTCGGCCTTGGCGCCTTCGGGGCTATAGGCCACTGGTTCCTCATTCTCGCCCACCGGCGGGCGCCGGCGCCGGTTCTGGCGCCGTTCACCTATGCCCAGATCGTCTGGATGATCCTTTTCGGCTTCCTCATCTTCGGCGACGTGCCGGGGCTGACGACGCTCATCGGCGCCTGTATCGTCATCGGCTCCGGGCTTTACCTGCTTGCCCGGGAGCGCGGCAGGAAGAGCTGAAGGGCGCAAGATGACGATCGACATCCTGATGACCGGGCCACTGATGGCGACGGTCGAGACCGGGCTTGCCGGGGCGGGCTTTGCCCTGCACCGGCTGGCGGAGGTGGCGGACCGCGACGCCTTTCTCGCGGCGGTCGGGCCGTCGATCCGGGGCATTGCGACCAGCTACGGCCATGCCCGGGTCGGTCGGAGCTCATTGACCGGCTGCCGAAGCTCGAGATCATCGCCAATTTCGGCGTCGGCTACGACAATATCGATGCCGTGCACGCCAGGGCGCGCGGCGTCGTCGTCACCAACACGCCGGATGTCCTGACGGACGAGACGGCGGATACGGCGATGGGGCTCCTGCTGATGACGGTGCGCGAGCTCGGCAAGGCCGAGCGCTATCTGCGCGCCGGAAGCTGGCTCGAAAAACCCTATCCGTTGACGCCGGCCTCGCTCACCAATCGCTCCATGGGCATTTTCGGTCTCGGCCGGGTCGGCAAGGCGATCGCGAAGCGGGCCGAGGCGTTCGGCATGCCGATCTCTTACTGCGGCCGCACGCGCCAGGATGTTCCCTGGCGCCACTATGCGGACCTTGCCGAGATGGCGCGCGATGTCGACGTGCTGATGGCGGCGGCGCCCGGCGGGGCGGAGACCCGGCATGCGGTGAATGCGGACGTGCTCGCCGCGCTCGGGGCCGACGGCATTCTCGTCAATGTCGGCCGTGGCAGCCTTGTCGACACCGATGCGCTCATCGAAGCGCTGGCATCGCGGACGATCCTTGCCGCCGGGCTCGACGTCTACGAGGACGAGCCACGGGTGCCGGCGCGGCTTGTCGCGCTCGACAATGCCGTGCTCCTGCCGCATGTCGGCTCGGCCTCGATCCCGACCCGAGAGGCGATGGCCCGCCTGACGCGGGACAATCTTCTGACCTGGTTTCGTGAGGGGCGGGCGCTGACGGCGGTCTGAGGGGACGGCGGCGCGTGTGCGGCGGGGCGGTGCGTTACGCCGCTCGCGCGGCTAACACACCCTGCGGAGCTGCGGTGCAATTCGGACTGCAGGGTGCGACGGCGCCAGCGTATCGCACCGGCGACGGTGATGATGCGGCAGGGCGGGTTGTTGCGGCCAACGCATCCGGCATCGGCGTTCTCCATCCCCCTTGCACCGTCTTGCCGTCCGCATATAGTGCGGCGCGGAATTCCGGCTGGCTGTGCTAGGCTCCGGAGCGCGCGGGTTTGCGGACCTTTCCGGGTCGCGGCGGCGGCGGTTTTCGGGGTGCATCGGCTCCCTCCTTTCCGGGCCGGAGACGGCTCTCACAACGTTTAAGGAAAACGGCAATGGCAAAGAGCGGCGACGTCAAGAAGGTCGTGCTCGCCTATTCGGGCGGCCTCGATACCTCGATCATCCTGAAATGGCTGCAGGAAACCTATGGCTGCGAGGTGGTGACGTTTACCGCCGATCTCGGCCAGGGCGAGGAGCTGGAGCCGGCGCGCCGCAAGGCGGAGATGGCCGGCATCAAGGAGATCTTCATCGACGACCTGCGCGAGGAGTTCGTTGCCGACTACGTCTTCCCGATGTTCCGGGCGAACGCGCTTTATGAGGGCGTCTATCTGCTCGGCACCTCGATCGCGCGGCCGCTGATCGCCAAGCGCCAGATCGAGATTGCGCGCATGACCGGCGCCGACGCCGTCTCGCACGGCGCGACCGGCAAGGGCAACGACCAGGTGCGCTTCGAGCTTGGCTATTACGCGCTCGAGCCGGGCATCAAGGTCATCAGCCCGTGGCGCGAGTGGGACTTCAAGTCCCGGTCCGACCTCATCGAGTTTGCCGAGAAGCACCAGATTCCGGTGCCGAAGGACAAGCGCGGCGAGGCGCCGTTCTCGGTCGACGCCAACCTGCTGCACTCGTCCTCGGAGGGCAAGGTGCTCGAAGACCCGTTCGCCGAGCCGCCGGCCTATGTGTTCCAGCGCACGATCGCGCCGGAAGAGGCGCCGGACAGCCCGACCTATATCGAGATCGAATTTGCCAAGGGCGACGCGATTGCCCTCAACGGCAAGAAGATGAGCCCGGCCGAGCTGCTCGCCGCGCTCAACGATCTTGGCCGCGACAACGGCATCGGCCGCGTCGACCTCGTCGAGAACCGGTTCGTCGGCATGAAGAGCCGCGGCGTTTACGAGACGCCGGGCGGCACTATTCTGCTCGCGGCGCACCGGGCGATCGAGTCGCTGACGCTCGACCGTGAGGCGATGCACCTCAAGGACAGCCTGATGCCGCGCTATGCCGAGCTCGTCTATTACGGCTTCTGGTTCACGCCGGAGCGCGAGATGCTGCAGGCGCTCGTCGACAAGAGCCAGGAGTGCGTCGAGGGTGTCGTGCGGCTGAAGCTCTACAAGGGCAATGTCATCGTCGTCGGCCGCAAGAGCCCGATGTCGCTTTATTCGGACGAGCTCGTCACCTTCGAGGACGACCGCGGCGCCTACGACCAGAAGGACGCGGAAGGCTTCATCCGCCTCAACGCGCTGCGCCTGCGCACGCTCGGCATGCGCTCCAAGCGCATGGGCGGCTGAGGCTTCGTCCTTCCGCCCTGCCTCTCCGGCAGAAGCACGATCCTGGCCGCGACGGGCAACCGCCGCGGCCTTTTCGTTTTCCGGCGGCGCTTTCAGGGGACCCTGCACGGGCCGGGCAGGGCCTTTCCGGGAATTCGGTCCAGGCCCTCGCCCCTTGGGGGAGAGGGCGGCCGCGCAGCGGCCGGGTGAGGGGGTTTTTAGGGCGTTGAAGTCGAGCGCGAAGCCCAGCAACACCCTCACCCAGCCTGCGCTAACGCTTTGACGGACGTCAAAGCGAGGACTCAGCATCCCTCTCCCTGAGGGCGAGGATCGCGCCGAGGGTGATGGCGTGGCGCTTGCCGACCCAGTGCCGGTTTGACGAGCTTCTTTCCGGGAAGCCGCGGACCTGCCCTCCCGCAAGGGGAGGGCAGGCGAGGTCAGCGCACCAGCACGTTGCGGAACTGCCAGGGGTCGCTTTCGTCGATATCCTCGGGAAAGAAGCCGGGGCGGCCGGAGAGCGGGGTCCAGTCGGTGTAGTAGCCCTCGACCGGGCCGAGATAGGGCACCTGCACCTCAAGGCAGCGCTCGTGGTCCATCTCGTCGGCCTCGACGATGCCGGCGGCGGGGTTCTCCAGCGCCCAGACCATGCCGGCGAGGACGGCGGAGCTGACTTGCAGGCCGGTCGCGTTCTGATACGGCGCGAGCTTGCGGGCGCCCTCGATGGAGAGGTGCGAGCCGTACCAGTAGGCGTTCCTGGCGTGGCCATAGAGCAGCACGCCGAGTTCGTCGACGCCGTCGACAATCTCGGTCTCGTCAAGGACGTGCAGCGTCTTCTGGACTTCGCCGGCGGCGCCGAACAGCTCGTGCAACGACAGTACGGCGTCGTTGCAGGGGTGGTAGGCGTAGTGGCAGGTCGGCCGGTATTCCGGATTGTCGCCGGCACCGACGGTGTAATAGTCGGCGATCGAGATCGCCTCGTTGTGGGTGACGAGGAAACCGTATTGCGGGCCCGGCGTCGGGCACCAGGTGCGCACGCGGGTGTTGGCGCCGGGCTGGAGCAGGAAAATGCCCGCCTTGCAGCCGTCAGCGTGGCCGAAGGCATTGTCCGGGCGCCATTTTCATGGGTGCCCCAGCCAAGCTCGGCCGGCTGGAAGCCCTCGGACAGGAAGCCCTCGACCGACCATGTGTTCCAGAAGACGCCCATGGGCTTGGGCGTCCTGACGCGCTGGGTGTCGCGCTCGGCGATGTGGACGCCCTTGACGCCGAGGGTCTGCATCAGCCGGGCCCAGTCGTCGCGGCTGGCCGGCTTTTCGACCGTCACGCCGGTGTCGCGGGCGATGTCGAGCAAGGCCTTCTTGACGAACCAGGAGACCATGCCCGGATTGGCGCCGCAGCAGGAGACGGCGGTGGTGCCGCCGGGATTGGCGGCTTCTCGGCGCGCACGGGCTCGCGCAAGGCGTAGTTGGTGCGGGCCTCGGGGCCGGCTTGCCTGTCGTAGTAGAAGCCGAGCCAGGGCTCGACGACCGTGTCGATATAAAGCGCGCCGATTTCCCGGCACAGCTTCATGATGTCGAGGGAGGAGGTGTCGACCGAAAGGTTGACGCAGAAGCCCTGACCACCGCCCTCCTGCAGCAGGGGGGCGAGCAGATCGCGATAATTATCCCTGGTCACAGCGGATTTGACGAAGCGGATGCCGCGTTCGTCGAGCAGGGCGCGGTCGGCGTCGTTCGGGTCGATCACGACGAAGCGCGACCGGTCGAATTCGAAATGCCGTTCAATGAGCGGCAGGGTTCCCTTGCCGATCGAGCCGAAGCCAATCATCACGATGGGGCCGTCGATGCGGCCATATACGGGCCAGTGCGTCATAAGCCTGGTCTCCCTGGTTCTCCCGGATTGCGGTTGCGGGGGCTGAAGAAAGAAAGGCGCGCCGCCTTTTACGGCAGCGCGCGCAGCTTGGCGAGAGCCGACAGCGCCGGAAATCCGGCGGCCGGGGCAATCGTTTCTGCCGGAGCCGGCGCGCCGGTCGGCAGGATGAGGCCGGCGGCCCCGGCAAGGGCGCCGGGGACGAGCTCGAGCCCGAGCAGACGGTGCCGCTCGAACGGTCCGGGCATGGCAAGGCCAGATGCCGCCACGGCGGAAAAGCCGAAGCGGATGTAGTACGGCGCGTCGCCGACCAGCAGCACGGCGCGATGGCCGAGACTGGCAGCGCGATTGAGGGCGCGGCGCATCAGCCGACCGCCGAGACCCTCGCCGCGCAGGTCAGCCTCGACCGCGAGCGGGCCGAGCAGCAGGGCGCTGCCGGCATCGCCCGCTTCGACATGCCACAGGCGGACGGTGCCGACGAGGCGGCCGTCGCGGCGGGCAACGAGCGAAAGCCCCTCGGCGGGCAGGCGCCCGTCGCGGATGCGCTCCGACGTCTTGCGGAAGCGTGCCGAACCGAACGCGCGGTCAAGCAGCGCCTCCCGGGCGCCCACGTCGGCGGGCGCCTCGTCCTCGATCCGGATCATCGGCGTTGAAGCGTCAGATCACGTAGGAAGCAAGGGGCGAAAAGCCGTTGAACGCCACCGCCGAATAGGTGGTGGTGTAGGCGCCGGCGGCCTCGATCAGCACCTCGTCGCCGATCTCGAGCGAGACGGGAAGGAAATACGGATCCTTCTCGTAGAGCACGTCGGCGGAATCGCAGGTCGGGCCGGCGAGGACGCAGGCCTCGGTCGCGGCGCCGTCGCGCGGGGTGCGGATCGGGTAGCGGATCGCCTCTTCCATCGTCTCGGCAAGGCCGCCGAACTTGCCGATGTCGAGATAGACCCAGCGGACCGGATCGTCATCGGACTTGCGGGAGATGAGGACGACCTCGGCCTTGATCATGCCGGCATTGCCGACCATGCCGCGGCCCGGCTCGATGATGGTCTCCGGGATGCGGTTGCCGAAATGACGGCAAAGGGCGTTGAAGATCGACTGGCCATAATCCTGGGCGGTCGGGATGTCCTTCAGGTACTTGGCCGCGAAGCCGCCGCCGAGATTGACCATCTTCAGGTGGATGCCGCGCTCGGCCATCTCGCGGAAGATGCCGGCGGTAACGGCGAGGGCGCGGTCCCAGGCCTCCGGGTCGCGCTGCTGCGAGCCGACATGGAAGGAAATGCCGTGCGCGGCAAGGCCGAGCCGGTGGGCATGCTCGAGGACGCGGGAAGCCATCTCCGGGGCGCAGCCGAACTTGCGCGACAGCGGCCACTCGGCGCCGGCGCCATCGGACAGGATGCGGCAGAAGACGCGCGAGCCGGGGGCCGAACGGGCGACCTTCTCGACCTCGGCCTCGCAATCGACGGCAAAGAGGCGAACGCCGAGCTCGAAGGCGCGGGCGACGTCACGCTCCTTCTTGATGGTGTTGCCGAACGAGATACGGTCCGGGGTGGCACCGGCCTCGAGCGCCATCACGATCTCGGGGACCGAGGCGCAGTCAAAGGCGGAGCCGAGCTCGGCGAGGAGCGCCAGCACTTCCGGAGCCGGGTTGGCCTTCACCGCGTAGAAGACGCGGGTGTCCGGCATGGCGCGGCTGAGGGCGACGTAGTTGTCGCGCACGACGTCGAGGTCGAGGACAAGGCACGGACCGTCGGGACGTCGGGTGCGGAGGAAATCGAGGATGCGGTCGGTCATGGCGGTGTCTCCGGTTCCGTTCGTCGTTTCAGATGCGACGATGCTGCGTTCGCCGGGCCCCCTGTGGACGAGGAACCGCGAACGGATGACATCATCGGTCCGGCCCGAGAGCCGGTGCTGAATGCGCCGCCGACATCTGACGCAAAACGTCTGCCCGACGTTTCGATGCGTTGATGCCATCGTTTGGAACGGAGAACCGATCCGCACGCCCGGCAAGGAAGTAGTGCCTCTTCAGTAACCCCGGCCTTTGGAGAGCCGGCAGAGACCAAAAAAGCCCGCTACGTCGTTGCTTCAAGTCGCGTCCCCCGCGGAGACGGGGTTCGCCGGTTCGCCTCCGGCTGCCGGTTCTACTGAGGGCGTCATCCCGGCCTCTTGTCCAGGATCCCACCGACCGGCACGCGACCACAGGCACGTGCGAATTTGGGCAGGCGGAAAATAGGAACATTCGCCGTCGCATACAAGCGAAAACCGCGCCTGCAACAAAAAAAATCGCGATGGCCTAACTTATTGACAAATCGTAAACAAATCGCCCGCGGCGAGGGCGCCGCGGGCGGAATGTCTGAGCCGGCCGACCGGGTTTGGATCAGGTGCCGGAATATTCGGCCCGGATGGCATTTCGCGCGAACCAGACCATGAAACCGGCGCCAATCGACAGCATCACGGCGTCGATGATGCTCATGACGGTGGTGCCGAGACTGAACAGGCCGCTGATCGCCCAGCCGGCCGCAATGGCCCCGAATGCGACTTCCGAGGCAACGAGAAGGATGGCGCCAACGAGCGCCATCAGCCGCTCGACCTTGTGGCGCACCCGGGCGGGCGCCACGACCGGAATGGCCGGGCCGACGACATCAGTGATCATGCAGGATATCCTCCGAACGGACCCGACAGGTCCGACCGTCACTACATCTCGTTCATCCCGAATGTTTCCGGAAGTGGGGTGAATGATCAAATTTCATTACAGTCACGGCCGGCACCCGTTGCCGCAGGGGCTCGCCGGTCCGGCCGGCGACGCTATCTTGGTGGCTGGCCGGGATATTGAGCATTGTCGTTTCGTCGTCCGGGTTTCCAGGCAAGTCTGGTTGCGGCATCCGAATACCCGGCCGGCCGGCTCGGGCGCGCCGATCGGGTCCGGTTTCGGCCAGTCATATTGAATGAAGAGGAGAGTGCCGCATGGCCTTTGTCGAGGATACCGCCAACGCCTTTGTCGACTACGAGAATGTCGAGGTCGACCATGCGGCGAGCGGGCCGCTCGCCGGGCTGACAATGGGGGTCAAGGACCTCTTCGACGTCATCGGTTATCCGACCGGCTGCGGCCATCCGCTGAAGCGGCAGGAGAGCGAGCCGCGCGACCGGACGGCGCCGGCGGTGCAGGCGCTGCTCGATGCCGGGGCAAGGTTCGTCGGCAAGACCCATATGGACGAGCTCGCCTTCTCCCTGAACGGGCAGAACAAGCACTACGGCACACCGCTGAACCCGGCGGCGCCGGAGCGGATTCCCGGCGGCTCGTCGTCGGGCTCGGCCTCGGCGGTGGCGGCCGGGCTCGTCGATTTCGCGGTCGGCTCGGACACCGGCGGCTCGGTCCGGGCACCGGCCTCCTATTGCGGCATCATCGGCCTGCGGCCGACGCAGGGCCGGATTTCCCTGCAGGGCGCGATGGCGCTGGCGCCGAGCTTCGACACGTTCGGCTGGTTCGCGCGCGATATCGACACGTTCGCCCGGGTCGGGGATGTATTGCTCGGCGAAGACCGGGCGCCGCTGCCGCAGTCGGTGCGGGCCATTCTCGCCGAGGAAGGGGTGGGCCATCTCGCCTCGGCCGAGGCGAAGCGCGCCTTCGTGCCGGCGCTTGGCGCTGTCGAGAAGGTGACCGGGCCGATGGAGGCGGAAACGATCGCCGAGGAGGGCCTGACCACCTGGTACTGGACGTTCCGGATCATTCAGGCGTTCGAGGCACTCGGCGTGCACGGGAGCTGGCTTTCCTGCCGCAATCCCGACCTTGCGCCGGATGTCGCCGACCGGTTCAATTTCGGCCGTCGCATCCGCGAGGTGCAGGCGGACGGGGCAACGGAAAAGCGCAAGGAAGTGCGTGACCGCATCGGCGCTCTCATCGGGTCGGATGGCGTCATCGTGCTGCCGACCGTGCCGGGCATCGCGCCGCTGCTGACGACGCCGGCGCCGGCACTCGAGGGGTTCCGGACGCGGGCGCTCGAGCTTTTATGCGTTGCCGGGCTGTGCGGCCTGCCGCAGCTCACGCTGCCGCTTGCCGAGGTCGATGGTGCACCCCTCGGCATTTCGCTGATTGGCCCGGCCTGGTCGGACCGGTCGCTGATCGAACTCGGCCGGCGGATCATGGCCGGCTGAGACCGGGCGCCCCGCACCGATCGCCATTCAGACAGAAAACGCCCGCCGACCGGGACAAGGGGTCGGCGGGCGTTGCCTTGTTCGCCCGGAGGGGTTGGGCGATCAGGCGCGCGACAGGGCCGGGACGCGATCGCGCAGGCTGGCAAGGGCGAAGGCGCCGTCGCCGAGCAGGGCCTGAACGGCAGCGGCAAGAGCGAGGAAGGCCGGATATTCCCAGCCGCCGCCCTCGGCGGTGAAGAGCCAGCCATTGCCGCTGTGGACGACGGTGGCGCCGATCAGGATCGGCAGCACGGCGAGGGAAATCCAGCGGGTGGCGACGCCGGCGACGAGGAGCAGGCCGCCGCCGATTTCGCCAAGGATGGTCAGGTAGGCGAAGATGGCGGGAAGGCCGAGGCTGCCGAAAAAGCCGACAGTGCCCGGAATGGTGAAGACGAAGACCTTGAGAAGGCCGTGGGCGATGAGGACCGCACCGAGGGTGAGGCGCAGGACGAGGGCGGCATAGGGGGCCGTGCGGGTATCAATCATCTGGTCGTTCTCCTTGGCGCCGGCCTGGTTCGGGAGGGAGCGGCGGCATTGCGATAACGGCAGAATTATTGTTTATTGAATGAAAGACAATTTCCGCATTCAGAGACATTCCGTCCATTGCAGGTGAACGATGACCGACACGATCTCGCGCATGCAGACATTCGTCGCGGTGGCCGAGCATGGCGGGTTTTCCGCCGCCGGGCGGGCGCTTGGCCGGTCCAAGGCACTGATTTCAAAGCATGTTCGAGAGATCGAGGATGCCTATGGGGTGCGGCTGGTCAACCGCACGACGCGGACGTTCTCGCTGACCGATGCGGGCGAGATCTATTTTCGCGAGGCGAGCGACGTGCTGAAGCGCATCGAGGCGCTCGAGGATCGCATCCGCGACAGCGGCGGGCCGCTGCGCGGCCGGCTCAGGGTTTCGGCGCCGCGCAGCTTCGGCGATGGCGATCTCGGCCGGGCGATCCTTGCCTTTGCGCTGCAGGAAGAGGACATCGAACTCGAACTGAAGCTGGAAGACCGGTTCGTCGACCTGGTCGAGGAGGGGTTCGATGTTGCCGTGCGGGTTTCGGCGCTCGCCGATTCGAGCCTCATCGCCCGGCGGCTCGCCGCTTTCCGGCTGGTCGTCTGCGCCAGCCCCGAGACGGTTGCGCGATATGGCCGGCCGCAGACGCCGGAGGATTTGCGCAACCTGCCCTGCATTCTCGACACCAATCTTGCCCAGGCGGATGTCTGGGCCTTCCGCGACGGCCGGCAGCGGCGCACGGTGACCGTTGCGGGGCGGGTGCGGGTCAACGGGGTCGTCGCCTTGCGCGAGGCGGTTCTTTCCGGGCTCGGCTATGCCCGGATGCCGTTGCTCGGGGCGGGGGACGCCATCGCCGACGGGCGACTCGAGGTGATGCTCGAGCCCTTCGAGATCGACGATGTCGGGATTTATGTCGTCTACCCGGATCGCCGCCACCTGTCGCGAAAGGTCCGGGCCTTTGTCGACCACATGGTCCGCTGGTTCGCGGCCGAGCGCCGGGGAGATCGTTGATTCCCGCAGAAATATCTCCGGTTTCGACCATGAGGCGTTTCAAAACGGGCGTCCCCGCGACAATAATCTGTTCCTGCGAATCACACTCCTGGAACCGAGGCCGCGACGGGCATGCGGGACGTTTTCAAATCCCTGAAAAAGTCGACGGCGCTGTCGTCGTTTCCCTCGCGGGCGGTGCTTGACCGGCTGTGGCGCGAGACCGATGGCAATATCGCGATCATTTTCGCGCTGTCGCTGATCCCGGTGATGGGGCTGGTCGGCGCGGCGGTCGACTATTCGAATTCGAGCCGGGTGCGCCAGAAGCTGCAGGACGCGCTCGACGGCGCGGCGCTTGCCGGCGGCCAGTCGCTCGACAAGGCCGATGCGGACGTCGAGAAGATCGTGCGCGCCTATCTCGACGGCAATCTGCCGCCGGAACTCGATGGCGTGCCGTTCACGATGTCGATCAACACTGATCGCGACAAGCTGCTGCTCAAGGCGAAAAAGCAGGTCGAGACGGAATTCCTGCAGCTCATCGGCGTCGACGATCTGACGGTGAACGTCCTCAGCGAATCGACGATTTCGACCGAGCGTGTCGAGATTGCGCTGGTGCTCGATGTCACCGGCTCGATGGAAAACCACATGGATGCCCTGAAGGAGGCATCGACGGATCTCATCGATTCGGTCTACCGCGGCAAGAAGGATACGCCGCTGATCCGCATGGCGCTGGTGCCCTATGTGGCGGCGGTCAACATCGGCAACGACCCGGCGCATCTGAACTGGATGGATGTCGACGCCGATTCGACGTATCACGGCGAAAATTTCGAGGGCAATTCGGTCTACGACCAGCGCTGCGATCCGCCGCCACCGCCGCCACCCCCGCCGCCGCCATCACCGCCGCCGCCTCCTCCTCCTCCGGGGCCGCCGCCGCCACCACCGCCGCCGAGCCCGCCTCCGCCGCCGCCGCCACCCCCGCCTCCACCGCCGCCGCCGCCGCCAAGCTGCGGCGATCTTGGCTGTTCGCTGGCGCCGGACGAGAGCGGCATCATCGTTGCCGGCGGCGAGACCGTGCGCTCGGTGATCGACGGGCTGGTGCGCAACACGACGCCCGGCGAGGCGATCGCGGCGACGCCGTTCGCCTATACGCCGCGGCCGGAGAACGAGGACCCCAAGGTCCAGTGGAGCTGCTATCCGAAGACGCCGAGCAAGGTGAACCACTTCGATCTTTTCAACGGGATCGATGTGGAGTGGCGCGGCTGCGTCGAGGCGCGGCCGGAGCCCTACGACACCAGCGACACGGAACCGGGGACCGGAAATCCGAACACGCTGTTCGTGCCGTTCTTCTGGCCGGACGAGCCGCCGACCTGGGCCAACTACCGAAACGACTACATCGATTTCGCAAAGAGCGGCCAGACGACGAATGAGGGCAAGTGGCCCTACCTGCCGTACTGGGCGAAGTACTGGGCGACGGGCTGGCCGAACGATATCGGCTGGGTCTGGAAATACGACAACCCGCACGCCTCCATGATCAAGATCAAGGACAATGTCTTTGTCCAGCAGGGGCCGAACGGCTCGTGCCCGGACCCGATCGTGCCCCTGACGACGAGCCGGAGCACGGTGGTCAGCGCGATCAAGAAGCTGCGCTCCTATGGCGGCGGCGGAACGGTCTCCTCGGAGGGCATGGCCTGGGGATGGCGGGTGCTGTCGCCGACGCCGCCGTTCATCCAGGGGTCGGAATATGGCGCGAAGGGCGCCAAGAAGATCATCGTGCTGATGACCGACGGCGTGAACGCCGTCATCAAGCAAAGCACGCCGGCGGGCAGCGACTACACGGCCTATGGCTATGCCGCAAAGCAGCGTCTCGGTTCATCCGACACGGTCGTGATGCGCAAGAAGATCGACGACAAGCTGGCTGCGATCTGCACATCGGTGAAGGCAAAGCCGGCCGAGATGGTCGTCTTCACGGTGATGTTCGAGGCCTATAGCGGGGCGCTCGATGCGACGGCGGAGCAACTCTACAAGGATTGCGCGACCTCGCCGGACCATCACTTCTTCAAGGCCAGTTCGAAGGATGAACTGAAGAAGGCGTTCAAGGCGATCGGCGACGAGATCACCAAGCTGCGGCTGTCGCAGTAGTGCGGTCTTGCGATACGCGAGCCGGTTCGGCACACTGCGGCCCTTCCGGGGCGTTCGGGTGATCCGGGGACGTTCGGCCGTCTGGCCGGGGAATTTGTGGGGAGAGCCGATGGTACGGTCTTTCTGGATTGCAGCGGCTTTTGTCGGGCTGTTGGCGGGGTTCGTCGCCGGACAGACGGCGCCGGCGATGGCGGCGCGCGATGTCGTCGACTTCGAGAACGGGTACGAGCAGGGCACGATCGTCATCAAGACGTCGGAGCGGCGGCTCTACTACGTGCTCGGCGGCGGCAAGGCGATCCGCTATCCGGTGGCGGTCGGCTCGCCGGCGAACCAGTGGTTCGGCGAGACCCACGTGGTGCGCAAGCGCGAGAATCCGAGCTGGACGCCGACGCCGGACCAGCGCTCCAAGAAGCCGAGCCTGCCGACCTATGTCGCACCGGGGCCGAAGAATCCCCTTGGCGTGCGCGCGCTCTATCTTGGCTGGAGCGCCTATCGCATCCATGGCACCAACGCGCCGGGCTCGATCGGCCGGGCGGTGTCGAACGGCTGCATCCGCATGCTCAACGCCGACGTCATCGACCTGTTCGAGCGGGTGCATGTCGGAGCGCCGGTGAAGGTTCTGCGCTGACCGGCGACACGGAATTCCCGAGGGGCCGGGCGGGGGCGCTGCCAGACAGGGACGTCGAATGCTGAGATCCTGGCTTGTCGGCCTCATGGTCATTCTGGCTTTTGCCGGCGTGGCGGTGGCGCATCCGCATGTATTCATCAGTGGCAAGACGACGGTCGTCTTCAAGGACGGGGCAATCGTCGCGGTGCGGCACGTCTGGTCGTTCGACGACGCCTATTCGGCCTATGCGGTGCAGGGGCTCGATGCCGACGGAGACGGCGAACTCAGCGAGGCGGAACTGCGGGAGCTCGCCGAGGTGAATATCGAGTCCCTCAAGGACTTCGAATATTTCACCTTCGCCGGCGAGGGGGCCGAGAATGTCGAATTCGGCGAGCCGCTGCCGGATTACCGGCTGGTCATGCGCAAGGTGCCGATCGAGGACTACTGGCTGCTGACCGACGAGGACCGCGCCTTCATGCGCGAGCAGGCGGCCAAGGAGAATACGCCGGAACTGCTCGACGCGCGCTATCTCGAAATGACGGTGACGGTGCCGCTGACGACGCCCTATCGCGTTGCCGAGCGCTTCGAGGTCGATGTCTACGACCCGAACTATTACATCGCCTATTCCTTCGCCAAGGACGGGGGGACGGCGCTTGAGAACGCGCCTGCCGGCTGCCGGATCGAGACGCAGGCGGCGGGCGAACTCGACGATGCGACGGCGGCGGCACTGGCGGCCATTCCCGCCGACCAGCCGACGCCGCCGGAAGACCTGCTGGAGATCACCAACAGTCTTGCCAACCGCATCACGGTGATTTGCGGCGATGCGGCGAGCGGGCCGAGCGACGCAATGGCGGCGATCGAGCGGCTGGTGGCGCCGGCGGACGGCGGCGCAAGGCCGATGACCGATAGCGGGACGGCGGCGGGTCCGGCGGCGGTGGCAGAGGCCGGGCCGGCAACGGCAGGCGAGAATATGGCGGGCGGGAGCAAGCCGGTGGCGACGCCGGGGATCGTTGCCCGCGTGCTCGGCTTCGTGGCGCGCCAGCAGAACGCCTTCTACAAGGAATTGCGGGACGGGGTGCGCCGCTCGGCGGTCGACGGGTCGGCGGCCTTCATGCTGATGCTCGTCAGCTTTGCCTATGGGGTCTTCCACGCGGCAGGGCCGGGACATGGCAAGGCGGTGATCACCAGCTACGTCCTTGCCAGCAACGAAACGGCGCGGACCGGGATCTGGCTCTCCTTTGCCTCGGCGTTCGCGCAGGCGGTCACGGCGATCGTGCTCATCGGGGTTGCCGGCGTCATCCTGCGGCTGACCAGCGTTGCCATCGACGATACGGCGCGGGCCTTCGAGATCGGCTCCTACGGGCTCATCGTCCTGCTCGGGCTCTGGCTCGTCTACACCAAGATCCTGCGGCACCATCATCACGATCACGATCACGATCACGACCACGGCCACGACCACGACCACGGGCACGGAGCGGGCACGCATCACCCCTGCGCGGTCGATGACGAACCGGTCGCGGTCGGCGGCAACTGGCGCGAACGGGGCGGCGCGCTGGCGGCGATCATGACGGTGGGCCTGCGGCCCTGTTCCGGGGCGCTCATCGTTCTCGCCTTCGCGCTGTCGCAGGGCATGATGCTTGCCGGCATCGGTGCGGCCTTCGCGATGGCGTTCGGCACCGGCATCACGGTGGCGACGCTGGCCGGGATTGCGATCACGGCCAAGGGGCTGGCGATGCGGATGGCCGGGCCGGAATCGCGGACGAGCCACTACATCCACCGCGCCGTCGAGATCGGCGGGGCGCTGTTCGTGCTTTTCACGGGCCTGTTGCTGTTTACGGCGGCGGTCGGCTTCGGCGTCACGCACTGAGGCGTGACGCAGGACTGGCGCCGTCGCCAGTGTCAGCCGGCGCGGACGGCTTCGCCGAACGCGGCAAACAGCCGGTCGGAGACGGGATCGGTGCCGACCCAGTATTCCGGATGCCACTGCACGCCGAGGTTCCAGCCCCTGGCGTCGGCGACGCGGACGGCCTCGATGGTGCCATCCGGCGCCCGGCCTTCGACGACGAGGCGGTCGGCGAGCCGGTCGATCGCCTGCCGGTGCAGGGAATTCACCGCAATGGACGGGCTGTCGAAAATGCCGGCGAGCACGCCGCCCGGCACGATCTCGACCGGATGGCGGATGGCGAAGCGCTCGTCCTGCACGTCCGATACCGGGGCGCGGTGATCCATGCGGCCGGGCAGGTCCTGAATCTCGGTTGCCAGCGTGCCGCCGAGGGCGACGTTGAGCTCCTGATAGCCGCGGCAGACGCAGAAGGTCGGGATGCCGCGCTCGAGGGCGCGCAGGATCAGCGGCAGGGTGGTGGCGTCGCGGGCCTCGTCATAGGGCTCGTGCCGCTCGCTCGGGGCGACGCCATAGCGCGACGGGTGGACATTCGAGCGCGAACCGGTGGCCAGAACGCCGTCGACGCGGTCAAGGGCGGCGTCGAGGTCGAGGCGGTCGGCGAAATCGGGAAGGATCAGCGGCACGGCGCCGGCGCCGGCGACGAGCGCGTTGAGATAGGTCGAGGGGGTGGCGTGCCAGCGATAGTTCTCGAGAGGCTTGACGTCGGCGGTGACGAGGACGACGGGCATCTTTGCGGCGCTCATGATGGCGTGCAGCTTCCTTCAAGGTTGGCGCGGCCGGGCGGCTGCGGAAAAGGCTCGGCACCAGACATAGAGCGTTTTGCCGGGATGCGGAATGGCCGATCGGCATGGGCAGGAGATCGGCGTTCGGCGCCTGTCGTTGCGCCGGGGCCTCAGACTTCCGTTCAAGCAGGCCGGCGCCGGGGCGGCTGATTGCCTCGCAACGGTCGACGCGGCGGTCAGGTTCGGATAGACAGACGCGCGTAACGGCTCCTGCCGGGGATCAGTCATGCGTGCCTTTGCCGAGTTTGTCGACAGCCTCAACGAGCGCACGGGGCGGTTCGTCTCGTGGTTCACGCTGGCGGTGGTGCTGATCCAGTTCACCGTCGTGCTGATGCGCTATGTGTTCGGCGTCGGCTCGATCTGGGCGCAGGAGTCGATCCTCTACCTGCATTCCATGCTGTTCATGCTGGCGGCGGCCTACACGCTGCGCCATGACGGCCATGTCCGGGTCGACATCTTCTACCGGGAAGCCCGGCCGCGGGCGAAGGCGCTCGTCAATCTCTTCGGGGCGCTGGTCTTCATCCTGCCGGTGTGTCTGCTGATCCTGAAGGTGGCGACGCCCTACGTGCTGCAGTCGTGGTCGATCTTCGAGGGCTCGAAGGAGACGAGCGGCATTCCGGGCATTTTCGTCCTGAAGACGGCGATCCTCATCTTCGCAGTCCAGATGGCGTTGCAGGGGCTTTCGATGGCGGCCCATTCCCTGCTCGCGCTCGGCGGCGATGAAGCCGAGCTCGATGCGCTGCGCTTCCACGGGAACTGACCAGCATGGAAACGCTCGCCCATTCGCTCGACATCATCATGTTCGCGGTCGTCTGCGTGCTGCTGCTCGCAGGCTTTCCCGTCGCCTTCACGCTGGCCGGCACGGCGCTGCTCTTTGCCGGCATCGGCTGGGTGTTCGGCGCCTTCGACATCTCGTTCCTCTCTGCCTTCCCGCAGCGCATCTTCGGGACGATGACGAACGAGGTGCTGATCGCGGTGCCGCTGTTCGTCTTCATGGGGGTGATGCTGGAGCGCTCCAAAGTCGCCGAGGAGCTGCTCGAGACGATGGGCAAGCTGTTTGGCTCGCTGCGCGGCGGCCTCGGCTTTTCAGTGTCGATCGTCGGGGCGCTGCTGGCCGCCTCGACCGGCATTGTCGGGGCGACCGTCGTGACGATGGGGCTCCTGTCGCTGCCGACGATGCTGAAGAACGGCTACAGCCCGCGCCTCGCGGCCGGTTCGATTGCGGCGGCCGGCACGCTTGGCCAGATCATTCCGCCCTCGATCGTGCTCGTCATCCTCGGCGACCAGCTCGCCAACGCCTATCAGAAGGCGCAGCTCGAGATGGGCAATTTCGCGCCGGACACGGTGTCGGTCGGCGATCTCTTTGCCGGGGCGCTGCTGCCCGGGCTGATGCTCGTCGGCCTCTACATCCTGTTTCAGGTGGCGATGGCGATCTTCCGGCCGAAATCGTCGCCGGCGATGCGAATCGAAAAGGGCGAGGAAGCCGGCCTCAAGGAGCTGATGCAGGCCCTGGTGCCGCCGGTGGTGCTGATCATCGCCGTGCTCGGCTCGATCCTTGCCGGCATCGCGACGCCGACCGAGGCGGCGGCGGTCGGCGCGGTCGGCGCGGTGCTGCTCGGCGGCTTCCGGGTGATGGACGACCAGCACTGGCCGGTGCTGGCGGCCGCCGCGGCACTCGTCGGCATCCTCATCCTGACGAGCTTCATGGACCTCCGGGTGCAGCGCGACGAGATCCCGGCGGCGGACCTTGTCGGCATCATCCTTGCCGCGATCCTGTTTCTCGTCATCGGCGGCGGCCTCGCGCTGGCGCTGAGGCGGCTCGCCAGCGCCGGCGTCCTTGGCGAGGTGATGCGCGGGACGACGCAGATCACCGCCATGGTGTTCCTCATCATGATCAGGGCGACGCTGTTCTCGCTCGTCTTTCGCGGCCTTGGCGGCGAGGAGATGGTGCATGCCCTGCTCAGCAACATTCCGGGCGGCGCGGCGGGCGCGATGCTGGCGGTGATGGCGCTGATGTTCGTGCTCGGCTTCTTTCTCGATTTTCTCGAGATCGTGTTCGTCGTCGTGCCGCTGATCGCGCCGACGCTGCTGATGCTCGAGATGCCGAACGGTGAACCGATGAGTCCGGTCTGGCTCGGCATCATGCTGGCGGTCAACCTGCAGACATCATTCCTGACGCCGCCGTTTGGTTTTGCACTGTTTTACCTGCGCGGCGTCGCGCCGGCCTCGGTCTCAACCATGGATATCTACCGGGGCATCATTCCGTTTGTTCTGATCCAGCTCTCTTCACTTCTGGTGCTCTGGTATTTCCCGGAAATCGCCACCTGGCTGCCGAAAATCATTTACGGCACAAGCTGAAAGCACTGCCGGAAAGATAGCCGGCGTAACTCACCCCTTTCGTTGCGAATGTCACCGAAAGCGGCTTGATTTGTCGCAAGCCGTTAGATTTAGTTGCGGTAACGAAATCGAGACCGGCCAAAAAGGGTCGGCGACCAGGGTGAGGAAACGGTATGGCTGACGCGGCGGCGATTGCCGGCGGGCGCTTGGATACTTTTCCGAAGCTACTCCTCAGGAATGCCACGGCCCGGGCCAGCCGGCCGGCCATGCGCGAGAAGGATCTCGGCATCTGGCAGACCTGGACCTGGGCCGAGGTGCTGGACGAGATCCGCGCCTTCGCGCTCGGTCTGCAGGACCTTGGCTTCAAGCGCGGCGACACCTGTGCGGTCATCGGGGCGAATCGGCCCCGGCTGTACTGGACGATTGCGGCGGTGCAGTGCCTCGGCGGGACGCCGGTGCCGGTCTATGCCGACGCGATCGCCGAAGAGCTCGCCTATGTGCTCGAGCATGCCGACGTCGCCTTCGCGATGGCCGAGGACCAGGAGCAGGTCGACAAGGTGCTGTCGGTCGGCGACCGGCTGAAGAGCCTCCGCGACATGGTCTATGACGATCCGCGCGGCCTTGGCGACTATGACCACACGCGGCTGCATTCGTTCGAGGCGATCCAGGCCAAGGGCCGGGAGCGGCTGAAGAACGAGCCGGGCGCGGCGCAGGCCTTCCTTGACGAGATCGAGCTCGGCAAGGGCAGCGACATCTCGATCATCCTCTACACCTCCGGCACGACCGGCCGCTCGAAGGGCGTGATGCTGTCGGCGGAACGGTGCATCGCGGCGGCGAGCGACACGGCGGCATTCGACAAGCTTTCCGACGCCGACGAGGTGCTTGCCTATCTGCCGCTCGCCTGGGTCGGCGATCACTACCTCAACTATGCGCAGGGCATGGTGGCCGGCTTCTGCATGGCCTGTCCGGAGAGCGCCGAGACGGTGCAGCATGATCTGAAAGAGATCGGCCCGACCTTCTACTTCGCGCCGCCGCGCGTGTTCGAGGGCCTCCTCACCCGGGTGATGATCCGGATGGAGGACGCCAGTTCGATCAAGCGGCGGATGTTCCACTATTTCATCGACGTCGCCCGGCGCTATGGCGAGGACATCCTCGACGGCCGTCCGGTGCCGTTCAGCGGCCGGCTGCTCTACGGGCTCGGCAACCTGCTCGTCTACGGCCCACTGAAGAACGTGCTCGGCTTTTCGCGGATCCGCACGGCCTATACGGCGGGCGAGGCGATCGGGCCGGATCTCTTCAGCTTCTACCGCTCGCTCGGCCTCAACCTGAAGCAGCTCTACGGCCAGACCGAGGCCTTCCTCTATGTGACGGCGCAGGAAGACGGGCATGTGCGCTCCGACACGGTCGGGCCGGCGGCGCCGAATGTCGAGATCAAGATCTCCGAGACCGGCGAGGTGCTGTTCAAGAGCCCGGGCATGTTCATCGGCTATTTCAAGAACGACACGGCGACGGCGGAAACGGTCGACGCGGAAGGCTGGGTGCACACGGGCGATGCCGGCTTCTTCGACCATGACGGCCAGTTGAAGATCATCGACCGGGCCAAGGACGTCGGCCGCCTCGTCGACGGCACGCTGTTCGCGCCGAAATACATCGAGAACAAGCTGAAATTCTTCCCGAACGTCAAGGAGGCCGTGGCGTTCGGCGATGGCCGCGATTTCTCCTGCGTCTTCCTCAATATCGACCTCAACGCGGTCGGCAACTGGGCGGAGCGCAACAACATCTCCTATGCCAGCTATCAGGAGCTTGCCGGCCACGCCCAGGTCTACGAGATGCTGCAGAGCAACGTCGACAAGGTGAACCGGGACCTGGCCAACGAACCGACGATGGCGGGAGCGCAGATCCATCGTTTCCTCATCCTGCACAAGGAGCTCGACGCGGATGACGGCGAGCTGACGCGGACGCAGAAGGTGCGCCGGTCGTTCATCGCCGAGCGCTACGCGCCGCTCATCGAGGCGCTCTATGACGGCTCGAGCGAGAAGTTCATCGAAACCGAGGTGACGTTCGAGGATGGCCGCAAGGGCCGTATCTCCGCCACGGTGCAGATCCGCGACATGACGGTCTATCCGGCCGCCGAAGAGCACAAGGAGGCCGCCGAATGAACGCTGCGACCGAAACCGCGGTCGCCGGCGAGACGGCCGGGCGCGAAGTGCTCCTCAAGGTGGAGAACGTGTCGCTGTCGTTCGGCGGTGTTCGGGCGATCACCAACATCTCGTTCGACATTCAGAAGGGCGAGATCCGCGCCATCATCGGGCCGAACGGTGCCGGCAAGACGTCGATGCTCAACGTCATCAACGGCTTCTACCATCCGCAGGAAGGGGTCATCACCTTCAAGGGCGAAGCGCGCTCGAAGATGCGGCCCTACGAGGCGGCGAGCCAGGGCATTGCCCGGACCTTCCAGAACGTCGCCCTCTTCAAGGGCATGTCGACGCTCGACAACATCATGTCGGGGCGTACGCTGCTGATGAAGCGGCACTTCTTCTGGCATCTCTTCCACTACGGGCCGGCGCGGCGGGAAGAGATCGAGCACCGGCGCAAGGTCGAGGAGATCATCGATTTCCTCGAGATCCAGCACATCCGGCGGGCGCCGGTCGGCCGGCTGCCCTACGGCCTGCAGAAGCGGGTGGAACTTGGCCGGGCGCTGGCGATGGAACCCGAGCTGCTGCTGCTCGACGAGCCGATGGCGGGCATGAACCTCGAGGAAAAAGAGGACATGAGCCGCTTCATCCTCGACGTGAACAGCCAGTTCGGCACGACGATCGCGCTCATCGAACACGACATGGGCGTCGTCATGGATCTTTCCGACCGGGTGGTCGTGCTCGACTACGGCAAGAAGATCGCCGACGGCACGCCGGAGGAAGTGCAGGCCAACCAGGACGTGATCGACGCCTATCTCGGCGTCTCGCATTGACGGGGCGGACATGGATCTTTTGCTGAACATCTTCGTCAATCCGTTCGTCCAGATGGTCGACATGCCGGATTTCTTCATCCAGGTGCTCTGGGAAGGGATCGTCGGCGGCATCCTCTATGCGCTGATTGCGCTCGGCTTCGTGCTGATCTTCAAGGCCTCGGGCGTGTTCAACTTCGCCCAGGGCATCATGGTGGTGTTCGCGGCGCTGACGCTTGTCGGCCTTTATGAAAAGGGCGTGCCGGCGATCCTGGCGCTGCTTCTGGCGGTCGGCGTGATGGCGCTGCTCGCCATCTGCGTCGAGCGCTTCGTGATGCGGCCGCTGGTCAACCAGCCGGAAATCATCCTGCTGATGGCGACGATCGGCCTGACCTATTTCCTCATCGGCTTCGGCGAGTTCATTTTCGGCGGCGAGCCGAAGGTGATGATCGCCTCCGAACTCGGCCTGCCGTCGGGTTCAGTGGTGCTGGAGCCGGAAGGCTGGGGGCCGGGCGGCTCGCCGGGCCTCATCTCGCTGCAGAAAATCGACATCGCGGCGGCGGTGATCGCGGCCATCATGATCGGCGCGCTGGCGGTGTTCTTCAACAAGACGCGCATCGGCCGGGCGCTGCGGGCGGTCGCGGATGACCATCAGGCGGCGCTGTCGGTCGGCATCTCGCTCAACCAGATCTGGGCGATCGTCTGGTTCGCGGCCGGTGTCGTCGCGCTCGTCACCGGCATCATGTGGGGCGCGCGGTCGGACGTCTCCTTCGCGCTCGAGATCATCGCGCTGAAAGCGCTGCCGGTGCTGATCCTCGGCGGCTTCACCTCGATCCCCGGCGCCATCGTCGGCGGTCTCATCATCGGCATCGGCGAGAAGGTCGGCGAGATCTACTGGGGACCGCTGGTTGGCGGCGGCATCGAATCCTGGCTCGCCTACGGTATCGCGCTCGTCTTCCTCGTCTTCCGGCCGCAGGGCCTCTTTGGCGAAAAGATCATCGAAAGGGTCTGACAAGATGTTCTATCGCGAAGCAGGCCAGTTCAAGACCAGCTACGAGGCCGACCAGCAGGTCTTCCCGATCCTGCAGGACAAGATCGGTCTCGGCATCATTCTCGTCATCATCGCGGTCGTCATTCCGGCGACAGGCAGCGATTTCATGATCACATCGATCATGATTCCGTTCCTGATCTTCTCGCTGGCGACGATCGGCCTCAACGTGCTGACCGGCTATGCCGGACAGTTGTCGCTCGGCTCGGGCGCGTTCATGGGCGTCGGGGCCTATGCCTGCTACAAGCTCACGACGATCTTTCCGGACGTCAATCTCGTCATCCTGGTGCTCGCGTCGGGACTGTTCTCGGCGGCGATCGGCATGGTGTTCGGCCTGCCGAGCCTGCGGATCAAGGGGCTCTATCTGGCGGTGACGACGCTGGCGGCGCAGTTCTTCCTCGAATGGTGCTTCATCCGCGTGCCGTGGCTCTACAACAACAATGCCTCGGGCGCGATCGAGGTGCCGGAGCGCACCGGGTTCGGCAGCGTGGTGCTGTCGGGGCCGGCAGCCTCGCCGCTGACGCGCTATTTCCTCGTGCTCGGCATCGTCATCCTCATCACCGTCGTCCTGAAGAACGTCGTGCGCGGCCGGGTCGGCCGGTCATGGATGATGATCCGCGACATGGACATCGCGGCCGAGCTCATCGGCGTGCGGCCGCTAGTTGCCAAGCTCTCGGCCTTCGCGGTGTCGTCCTATGTCTGCGGCGTCGCCGGGGCGCTGATGGTGTTTTCCTGGCTCGGCGCGGCGGAGCCCTCGGCGTTCTCGATCAATCTTTCCTTCCAGATCCTGTTCATGGCGATCCTTGGCGGTCTCGGCAGCCTCGTCGGATCGTTCATGGGCGCGGCGTTCATCTGGATCCTGCCGGTGCTGCTGCGCTTCGGGCTGCCGTCGATCGGGCTCGATGTCGGGGCCGAGACCATCGAGCATTCGACGCGGATGATCGTCGGTGCGCTCATCATTTTCTTCCTGATCGTCGAGCCGCACGGCCTTGTCCGGCTCTGGCAGATCGCAAAGGAGAAACTGCGCGTCTGGCCGTTCCCCTACGTGTGACGGCAGACGGCATCAATCGTCCGGGCATCGGAGCCGGCTGCGGACATCACGACAAAAAGGCTCTTGGCAAGACGGACGGCAAAACCGCCGCAAGCATGGGAGAAACGACATGAAGACGAGGGCTCTGGCATTCGGCGTCGCGATTGCGGCGCTGACCGGTGCGTGGACCGCGCCGGCCTTTGCAGAAGACTCCATCTACATCCAGCTTCCGACCTACCGGACGGGCCCCTATGCCGGTTCGGGCATTCCGATCGCCAACGGCATGAGCGATTACCTCAACATGCTGAACGAGCGCGACGGCGGCATCGGCGGCGTCAAGGTCATGGTCGAGGAATGCGAGACCGGCTACGACACGCAGAAGGGCGTGGAGTGCTACGAGGCGGCCAAGGCCAAGGGCTCGGTGGTGTTCAATCCGTGGTCGACCGGCATCACGCTCCAGGTCATCCCGAAGGCGAGTGTCGACAAGATCCCGGTTCTGTCGATGGCCTATGGCCTGTCGGCGGCGGCCGAGGGCAACACCTTCCCGTGGGTGTTCAACCCGCCGATGACGTACTGGGACGGCGCCTCGGGCGTCGTGAAGTACATCTCGGACAAGGAAGGCGGTCTCGACAAGCTGAAGGGCAAGAAGATCGGCTACATCTTCCTTGACGCCGGCTATGGCCGCGAGCCGATCCCGCTGCTCGAGAAGTTCGCCGCCGAATACGGCTTCACGCTGATGCAGTATCCGGTGCCGGGCAAGGAAATGCAGAACCAGTCGTCGCAGTGGCTGAACGTGCGCCGCGACCAGCCGGACTACATGGTGATGTGGGGCTGGGGTGCGATGAACCCGACGGCCGTCAAGGAAGCCACCAAGATCCGCTTCCCGATGGACAAGTTCATCGGCGTGTGGTGGTCGGGCGGCGAGGACGACGCGCGCGCCGGCGGGGCCGAGGCCAAGGGCTACAAGACGCTGAACTTCAACGCGGTCGGCACCGACTTTGCGGCACTCGGCGACATCAAGGCCAAGCTGATCGACGCCGGCAAGAGCCAGACCGATCCGGCCAAGTTCGGCGAGAACCTCTACAATCGCGGTGTCGTCAACGGCGTCATCATGGCCGAGGCGGTGCGCATCGCCCAGGAGAAGACCGGCAAGAAGGTCATCACCGGCGAAGACATGCGCGTTGGTCTTGAGAACCTGATGATCGACGAGGCGCGGCTCGAGGCGATCGGCCTGAAGGGCTTCATGGCGCCGATGACGGTCACCTGCGGAGACCATTCCGGCCACAACATGATGTACGTGCAGGAGTGGGACGGCGAGAAGTGGGTCAAGGCGTCCGAGTGGTTCTCGCCGATGACCGACGTCGTCAAGCCGATGCTGGCGGCCGCGGCCGACGAGTACAAGACCAAGAACGCTCCCTGGCCGGAGCGGACGGAAGCCTGCGCCAACTGAGGCAGGCGACCTGAAACCAGCGGATCGCGGGGCATGTCCCCGCGATCCCCTTCGAAGCCGATCCCGACACAGCCAAGGGGGCCGCAATGACGCTGGCAAGCCCTGAAACGACCGCGCCGGCCGCTGCCGAGACCGTGCTTGCGGTCAATAATATCGAGGTGATCTACGATCACGTCATCCTCGTGCTCAAGGGCGTGTCGCTGACCGTGCCGAAGGGCGGCATCGTCGCGCTGCTCGGCGCCAATGGCGCGGGCAAGACGACGACGCTGAAGGCGATCTCGAACCTGCTCCGGGCCGAGCGCGGCGACGTCACCAAGGGTTCCATCGTGTTCCAGGGCGAGCGCGTCGAGGCGCTGTCGCCGAACGAACTGGTGCGGCGCGGCTGCATCCAGGTGATGGAGGGCCGGCACTGCTTCGGCCATCTGACCGTCGAGGAGAACCTTTTGACGGGCGCCTATACGCGCCGGGACGGGCGGCGCGCGGTGATGCGCGATCTCGAGATGGTCTATTCCTATTTTCCGCGCCTCAAGGTGCGCCGGCAGAGCCAGGCGGGCTACACCTCGGGCGGCGAGCAGCAGATGGTGGCGATCGGCCGGGCGCTGATGAGCCGGCCGGCGATGATCCTGCTCGACGAGCCGTCGATGGGCCTTGCCCCGCAGCTCGTCGAGGAGATCTTCGAGATCGTCAAGCAGCTCAACGCCAATGAGGGCGTGTCGTTCCTGCTCGCCGAGCAGAACACCAATGTGGCGCTGCGCTACGCGACCTACGGATACATCCTCGAATCGGGCCGCATCGTGCTCGACGGCGAGGCGCATGCGTTGCGCGAGAACGAGGACGTCAAGGAGTTCTACCTCGGCGTCGGCGGCGAGGGCCGCAAGTCCTTCAAGAACGTCAAGCATTACAAGCGTCGCAAGCGCTGGCTGTCCTGAGCCGGCTTGCCCTTTTCGCAAAAGGCCATTGCCATGACCGAGTATTTCGATGCCGCCGAGACCCGCTCCGAGGCGGAGCGGGAAGCCGATCTCATCGGCAAGCTGCAGCGGCAGATCGCCCATGCCAAGGAGCGGGCGCCGGCCTGGGCGACGCGGCTCGCCGACGTCGATGCGGCGTCGATCACCTCGCGCGCGGCGCTGGCGACAATTCCGGTGCTGCGCAAGGCCGAGCTGATGGCGGCGCAGGCGGAGACGCCGCCGTTCGGCGGTTTCGTTGCGGCGGCACCTGGCGAATTCGGCCGGGTGTTCATGTCGCCGGGGCCGGTCTGGGAACCGCAGGGGGCGGGGGTCGACCCGTTCAACGGCCGGCGGGCACTGTTCGCGGCCGGCTTCCGGCGCGGCGATATCGTGCTCAATGCCTTTTCCTACCATCTGACGCCAGGCGGCTTCATACTCGACGAGGCGGCGATTGCGCTCGGCTGCACGGTGTTTCCGGCGGGCGTCGGCAACACCGAAGCGCAGGTCGAGGCTGTCGGCAAGCTGCGGCCGAGCGGCTATATCGGCACGCCGGATTTTCTCAAGGTGCTGCTGGACAAGGCCGCCGAGGGCGGTCACGACGCCTCCTCGATCAAGCGGGCGCTGGTCTCCGGCGGGGCACTCTTTCCGGCGCTGCGGCAGGAATACGAGACGCGCGGCGTTGCCGTGCTGCAGGCCTATGCGACGGCGGATCTCGGCGTCATTGCCTATGAGTCCGAGGCGCGCGAAGGGCTGATCGTCAACGAGGACACGATCGTCGAGATCGTCCGGCCGGGCACCGACGACCCGGTGGCGCCGGGCGAGGTCGGCGAGGTCGTGGTCACGACCTTCAACGCCACCTATCCGCTGATCCGGTTCGGCACCGGCGATCTCTCGGCCGTGCTGCCCGGCGCCTCGCCATGCGGGCGCAGCAACATGCGGATCAAGGGCTGGATGGGGCGTGCCGACCAGCGCACCAAGGTAAAGGGCATGTTCGTCGACCCGGCGCAGGTGGCGCGGGTGGTGCGCGAGGCCGGCGGGATCGGCAAGGCCCGGCTCGTTGTCGACCGCGCCGGCGATCAGGACAGCCTGAGGCTTCTCGTCGAGCCGGCAGCCGGTTCCGCGCCCGACGCCGGCGCCATCGCCGAGCGGCTGCGGGAGATCACCAAGCTGCGTGGCACGGTCGAGATCGTTGCGGCCGGCAGCCTGCCGAACGATGGCAAGGTGATCGCCGACGAGCGCAAATACGACTGAGATTTCGTCGCCGGCCCGTTCCGTTTCCGGGCTTCTTCATCGGGTTTTCCCCTCACCCAACCCTCTCCCAGAGGGGCGAGGGCTTTTTGACCGTGGCGACGGCAGGGCCTGAGGCAGTTTCCGTCCTCTGCGAGGGCTTTTTTGCGCTGTGCCGGCCGCGACGGCGGCGGCGTTTTTGCTCTGGGGCGGGTGCCTTTTACGGCCACCGAGAGCAACGTCGTGCGGTCAAAAATATTCGCCGGCGGGGATGTACAGGGGGCTCGGGAGTGCTAAGAAGCGCGCCCCGAAGAGGTTTGCGCCGGCTTTCGCTTGCGATCTCGCGCGGCGGGTGAATGCCGGGCCGGCCCGCCTGACAAAACGATTCAGTTTCCGGGCGGCGAAACTGATTCATTGGTTTGATATAAGTAATTGATATTAAATGTATTTTACGTATCACCTGAAGTGCTTCAGATGGTGATTCAACAGTCGCCTGTCGGCTTCTTCAGGGTCGGGTTCGCGGCCTGAATCGTAAATATGCGTCAAGGCGCTGAAACCGGATTCCTTTTCTGGCACGGTGGCGGTGGCGCAACCGCCGGCGCCGCTCGCGGACTGATTCCCATGGTGCGGACAAGGTCTTGCCGGTGCGGCGTTTTTGATGGCCGAGGGGGAGGGCATTTCGGCTGCGATGCCCTAAAACACTTGCGAGCGAGAGTGAGTTCTGGAGCATTTCATCAATGACGGATTTTTCGCGTCCCGCCGATCACCCGACCGTCGCCCATGGCAAGGTCGGCGTGCTGCTCGTCAACCTCGGGACGCCGGACGGCACCGACTACTGGTCGATGCGGCGCTACCTCAAGGAGTTCCTGTCCGACCGGCGGGTGATCGAGACGCCGCGGGCGATCTGGTGGCCGGTGCTCAATCTCATCATCCTGACGACGCGGCCGTCGCGATCGGGCCGGCTTTACGACAAGGTCTGGAACCGGGAGCGGAACGAGTCGCCGCTGCGCACGATCACGCGGGCGCAGGGCGAGGCGCTGGCCGGGCGGCTGGCGGGCGAGGCGGGCGTTGTCGTCGACTGGGCGATGCGCTACGGGGCGCCGTCGATCGCGGCGCGGATCGAAGCGCTGAAGGCCGCCGGCTGCGATCGCATTCTCGTCGTGCCGCTCTACCCGCAGTATTCGGCAACGACGACGGCGACGGTGAACGACGCCGCGTTCGACGCGCTGAAAGCGATGCGCTGGCAGCCGGCGCTTCGGACGGTGCCGGCGTTCCATGACGACCCCGCCTATATCGGTGCGCTGGCCGCCTCGACGCGCAAGCAACTCGCGGCGCTCGACTTCGAGCCGGAGGTTCTCATCGCCTCGTTCCACGGGTTGCCGAAGGCGTATTTCGACAAGGGCGATCCCTATCACTGCCATGCGATGAAGACCGGGCGGCTGCTCGCCGAGGCGCTCGGCTGGCCGGTTGAGCGGTTCCGCGTCACCTTCCAGTCGCGGTTCGGGCCGGCGGAATGGCTGAAGCCCTATACCGACGAGACGCTGAAGGCGCTGGCGGCGGCGGGCGTCAGGCGCGTCGCGGTGACGACGCCGGGCTTCGTTGCCGATTGTCTCGAAACGCTGGAAGAAATCGCGGGCGAGAACCGCGAGGTGTTCCTGCATGCCGGCGGCGAGGCCTATGCCGCTCTTGCCTGCCTCAACGATTCGGAAGAGGGCATGGCGATGATCGAGGCGATCGTCCGGCGCGAGCTTTCCGGCTGGGTCTGAGGCGGACTGGTTTTGCGGGGTTTCGCCTGCTGTGTTGTTCCCTCTCTCTGCCTGATGCGTGGCGTTTGTTTCCCCCTCACGTTGTGCTTGTCTCCCCCTCACCCTGTCCCTCTCCCCGCCGGGGAGAGGGGACCAATACGGCTAGCGGAGAAGTATAGGTCTTCTTGGTCAGCGTTCCCTCGCCCCCTTGGGGGAGAGGGACAGGGTGAGGGGGACAGCAACAGCGACAGCGACAGGGAAAAGGCGAGGGGGCAATTCGAAGAAAATCTGCCGAGATGACTGACGCCGCTCAGGCCTTCCAGGCGTCTGGCATCCGCGCCGGCAGGATCGTGCCGGTGAGGGAGCCGAAGCCGATGCGGTGGCCTTCTGCCTCGCACCAGCCGGTGATGACGACGGTGTCGCCATCCTCGAGGAAGCGGCGTTCGAGGCCGTTCGGGTATTCGATCGGCTCGGAGCCGCCCCAGGTGATCTCGAGGAGACTGCCGCGCTCGTCCCGGGTCGGGCCGCTGATGGTGCCGGAGCCGAGCACGTCGCCGACGCGCATGACACAGCCGGACGAGGCATGGTGGACGAGCTGCTGGGCGCTCGACCAGTACATGTAGCGGAACGAGGTGCGGCAGATGGTGAGCGGCTCGGTGCCGTCAGGAGCGAGCGTCACGGCGAGCTGGATGTCGTGGTTCATCGGCCCGCTCTGGCGAAGGTGCGGCAGCGGCGCCGGGTCCTGCGCCGGCCCTTCGACGCGGAAGGGCATCAGCGCCTCGGCCGTCACCACCCAGTCGCCGATCGAGGTGGCGAAGGCCTTCGACTGGAACGGCCCGAGCGGCACGTATTCCCACTGCTGGATATCGCGGGCGCTCCAGTCGTTGAGCAGGGCGTAGCCGAAGATCGCCGCGTTGGCCTCCTCGATGGTGAGGACGTCGCCGAGCGCCGTGTCGCGGCCGACGATGACCGCCATTTCAAGCTCGATGTCGAGGCGGGCGGACGGGGCGAGGCGCGGCAGTTCGTCGGCGGGCCCCTTCAACTGGCCGATCGGGCGGCGAACAGGCGTGCCGGAGGCAATGACCGTCGAGGCGCGGCCGTTATAGGCGATCGGGATGTGCAGCCAGTTCGGCAGCAGCGGATTGTTCTTGTCGCGGAACATCATGCCGACATTGGTCGCGTGCTCGCGCGAGGAATAGAAATCGGTGAAGCCCATGACCTCGACCGGCCGATGCATCCGCGCATCGGCCTGCCGCACGAGGACGCGGGCGCGAAGGGCCGCGTCGTCGCGCAGGAGCAGGCAGCCAGCGTCGAGCAGTTCGGCAATGCCTGGGCGCGGTCGCCGTCCAGACCGGGCGGCCGAGGGCGACGAAGGCATTGATCGAGGGGGTCGCGAAAACGCCGTCGGCAGGCCGGGCAGGAGGCCGGCAGCGGCAGGACCGGCAAGGTCGAGGATGTCCTCGCCGATGGCGACGCCGACGCGCGGGGCGAGGTCGGCGGCCGTTGAAAACACGCCGTAAAGGCGGGTTCTCGAGCGGGAAATGGCTTTCGGCGGGGACCGGCACGAGACTCGGCGCGACTTCGACATGTGGTTCCTCCGGCTTTTGCTTTGCCTGGAACAGCGAAGTTCCGAATGAAACCATTCGCACATCGCGCGGGTTTATGGCCGGGTCGGCCTTTCGCCGCTAAACCGTTCTTTTCGAAATCGGGCCGAAAACAGCGCCTGAACTCCATTGTTCGGGCGAACGCCCATACCATAACTTTCTGCTATTCTTACATGGGTTCAGGACCGGCCGGCGACGCGCCCGCCGACGACCAGGAAGGAGCGCCTGTCATGGCGGGTTTCGACATTTTCATCATCATTCTCGTCGCCCTCTTCGTCTTGACCCTGCTTGCCGGCGTGAAGACGGTTTCGCAAGGCTACAACTTCACACGGTCGAGCGGTTTGGCCGGTATACGAGAAGACGCTGCGCCCCGGCCTCAACATCATCGTGCCGTTCATCGACAAGGTCGGCGCCAAGATGAACATGATGGAGCAGGTGCTCGACGTGCCCCATCAGGAGGTCATCACCCGCGACAACGCAACGGTGACCGTCAACGGCGTCACCTTCTACCAGGTGACAGACGCGGCGCGGGCGGCCTACGAAGTCTACGGCCTGCAGAACGCGATCCTCAACCTGACGCGGCCAATATCCGTACCGTGATGGGTTCGATGGACCTCGACGAGCTCCTGTCGAACCGCGACGAGATCAATGCCCGGCTTCTGCATGTCGTCGACGCGGCGGCCGAGCCCTGGGGCGTCAAGGTCACGCGCATCGAGATCAAGGACATCGATCCGCCGCGGGATCTTGCCGATTCGATGGCGCGGCAGATGAAGGCCGAGCGAGACAAGCGCGCGGCGGTGCTCGAGGCGGAGGGCCTGCGCCAGGCGCAGATCCTGAAGGCCGAGGGCCTGAAGCAGTCGCAGATCCTCGAAGGCCGAGGGCCGCAAGGAAGCGGCGTTCCGCGATGCCGAGGCGCGCGAGCGTTCGGCCGAGGCGGAAGCAAGCGCGACGCGGATGGTGTCGGAGGCGATCGCCGGCGGCAACGTGCGGGCGATCAACTACTTCGTTGCCGACAAATACATGAAGGCGCTTGGCGAAGCTTGCCTCGGCGCCGAACCAGAAGGTGCTGATGCTGCCGATCGAGGCGGCCTCGGTCATCGGCTCGATCGGCGGCATCGCCGAGATCTCGAAGTCGCTGTTTGGTGAGGGCGGGACGCCGGCGGCCGGATCGCGTCTCGGCACCGGCGGGGCACGGGTCGTGCCGCCGATCCCGTCGCGGTCGGGCGAGGGGGCCTGACGGCATGACGCAGATCGCGCAGCTTCTCGGCCCCTGGGCGTGGTGGATCGCCGGGCTCGTGCTGTTCGGCCTCGAGATCATCGTGCCGGGCAGCGTCGTCGTCTGGTTCGGCGTCGCGGCGATCCTCGTCGGCGCGGTCAGCCTGCTCGTCGACATTCCCTGGCAGGCCGAGTGGGCCGCCTTTGCGGTGCTGTCGGTGATCAGCCTCTATTTCGGTCGCAGGTATTTCCTCACCGAACAGACGGAGGGCGAGGACGCTCACCTCAACGACCGGGCGGCGCGCTATGTCGGCCGGAGGTATGTGCTTGCCGACGCCATCGTGCAGGGCGACGGCCGCATCCGCATCGCCGATACGGTGTGGCGGGTGACCGGCCCGGACCTGCCGGCGGGAACGCCGGTGACGGTGACGGCGGCGCTCGGCACGGTGCTCGAGGTCGCGAAAGCGGACTGACCGGAACATGGCCTGCGCCAGCGTTGCGCCGCTCAGTCGCGGCGGGCGGCGCGGCGCAGGCGATCCTTCGTCTCGGCGCCGAGATGGCGCCAGTCCTCGCCGGTCAATGCCCCCTCGAGGGCATAGAGCGCCACCAGCGTGACGCGGCGGCCGAAGCGGAATTTCAGACGATGATAGGCCGCGACGGCGCCGACGGCACGCAGGTGCTCCTCGTCGGGGATATCGACTTCGGCCAGCATCCGCTCGGTCTCGATGCCGAGATTGCGAAGTTCTCTGACGGGGCGTGTCATGCGGGACCGGCTCCGGGCGGCGAGACGGCGAAAGCCGCCAATCACATCAGGGCTGGAAGCCCGGGGGCAGCGGCGGGGCTTCCTGCATGATGAGGATCGAGACGCGCCGGTTCGATGCCAGGAAGGGGTCGTTGGCAAAGAGCGGGTCGGTGTCGGCCTTGCCGACGACGCCATAGAAGCGATCGGCGGGAACGCCATACTCCTCGAGGATCTGGCGCGTGGCGTTGGCGCGGTCGGCGGAGAGCTCCCAGGCGCCGTAGCGCGGATTGATGAAGCTCTGGCCGGCGGCGGTGTGGCCGGTGATCTGGACGCGGTTCGGCAACTGGCGCAACACGGGGGCCATCTTGGCGAGCAGCATGCGCACGGTCTCGTAAGGGTATTTCGAGCCTTCCGGGAACATCGAGCGACCGTCCTGGTCGACAAGCTGGATGTTCAGGCCTTCTTCGGTCTCCTCGACCATGATGTGCTCGGACAGCGACGTGATCTCGGGCAGCTCCTGCCAGGCCTGGCGCAGCGAGGTCGCCGCGGCGGCGAAATCACGGGGCTTTGCGACCTTGCTTTCCTCGATTTCGTGGGTGTCGGCTTCCGGGCCCTGCTTGGTCATTTCATTGTGGCGCCGGTCCGAGAACTCGGTGTCGTTCGGCTCCGGCTTCATGGCGACGCTCTTGACGTATTCGCGCACCGGGGCGCCGTCGATCTCGATCATGCCGGCCTTGCGCGAATCCGAACGCACGCCGAAGGCCTCGCGCATCGAGCCGGCGACGATCTGCAGCTTCTCCTTGTCCTGAATGGAGAAGGAGATGATGAGCACGAAGAAGCAGACGAGCAGCGACATCAGGTCGGCGAAGGTGACCAGCCATTCCGGCGCGCCGCCGCCGCCGCATTTCTGTTTCTTGGCCATCGCTCAGCCTCCGGTGTTCTCGCCTCAGGCCGCCTCGGCAAGCTGGGCGCGGTGCTGTTCGGGCAGATAGGCGAGCAGCATCTCGCGGATGAGGGCGGGGCTCTTCGATTCACGGATCTGCAGGATGCCGTCGATGACGAGGGTCAGGTTGACCTCCTGCAGCTTCGACTTGGCCGCCAGCTTCTCGTTGATCGGAATGGCGATGATGTTCGAGATCAGCGCGCCGTAAAGCGTCGTCAAAAGGGCGACGGCCATGGCCGGGCCGATGGTCGAGGGGTCGTCCATGGTGCCAAGCATCTGCACCAGACCGATCAGCGTACCGATCATGCCGAAGGCCGGGGCGGAATCGCCGATCGCCTTGAAGATGCGCTGGCCTTCCTCGAGGCGCTCCAGATAGAGGTCGCGCTCGCGCTCGAGGCTGTCGCGAATGAAGCCGGCCTCGTAGCCGTCGGCGATATACTGGGCGCCCTTGGCCAGCATCGGGTCGCTGACGTCGACGTTTTCGAGGCCGAGCGGGCCGCTCTTGCGGACGATATCGGCGAGCTGGGTGATCTCTTCGATCATCTCGCGCGGCTCGACCTTCTTGTGGGTGAAGGCGACCTTGCCGCCAAGGACGAGCGCGCCGCCGACGCCGCTGAGGGAAAAGCGGATGAGGACCGCAGCCGTTGCGCCGCCGACGACGATGAGCACCGAGGGAATGTCGACGAAGGCGCCGAAGCTGCCACCAATGAAAATGGCAACGGCAACGATCGCGAAGCTGCCGATGATGCCGATAATGGTCGCGAGATCCATGGCTACCCCATACAAACGCCACAGCCAGACGCGGCGTTTTCGCGCCGAAACGTCCCGTTGTCGGCTTGGAGTCTAGGCAAGGAGAGCTAATCGTTCGCTAATGGGAACGGAAAAAATCGCCCGATCGGCGCAACGGACCGTCAGGATTCAGGCAATTTCGGCCGGCGGCGGGGATCAGGCGGCGCCGATGCGCAGCAGGTCGTGGAAGTGGACGATGCCGACCGGGCGCCCCTCGGCGGCGACGAGCAGGGCGGTGATCTTCGAGGCGTTGAGGATCTGCATCGCCTCGCTGACGAGGCTGTCGGGCCGCACCGTCTTCGGCCGCGCGGTCATGACCTCCTCGACGCGGCGCTTCAGGAGGTCACCGGAGAGATGGCGGCGCAGGTCGCCGTCGGTGACGATGCCGGAGAGGCGGCCGTCCGGTGCGACGACGCCGAGGCAGCCGAAGCCCTTGCCGGTCATGACGACGATCGCCTCGGTCATCGAGGTGCCTTCCGGCACGAGCGGCACGGCGTCGCCGGTGTGCATGACGTCGCGCACGAATTTCAGGTAGGCGCCGAGCTGGCCGCCGGGATGGAAGACCTTGAAGTCGCCGGCGGTAAAGCCCTTGGCCTCGAGCAGGGCGACGGCGATGGCATCGCCAAGGGCGAGCTGCAGGGTCGTCGAGGTCGTCGGGGCAAGGCCGTGCGGGCAGGCTTCCTGAACCTTCGGCAGGGCGAGGGCGACGTCGGCGGCGCGGCCAAGCGTGCTCTCGGCGTTCGAGGTGATGGCGATCAACGGCACGCGGAAGCGGCGCGAATAGTCGACGATGTTGCGCAGCTCGGCGGTCTCGCCGGACCAGGACAGGGCGAGGACGACATCGGCCGGCGTGATCATGCCAAGGTCGCCGTGGCTGGCCTCGGCCGGATGGACGACGAAGGCGGGCGTGCCGGTCGAGGAGAGCGTCGCGGCGATCTTGGTGCCGACATGGCCGCTCTTGCCCATGCCGGTGACGATGACGCGGCCGGCGGCGGCGAGGACCAGCTCGAGCGCGGCGGCGAACGGGTCGGCGAGCGGGCCTTCGATGGCCTCGGCGAGTGCCTCGAGGCCGGCGCGCTCGACGGCGAGCGTGCGCCTTGCCGAGGCGAGCGCCTCTTCGCGCTTTCCTGCGCCGTTGTCCCTCATCGCGCTCATGCTCGGTTCCTCGTGCGGTTGGCCGGTCGCGGCCCGTCTCTTAGCACGATCCGGCGGGGAGGGAAGGCAATACTCCGTTAACCATCCGCGTTTACGATTCGGAAAGGAATTCACGGCCGGCCGTGTGCCGGTTCCCTTTTTCATGGAAAGTCCGCCCGTCATGACATCGTCGCGTTCGGCTCTTGTTTTCGCCGTGCTGGCGGTGGCGCTTGCCGCCGAGGCGTCGGCGCAGGAGAGCGGCGGCGGCATGTCGGACCTGCGTGGCGGATTCTTTGCCGAGAGCGACGGCGGTGGCAGCGACGATGGCGCCGATGCGGGCGATGCGACGGCAGAGGCCGGCGGCGCCTCGGACAACGGTGCCTCGGACACTGGTGCGGCTGATGGCGGCACGGCGGATGGCAGTGGCGAGGCGGCCGACACGGGCGGCGGCGACGACGGCGATGCGACCGGCTCGATCGGCGGGAAGAGCGTTTTCGGGCGCAAGGCGGCGGCGGGCGAGGACAGCCGCATGCCCTATCCCGATGAAGCGGACGATCCGTTCGAGCCGCTCGGCATCCGCTCCGGTGGCATGACCTATCTGCCGAAGATCGAGCTGCGCGGCGGCGTCACGGACAATGCGGCGCGCTCGGCAACCGGCAAGAACGGCAGCTATTACGAAATTGCGCCGGAACTCGTCGGGCGCTCCGACTGGAGCCGGCACAGCCTCGAGGTTTCGCTGCGCGGCACGTTCCGCGACTATGTTTCGGGCAGCACGGATTCGGAGCCGACCTTCAACGGTACGGTGAAGTCCCAGCTCGACCTTCGCGAGACGACGGCGATCAACCTCAAGGCCGGCTACGATCTGTCGCGCGAGAGCGCGACTGATCCGGACGTCGCCGGGGTGGTCGACCGCCCGCTCATTCACGGTCTGACCGGGTCTGTCGGCTTTTCGCAGGAAATCGGCGCGTTCGAGCTGAAGCCGTCGTTGACGGCGACGCGGACGATCTACGAACGCAGCGCCGGTGGCACGAACCGCAATTCGACCCTGACTGAGGCGGGGTTGCGGGCGACCTATGACGGCGGCGTGGTGAAGCCGTTTGTCGAGGCGATCGCGCTGCGGCGGGGCTATGACGACAAGATCGACGGCAACGGCCAGCAGCGGGCGGCGACCGGCGGCGAGCTGCGCGGCGGCGTGGCGTTCGATCACGATACGATTCTGGTCGGCGAGGTGGCGCTCGGCTATCGCCGCGAACACCTGAAGGATGCCGGCCTTGCCGACCTCGAAGGCTGGACGCTCGTCGGCGACGTTACCTGGACGATCTCGGCGCTGACCAAGGTGACGGTCAACGCCCGCACCGACTTCAATCCCTCGACGGTGCTCGGGGCGTCGGGATCGGTGAAGCATCAGGCCGACGTCAAGCTCAGCCACTCGCTGCGGCGCAACGTCGTCGTCGATCTCGGCCTTGTTGCCGGGCGGGAGGATTTCACCGGGCTCGACCGGACCGATACGAGCCTTGAGGCCAGCGCCGGGGCGACCTACAAGCTCAACCGCACGGCGGCGGTGACGGCCCGGGCCCGGCACGAGCGCCTGTCGACGACCGTGCCGGGGGAAGACTATACGGCCAACTCGTTCGAGGTTGGCCTCAGCCTGCAGCGCTGAGCGGCTGTCAGGCGCCGGTCATGATGATGCGGCGCAGCTCGTCGCGGAAGGCCGGGGCGATGTCCGGCCGGGCGAGCGCATAGGCGACGTTGGCGGCAAGGAAACCCGACTTCGAACCGCAGTCGAAGGTGCGGCCGTCAAAGCGCACGCCGGTGAAATGCTGGCTCCGGGAAAGCTGGATCATGCCGTCGGTGAGCTGGATTTCACCGCCGGCGCCGCGCTCCTGGCGCATCAGCAGCGGGAAGATTTCCGGCTGCAGGATGTAGCGGCCGGTGATGATGAGATTCGAGGGGGCGGTGCCCGGTTCCGGCTTTTCCACCATCTCGGTAATCTCGAAGACGCGGTCGTCGCCCTTGCCGACGCCGACGACACCGTAGCTCGAGGTCTTTTCCGGCTCGATTTCCTCGACGGCGACGATATTGCCGCCGGTCTGGTTGTAGGCCTCGATCATCTGGGCGAGGCAGCCCTTCTCGTTCTGGATGAGCACGTCCGGCAGGAGCAGGGCGAACGGCTCGTCGCCGATGATGTCGCGGGCGCAAAGGACGGCGTGGCCGAGGCCGAGCGGCGCCTGCTGGCGGGTGAAGCTCGTTTGGCCGGGCAGCGGCAGATCGCGGCGCAGCTCCTCGAGGGCAATGGTCTTGCCGCGTTCGGCAAGGGTCAGTTCGAGCTCGACCTGAACGTCGAAATGATCCTCGATGACCGCCTTGTTGCGGCCGGTGACGAAAACGAAGTGCTCAATGCCGGCCTCGCGCGCTTCATCGACCACATACTGGATGAGCGGCCGGTCAACGACGGTCAGCATCTCCTTCGGCATTGCCTTGGTGGCGGGCAGGAAGCGCGTGCCGAGACCGGCGACGGGGAAAACGGCCTTGCGAATGGGGGAGTTCATCGTTGGCTAACTCTGTTTGCGAATGACGGCCGGAAAAGCGCTCCGGGAGAACCGTCCGTTACGAGACATCAATTTCCTTTCCGTATGGTTGCGCAAATAGACCGAAATTATGGCGAAGAGGGGTCAATGAGCATTCTTGTGACGGGCGGCGCCGGCTACATCGGCAGCCATATGGTTCTGGAGCTTCTGGACCGGGGCGAGGACGTCGTCGTTCTCGACAATCTTTCGACCGGTTTCCGCCGCGCGGTGCCGTCCTCGGCCCGGCTTGTCGTCGGCGACATCGGCGATGAAGCGCTGGTCGGCCGGCTGATCGCGGAGCATCGCATCGAGGCGATCATCCATTTCGCCGGCTCGATCGTCGTGCCGGAATCGATCGTCGACCCGCTCGGCTACTATCTCAACAACACGGTGAAATCGCGCAGCCTCATCGCGGCGGCGGTGAAGGGCGGCGTGCCGCATTTCATCTTCTCCTCGACGGCGGCGGTGTACGGCATGCCGAAGGCCAATCCGGTCACCGAGGATGCGCCGTTCGATCCGATCTCGCCCTATGGCACGTCGAAGATGATGACCGAGATGATGCTGCGCGACACCGCGGCGGCGCATCCGATCTCCTATGCGGCGCTGCGCTATTTCAATGTCGCCGGTGCCGATCCGAAGGGCCGCTCGGGCCAGTCGACGCCGCGCGCGACGCATCTCATCAAGGTCGCCAGCCAGGCGGCGCTCGGCCAGCGCAGCCATCTCGACGTTTTCGGTACCGACTATCCGACGCCGGACGGCACCTGCATCCGCGACTACATCCACGTCACCGATCTTGTCGGGGCACATTCGCTGGCGCTTGACCACCTGCGCCGTGGCGGCACCTCGTTTGTCGCCAATTGCGGCTATGGCCGGGGCTATTCGGTGCTCGAGGTGATCGAGGCGGTGAAGAAGGCGAGCGGCGTCGAATTCGACGTGCGCCTGACCGACCGGCGGCCCGGTGACCCGGCGGCGCTGATCGCGGCGGCGGAGAAGATCCGCAAGCTCGTCGGCTGGGCGCCGAAGCACGCCGATCTTGACGAAATCGTCAGCCAGGCGCTCGCCTGGGAGCAGCGAATCGGCCTCGAGCGCGACGTCGCCTGAGGTCCTGAAGCGCGGAATTCGGCGGCTTCGGATCGATCCGAGACCGCCCTTCGACGACTGGCAGCGGGCGTTTTCCCGCCGCTTTTTCGTTGCTGGCAGGGCGCCAGGGAAAGAGCGGCCGGCAGGGCAGGGACGCCGGTTTCAGGCGCTGCGGAGGCGCCGTTCCGACGTCGTCCACGCGTCGTCCCTGCGCCGTCGCGGGGCTTTCCATGGGCGTCGACGGGGCGCTTGCATTCCGTCAGCGAACCCCGATAACAGTAGCGAGCCTTCCGACAGGCCCAACGGCAATTCGGGGGACCCTAGAGGTTTTCCCAAGTGCTGGCCATGGATGCCACCAGTAGACGCACCGGTAGCTCAGCTGGATAGAGCACCAGACTGAATCACAAGGGGTCAGGAGTTCAGATCTTCTCCGGTGCGCCATTTCTTTCCGCTCACGGCAAAATTCGCTTCGCTCACTGCCTCCGCTTTGGCGGCCTGACCGGCCGGCGCGCGTTCACGAGCCGTTCGGCTCAGTTCTTTCCGCTCACGGCAAGTTCGCTTCGCTCACTGCCTCCTGGCGGCCTGACCGGCCGGCGCGCGTTCGCTTGCGAGCCGTTCGGCTCAGTTCTTTCCGCTCACGGCAAATTCCGCTTCGCTCACTGCCTCCCGCTTTGGCGGCCCTGACCGGCCGGCGGCGCGGTGCAGCGCTTGCGAAGCCGTTCGGCTCGGTTCTTTCCCGCTCACGGCAAGTTCGCGTCGCTCACTGCCTCCGCTTTGGCGGCCTGACTCGGCACCGGCGCGCGTTCGCCGCTTGCGAGCCCTGCAGCTCGGTTGCTGCACTACGCCCGAAATTCGCTTCGCTCACTGCCTCCGCTCGGGCGGCGCAATTTCGGACAGATGCCCGGATTATTTTTCCGGACAGGCCGCCAGCGCTGATTGGTGATGATGGCCTCCCTGGCGGGGTGTTCCTATCGAGCCCGCAGTTTCGTTGCGAACAATGCCCGCGGAACAGGCGATTCGGTGCAAAGCCATTGTGTCGCTCCCCTTCCGGGATGCCGTCACCGGCCGCAGGACTTTCGCCGTTGATCGAGGATCCGGCCCGGTCGTCCACCTCTGCCAGCGGGTGTCCCGGTGATCCCTTTCGATGCGACGACAATCGTCCGACATATGCCTGTCGTCAGGAAGGCCCGAAGCCTTTCTGGCTATGCCAGACCGGCCGGTCGAAACACGGGTGCGTTCAGCCGAGAACCATCGGCATCCGGTTATCGTCAATCGCCTGCATTTGGACTGGCCGGAGGCGAGGTCGGCAGTGTGCCGATTTCGGTCCGGACAAGAGAGCGTCGTCCGGCTGTCGCGAGGGCAACGACGACAAGACCAAATGATCAGACCATAGTCCTGCGGTACCGAAAGCAGCAAGGCAGCGGAACCGCCGATGGCAGCCCAGATCACAGGAATGATCAACAGCCAGCGGCACCGTTCAAATCACCGAGCAAGGCACGCCGATTGTGAAAATGGTCGTCGGACACGGCGCGACGCCGGGCACGGTGGCACTGCCGGATAGCGGTGCCCTGCAACGTATCCGGATAACCCACCAGTGCACAAGGATCAGGAGCACCGCGATCCAACTGACGAGCCCCGGCTTCAAGGCAAAATGGGGTGGCTGTCGTCACCAAGGACGCGGCGGCGAGCAGCGCGGTTTCAGCCAGAAAAACGGTGGCGAAGACCCGGGCGACCGGATTGATCGGCGAAGTAGAGAAAGTGATAGCCGATACCGTTGACGGCCCACATCACCGCAAGGATCAGAAGGATAGCGATGTCTGCGGTCCGCGATGGCCTACAACAGCAACAGGACGCTGAGGCCGCCGATGTAGGCGATAACCTGGAGTGGCCATATGGCGGCGTTATAGGCAGCGAAGACACCTAGAAACTCTTCAACGGTAAATGGCATGCCCGGCTCCGGGAAAAATGAAATCAGAATCTGTCGAGCTCGGCTCAGGTTCTCTCCAGGGATGCTCAAAAAGGCGGGCAACACCGCACGCCAAGCCCATCCGGTGGTGCCGAGGTTGCTTGCCAGGCAGAAACCGAGCGGTCCGAGTTTGGGTGATGGGCCGATCAGGCAGCGCGGTTCCCGGTGTCCCTGGCCCCAGGGTCGCCGTCGGTGAGTGTGGCGCCGGTGACGACCATCGGCAAGCGGGTCGGCCGGCCGCCGGCATCGGACACGCAGTCGCGCTTGCGAGCCGTTCGGCTCGGTGCTTTCCGCTCACGGCAAATTCGCTTTACTCACTGCCTCCGCTTTGGCGGTGAGGCTGACTTGCCGTCGTAAAATTGTTACACTTAAAAGTTGTCAATTCTGATAATTGAGGGAGGCGGCTGCCGGCGGGTATCGGCACGGATAACTCTCAACTATCCTATTGATATTCAAAATTTAAAAATTTTTTCTCTGACGATTTTCCCTGATTTTTGGCAAGATTGAATAATTCCAGATTTCTTGATAGCCATAGATATACAACCAATAAGGGTATTTCGACGGCCGCAGGATTTGTGGCCGGAGAGCGATGGCTTGGGGTGGCGGATGGTGCGTCCTGGCGAGATCAGAGTGGTCGTGACCGGGTATGGCGCGGTGTCCTCGATGGGGGACAGCGTCGACCAGATCTGGGCCAGCCTGATGGCTCATCGGGTGGGCTATCAGGCGCACAGTTTCGATGACGCTTCCATCCAGGCGCGGTTTTTCGGCTTCATGGCCGATGATCGGAAGCGCTACGCGGCGCTGCCCAAGAGCCTCGCGCGGGCGCTGCCGCCTTTTGCGAAGAACGCCATGGTGGCGGCCGGCGAGGCGCTGGCGATGGCGTTCGGCGAGGACGTCGATATCGATCCTCACTATTCGCCGTTTGCACGCGGTGTCGTCATCGGAACCGGTTGGGGCGGGATCGATGCGGCGAACATGAACAACAACAGCTACCGGGGCACCGGGGTGGCGACGTCGTTCTCGACGCTGATGTCGATGAACAATGCGGCGACAGCGGCGATTTCGATGCGCTGGAACCTGCGCGGCTATCAGAACACGCCGGTTGCCGCCTGTGCGACCGGCAGCATGGCGATTGGCGATGCGGCGGAACTCATCCGCTCCGGCCGGGCCAGGATGGTCGTTGCCGGGGCCAGCGAGTCGCTGAGGGAGCAGTTCAACGTCTGGGCGGTCGATGTCATCCAGGCGCTGAGCAAGGAGCAGGCCGATCCGCGCAAGGCGTCCTGCCCGTTCAATCTCGGGCGAACCGGCTTTGTCCTGTCGGAAGGGGCGGCGGTGCTTTGCCTCGAGGAGTACGGGGCGGCGCTGGCGCGCGGCGCGCGCATTCTTGGCGAGGTCTCGGGTTACGGCAACTACACCGATGCGTTCGACATGACGGCGCCGGCTGAAGACATGCTGGCGCGGGTTCACACGATCCGCGACGCGCTCGATCAGGCCGGTCTTTCGGCGCGCGACATCGGCTACATCAATGCGCACGGGACCTCGACGCCGATCGGCGACATCAACGAGAACGAAGCGATCAAGGCGGCGCTTGGCAAGGATGCGCACGGCATCCCGGTCTCGAGCACGAAGTCCTATACGGGCCATCTCATCGCCGCCGCCGGGGCACTTGAGACGATCTTCTGCCTGAAGGCGCTGGAGACCGGCATCCTGCCGGCAACCTGCAATCTCGACGATCCCGATCCGCTCTGCGATCTCGCCTATATCGCCAATGAGCACCTTGGCGGGCAGCGCCTGGACGCGGCGCTCAATCTCAGTTTCGGTTTCGGCGGCGCGAATGCCGCTCTCGTGCTGGAAAGGGCGAGCTGAGATGCGGCTTCTGTTCCGCCCGCGCGATCTTGCCTGCTGGGCCCGCTTTTCCGGCGACTTCAATCCGATCCATTTCGATATCGGGGCGGCGCGGGCGGCGGGGGCGGACGATCTCATCGTGCATGGCATGCTGGCTCTGCTGCCGATCAAGCATCTGCTCTGGGAACATGCCCGACCGGCCGGCGGCGAGGATGGCTGGCTGCGCTTTCGGGCGATGCTGCGCCGGCCGGTTCTCGTCGGGCGGCGCCATGTCGTCTCCCTTGCCGAGCGGGCGCGCGGCCGGCTCGATTTCTCGCTGCGGGACGAGCGGTCGAGCGAGGAATTGCTACGGGGGTTTGCCGGGCGGTGCGAGGCGCCGGAGCTTTCGGGCGACACGGCGCAAAGGCCGATGCCGGACGGGGCGGTCGACTGGTCGTCGTTCTGCGCCGACTTCCCGTTCTCGACCGATCCCTGGACCTATCTCGACGGGCTCGCCTTTGCGGCGTTCGTGCGCAGTCACGCCAACATCGCCGACGTGCTGCCGGCGGAAGGGCGGCCGCCCTGGCTGCGTCCGGACGGGGCCGGCAGCCTGCTGATGCAGACCGGCCAGGAGACATTCATCCATCCGGCGGTGCGGCAGATGCATGAACAAGGCGCGATCGCGCCGAACCTTGCAGGTCTCGGCTATGCCATTGCGACCGAGCTTGCCGGCGTTTCCGACGCCGAGGCGGTCGGCTCGGCGCGCGTCACCCTCTATCTGCGGGACCGGGCGATGGTCATTTCCCGGTTCGGCCTCATTGCCAAACGGATATCGACGAGCGGAGAGATGGAAGATGAGCAAGACACTGGATTTCCTCAAGGAACTGGCGCTCGAGATCACCGACGTGGAGGAAAGCGCGCTGTCGGGTGACATGACCTTCGAGGATGTCGGCTTCGACAGCCTCGCCTTCGTCGAGGTGCAGCTCAGCATTTTCCAGAAGTTCGGCGTCCGCATCCAGCCGGACTCGTTCGCTTCCGGCGAGCTGAAGACGCTCGACGATCTTGCCGCGCACATCGATGAGCGGATGGCCGAGGCGACGGCGGCGGAATGAACCGGCGCGCCATGGCGGTGCGCCGCGCCCAACGAGACAATCACGGGACAGGAGGCAAATGAAATGACCGGGATCGCAGGCAGCGTCATGGCCGAGCCGGGCGCCTACGAGAAGCTCTTCACCACACTGACGCGGGCATCGCACAAGGACTATATCGATCTTGAATCGTTCCTGCCGTGGGGCGAGGGCGTCGACCGGCGCCTGCCGCCGAAGGCCATGGACCAGCTCTGGATCTACGGCACGCCGTATTTCGATGCGCTGACGGATGAGCAGCGCCTCGAGGTCGCCTGGCTGGAGACGGCACGCGACGCCAGCATGTTCATCCACCTCGAGCACGTCATTCCGCCGGTCTATACCGGCTATGTGCACGACTATCGCGAGGATCTCGATCGCACGGTCTATGAGTACCTGATGATCTTCTCGCGCGAGGAGCTGACGCACATCATGGCGTTCCAGCGCTTCCTCAAGTCGGCCGGACTGCCCTGGTACAAGCGGCCGGGCAGCTATGCGGACCTGTCCGCCAGCCTGCCGAAGATGCGGCCCGAACTCGGCATCCTGTTCACGCTGATGATCGAATGGACGGCCGAGCTTGCGGTCATGCACGCCACCCAGTTCGATGGCGTCGACAAGCTGACCCGCTCGCTGTTCCATGCCCATCACCGCGAGGAAGCGCGCCACATCGCCTTCGGCAAGGCGGTCGGGCAGGGGTTCTTCGAGCGGGCGCCGGCGGAGGAAGCGGCGGCGGTGCGGGCCCATCTCGGCAGCCTGCTTTCCGGCCTCATTCCGGTCTTCAACTTCAACCCGGAGATCGCGGCCTACACCTCCTTCCGCTTCCCGATCCAGCCGACGGACGAGGCGGCGATCCGGGCGGTCCAGCATTCGCGCCACAATCACGACCTCAATGCAGTGCGCTTCAAGGAGCTGTTCACCTGGTGCGAGGGGCTCGGAATTCCGACGCCGCTCGACGCGGCGGGCAATGCCTGAAGCCTGCCGTTCAGTCTGAGCGTCCGGAACCGACGCGGGCAGCGTCAGGGGACCTGCCCGCATCGGCCGCGGGCAGGCGGGCGTTGCGCAATCGAAATCGAGGGAGCACCGACATGCTTTTTCCGCATCATCTTTCCGAGTCCGACAAGGTCGTTTCGGCACTTGTCAGGAAATCGCACGACGCGCCGATGGATTTTCACAAGACCGTCAACTGGGCGCTCGGCGCCGATCGCAGCCGGCCGGGCAAGAAGTTCGAGACGGTCTGGGGTTATGGTTCACCGTATTGGGACGCGCTGACGGATGAGCAGCGCATCGAGGTCTCCTGGCTTGAGACAGCGCGCGACGTCAGCGTCTTCATCAATCTGGAGAAGATCCTGCCCGAGCTGCTCGGCTCCTACACCAAGCGCTACTACGAGAGCCTTGCGCCCGAGGTCGAGGAATACCTGATGATCTTCGCCAAGGAGGAGATCATGCACATCCTCACCTTCCGGCGCTATCTGGCGGCGGCTGGACTGAGGCAGCATCCGCCGATCAAATATTTCTATGACCTTGCCGACGTCCTGCGGGAATCGCCGCCCGAGGTCGGGCTGATCTTCACGCTTCTCATCGAGTGGTGCGCCGAGGAAAAGGCGATCCAGGGCAGCCAGCACGACGAGGTCGATGCGCTGACGCGCGAGATGTACTGGGCCCACCACATGGACGAGGCGCGGCACATCGCTTTCGGCCGGCATGTGGCGGAGCGCTATTTCGAGCGCACGCCGGCGGCGCAGACGGCAGAGCTGCGCGGCAAGCTGAAGGAGATGGTGCTGCGGATCATGCATGCGGTGCCGGACATTGCGCCCTATGCCAGCTTCGCGCTGCCGATCGACCTTGCCGATGACGAGGCGGTGAACGCGGTGCGTCAGACGCCGCACTACCAGAGCCAGATCGAGGATCGCTATGGCAGCATCCTGAAATGGTGCGGCAAGGTCGGCATCATGGCTTAGGCGTTCCGTCTTCTCGCCGGTCCGGCGGCCGGGGCTTGCTGCCCCGCTGCAACGCCCGACGCCGGCTGCCGTGCCGTCGTTGCGCCGCTGTTGCGCGCCGGTGGCGAGCGGCCTCCAGAAACATCCGATTTTTCAATGTGAAAGGGCGCCCCATGCCGCTCCGTGCCGTCATTCCGTTCAGTGTCGCTTTCGGCATCAGCTTTTTTTCGCTCGTTGCCGTCTGGCATGTCTGGCCCTGGGTCGAGACGGTCGGCATGGCATCGGCATTGCCGGCGCTCGTGCTGGCGCACGGCATCCGCTATCTCGGCGTGATGTTCTCGATCACTGGCGTTGTTCGCGACGAGCTGCCGGAGGTGTTTCGAAAGCCGGCGACCTATGGCGACCTCGCCGCGGCGTTTCTCGCCGTCATCGCGACCTTCGCGCTGCGGGGCGACTGGCCGCTGGCCGTGCCGCTCGTCTGGCTCTTCAACATTGTCGGCACGGCGCATTTCATCGGCGACCTCGTCGTCGGCCGGATGTTCATCCGGCATCCAGGCCACCTCGGTGCCTGCTTCTTCCATGTCACGATGTTTTTGCCGGCTCTTCTGGTTACGCACGCGATAATATTCTACCTATTGGTGTTTGGCGTGTGATTCCAGCCGGGCGCCACAGCGTGCGAAGCCGGCATTGAGACGGAGGCATATCCATGGACAATCAAGGGCATAGCATGATTGAGGAACTCGCCTCGCGGGTTGGTCAGGAATTTTCCGTCGCCTTCGCCCCTCGGGCGCTGGTTGCATGGCCGGTTTGCCGCGATCGAGCATGGCGCGGTCGCCATGACCTTCGAGGTGCGCGAGGAATTCACCAATCCGATGGGCTTTCTGCATGGCGGCATCATTGCGGCGATCGCCGACGACATGATCGGCACGACGATCATGGCAAGCGACCTTGCCCGCAAGTTCATGTCGCTCAATCTCGACGTGCAGTATCTCGGGGCGGCCAAGCTCGGCGATACCATCACGGCCAGCACGAAGCTCGTCGAGGCGGGCAAGCGGATCATCGTCTTCGACTGGTTCATCCATGCGGCGGACGGCGGTCTTCTGGCGCGCGGCACGTCGCAGATTTTCCGGCTCGGCTGAGGGTGGCAGGGTGGGAAGGGCGAGCATGACCGAGCCAGCAGTGCCGGGGGTGGCGGATGGCAGCCACTGGGACGCCATCTGCGTCGGCACCGGCATCTGCAGCCTCGCCTTTGCAGCAATTGACGAAGTTCCGGCCGGGGACGCGGGTGCTGCTCATCGACAAGCACTCGCGCCCCGGCGGCTATGCGACCAATTTCGAGCGGCCGAAACAGGCGGCGCGGCTCGATTGCAGCCTGCACAAGCTGTCGGGCATGGGCGGGGAGGGCAATCTTCGCCGTATCCTTGGCGGGCTCGGCGCGGATGAGGCGCTGTCGTTCATCCATCCGGACCACTATTTCGCGGCGATCCTGCCGGACCGGCGGATCGTTCTGCCAAACGAGGCGGCGGCTACCGAGGCGGTGCTGGCCGAGGTCTTCCCGACGGAGCGCGAAGGGCTGGCGCAATTCTTCCAGGATGCGGCAAGCCACGGCAAGGACGGCTATTTCCAGTATCAGATGCTCTCCGGCGACTACCGGCCCGACATGAAGGCGTTGCGGGCGGCGCACCGGACGCTGAAACGGGTGACGGTCGCGGAAAAGCTCGACGGGCTCTTTTCCTCTTCGGAGCTGAAGAACATCCTCGCCGCGCCAGCGGTCTATGTCGGGGCGTTTCCCGAAGAGATCAGCTACCTCTACTACCTGCATGTCGTCTATGCGACGCTGCATGCCGGCAATGCCTATGTGCTCGGCTCGGCACAGCGCCTCTCCGACCATCTTGTCGAACGCATCGTTTCGGCCGGTGGCGGCATCAACCTTTCCAACCCGGTGCGCCGGGTCCTCAGCGACGGCGCCGGCCGGGCGACTGGCGTCGAGACGCTGAAGGGCAGGTATTTCTCCGATCGCATCTTTCTCAACGCGGCGCCGCACTACGCCCTCGACCATCTCTTTGCTGCGGACGAGGCGCTGGTTCCGGTGCGGGCGAAGCGAAGCTGAAGCCGTCGAACTCGACGACGACCGTCTATTTCTTCATGGACGGCCAGTCGGCCGACTACGGCCTGCCGTGCAGCGAGAACATGGTGTTCGGGAGCGGCTTTGCCGAGGGCATCGCCCTGCGCGCGGGGCAAGGCGGGCAGGCGATGTCGCCGGCGGGGGGCGCGGCAATGGAGCATGCCTTCTGGCAGGCCGGACCGATGGAGGTGACCGGCTATCAAATGCTCGATGCAGACGGCGGCGCCGTCGTCGTTGCCAATGTGCTCGACCGGATCGAGCACTGGCCGGCGCGGCGGGACCCTGAATACAAGCGCAAGAAAACGCGGGCGCGCGCGGCCCTCGAGGCGCGGGTCGCGGCGGCGTTTCCGGGCTTTGCGGCGCATGTCCGTGCCGTCGAGCTTGCGACGCCGCGCACCTATCAACGCTTCACCAACAACACCGACGGCGCCGGCTATGGCGCGCTCGTCGGCACCGACCTTTCCGGCCACGGCTTTCACTACGGCTTTCCCGTCAAGGGCGTCCAGTTCCTGTCCTCCTGGGTGGCGGGGCCGGGCTACGAGGCGGCGTTCAGCTATGGCGAGATGCTGGCACGCACCTGGTAGCGGCAGAGGCGCCGGGCAGCACCGTTCAACCAAGAAAGGAACAGGACGCATGAAGGCGGTCGTCATCAACAGCAGCCCGCACAAGGAAGCCGGGCTTACCTCGTCGATCATGCGGCCGTTCGTCGAGGGCATGCTCGAGGCCGGGGCGGACGTCGAAGTCGTCTATACGGCCAAGCTCAAGCTGGAGCCGTGCACGGGCTGTTTCAGTTGCTGGGGCGTGACGCCCGGCGCATGCATCCTCGAGGATGATCTCAACGCGGTGCTCGAGGCGCTGAAATCGGCGGAGCGATGGGTGTTCGCCTCGCCGGTCTACAGCGACGGTCTCAGCGCCGGGCTGAAGATCGTGCTCGAACGGCTGATCGTGACGCTGAAGCCGGTGATCGCGGTCCGGGACGGGCATACCCGCCATCTCTGGCTCGACGGCCTGACGCCGAGCACCGTTGCCCTCATCTCGAGCTGCGGCATGCACGAACTCGACCAGTTCGATCCGGCGCTGGCGCAGATCGAAGCGTTCTGCGGCAATTTCGGCAGGCCGTTCGCCGGGGCCCTGCTGCGCCCGCATTCGCAGGCACTGCGGGCGATGAAGCAGGCCGGCCAGATGGATGACATCGTGCTGGCGGCGATGCGAGCCGGGCGTTCCTTCATCACCGAGGGACGGATCGTGCCGCAGGACGCAGAGACGGTATCGCGCGAGCTCATGGAACAGGCGGCCTATGTCGGGTTCTTCAACGAACTCATCCGTCAGGGCGCGGCCAAGACGTCATGGAACATGAAGAAGGTTCCGGCCGCCTGAAGCGGTTGCGGGAAGGAGGCAGCGGGTTGGATAACTGGGTCTTCGTCACTGGCGGCAGCCGCGGCATCGGCCGCGTGCTCGTCGAGCGCTTTGCCCGTTCGGGCCGGCCGGTGGTTTTCACCTATCTCAGTTCGCGGGAAGCGGCGGAGGCGCTGGCCGCCGCGCTCTCGAGCGATGCCCCGGTCGAGGCGGTGCAGTGCGACGGACGCGACTTTGCGGCAATGTCCGCGCTTGCCGGCGGGCTCGTCGATCGGCACGGGGCGCCCGGAACGGTCGTCAACAATGCCGGAATCACGCGCGACGCCCTGATGTTGCAGATGACGCCGGAACAGTGGGGCGAGGTCATCGAGGGCAATCTGACTTCGGCCTTCAACGCGACCCGTGCCTTCCTGCCGGCGATGATCGAGGCAGGCGGCGGGACCATCCTGCAGCTTTCCTCGGTCAGCGGCGTCAAGGGCAATCCGGGCCAGGCGAATTATTCGGCGACCAAGGCAGGCCTCATCGGCTTCACCCGCTCGCTTGCCCTCGAGGTGGCGCGCTTCAACATCCGCGTCAACGCGATCGCGCCGGGGCTCATCGAGACCGAGATGACGCAGGACCTGCCGGCGCAGGAGCTGCGGGCACTGACGCGCTCGATCCCGATGCGCCGCATCGGCAAGGCCGAGGAGGTGGCGGCGCTTGCCGCCTTTCTTGCCGGCGAGGAAGCCGGCTACATCACCGGGCAGACATTCGTCATCGATGGCGGCCTTAGTTGCTGAGCCGGATCAGGCACCGGGGTTTTGCAGCAGAACAACAATGGCAAGGGCGAGGGCGACACAGAGCGGCGAGTAGACGAAATCGTCCATCCGTGAAAAGGCCGAGCCACGCACGCGCTTGAAAAAACCGACAAGCCGGAATTCGCCAACGGCACGCAGGAGCAGCGCGGCGGCAAGTCCATATGCGACCCATCCGGCCAGACCGCGCAGGTCGCCAGATCCGTTCGTGAGCCCGGCGGCAATGCCGATGACAAGGGCGCAGGCGAGAAGGCCGGCGGCGACCAGCATCGTGCCGGCGGCCGAAGGCTCGAAGGCCGGGGCGCCGTTGATCTCCGGGATTGCCGCCGCCTTGCCGAAGGTTCCGCCGAACGCCCAGTAGGCGTGGAGGAGCGCAAGGACGACGAATACAGCGGCAAGGATGGTGGCAAGTGCGGGCATTGCCGGCTCCGGTGTCACAGGCCGCCATGGAAGCAGAAGCCGGCCCGGGGATCATCCCCTAAATCCTGGTTCGCCGCCGATCGGCAGGGGCATGGCTCGCGGGTCTTGCCGTACCGGCCGGAAATCCGGCTGACGCCTATAGCGCTGCCGCTTTTCACAGAATTGCTTCGGCGCTCAAACTCGTTGTTTTTTGCGCATTTCCGGACGGAAAACCGGTTCCCGCTTTTCCGGAAATGCTCTATAGGTTAACGCCGCGAAATCGTTCCCATTTTAACTATCTATCAAGAAAGCCCGGCAAGCACGCCGAATATTCGGCAAATGTTTCCTTACGGCGGAGGAAGCGATGCTGAAGCAGTTCCTGCGATTTCATTGCGGACGAACGTGCCGCAACGGCGATCGAATACGGCCTGATATCTTCGGGGATCGGCGTCGTCATGCTGGCGGGTGTCGACATGGCGGGCAAGGCAGTCAACTGGCATCTTCAAAGGTTTCGCCAATGCACTCCGCAGGGTCGTCCGGCATCGACACCCTGTGATGCCGCCGCCGATTGCGAAGGGTAGCGGAAGCCGCTGATGGCGCCGCACCAGTCGATTTCGCTTCCTGATCTTCCGGCCCGTCAGCGGCGGACTGGCAAGCGGCCCCGTTTCTTGACGCCGCTGTCTTTTTGTCAGGTTTTGTTGTCGTTGGCTAAAATTTTATACATTATTCAAACCGTCGTTTAGAAGTTTGACGGCATATTTCTTTCGAGAGATCGGGGAAGCATGCTGAAACGGTTTGACTTCGTGTCGGACGAGAGCGGGGCGACCGCAATCGGGTATATGATCTCTTCGGGCGTCGGCATGGTCGTCCTTGCCGGCGTGGATGCGGCGGGCAAGGCCGTCAATGAAACGTTCGGCAAAGCAACATTGGCCCTTGGCGGATCATCAGATTCTGCGCCGGTTTCGGGAATGCCTGCGCCGGCCGAGGGCGGCTTCGCCGATGCGCCGATGGCTGTTTCCGTTTCCATCGACTAACCAGCAAAAGCCGAAAAATGCGTCTAGCTGGCAAAAGGCAAAGCATGCTGAAGGTTGCACTGGAATTTCTGGCGGACGAGGGCGGGGCGACCGCAATCGAATATGCCGTGATCTCTTCGGGCATCGGCATGGTCGTCCTTGCCGGCGTCGATGCGGCGGGCAAGGCCGTCAACAACACATTCGGAGATGTTGTCGCCGCGCTCGACGGCCAGGGCACGACCCCCGGTACCAGGGCAAACGGGGTGGTGCCGCCGGGAGGCTCGATGTCCAATCCGACTCTCGCTGCCGAATGATCAAGGCGACCGTTGCGGCCATCCTTGGCGAGGGCCGGGCCAACGGGCGGAGCGGCGTTCCCGGCTAACCGGATTTTCAGGTCTTTTGTGCAATATCGCCTGCGATAGCGGCCGCCAAAGCGGCGGTCTGCGGCGGGGCGGATGTTGCCGGCGGTTCAGCCGGCGCGAACTTGATCAGGGCATCGGCGATTGCGATGCGGGGCGCGGACAGGAACATGCTATCCCGATTGTCGCGTTTTCCGCTGCTTTACCGGCTGATTGCCGGAATTGCCCTTTCGCCTGTCGTCATTCTGCTCGTTCTTTCCGGCGCTTTCGACCGCACCGATCTCGTTGCCCGCGACATGCGGCAGATGATGCATCGACACGAGCCTTCCGGGAAGGTGGCGATCGTTGCCATCGACGAGCGGACGCGGGCGCGGTTCGACCGCTATCCGATTCCGCGCGATGCGCTTGCCAGGGGTTTGCAGGCGCTTGGCGAGGCCGGGGCGAAGCGGACCGTTGTCAGCCTGCTGTTCACGGAGCACGGGAGCGCGGGGGAAGATGCGGCGCTTGCCAATGCCCTGTCGATGATCGGCCGGGACCGGGTCGCCGTCGTGCAATACTCGACCCCGTCGGGAGAGGGCGAATCCGGCCGGGCGCACGCCGTCTATCAGCCGATCGAACAAATCGCTGAAGTGGCGACCGTCGTTGATGCCGGGATTGTCCTCGATGAGGACGCCGTGCTGCGGGCGATGCCGGCCTTCGGGGCGGACCGCCTGCACGCGATCGACTGGCTGACCGGGCTCGGGCCGGAGGCCGGCCAGCCGAAATATTTCGATTTCGGTCTCCGGGTCGCGGATATCCCTGTGGTGTCGCTCGCCGATCTGCTTGACGGGCAGGATGTTTCGGCGCGGCTCGCCGGCAAGCTGGTCGTTCTCGGCACGACCGAGGGGATCGGTGCGACGCGCGTTGCGACGCCGGTCGACGGGTCGATTTCCTTTGTCGAGGCGCTTGCCGCCGGCGTCGAGACACGGCTTTCGGGATCCGGGGCGTTCGAACCCGGGCCGGCGGTGGAGCTGGCCGGCCTGGCGCTTGTTCCGCTCGTCTTCGTGCCGCTGTTCGCGCTCTTGCCGGGCTGGCTGTCGCTGGTGCTGTGCATGGCATTGCTGGCGAGCTGGCCGCCGCTCTGGCAAATGCTCGGCAATCGGGTCGAGATCTCGTTCTTTGCGCCATTCATCGCCGTGGTCATCAGCTATGCGACGGCGTTCCTTGCATTCCATCCGAGCGGCGAACGGTTCCGGCGCGCCTTCCGGCTCATCGTGCAGCGGCTCGATCCGAAGCTTGCCGAAGTCGCGGCGGCGATACCGGACGGCATTCTCACCTTCGGGCCGGACGGGCGCATCCTTGCCTCGAACGCGGCGGCGGCGGAACTGCTCGGCGCGCGGCCAAAGGCGCTGCAGGAGGCAAATGTCGGAGCGTTCTTCTCGGCTGAAGAGATCGAGCGGCTCGCCAATGTCGTCGTCTTCGGGCGCAGCGAGCGTTTCGAGGTGCATCGTCCGGGGCGGGACGGCCACAAGCTCGACCTTGAAATGCTGGTGACGCCGGGCGGCGATGCGACCGACCGGGTCGCCCTTGCGATCATCCGGGACATCAGCGCGCGCAAGGAAAAGGAGCGGGCGCTGGAGACGATCGCCTATCGCGACCCGCTGACCGGCCTTGCCAATCGCGCGGCGCTGCAGGCTATCCTGAAGGATGCGGTGGTCGGCGCGACGGACAGCGGCCGGCCGTTCGCGCTGCTCTGCCTCGATCTCAACGGCTTCAAGCAGGTCAACGACACCTTCGGCCATGATGCCGGCGACGAGTTGCTGAAGATCGTCGCGGCGCGGCTCAAGGCGGCAACCGGCGCGGCCGGCGAGGTGGTGCGTCTCGGCGGCGACGAATTCCTCGTCGTCATGGCGGCGGGGAGCGATGCCGATGCGGCGATCGCGACAAGCGAGCGGATTGCGGCGAGCCTTGTCGACGTGGTGGCGCTGCCCGGTGGCCTCGAGGCCCGGGTCGGAACGGCAATCGGCATTTCGGTCTTCGGAGTGCACGCGACGTCGTCGTCGGACTTGATGAAGGCCGCCGACCTTGCGATGTACAGGGCAAAGCAACCCTCGAAGCAGGGCGGGCCGGCCTGGGTACTCGCGCGCGTCGACGAGCTGAAGCTCTCGGCCTGAGCCGGCCCGGGCCGCAGGCACGGAGACTTTCGGATGCTCGAGATTTTCGTCGATGCCGACGCCTGTCCGGTCAAGGACGAGGTGGTGCGCGTTGCCGAGCGGCATGACCTCGTCGTGCACATGGTGTCGAACCGCTGGATGCTCTCGACCGAACATCCGCAGGTGCGCCGGGTCGTGGTGCCGGAAGGGCCGGACAAGGCGGACGACTGGATCGCCGAGCATGCCGGGGCGGGGGACGTCGTCATCACCGCCGACATTCCGCTTGCCGGCCGCTGCCTGCCGAATGGCGCGCGGGTGCTCGGGCCGACGGGCAAGCCGTTCGACGCGGACAATATCGGCATGGCGCTGGCGATGCGCGATCTCAACGCCGAGCTGCGCGACAGCGGCGCCATCCGGGGCGGCGGGCCGTCGTTCTCGAAGGCCGACCGGTCGCGGTTCCTGTCGGCCCTTGAAAACGCCGTCCAGGCGATCAAGCGCGGTCGCTGAAGGACCTACGCGGCAACGGTCCGGGCAATCGCGGCGATCTCGGCGACGCGCTCGGCATTGTCGGCGGCAAATGACCATCGGCCATCCAGAGACTGTTCTCGAAGCCGACGCGGGCCGCCAGCGCAGGGCAGCAAGCGCCGGTGTTTCCGAGCGGCCAAAGGCGCAGACCATGAAGGCGGCGAGGACGACCTTCTGCGGAATTCGGCGAGGCGGTCGAGAAACGGCTCGAGTCGGCAGGTCGCTCTCGAGATTGGCGGCATAACGGCCAGGACGAAGAGCACTTCCATCTCGCCGGCGGGATGACACCGGCGGCGGCGAGGCGGGCGAGGCGGTCGACGCTTCCCGGGCGCATAGAGGATATGCCGCACGGCGACGCCGGCCTCGGCGTTTCCCTTCATAGAAGCGGGCGGCGTCGGCGGTATCGGCCTCGTCCGGCACCATTTCCTTCAGGGCAACTGAAGCGGCTTTCGGCACGACGTCGATGACGACGGCGCGCTGCTCGGCCGGCGAATAGCGGCCGACAGCCTCGGTGGTGATCTGCACCAGCATTGCCGGCACGGCGCCGGCAAGCTCGGAGATCAGCTCGCGATAGAGAGCCGGCATCGAGGACATGGCCGCCTGCCGCGTCGCGGACATGGGCGTGGATGGCGTACGCCGGCCTTGAAGCAGGCGGCAGCGGTCGCGACGATTTCCGGGATGGTGACCGGCACGGCCGGATGGTCGGCGTGCGTCTTGCGGGCGCCGTTCGGGGCAACGACGATGGCCGGCAGCGCGGTCATTGCCCTGCCGGCAGGACGGCGTCGAAGGCGCGGACGAGGCGGGCGACGATGTCGTCGATCTCCTCCGGCCCGACGATGTAGGACGGGGCGAGAAGAACGTGATCGCCGGTCTGGCCGTCGGTGTGCCGCCATCGGGTAGACCATCAGCCGTTCGGCCATCGCGGCCTTCTTCAGCTTGACGTTGATCTTGTCGGAGGGGGCGAAGGCGGCCCTCGTTTCCCGGTCGGCGACGATCTCGATGCCGCGGAAAAGGCCGCGGCCGCGAATGTCACCGACATTCGGGTGCTGGCCGAACGCTTCCTCGAGCCCCTCCTGCAGGCGGGCGCCCATGGCGCGGACATTGTCGAGCAGGTTGTTCGCCTCGATTTCGCCGATGACGGCCATGCCGGCGGCGCAGGCGGTCGGGTGGCCGAGATAGGTGTGGCCGTGCTGGAAGAAGCCTGAGCCGGCAGCGATCGCATCATGGATGCGAGCGGTGCACAGCATCGCGCCGATCGGCTGGATGCCGGCGCCGAGGCCCTTGGCAATGCAAAGGATGTCCGGCGCGACCTCGTCCTGCTCGCAGGCGAACATGGTGCCGGTGCGGCCCATGCCACACATTACTTCATCGAGGATGAGAAGAACGCCGTAGCGGTCGCAGATCTCGCGGATGCGCTGGAAATAGCCGGGCACGGACGGGACGGCACCCATGGTGGCGCCGACGACCGGCTCGGCGATGAAGGCGGCGACAGTGTCCGGGCCAAGTTCGAGGATCTTCGCCTCGAGCTCGTCGGCGACACGGCGGCCGTAGTTTTCCTCGGTCTCGCCGGTCTCGGCCCAGCGCCAGTAGTGGCAGGGCGCGATGTGGTGCATGGCGGGCGCGAGATAGGGTTCGAACTGGGTGCGGCGCCAGCGGTTGCCGCCGGCGGCTAGCGCCCCGAGGGTGTTGCCGTGATAGCTCTGCCAGCGGGCGATGACGTGGCGGCGCTGCGGCTCGCCGGTCTCGAGGAAATACTGGCGGGCGAGCTTGATCGCCGATTCGGTCGCCTCCGAACCGCCGGAGACGAAATAGACGCGGGCGATGTCGCCGGGCGCGAGCGAGACGAGCTTTTGGGCCAGCGCCTCGGCCGGCTCGGAGGTGAAGAAGCTCGTATGGGCATAGGCGATGCGGTCGAGCTGGGTCTTGACCGCATCGAGCACGGTGCGGCTCGAATGGCCAAGGCAGGAGACGGCAGCGCCGCCGCAGGCATCGAGATAGCGATTGCCCTCGGCGTCGATGATGTAGGGCCCATCGCCGCCGACGGCGACGGGCAGGTCGGCGTTGCAGACGCGGGCGAAAACGGCTTCGGATTTCATTTCGTCAATTCCGGGTCGCGGATTTCGGCGGTCGCCGGCTCAGGGCCGAACGACGAAAACGGAGCGGTCGGCATGGCGCACGACGCGGGCGGCGTTGGGGCCGAGCAGGTAGTCCTTGAGATCGGGCCGGTGCGAGGCGAGCACGATGAGATCGCAGTCGAGCACCTCGGCAACCCGGATGATCTCGGCATAGATGGTGCCGTGGGCGACATGGCCCTTGATCCGCTCGGGGTGCCTGGCGACCCGCTCCAGCAGTTCCTTCAGGCCCGCCTTGGTGGCGTCCATCGCCTCTTTCTCGAAGTTCTTGGGGAAGTACGAGCCGACCACCGGAAACGAGTAGGTCGGAATGACCGTCATCACGTGCAGGGCGGCGTCGTAGTCGGCGGCGAGCCGTTCGGCGACGGCGAGGGGCTTCAGGTAGGAGCTTTCCTCACCCAGGTCGATCGGCAGGAGAATCCTTGTGAACATCGGTCTTGCTCCTTCAGAACGCGGGCTGGGTCTGGCGACGACGCTGCAGGGCGATGACGAAGCCGAGGAGGGCGAGTGCCGGGATGTAGAAGACCTCCTTCGGCAGCCGGTCGGCATCGAGTTCGACGCGGGCAACCTCGACCGGGGCATCGCCGTAGAAGTCGAACATCTGGAACTTCTTGAAGTAGGGCGTGCCGGGCATCGGCTCGTCGATCTTGGCGACGTCGCCGTCGATCATGATCCTGAGGCCGGCGTGCTCGAGGCGGGCAAGGCCCTCGCCGGCCGGGCCGAGGTCGGCAAGGATGGTCAGTTCCGAAAGCTTGTCGGGATTGTCGAAGTCCGGACCGCGCACGAGCAGGCGCAGCGGTTCCTTGACCGGCATCTGTTCGGCGAGGCTGACGACCTCGGTGCCCGCGTGGTGATCGTAAGGCTCCTGCACGTAATCGAGCCAGAAGCCGGGCCGGAACAGGGTGAAGGCGACGAGGAGGAGGAGGGCCGATCCCCAGATCCGGCTCCTGGCGAAGAAGTAGCCTTGTGTGGCGGCGGCAAACAGCATCATCGCCACGACCGCGACACAGAAGATGAACACCGCCTTGGCCGCGCTGACGTCGATCAGCAGCAGTTCGGTGTTGAAGATGAACAGGAACGGCAGAAGCGCGGTACGGATGTCGTAGGCAAAGCCCTGCAGGCCGGTGCGGATCGGGTCGCCGCCGGAAATGGCGGCGGCGGCGAAGGCGGCAAGGCCCACGGGCGGCGTGTCGTCGGCGAGGATGCCGAAGTAGAACACGAACATGTGGACCGCGATCAGCGGCACGACGAGGCCGGACTGGGCGCCGACGGAGACGATGACCGGCGCCATCAGCGAGGAGACGACGATGTAGTTCGCGGTCGTCGGCAGGCCCATGCCGAGGACGAGGCTCATCACGGCAACGAGCAGCAGCATGGCCATCAGGTTGCCGCCGGACAGGTATTCGACGAACTCGCCGACGACCTGATGGGCACCGGTCAGCGAGACGGCGCCGATGATGATGCCGGCAACGCCGGTAGCGACGCCGATGGGCACCATGTTGCGGGCGCCGGCGATCATGCCGCCGATGAAATCGGCGATGCCGAGGCGGATGTCGGCGACGAGCTTGCCGGCCTGGCCGCGGAAAATCGATTTCACCGCGTGCTGGGTGAAGACGATGAAGACCATGCCCATCGTCGCCCAGAAGGCCGACAGGGCCGGCGACAGGCGCTCGATGAGAATGCACCACAGGAGGACGACGATCGGCAGCAGGTAGTAGAGGCCGGTCTTGGCGACGTCGCCGGCCTTCGGCAGGACTTCGAGCGGGGCGTTCGGGTCGTCCATCTCGAGGTCGTCGCGGCGCGAGGCGACGAAGGCGAGGGCAAGATAGGCGACGAGGAAGATCAGCGAGGCGCCGATCGTCGTCATGCCCGGAACGGCGACCTTGATCCAGCCGAGGCCGTAATAGACGACGAGGCCGAGCACGGCGACGGCGAGGAAGCCGAACAGGAAGCCGACCATGCGCTGCATCGCGGTCAGATGGGACGGCGGCTTCTGCAGGCCCTTGAGGCCGAGCTTCAGGGCTTCCAGGTGCACGATGTAGACGAGGGCGATGTAGGAGACGAGCGCCGGAATGAAGGCGTGCTTGATGATTTCCAGGTAGGTGATGCCGGTGAACTCGGAAATCAGGAAGGCGGCGGCGCCCATGACCGGCGGGGTAAGCTGGCCGTTGGTCGAGGAGGCAACCTCGACGGCGCCGGCCTTTTCAGGCGCGAAACCGGTGCGCTTCATCAGCGGGATGGTGAAGGTGCCGGTGGTGACGACGTTGGCGATCGAGGAGCCTGAATAGAGGCCGGAAAGGGCGGAGGCGACGACGGCCGCCTTGGCCGGCCCGCCGCGCAGATGGCCGAGCAGGGCAAAGGCGAGCTTGATGAAATAGTTGCCGGCGCCGGCTTTCTCGAGCAGGGCGCCAAACAGCACGAACAGGAAGATCATCGAGGCGGAGACGCCGAGGGCGACGCCGAAGACGCCTTCGGTCTGCATCCAGAA
>JAWKVW010000010.1:0-123301 GCA_041397845.1 Hyphomicrobiales bacterium | reverse complement strand
CATCAAGGCCGTCGATTTTCTGCCGCCGTTCCTCGAGCGCCTGCAGGACAGGGCGAAAAGCCGGAGCGTCGGCGGCCGTATCGAGACGCTCGAGGCCTCGATGGACGCCCTCCCCTTCGCCGACGGACAGTTCGACGCGATCTGGTCGGAGGGCGCCATCTACAATGTCGGGTTCGAGACCGGCGTGCGCGCATGGCGCCGCTTCCTGAAGCCCGGCGGCGTTCTGGCCGTCTCCGAGATCACCTGGCTCACCAGTGAGCGGCCGCAGGACCTCGAGCGCCACTGGACCCGGGAATATCCCGGCATCGCCACCGCCTCGGCCAAACTCGCCATTCTGGAGGCAGCCGGCTATGCCCCCGCCGGCTATTTCCCGCTGCCCGAAACCTGCTGGCTCGACAGCTATTATCGCCCGATGCAGGCCCGCTTCGCCGAATTCCTCGCCCGCAACGGCAACTCGGATGCCGCAAGGGCCATCGTCGCTGCCGAGGAAACGGAAATCGCCCTCTACGAACGCTACGCCGCGTTCTACGGCTATGGCTTCTACATCGCGAAAAAGACGGTCGCCTGAACGAACCTGTCAGCGCATGCTCAGCCCGTCCCGGAAGTTGCGGCCGAGAAGAACGAGATTGACGGCGCCGGCTGCGAGTTCCGCAATCTGAACGGCATAGAAGGCCGTATCGTAAAGGCCCGCACCCGCCCGGCTGGAAAGGAACAGCGCCGCCGGCACCAGCACGATGATGCCGTTGCCAGCGATGATCGGCATGCGCCGGCGCTTGCGCGCCACCGTCGCCGATTGCCAGCCGCGCCCGAGCCGGAAGCCGCTCGCCCCGGCCGCCGCCAGCGCTGCGACGAGGAGCGGAATGGCAAGAACGATGAAGCGCTTCGTCGCGGCGATGGCTCCGGGACCGAAAAACGCCTCCGAGACGATCGTCGCCCCCATGAAACTCGTGATGATTGCCATCGCCACAGCGCCGGACGCCGCGTGGAACCGCACCAGACTAGCCATCGGACCCTCCATTAAATAGCATGCTATATATATTTGCATAGCACGCTATCCAATGTCTAGTCTGCCCCATGGAGTTCGATAAGCACCATTCCGCCGGCTATCTCGCCAATCACATGGCACGGCTCTTTGCCCAGCGTCTGGCCGAGGCAATCCGCCCGCTCGGGCTGGCCCCGGCCCAGTTCATGACGCTGCTGGTGCTCTGGAAAGAGGACGGGCTGACCCAGCGCGAGCTTGTCGAAAGGCTCGACGTCGAGCAGGCGACGCTCGCCAATACGCTCGCGCGGATGGAACGCGACGGCCTCGTTCAGCGCCGCAGCCATGCAGGCGACGGCCGCGCCCGCTCCATTCACGTCACCCCGAAGGCCCGCGCCCTCGAGGGCCCGGCGACGCTGGCGGCAACCGCCGTCAACGAGGCCGCTCTGGCGGACCTCTCCACCGCCGAGACGGAAGCCCTGCTCGCCGCCATGCGCCGGATCATATCGAATCTCGGCCGCCCGGCCTCATGAGCCTGCCGCGCCGGCTCAGCCGCGCGCCGCCGCTTCCTGACGCTCGATGACATCGATCGGCGTCACCTTCAGGAGCGTGATCCGGTTCCGCTGCTTTCTGAGCACCTGAAACCGGAAGCCGTAAAAGGTGAAGGCCTGGCCCTGTTCGGGAATGGTACGCGCCTCGTGAATGACGAGGCCGGCGATCGTCGTTGCCTCCTCGTCCGGGAGTTGCCAGTCCATCGCCCGGTTGAGGTCGCGGATCGGCACCGCGCCGTCGACGACGACCGATCCGTCCGGCTGGACCCGGACGCCCTGCACGACGACGTCGTGCTCGTCGGCGATCTCGCCGACGATTTCCTCGATGATGTCCTCGAGCGTCACGAGACCCATCACCTCGCCATACTCGTCGACGACGAGGGCGATGTGCGCCTTGCGCTTCAGGAAGGCGTTGAGCTGGTTCTTGAGGCTTGTCGTGTCGGGCACGAACCACGGCGCCGTCGCGACGCTGGCGATATCGAGCTTTTCAAGGTCGCCGCCGAGCGCATTGATGGTGCGCAGGAGATCCTTGGCATGCAGCACGCCGACGATGTTCTCCGCCTCGCCGCGCCAGAGCGGCAGCCGCGTGTAGGCCGAGGACAGCACGTCGGCGACGATCTTCTCCGGCGCGTCGTCGGCGTTGATCGATTCCATCTTGGTGCGATGGATCATCACGTCCGAGACTTCCAGCTCGGCAAGGTCGAGCAGGCCGCCGAGCCGGTCGCGGTCGTCCTTGACCACATTGCCTTCCATGTGCAGCAGGTCGAGCTGGCCGCGCAGCTCGTCGCTCGCCGACAGCACCGAGCGGCCCTCGATGACGTTTGCCCCGACGAGCCGGAGGATGCGGTTGACGATCGCCTCGACCGCCAGCGTCACCGGGCCGAACAGCGCCACCACCACCCGCACGATCGGCGCCACCGCCAGCGCGAACCGGTCCGGATCGCCGATCGCCCAGGTCTTCGGCAGCACCTCGGCGAAGATCAGCACCACTGCCGTCATGACGAGGGTCGCATAGACGACGCCGGCATCGCCGAAGAGCTCGAGAAAGAGCGTCGTCGCCAGCGCCGAGGCGAGAATGTTGACGAGGTTGTTGCCGAGCAGCAGCGCCCCGATCAGTCTTTCGCGCGCCTGGATGAGCCGGCCGACGAGACTGGCCCGCGCCGTCCCCGACTTTTCCAGATGCAGCATGCGCGCCCGCGAGGCCGCCGTCAGCGCCGTCTCCGAGCCCGAAAAGAAGGCCGACATCACGATGAGCAGCAGGATAAGCCCGGTCGTCAGCCAGAAGGTGCCGGTCATTTCTTCAGTTCATCCTCAAGGAAGTTGCGCACGGCCTCAGGCGCCACGTCGTCGGCGATGAACGACTGGCCGATGCCGCGCGCCAGAATGAAGGTCAGCTTGCCGCGCTTCACCTTCTTGTCCTGGGCAATGTGGGCCATCAGTTCGTCGGCCCCGGAAATCCTGCCCTCGATATGGGAAATCTCGGTCGGCAATCCAACCGCCGAAAGATGCGCCCGCACCCGCTCCGCGTCCTGCCCGTTGGCAAGGCCGAGCCGCGCCGAGAACCGGAAGGCGAGCACCATGCCGATGGCGACACCCTCGCCATGTACCAGCCGCTTGCCAAAGCCCGTCGCCGCCTCGAGCGCGTGGCCGAAGGTATGGCCGAGATTGAGCAGCGCCCGCCGCCCGGTCTCGCGCTCGTCGCCGGCAACCACCGCCGCCTTCGCCCGGCAGCTCGTCGCGATCGCCTCGGTGCGCGATGCCCCGCCGGCGAACACGTCGCGCCAGTTGCCCTCGAGCCAGGAAAAGAACTCGAAATCGTCGATGAGGCCGTACTTGGCGACTTCCGCATAGCCGGCCCGGAATTCCCGCGGCTCGAGCGTATCGAGCGTCGCCGTGTCGGCAACGACGAGCCGCGGCTGCTGGAAGACGCCGACAAGGTTCTTGCCGCGCCGCGAATTGATGCCGGTCTTGCCGCCGACCGAGGAATCGACCTGCGACAGGAGCGTCGTCGGCACCTGCACGAACCGCATGCCGCGCCGCACCACGCCGGAAACGAAGCCGGAGAGATCGCCGACGACACCGCCGCCAAGCGCCAGCACCGCGTCGCCGCGCTCCAGCCGGGCCGCCAGCACCTCGTCGACCAGCCGCTCGAAATTGCCGAAATTCTTCGATCCCTCGCCCGGCTCGACCACCGACACGACATGATCGATGCCGGCCGCCGCAAGGCTTTCCCGCAGCGCCGGCAGATGCAGCCCGGCAACCGTCTCGTCGGTGACGACGGCAACGCGGATGCCCGGATGCAGCGCCGCCAGCGCCGGACCCGTGCGGGCAATGAGCCCCGGCCCGATCAGGATGTCATACGACCGTTCGCCGAGGTCGACCCGGACCGTCGTCGTCTCGCCGGCCAAACCCTTGCTGTCCGTCACGCCGTCTTCCCTTCGTCCCGGTCTTTGTCCACGCCTTCGTTCTGGTCCCCGCCCCCCGCCGGCAGGGCCGCATCGAGCGCCACGAGAATTTCTTCCACGATCGTCTCGTGCGGCACGTCGCGCGACTGCACCGTGATGTCGGCGAGCCCGTAGACCGGATAGCGCACCGCGATGAGATCGCGCATCACCGCTTCCGGATCGGCCTGCTGCAATAGCGGCCGATGGCTCTTGCGCCGCACGCGGTTCATCACCACCTCGAAATCGGCCTTCAGCCAGACCGAGACCCCGTCCCGCGCGATCGCCTCGCGCGTTTCCTCGTTCATGTAGGCGCCGCCGCCGGTCGCGAGCACATGCGGCCCCTCGGCCAGAAGCCGGGCGATCACCCGCCGTTCGCCGTCGCGGAAATAGGCTTCCCCGAAGGCCTCGAAGATCTCGGCGATGCTGCGCTGCGCCGCCGCCTCGATCTCGTCGTCGGCATCGACGAAGGGCATGCCGAGGCGCTGCGCCAGCCGCCGCCCGACGCTGCTCTTGCCGGCACCCATGATGCCGACGAGCACCACCGAACGCGCCCCGAGCCGTGCCCGGATCGAGCCCTCAAGCCCGCTTTCGGCCGTCATGCCTGCCCTCTCGCCCGTCAATGCGCCCCTCCGCCGTCATCTTTCTTCGTTCCGGCGTTGATCGGGCCGAACCGGCCGGCTGTCAAGGCATTCCGCCGCCGCAAGCCTTGCCAACCGCGCCGCCTTGACCGAAAAAGGGTGGCCGGTGCCGCTGGCCGGCCCGCGCACGCCCCGAAGACGGAGACCGCCGAGGAATGCCGACCCTTTTCCGTTTCGTCGCGACCCTTGCCGTTCTCGCCGGGCTGGTCTTCGGCGCCATGGTCGCCCTTGCCATGTTCGTCGAGCCGAAACCGCGCGAGATGACCATTGCCGTCTCCAAGGCCAAGCTGCGCGCCGCGACGCCCGACGACCTGACCGCCGGCGAATAGCCCCGACCATGGCCGCCGGCGCCCGTCATCTCGACGCCTATCTCGAAATGCTCGCCGCCGAGCGCGGCGCCTCGCCCAACACCCTTGCCTCCTATCGCCGCGATCTCGAGGATTTCGCCACCTTCCTGAAGGACCGCCGCCGCGATCTCGCCGCCGCCGCGACCGACGACATCCGCGCCTATCTCGACGATCTCGAGATCCGCGGCTTCAAGGCAAGCTCGGCCGCCCGGCGCCTGTCGGCCATCCGCCAGTTCCACAAGTTCCTCTATGCCGAGGGCCTGCGCGGCGATGACCCGACCGGCCCGATCGCCAGCCCGAAGAAGCGCCGGCCGCTGCCCAGGGTCCTGTCCGAAGCCGATGCCGGCCGGCTGATCGATGCCGCCCGCGCCGCCACGACGGCACCCGGCCTGACGCTTGCCGCGCGTCTGAAGGCGCTGCGCCTCTATGTCCTCGTCGAGGTCGTCTATGCGACGGGCCTGCGCGTCTCCGAACTGATTGCCCTGCCCGCTTCCGCCGGCCGCCGCGACCATCGCTACATCATCGTCAAGGGCAAGGGCGGCCGCGAACGGCTCGTACCGCTGAGCGCCCGGGCAAGGGACGCGATGCGCGAATGGCTCCTCGCCCTCGGCGCTGCCGGCAAGGCCGCCTCGCCATGGCTGTTCCCGGCCTTTTCCGAGACGGGACACCTCACGCGCCAGGCCTTCGGCCGCGATCTGAAGGTTCTTGGCGCCGCCATCGGCCTTGGCCCGTCGCAGCTCTCGCCGCATGTCATGCGCCATGCCTTCGCCAGCCACCTGCTGCAGAACGGCGCCGACCTGCGCATCGTCCAGACCCTGCTCGGCCATGCCGACATCTCGACGACGCAGATCTACACCCACGTCCTCGAGGAGCGCCTGCGCCGCCTCGTCGAGGACCATCATCCCCTTGCCGACGATCCGGCCGGCTGAGCGGCGGCGGACAAGCGCGCCCTCAGCCGAACCCGCATTGAAGGCGGCCGCCCGCCGGCCTATTCTCGCCCATTCCGACAGGCGCCGACGAACGGGACCGATCGCATGAATATGATGCTCTATGCCGTCATGCCGCTGGCCATCGCCGCGGTCGCGATCGTCCTTTTCATGGGCCTTGCCAACATGGCCCGCGGCGGCGATCCCGACCGCTCCCAGTCGCTGATGCGCTGGCGCGTCATTCTTCAGGCCGTCGCCATCGTCCTTGCCATGCTGACGATCTATCTCGTCGGCCGCTGAACCGGTCCGGCAACGCCAACGCAAATCGAGCGAGAATCCAGAACCATGGTCGTCCTCAACAAGATCTACACCCGCACCGGCGACGACGGCTCGACCGCCCTCATCGGCGGCAGGCGCCGGCCGAAGCACGACCTGCGCATCGAGGCTTACGGCACCGTCGACGAAACCAATGCCCAGGTCGGCATGGCCCGGCTGGCCACCGCCGTCGATCCCGATCTCGACCCGATGCTCTCGCGCATCCAGAACGACCTGTTCGATCTCGGCGCCGATCTGGCCAACCCCGAGGAACAGAAGCCCGGCGCGCCGGAATCGCTGCGCATCGTCGAGGCCCAGGTGCGCCGGCTCGAGGAAGAGATCGACATCCTCAACGAGAACCTCGATCCCCTGCGCTCCTTCGTGCTGCCCGGCGGCACGCCGGCCGCCGCCGCCCTGCATGTCTGCCGCACCGTCGCCCGCCGCGCCGAGCGCGTCGCCGCCGAGCTTGCCGCGACCGGGGGCGAGACCGTCAACCCGGCCGCCCTTCGCTATCTCAACCGGCTTTCCGACTTCTTCTTTGTCGCCGCCCGCTTCGCCAATACGCGCCACGCCGGCGACGTGTTATGGGTGCCGGGCAACAATCGCTGACGACCGCATGGTCGGGCCTGAGGAGACGCCTTCGTGTTCATTCCGATCCATGACGGCAACCCGCTGCGCTTCGTCAGGTTTCCGATTGTCACGGTGACGATCATCATCGTGACGAGCCTCATCTTCGTGCTCTTCCAGAGCGGCATCGTCATCAACGGCATGAATGCCAGCGTCCTTGCCTTCGGCGTCGTTCCCGCCGTTGTCAACGACATCGCGACGCTCCCCGACGGCCTCGGCTTCGTGCCGGAATCGGCGACGCTCTTCACCTATGCCTTCCTGCATGGCGACTGGATGCACCTCATCGGCAACATGCTGTTCGTCTGGGTGTTCGGCGACAATGTCGAGGACGCCCTCGGTCACCTGAAGTTCCTCGTCTTCTACCTTCTGTGCGCCGCCGGTGCCGCCGTCACCCACATTCTCGTCATGCCGGCGTCCCAGGCCCCGCTCGTCGGCGCCTCCGGTGCCGCCGCCGGCATCATTGCCGCCTACCTGATGCTCCATCCGAACGTGAAGGTCTGGATCCTCGCCATGGGCCGGATTCCGCTGCGCATCAGCGCCGCCTGGGTGCTCGGCGCCTGGATTGTCTTTCAGGTGTTCAACATCCTGATCGCCGGCCCCGACGAGGAGGTCGCCTGGTGGGCCCATATCGGCGGCCTTGCCACCGGTGCCGCCCTCATTCTGGTCATGCGGCGACGCGGTGTGCCGCTCTTCGACCGGCAGTCGTGATTTAGATACTTCGCTGCAGTGCAAAAAGTGAAGCGTTGACACCCCGCCGGCCCGCCATTACGGTCGCCGGCAACCCTGCTGCAGGCTAGGGGATCGGGCGGTTGCCGGTGGTTTCGGCGACCGGTCAAGGTATTGCCCTTCTTCGACCGCCGATCGTCGCGGCCTGCACGATTTCACGATGGCATGAGCCACTTGCGACGATCCGGTTTCGGCAAGGGATCATGCAGCAACAACCATCGGAGCGCCACGACGCTGGAGCAGGTTTCAGCGGCGCCACGAAGGTCCCGGAGGCCGATCGCATGAAAGTACTGGTGCCCGTAAAGAGGGTCGTCGACTACAACGTCAAGGTCCGCGTCAAGTCGGATGGTTCGGGCGTCGAGCTCGCCAACGTCAAGATGTCGATGAACCCCTTCGATGAAATCGCCGTCGAGGAAGCGATCCGCCTCAAGGAAGCCGGCAAGGCGACCGAGATCGTCGTCGTTTCCATCGGCCCGTCGCAGGCTCAGGAAACCATCCGCACCGCCCTTGCCATGGGCGCCGACCGCGGCATCCTCATCCAGGCCGATGGCCCGGTCGAGCCGCTCGGCGTTGCCAAGCTGCTGAAGGAAGTCGTTGGCGCCGAGGCCCCGGGCCTCGTCATCCTCGGCAAGCAGGCGATCGACGACGACAGCAACCAGACCGGCCAGATGCTCGCCGCCCTGCTCGGCTGGAGCCAGGGCACGTTCGCCTCCAGGGTAGAGCTCGGCGACGGCACGCTCGATGTCACCCGCGAGGTCGATGGCGGCCTGCAGACCGTCAAGCTCACCATGCCGGCGATCATCTCCACCGACCTTCGCCTCAACGAGCCGCGCTACGCGTCGCTGCCGAACATCATGAAGGCGAAGAAGAAGCCGATCGACATGAAGACCGCCGCCGATTTCGGCGTCGACCTGAAGCCGCGGCTCGAGGTTCTGAAGACCGCGGAACCGGCCGGCCGTCAGGCTGGCGTCAAGGTCGGCTCGGCGGCCGAACTCGTCGCCAAGCTCAAAGATGAAGCCGGCGTGCTCTGAGAGGAGACCAGACAGATGACCACCCTTCTCCTCGTCGAACACGACAATTCCGCCCTTTCCGGCCAGACCGCCAAGGCGCTCTCGGCCGCCGTCGCCCTCGGCGGCGAGGTCCATGCCCTCGTTGCCGGCAGCGGCTGCGCCGCCGTCGCCGATGAGGCCGCCAGGCTCGAGGGCGTCGCCAAGGTGCTCCTGGCCGACGACGCCAGCCTCGGCCACGGCCTTGCCGAGCCGGTCACGGCGCTCATCGTCTCGCTCGCCGGCGCCTATGACGCGATCATTGCCCCGGCGACCACCACCGGCAAGAACGTCCTGCCGCGCGTCGCCGCCCTGCTCGACGTCATGCAGATCTCGGAAGTGACCAAGGTCCTCGCGCCCGACACTTTCGAGCGGCCGATCTATGCCGGCAACGCCATCCAGACCGTGAAGTCGGGCGACGCCAAGAAGATCGCGACGATCCGCACGGCCTCCTTCGCCGCCGCCGGCACCGGTGCTGCAAGCCCGGTCGAGGCCGTCGCCGTTCCGGCCGATCCGGCGCTGTCGTCCTTCGTTGGCGAGGCTCTTTCCGAGAGCGACCGCCCCGAGCTGACCGCTGCCCGCATCATCGTCTCCGGTGGCCGCGGCGTCGGCTCGCGCGAGAATTTCGAGACGGTCATCACCCCGGTCGCCGACAAGCTCGGCGCCGCCATCGGTGCCAGCCGCGCCGCCGTCGATGCGGGCTATGCCCCGAACGACTGGCAGGTCGGCCAGACCGGCAAGGTCGTCGCCCCCGAACTTTACGTCGCCTGCGGCATCTCCGGCGCCATCCAGCATCTCGCCGGCATGAAGGATTCCAAGGTGATCGTTGCCATCAACAAGGACGAGGAGGCGCCGATCTTCCAGGTCGCCGACTACGGCCTCGTCGGTGACCTCTTCAAGATCCTGCCCGAGCTCGAGGCGGAACTCGACAAGATCGGCTGATCGCGGCGCGCGGCCTGAAGGTCGCGCGGCTGCGGCCTCCACCAGCATCCACATGCAACAGGCGGCATCCCGCCGGAGCGGAACGGAACCAAAAATGTCGTTCGAAATCAAAACCGTAGGAATCGTTGGCTCTGGCCAGATGGGCAACGGCATCGCCCATGTCTGCGCACTGGCCGGCTATGACGTTCTCCTCAACGACGTCAGCATCGAGCGCATCAACGCCGGTCTGGCCGCGATCGACAAGAACATGACCCGCCAGGTTTCCGGCGGCAAGATCAGCGATGCCGAGAAGGCCACCGCTCTTGCCCGCATCAAGCCGGCGACCGACATGGCCGACCTGCGTCCCGCCGATCTCATCATCGAATCGGCGACCGAGGACGAGGCGATCAAGCGCAAGATCTTCACCGCGCTGGTGCCGCACCTGCGCCCCGAGACGATGCTTGCCTCAAACACCTCCTCGATCTCGATCACCCGTCTTGCCTCGATCACCGATCGTCCGGAGCGTTTCGTCGGCATCCATTTCATGAACCCGGTGCCGGTCATGGAGCTTGTCGAGCTCATCCGCGGCATCGCCACCGACGACGCGACCTTCGAGGCGTCCCGCGCCTTTGTCGACCGCGTCGGCAAGATCAGCGCCGTTGCCGAAGACTTCCCGGCCTTCATGGTCAACCGCATCCTGCTGCCGATGATCAACGAGGCGGTCTACACCCTTTACGAGGGCGTCGGCTCGGTCGAGGCCATCGACACCGCCATGCGTCTTGGCGCCCATCACCCGATGGGTCCGCTGCAGCTCGCCGACTTCATCGGCCTCGACACCTGTCTCGCCGTCATGCAGGTGCTGTATGAGGGGCTGGCCGACTCCAAGTACCGGCCCTGCCCGCTGCTGGTGAAGTACGTCGAGGCCGGCTGGCTTGGCCGCAAGACCAAGCGCGGCTTCTACGACTATCGCGGCGAAAAGCCGGTTCCGACCCGCTGACGGCGCCTGCCGGCGCCCCGGCAAGGGTGGCGGCTCGTATGCCGGGCCGCCACGGCGGGGTCTGACCCCGCCTCAATGAAGGCGCGATCCCGCCGGATCGCGATCGGTCGATGACCGCAGATCCTGACGCGGGCTTCAACCTCGCCCGCCATTGCCTCGCAGCTTCGGCAAGGCGTCTGCCCGAAAAGCCGGCGCTGCTCGTTGCGCTCGACGCATCGGGCACCCCCTCCGAGACCTGGACCTTCGCGCGGCTCGAGCGCGCGGTGCTGAAGGTTGCCGGCGGCCTTGCCCGGCTCGGCCTGCAGCGCGGCGATCGCATTCTCCTGCGCCTCGGCAACACCTCCGATTTCCCGCTGTTCTTTTTCGGCGCCATCGCCGGCGGCTTCGTGCCGATCCCGACCTCGACCATGCTGACCCGGGCCGAGGCCGACGTCGTCCTCGCCGATTCCGGCGCCCGCCTCGTCGTCGCCCGCGATCCCGACCTGCTGCCGCATGATGCTCCCGGCGTCATCGTCCTGCACGCCGCCGAGGTCGCCGACGTCGAACATGCCGAACCGGTCGGCTATGCCGACACCCGTCCCGACGATCCGGCCTTCCTCGTCTACACCTCCGGCACCTCCGGCAAGCCGAAAGGCGTTCTCCACGCCCAGCGCGTCATCCTCGGCCGCCGGCCGATGCATGCCGGCTGGTACGGGTTGAAGGAGAGCGACACCCTGCTCCATGCCGGCGCCTTCAACTGGACCTACACTCTCGGCGCCGGCCTGATGGACCCCTGGAGCCTTGGCGCCACCAGCATCGTCTATGCCGGCGACAAGGACCCGACGGTCTGGCCCCGCCTCATCGAGGCTTATGGCGCGACGCTCTTTGCCGCCGTCCCGAGCCTTTACCGCCAGATCCTGAAATACAACGAGATAACGCAGGCGAGCTTCCCGACCCTGCGCCACGGCCTGACCGCCGGCGAAGCGCTGCACCCGATGCTCCATGCCGACTGGATGGCCCGCACCGGCCGGCCGCTCTTTGAAGCCCTCGGCATGAGCGAGATCTCGACCTACATCTCGTCCTCGCCCGAGACCCCGACCCGGCCCGGCAGCCCCGGAAGGCCCCAGCCCGGCCGCCGCGTCGCCATCCTGCCGGCCGAGACCGGGATGGAGCCGCTCGCCGCCGGCGAGACCGGCGTCATCGCCGTGCACCGCACCGACCCCGGTCTGATGCTTGGATACTGGATGCGGCCCGAGGATACCGCCGCCGCCTTTCGCGGCGACTGGTTCATCACCGGCGACCTCGCCCGCCTCGATGAAGCCGGTTACCTCTGGTTCGAGGGCCGCTCCGACGATCTGATGAACACCTTCGGCTACCGCGTCGCACCGCAGGAGGTCGAGGCCGCCATCGCCGCCCATCCGGCCGTCGCCGACGTCGCCGTCACCGACGTCCGGGTCGACGACATGGTCCGCATCATCGCCGCCTTCGTCGTTGTCCACGACGGCATGGCGCTCGCCGAGCCGGAGCTCGACGCCTGGTGCGCCGAACGGCTGGCGGCCTACAAGCGGCCGCGCCGTTTCGTCATGATGAAGGCCCTGCCGCGCACCCAGAGCGGCAAGGTCATTCGCAAGAATCTTTCCGATACCATCGCCTGAAAAGGGCTCAGGCGGCGCGCTCCTCGCGAGCGGCCTCTTCGACCCGCCGCTGCCGCACCGGCTCGTGATAGCTCGCCTTGACCCGGGCAAGCGTCCGCTCGCCGGCGCAAAGGAGATAGCCGAGCGTCGTCTGCTGGCGGAACAGGTGGCCATGCGGCACCAGCGCCGCCCCGGCCGGCAGTCCCGCCGATGTCGCCCCGACGAGAGGCATGTCGAGGGTCGAGAAGCCTGCCCGCCCGAGCTGCTCGAGGGCGAGCTGCGCAACGAGCCGCCCCGGCGCCGCGCGCTGCATGTCCCGGTCGAGCGAGCGCGACGCGCCGATGGCAACGGCATGATCGCCCGCCGTCAGGGCGAAAAACACGCCGGCCGGCCGGTCGCCGACAAAAAGCCCGGCAAGGAAACTGCCCGTGCCGTCCACCGTCGCGCTCGCCTCGCCCATCGCCAGGCGATGCAGGAACGACAGGCCCGCCCCGGCGAGCGGATCGGCGCGGTGGTGCATGGCCGCGACGGCGCTCGTCTGTTCGGCGAATATCGAAAACAGGTAACCGCGCTCGTCCCGGTCGCCCGCCGCCTCGAAGGTCACCGGACCAAGCGCGCCGAGCCGGTCGGCAAGCTGCGCCGTTCCCGGCGCCGGCTGTGCAACAGCGAGATCGAAACGCAGATGCCCGGCGCCGGTCGCCACCGCGTCGGGCCCGACGAACGGATTGTCGAGGCCGTTGACGGCAGCCGGCATGTCGCGCAGGAGCAGTGCATCGATCGGCTCGCCGAGAGATGCCGCCGCGCCGTCGACCAGCCTGAGCGCCGCTGCCGGCGACAGCCCCGCCATCACGTCGCGCGCAACGAGCGGACCGCGCCAGAGCTGGTCGGCATCACCCATCCATTCGACATAGCGCACCGTGTGATAGCGGCCGAGCACCAGCGGCAGGATCGCGAACGGTCCCGCGGCATCGCCGGCAACAACGAGACGCATCGCCTCGTGCCGCTCCCGGCCGACCGTCTCCCACCAGGTTTCAAGATAGCTGAGCGACTGCAGCGGTGCCGGCTCGGCAACCCCGCAAAGGGCCGCCCAGAGATCGCGGACCGGCTCGAAACTGTCGAATGCGGAAAAGGAAAGCCTGCCGTTGTCGGCAAAGATCATTGCGCCTACCCCAAATTCTTTCCGGCCCCGAAACCGGGCCGTGTCTCGATGTTGTGGGTTGCAGGCTAGCCGCTCCCGATTAACAAACCGGGAATCGGCACAATCCGCGCGACGGCGAAAAGTTTAACGAAATCCAAAAGCTCCGGGTAAGGCGACGCTGCGACAATGGCCTCGTCAATCAACGACAGGGTCCATCGACGCAAAGGAGGCCGCCATGGCCGTGAATTCCGTATCGAGCGTCTCGAGCGCGGCTTATGCCACGATGGCCAACGCCACCCGTGGCGCCGGCGCTCCGGCAGCCGCTGCCGTCGAAGCCGGCAACAGCCTCCGGCCCGAATCCGTCGAGGGAGAAAAGGCCGAGACCGGGCTCGACTTCGCCAGGAAGTCGCTTGAAGCGGCCAAGCAGCCGCAGGGCTCCGGCAGCTCCAGCGGCCCGGCGAAGGCCGCGTCCGACGCCGCCGTCGTCTCCATCAAGCCTGCCTCGGAAACCGAAGCTGGCAACAACGGCGCCGCCAGCCGGCCGAAGGACGGTCTCGGTACCCTTCTCGACATCACTGTCTGAACATCGTCGGACGAAGCTGCGTCCTCGTCTTGCCGCACTTCCGTGCTAGATATCTGGCACGGGCAAGACCGTCGCGGTCGCCGCCCGCAGGGAGACCGGCGACGGCATGATGGACGCGGCAGGCGAAGCGGAACGGCGGCAGCGGGGCGAAGCCCTGCCGCCAGCCATGGGCGGCGTCCTCTGGCGCGCCCGCGCCGCGCTTTTCTGGGAAAATGTCTGGCGCACGGCAACGCCGATGCTCGGTGTCGCCGGCGCCTTTTTGATTCTCGCCTGGGCCGGTGCCCGGCAGGCGCTTCCGGATCTCTTCCGCCTGCCGCTCGTCGCCGCCTTTGTCATGGCCGCCATCGCCGCCGCGCTGCCGCTTTCCCGCCTGCGCTGGCCCGATCGCGCCGCTGCCCTTGCCCGCCTCGAGCGGGTCAACGGCCTTGCCGACCGGCCGCTCGCGACCCTCGAGGACAGCCTCTCCAACGATGCCGACCGGGGAACCCGCGCCCTTTGGCAGGCGCACCGCCGTCGCCTCGTTGCCCGCCTCGGCAACCTGAGTGCCGGCACGCCGTCGCCCCGTGCCGACCGCCGGGACCCCTATTCGCTGCGCGCCCTGCTGCTCCTTCTGCTGGTCGCCGCTGCCGCCCATGCCGGCGACGCCCGGCTGCAACTCCTCGCCAGCGCCTTCCGGCCACCGGCGATCGCGACCCCGCCCGATCTGCGCATCGATGCCTGGCTCAATCCGCCGGCCTATACCGGCCGGCCGCCGCAGCTTCTGGCCGCCGAGGCAGCCGCGCCGCCGCTCACTGTGCCGGAAGGAAGCCTCGTCGTCGTCCGGATGCCCGCCGCTGCCGGGCTCGCCCTCGTCGTTGAGACCGAAGCGGGCCGCAAATCCGCAGAGCCGGTTTCACCGGATGCGGCAAACAGCGCGAACGGTCAGGCCGCCTCGGCGCTTCTCGAATATCGCCTTCCCCTTGCGACCGCCTCCCGGCTCACGGTCGAGGGCAAGGGCAACACCCTCCGCGACTGGACCTTCGCGGTCGAGGACGACGCTGACCCGACCATCGAGGTGCTCGACCAGCCGGCCGCGACCGCGAGCGGCGCCCTGTCGCTGAAGTATCGGCTGGCCGATGACTATGGCGTCGTTGCCGCAACCGCTCTCTTCGAGCAGCCAAAGGCGGACGGCAAGGGTGACGCCCGACCGCTCTATGGTGCCCCCGACTTTCCCTTGCGCCTGCCGCAGGCCCGCGTTCGCGACGGCCGCGCCGAAACCGTTCGCAATCTCACCGCCCACCCCTGGGCCGGCGCGACCGCGATCATGACGCTCGTCGCCCGCGACGAAGCCGGGCAGGAGGGGAAAAGCGACCGTGTCCGCATGACTCTTCCCGGCCGCCGCTTCGGCAATCCCCTCTCCCGCGCCATCATCGAGCAGCGCCGCTGGCTTGCCCTTGATGCCAACGCCGCCCCGCGCGTTGCCGATGCGCTTGCCGCCGTGATGATTGCGCCGGAACGGTTCATGCCGGACCGCAACGTCTATCTCGGACTGGTCGTTGCCCACCGGCGCCTGCTTGACGCGGCAAGCGACGACGACCTGCGCGGTGTCGTTGATCTTCTCTGGGAAATCGCCCTGTCGATCGAGGACGGCCGGCTCTCGCTCGAGGCCGAGGCGGTGCGCGCCGCCGCCGACAAGCTGATGGAAGCACTCGAGAACGGCGCCTCCGACGAGGAAATCTCCCGCCTCACCGACGAATTGCGCGCGGCTCTGGCAAAATTCATGCAGGCGCTCGCCGAGCGCCAGCCCGACGCCAACGCGCCGCTCGATCGCGATGCCATGACCATCACCCCGCAGGATCTCGACAGGATGCTCGGCGAGCTTGAGAACCTGGCGAAGTCCGGCGCCCGCGACGCCGCCCGCCAGATGCTGTCCGAGCTGCAGCGGATGATGGAAAATCTCGAGACCGGCAATTCCGGCCAGAGCGATCCGGTGGCCGGCGAGATGAACAAGGCGATGGAAGAGCTCGCCGACATGATCCGCCGCCAGCAGCAATTGATGGACGAGACCTTCCAGTTCGATCAGGGCCGCAAGGTGCCGGGCGATTCCTCAAATGACGGCGAGACCGGGGGCCCTGGGGCCGAGGAGCTGCGCCGGCAGTTCAACGACATCGCCCGCCAGCAGCACCAGTTGCAGCAGGCCCTCGAAAACCTTGCCAAGGGCCTTGAAAGCCTCGGCGACGGCAAGAACGAGGCCCTTGATCGGGCCGGCCGCGAAATGGGCGAGGCGGCCCGCAATCTCGGCCGCGGCTTTTCCGGCCCGGCCCTTGGCAATCAGGGCGAGGCCCTGCGCAATCTGCGCGAAGGCGCCGAAAGCCTTGCCGAACAGATGGCCGAGCGCCAGCGCGCCGGCCGTGGCGGCCGGTGCGGCCGATCCGGTGGCCGCGAGGACCCGCTTGGCCGGCCGGACCGCACCTTCGGCCCGCAGTTCGGCGACAGCGTCAAGGTGCCCGACGAAATCGACGCCGCCCGGGCCCGGCAGATCCTCGAGGAAATCCGCCGGCGCCTTGGCGAGGCTGCCCGCCCCGATCTGGAACGCGATTATCTGGAAAGGCTGCTGCGCCGGTACTGATCGTCCGCCTGCCCGCCAGTCCCCTGCCCGCCAGCCGCTTGCGCACCATCCCCCGGCTTGGCGCTGGCGGCAATCGCCTCGCTGACCGCCGCGCGGATGTCTGCGAGCGTGAACGGCTTCGTCACCACATCGTGGATCAGCGCCTCGAGATTCGAGGCCCGCTCCCGCTGGTCGGCATAGCCGGTCATCAAAAGGATCGTCAGCTTGGGAAAATCGCGGGCCGCCGACAGCGCCAGCGCGATGCCGTCCATGACCGGCATCTTGATGTCGGTGAGCAGCAGGTCGAACCGGCCGCCTTCCCGCGTCAGGATTTCCAGGCCTTCGGCGCCGTCCTCGGCAGTCAGCACCTCATGGCCGTCCATCTGCAATGCCCGCTGCACGAATGCACGGACCGAATCGTCATCCTCGGTCAGGAGTATCCGCCCCATTGGCGCCCGTCCTCTCTTTCGATGTCCCGGGCGCTCCCTCAGCGCTCCGGCGCATCTTCGACGACATGGCCGATGAACGGCAGACCGCGATACCGCTGGCCCATGTCGATCCCGTACCCCACCACGAACACGTCCTCGCAGCGAAATCCCGCATGGTCCGCCTGGATGCGAACCTGACGCCGCGCCGGCTTGTCGATCAGCGCGACGGTTTCCACCGAGCGGGCGCCCCTTGCCAGAAGATGTTCCCTGGCAAATGCGAGGGTACGCCCCGTATCCAGAATATCATCGATGACGACGACGTCACGATCGGCAATTTCCGCAGCGACGTCGCACAGTACCGTCACCGTTCCACTCGAACTGGTGCCTTGGCCATAACTGGAAAGTCTTAGGAAATCGATATCGGCATCGACGCCGGCGCGCATCAGCGCCCGCATCAGGTCGGCCGCGAAAACGAAGCTGCCCTTGAGGATCGCGACCATCAGCCGGTCGCGCGTGTGGTTCTCCGCCAGTCGCTCGGCAATGCGCTCGACCCGGTCGGCGATCGTCGAACCGTCATAGAGCATGCGGATCGACGTCTCGCGCGGCGCCGTCATTGCATCAGGCTCGCCTGCCGGCGATCCGGATCGTTGAACCGGACCTGAACCTCGGTGCCGCCGGCCGGCGGCGCGGCGACCCGGGTGCGGAACTGCGTCTTTTCGCCATCGGCAAGGAGACCCTTCTTCGGCGTCATCGACCAGGCGTAGATCTCGCGCCGGTCAACCGTGCGGATCGAGAAGCGCATCGGCGGCACCGTCGCCGCCCGTCCCGAGACATTCTCGATCTCGCCCTCGATGATGAGATAGGGCACGCCCTTCTCATATCCTTGCGAGGTCTTCAGATTGTCGAAGGCAAGACCGCGCAGGTTCACCTCGAGGCCAACCAGCGCGTAGAGCCCGGCAAGATCCGGCACGACCCGGACGATCTGCGAGCGCAGCGGCACCGCCGCGACCAGCAGCACCGCCGCCACGGCAAGTGCGATCCGGCCGGCCCGGCCGTTGAGCTTTGCCCCGATGTCCGCCGGCTTCGGCATCCGGCCCATCCGGCCGAGGCGACCGGACTTGCCGGCCCGTCGGCGTGATGCCAGCGTCTCGATATCCTCGCCCGGCCGGTCGACCGCGACCCGGGCATGCTCGCCGTCGATTGTGCCGCCGGACGCGACCTCGTCGATTTCGTCGAGCGCGGCCGAGAAAATGTCGTCGACGCCCGACTGCGAATTGCCGCTGTCGCCCTCTCCCTCGGGAAAGCCCTCGGCGAAATCTGAAAAGGCGTCGTCGCCGGCCGCTTCGTCCGACGACATCGCCGCCGCCATGTCGAAGTCGTCCGCCGCCTCGGCCTGCGGCTCGGCCGCGACGTCAGGTTCCGGATCGGGATCGGGATGGGCAAGCCACTTGGTGCCGCAGGAGGCGCACTGCACGCGCCGGCCTTCCTCGCCGATCGTGCCATCGGGGAGGGCATAACTGGTCTGGCACGAAGGACACGTTATCTGCATGGGACGAATCGGCCGACGTCATTCGTGGAGAACTTCCCGACCCTATTCCGCGAGACGTTAACGGAATGATAACCGGATCGGGGATCGTCCCTCTCGATCGCCCCGTCAGCGTTAATGAGACGTTAACGCCAGGCCGCGCAAATTGACCGGGCGAGGTTTTCCCGGCGCCGATTGCGCCGGGGCAAACCCCATCACGTCAAGGACTTGCCGGCAGAGGCGAGCGAATCGGCGCCGCCACGACAAAAAGTCGGCGCGAAAGGAAACGGTTGCGGTGATCCGGTTCGAGAATGTCGGCCACCGATATGGCATGGGCCCTGAGATCCTGCGCGATCTCAGCTTCCATATCGCGCCGGGCTCCTTCCAGTATCTGACCGGCCCCTCCGGCGCCGGCAAGACCACCCTGCTGCGCCTCTTCTTCCTGTCGCTGAAGCCGACCCGCGGCCTCATCACCGCCTTCGGCAAGGACACCCAGACGCTGCCGAAAGCCGAGCTGCCGCCCCTGCGCCGGCGCATCGGCATGGTGTTCCAGGACTTCCGCCTGCTCGATCATCTGACGACCTTCGAGAATGTTGCCCTGCCGCTGCGCGTCCAGGGCAAGTCCGAGTCCGACTATCGCAGCGACGTCAAGGAACTGCTCGAATGGGTCGGCCTCGGCGAGCGCATGCATGCCCTGCCGCCGGTGCTCTCCGGCGGCGAGAAACAGCGCGCCGCAATTGCCCGCGCCGTCATCGGCCAGCCCGACCTCCTGCTCGCCGACGAGCCGACCGGCAACGTCGATTCCCAGCTCGCCCACCGTCTCCTGCGCCTGTTCAGCGAGCTGCACCGGACCGGCACCGCTGTCGTCATCGCCACCCACGACCTGTCCCTGCTCGACCGCTACGACGCCCGCCGCCTTGTCCTCGAGGACGGCCAGATCCACGTCTACGAATGACGGAGAGGGTGCCGCGACGATGACCAGCCGCCAGAAGAAGGATTCGAAGGCCGACAGCCGCCCGGCGCCGGAAATCTCCGGGCCGGAGATCTCCTCGCGCGGCGCCGTCGCCATCGTCCCGCCGAAGTCGATCGCCGGCAACGCACTGATGCTCGTCGTCGCCATCATGAGCTTCCTTGCCTGCCTGACCGTCGGCGCCGTGTCGATCGTTCGCGACGCCGCCAGCGACTGGCAGAGCGACATCGCCCGCGAGGTAACGATCCAGATTCGGCCGATCGAGGGCATCGACATCGAGGCATCCCTTGAGCGCGCCGCCGGGATCGCCCGCGCCGCGCCGGGCGTCGCCTCGGCCCGCACGGTCTCGTCCGAGGAGACCACCCGCCTTCTCGAGCCCTGGCTCGGCGCCGGCCTCGACATCGCCGGCCTGCCGGTGCCGCGCCTCGTCATCGTCACCGTCGCCGATCCGGCTGCCGTCGACTTTGCCGCCCTGCGCCGCGACCTTGCCACCATCAACGGCGCCAGCCTCGACGACCACCGCGTCTGGACCGAGCGCCTCGCCTCCATGGCCCGCACCACCGTCATCATCGGCCTTGGCGTCTTCGGCCTCGTGCTGACCGCCACCGTCCTCAGCGTCATCTTCGCCACCCGAGGCGCCATGGCCGGCAACCGCGACGTCATCGAGGTGCTGCATCTCGTCGGCGCCGAGGACAGCTTCATCGCCGGCGAGTTCCAGCGCCATTTCATGCTGCTCGGCCTGAAGGGCGGCGTTGCCGGCGGCGGCGGCGCGATGCTGCTCTTCGCCCTTGGCAACTGGCTGTCCGGCGAAGCGATCGGCACCCCCGGCGCGGCCCAGGTCAATGCCCTGTTCGGCGGCTTCTCGGTCGGGCCGGCCGGCTATTTCGGTGCCCTTGCCGTAATCTTCCTCATCGCCGTGCTGACCGCCGCGACATCGCGCTTCACCGTCCAGCGACATCTTGCCGACCTGTCATGAGGCTTGCCCCGGCCATGACCTCGTCGCATTCTCTGGCAAGATTTGCAGCAACGGTCGGCCGCGATTCCCCAGCCGGCCCGTATAGTTATGTCATGACCGCCGACAACGATGCGCATATGGCCCGGTCCGCCGGCCTTCCGATGCACATCCGGCGCCTCGCGCGCCAGATGGCGCTCGGGCTTGCCGTTGTCGCCGGCGCGCTCGCGGCCTTCGTCTTTTTCGGCTTCCTCGTCTTTGCCCATCAGGTCTCGGTGATGGAACCGGACCCGAGCGCCTCGGCCGATGCCGTCGTCGCCCTCACCGGCGGTTCCGAGCGCATCGACGAGGCCGTCCGCCTGCTGGCCGACGGCCGCGCCCGGCGCCTTCTCATTTCCGGCGTCCACCCGCGCACCACCGCGACCGCCATCGGCCGCCTTGCCGGGGCCGGCAAGCCCTTGCTCGATTGCTGCATCGACCTCGACCGCCGTGCCCTCGACACCGCCGGCAACGCCGACGAGACCGCCCGCTGGCTCGAGGCGCGCGGCTATTCATCGCTGATCGTCGTCACCAGCGCCTATCACATGCCGCGCTCGCTCGCCGAGTTCCGCCGCGTCCTGCCGGACGCCCGGCTCATCCCCCACCCGGTCGTCGCCGATTCGCTGCGCCTCGATCGCTGGTGGCAGCGGCCGATGACCGCCAAGCTTCTTTTCGCGGAATACGTCAAGTATATTGTCGCCCGTGCGCGCGGCCTCGTCGCCGTGCCGCATCAGGGGAAGATGGTCGCAGCCTCAGCCGGCCATTGAGTTTCAACCACTCTCGGTGTGCTGTCGGTCGATGATCCTGCGTTCGATCCTTTTCAACATTGCCTTCTACGCCAACCTCGTCTTCTGGATCATCCTGATCCTGCCGACCCTGCTCGTGCCGCGGCATCTCGCCTGGGCCGGTGTCCGCGGCTGGGCCAATTCCTCCGTCTGGCTGCTGAAGGTGATTGCCGGTGCCAGGCTGGAAGTCCGCGGCCTCGAGAAGATCCCTGAGGGCGGCTGCATCGTCGCCGCCAAGCACCAGTCGTTCTACGAGACCTTCGCGCTGCTGCCGCTCTTTGCCGACCCCGCCTACATCTTCAAGCGCGAGCTGATGTGGCTGCCGGGCTTCGGCTGGTATCTCATGAAGATGAGCCAGATTCCGGTCAATCGCGGCAAGCGTTCAGTAGCCCTGAAGGCCATGACCGCCCGTGCCGTCGACGACATCCGCCACGGTCGCCAGATCATCATTTTCCCGGAAGGAACGCGGCGCCCGGCCGGAGCCGAGCCGGCCTACAAATACGGCGTTGCCCACCTCTACCGCGCCAGCGGCGCCACGGTTCTGCCGGTGGCGCTGAATTCCGGCCTGTTCTGGCCGCGCCGCAAGTTCGAGCGCTATCCCGGCACCATTGTCATGGAATTCCTCGACCCGATCGCACCCGGCCTTTCCATCGAGGACTTCCAGGAGACGCTGCAGGCCCGCATCGAACCCGTCTGCGATCGCCTCATCGAGGAGGCAGCCGCCGCTCCGAACCCGTCGCCGCTCGCCACCGACATCGTCCGGGCCAAAGCCACTCGCTGACAAATCACAACTTTTCCACACGTTTTCCACAGCCGCGATAAAGCGCGATCACTGCAATTTGAACACAATTGCCGTTCAAAAACGGACCGTTGGGAACCATATGAGGTCCTGAAGCGTTTTCCGATTGCACCGGAACGAAGTTTGTTCTACTTTCGTTCCTGTCCAGATTGGAGCGGGCCACATGACGACGTTTGATCTTGATACGCCCTCCGCAGTCGAGGCCGCCGGCCTTGGCGAGAAGTTTCGCTATCTGAAGGGAGCGTCCGGCCGACGCTATCTGTTCAGCGCGGTGGACGTGCGGGATCTGCCGAACTTCCGCGATGTCGTCGTCGTCCTTTCCGAAAAGGGCAGCGCCGGCAGCCGGCAGGTCATCTGGGTCGGCGCTCTGGACGGCGAGCCGAACGATGCCGAACGCGCCCGCCGCGCCTTCGAAAGCTGGATGCGCCGCGCCGCCGACGCCCACATCCACCTGCTCGCCTCGAGCCACGAGGAACGTCGCCGCGTCATCGACGACATCTGCGCCGCCTGACAAAAGACGGCGCAGGTCCGTGCGAGCTGAAATTTCCCTCGGAAAATCAATCCGATGAAAGATGCGCCGCGATCCGCGCCAGATTGCCGTCGCGGATACCCATGGCGGCAAGGTGCTCGACGGTGTTGAGCACATATTCCCGATTCGGCCCGGACTGCCCGACGCCGTGCCGCACCCGGTCGACCTGCTCTTCGAGCGACAGCACGCCTGAATACTGCTTGTGCCCGGCATCGACGAGATAGGTCAGGGCAAGGACGCGCGCGTCGCTGCCATCCATCAGCCGCACCGGCCGCATCGCCTCCAGGTAGACCATCGTGATCTGCTCGCGCGCCCGGAGATAGGTAATCGTCTCCTCCGCCAGCGCTGCCGCCACCCGAAACGCCACCCCCCGGCACGATCCGCCCTTGTCGAGACCGAGCACGAGGCCCGGCCGTTCCGGCGTCCCCCGGTGCACATGGCTGAAAACGCAGAGCGAGCGATGCGCCCCGTAAAGCAGCGCCGGCACCGACGCCTCGAACGCAAATCCGGGCCGCCACATCAGCGAGCCATATCCGAACACCCACAAATCGCCCATTTGCCGTGCCTTGATTGCTGTCTGCGTCCTGTCGCGGCGCCCCATCGAGGCTCATTGGCCGTCTTGTCGCTTGCCGCGCCGGTGCCAAAGCGCCTATCAGGACCTCGCCCCGCCCGCAAGGATAGCGGCCGGAACTTTCGCTGATGCCGGCGCCGGCGCGCCCGCCAGACTGAAGGATAACAGATGACCGCCAGTCAACGCCCGCAGCGCTCCTCCGCCCTTCGCTATGCCGCATTGGCCGGCGCGCTGATTCTCGTCGGACTTGGCTGGACCGTCGCCTGGAATGTCCTTGCCGACCGCGCCGATACCGAACTTGGCCGCCACCTCGATCGCGCCGCCGAGCGCGGCAGCCGCCTCGTTTGCGGCGATCGCACCATCAGCGGCTATCCCTTCCGTTTCGAGGTCGAGTGCACCCGCCCGCAGCTCGTGCTCGCCCGGGCCGGCAATCTCGAGGTCGCCGCCACGCGGCTGCGCCTTGCCGGCATGATCTGGCAGCCGCTCCGCCTCGTCGGCTTCCTCGACGGTCCTGCCGAGATCTATGATCCGCGCTCCGGCCGCCGCTACAAGGCAAGCTGGACCGGCGCCGAGGGCAGCGTCGGCTTTGCAACGCTTCATATCGACCGGATATCGGCCGTCTTCTCCAGTCTCGAAGTCATCGAGGCGGATATTTCTGACCGTGCCGCCCGCCTCGCCGCCGCCGGTCTAGAAATTCACGGCCGGCCTTCGGCAGGCCCGGATGCCGGCCCGGGCGATGTCGACATCGCCGTTTCCGCCGACCGGCTCGTCCTGTCCGACGGCACCCGCACCACGCCCGAAATCGCGCTGGCCGCCGACACCACCGCCCGCAATGCCCTCGACTCCCTGCTCGGCGCCCGCAACCTGCCGGATTTCCTGCGCCAGTGGCAGGCCGCCGATGGCGCGCTCGAGATCGCCGCAGCCCGCCTTGCCGTCGGCGCCGACGTTCTGGCGAGCGGCAGCGGCCGCCTGCGTCTCGACGACGGCGGCCGTCTGACCGGAAATCTCGATGCCAGTGTCGCCGGGCTTGAAAAGCTGCTCGGCCCCAAAAACGGCCTTGTCGCCGTGCTCGGCGCCGCCGTCCTCGGTCCCGAGACGGAACTGGAGGGCCGCAAGGCGCGCACCGCGCGGCTGCGGCTCGATGCCGGCAAGGTCAGCCTCGGCCCGCTCGCCATCGCCGAGCTTGCGCCGCTCTATTGAGCGGCAAGACTATTCCGCAGCCGGCGTCTTGCCCGGCTCCGGCCGCCGGCCGAAGTCCGGTGCCGCCGTTTCCTGCCCGACCTCGATGATGCCGCGCCGGATCGCCCGCGTCCGCGTGAAGAGGTCGAAGAGGATGTCGCCCTGCTCCCAGCGGATCGCCCGCTGCAGGGCAATGAGGTCCTCGGTGAACCGACCGAGAATCTCGATGACCGCTTCCTTGTTGTGCAGGAAGACGTCGCGCCACATCGTCGGGTCCGAGGCGGCGATACGGGTGAAATCGCGAAAGCCGCCGGCCGAGAACTTCATCACTTCCGACTCGGTCACCGTTTCGAGATCCGCCGCCGTGCCGACGATGTTGTAGGCGATGAGATGCGGTACATGGCTGGTGACGGCGAGCACCAGGTCATGGTGCTCCGGCGTCATCGATTCGACATTGGCGCCCATGCCGCGCCAGAACCGCGCCAGCACGTCGACCGCCTGCGGGTCGGCGTCGCCGACCGGCGTCAGGATGCACCAGCGGTTTTCGAACAGCTCGGCAAAGCCCGCGTCCGGCCCGGAATGCTCCGTGCCCGCCACCGGATGGGCCGGGATGAAATTGACGTGCGAGGGCAGATGCGGCTGCATCTGGCGCACCACCGAGGCCTTGACCGAGCCGACGTCCGAGACGATCGCCCCGGCCTTGAGCACCGGGCCGATCGCTTCGGCCACCGCCCCGGACGAGCCGACCGGCACCGAGACGATGACGAGATCGGCGTCGCGCGCCGCATCGGCCGCGTCGAGCGCGTAGCTGTCACCGAGGCCCAGCTCCTCGGCCCGCCGCAACGTCGCCTCGGACCGCGTCGAGATCGCGATATGTCCGGCAAGCCCGTGGGCGCGCGCCGCCCGGGCAATCGACGAGCCGATGAGGCCGATGCCGATGAGCGCCAGCTTGCCGACGATTGGCGTTGCGTCCGTCATTTGCCGGCCTTGCCCATGAATTCCGTGAGCGCCGCAACGAGTTCCCGGTTCGCCTCCTCGCTGCCGATCGAGGCACGCAGCGCCCGCGGCAGGCCGTAGTTCTCGACCCGGCGCAGCACCAGGCCACGATCAAGCAGGAACGCGTCGGCGTCGGCTGCCCGCCGGCCGGCATCCTCGGGGAAATGAATGAGAATGAAATTGCCGACGCTCGGCGTCACCGCAAGGCCGAGCTTCTCCAGCTCCGCCGTCAGCCACGGCAGCCAGCGCTCGTTGTGATCGATCGCCGCCTCGACGAAGGCCCGGTCGCGAATCGCCGCGACACCGGCCGCGATCGCCGCGCCCGAAACATTGAAAGGGCCGCGAATGCGGTTCAGCGCGTCGGCGACATGATCCGGCGCATAGGCCCAGCCGAGCCGCAGATTGGCAAGGCCGTAGATCTTCGAGAACGTCCGGGTCATCACCACGTTTTCCGACGTGGCGACGAGCTCGATGCCGCTCTCGTAGTCGTTCCGCCGCACATATTCGGCATAGGCCGCGTCGATGACGAGCAGGACATTGGCCGGCAGGCCGCGATGCAGCCGCCGCACCTCTTCCATCGGCAGGTAGGTGCCCGTCGGATTGTTCGGATTGGCAAGGAAGACCACCCGCGTGCGTTCGGTCACCGCCGCAAGGATGGCATCGACATCGGCGGTCAGGTTCTTCTCGGGCACGACGACCGGCTCGCCGCCGGCCGCAAGGACCACGATGCGATAGACGAGAAAGCCGTGCTCGGTGAAAATCGCCTCGTCCCCCGGGCCGACATAGGCCTGGGCGATGAGGTGCAGGAGCTCGTCCGAACCCGCGCCGCAGACGAGCCGCGCCGGATTGAGGCCGAGCACTTCACCGATTGCCTCGCGCAGCGCCGTCGAGGAGCCGTCCGGATAAAGTTCCAGATGGTCGGCGAGCGTGCCGAACGCCGTCTGCGCCGCCGGGCTTGCGCCGAGCGGCGTCTCGTTCGACGACAGCTTGTGCAGCTTGGCGCCGCCGGTCGCGGTCGACTTGCCGGGCACATAGGCAGCGATCTTGAGGACGCCGGGGCGGGGTTCGGGACGCATCTTGCCACTCATCGTTCTTGTCCGTTGTTGAAAGCTCAGGCGGCGCCGGGCGCGCCGACACGGAACGGCGCCGCATGGCTGCCGACCGCGACGACCTCTGCACCGTCGCCGAAAATGTCCTTGAGGCGGGAAGCCGCCGCCTCGTCGCCGCCGGCCGCGGAAACGAGCAGCGAATGACCCGCCGCACCGCCCGCCTCGTCGACGATGTCGAAACCCGCCGCGGCAAGCGCCCCTGCCTGGGGCATTGCTCCGCCGCGCACCGAAAACAGCACCACGTCGGTCGCCGCCGCGTCCGCCGCCGGCCGCGCCACGACGAAAACCTGCCGCCCGGCCGGGTGATCGGCCCGCTCGACGAACGGCAGCCGCGCGATGACTTTCGGCGCGCCGGCATCGACGAGACCGTTCCACCACGGGTCGTCATTGTGGTCGCCGGCATGGATGAGGCCGAGATCGCCCTTCGAGGCGATGACCGCGGCAATCGCCTCGCCGCCGCTCTCATGGGTGACGAGCGGTACGGTGAAGCCGAAATGGAAGCGGGCGACGTCGCGCATCTCCGGGCCGGTCGTCGCGACATGCACCGAATAGGGCGCCTGCACATAGGTGAAGGTCGAAATGATCACCCGCCAGATGCTCTCGACCGTATCGAGCGGCAGGATGCCGTGATGCCGCTCGGCGATCCGCCGCAGCATCGAGGCCTCGCGCGCCGGCCGGAAGGCCGAGCCGGTCTCGCTCGAGCGCTTGACGGCAATCAGCTCGTCGATGATCTCGCCGCGCGAAATCAGCAGCCGATGCATTTCCGCATCGATCCGGTCGATCTCCTGCCGGAGATCGTCGAGACTGCGCGCGGGTTTGCCGTTGTCGGACGCCATCGTCGAAAACCGTTCTCTTGCCTGCCGCCGCGCCGGGGTCGCCTGTTTCCGTCGCGGGCGGGTATTCATAGGAAAGCGGCGCGCCGAAATCAAAAGGAAACCGCGAAAGTCGCGCTAATCCGACGGCGATTGCCGCGGCGAGGCAGGCGGCGCGAGCACCGGCCGAAGCGCGAGCCTTGCCCGCGCCTTCGCGCCAACCGGCAGCGCCCGGTACACCTGCTTCGTCGCCTCGACGATGATCACCCCGCCAAAGCTGCTCCAGGCGACGCGGCCGATGCGGTCGAACATCGCCGCCGAACCGATCATCGACCGGTTCGCCGCCGGCATCATGTGCAACGCGTCCGACCAGGCGCTCGGGCTGAACATCGCCTCGCGCAGGAAGTCGGTGAGCTGCGAGCGGGTGAATGGCCGGCCATGGCCGAAAGGCGTCTTGTCGGTATGGGCCCAAAGCCCGCGCCGGTTCGGAACGACGATGAGAACCCGTCCGCCCGGCGCCAGCACGCGCCAGAGTTCGCGCAGGAAATGACGCGGCGATTCCGACATTTCGAGACCGTGAATGACAAGCGCCCGGTCGATCGTTGCATCGTTGAGCGGCAGTGCCGTCTCCTCGACGAGCGCCGCCGCGTTCGGCCCGCCCGCCGGCCAGTTCACCACGCCCTGCGTCGCCGGCATGAAGGCAATGACCCGTTCGGCCGCCTGCCCGAGCCCTGAAAGATAGGGCGTCGCATAGCCGATGCCGAGCAACGAACAGCCGCGCACGTCGCGCCAGTGTACCTTCAGCCGCTCGCCGAGCGCCCGCCTTGCCATCTCGCCGAGTGGCCCGGTGTAGAAGTTGCGCAGGTCAACGACGTCGAGGTGCATGGCGCTCCGGAATCTGCGAGGGACCCGCGATCATAGCCCGGAGATATGAACGGGATGCAAGCATGGGAAGGGCCGCCGGCAAAATCTGCGGGGTGGCAGCGATCGTCCCGGCAATGGTACTGATGACCGAACGCCGCATGTCCCCGAAACAGCCGGAGGCCGAAATGCCCGTCCTCGACGTCCATATGTTCCCCTGCCTGTCCGACAATTACGGCGTGCTCGTCCACGATCCGGTTTCCGGCGCCACCGCCTCCATCGATGCGCCGGACGCCGCCGCCATCGAGGCGGCCGTTGCCGAGACCGGCTGGGGCCTCAGCCATATTCTCGTCACCCATCATCACTGGGACCATATCGGCGCCGTTCCCGCCCTGAAGGAGCGGTTCGGCTGCCGCGTTGTCGGCGCCGGCAACGATGCCCGCCGCATCGACGGCATCGACGAGACCGTTGCCGACGGCGATGAATTCCATCTCGGCGCCGCCGCGTTGAAGGTCATCGCCGTGCCCGGCCACACCCTCGGTCACATCGCCTGGTGGTCGCCCGACGGCGCCGTCGCCTTCGTCGGCGATACGCTCTTGCCATGGGCTGCGGCCGCATCTTCGAGGGTACTCCGGAAATGATGTGGCAAAGCCTCGACAGCCTGCAGCAGACCCTCCCCGACGACACCCTCGTCTTTTGCGGCCACGAATATACGCTCTCGAATCGCAAGGTTCGCCGTGACCGTCGACCCACAAAATTCGGCCCTCGCCGAGCGCCTTGCCCACGTTATCGAGCTGCGCCGTGAGGGCCGCCCGACCCTGCCGACGACCATGGCGCTTGAAAAGGCGACGAACCCGTTCCTGCGCGCCCGCGACGCCGGCCTTCGCGAGGCGCTCGGCCTTGCCGGCGCCCCCGACTGGCAGGTCTTTGCCGAGTGCGCAGCCGCAGGACAATTTCTAGAATATTGCCAGAAAAGGCTGAAACCGGTTTCCACCCGAAAATGCTTAAAAAACAAAGAGTTTGAGCACTGAAGCGATTCCATGAAAAGCGGCTGGGCTCAAGACTGCCGCTCTCCCCGCCGGGGCGAGGCGCTGCAGGATCCCTGGCAGCCGGGTACTTCGCAATCGAGTTCTTCCCGCCGGGTCTCTCTCCAGACAGGCACTTCTCAAGCTGGCTCGAACCATCGAAACCATGGCAAGGCGTCGCCAGCGACCGCAGTCCCATCCCTCGCCCTTCAGGGAGAGGGATGCCGGAGCTTCGCTTTGACGGAACGTCAAGGCGTTAGCGAAGGCTGGGTGAGGGTGATGCGACCGCTGGAACGAGGCGGGACATCGCCGGCTCGAGCATTCCCCCTCGCCAGATTCTCCTGGGCGTCTTGCCGCTTCGAGCTAGAGCTCGGACCGCGGCTCGGGAATCGGCGCCTGCAAATCGCCGCGCCGCCGCCGGCGGAACAGCATGTCTTTCGCCGCGATCACCGCACCGCCGGTAATGAGCAGCGCCGCCGCCGCGACCGGCAGCGTGAACGCGCCATAGCCAAAGAGGATGAGCAGCAGCGTCGACAGCAGCGGCGCCCCATAGGCCGAGACGCCCATCACCTGGATGTCGCCGCGCTTCAGCCCGTAGTCCCAGAAATAGAAGGCGCCGCCGACCGGCCCGAGGCCGAGGCCGACCACCGCCGCCCATTGCTGCCAGCCTGCCGGCCAGACCGTCTCCTCAAGCGCAAGATGGCAGACCGCGCTGAGAACTGCCGTTGCAAGGCAAAAGCCCGTCACCGCATCGGTCGGCACCGCCGCATGCTTGCGCGAGAGCACCGAATAGACCGACCAGAACAGCGCCGCCCCGAGCGCTGCGAGATAGCCCGGCACATGTTCCGGCGCGATCGCGACACCGCCGCCGCCGGTGACGACGACCACCGTGCCGGCAAGCCCCATGGCAGCGCCGACCATGTGATGCCAGCCGAGCCGCTCGCCCGGCAGCAGCGCCGAGAACACGACGATGAGCAGCGGCCAGAGATAGTTGATGAGGCTCGCCGGGATCGGCGGCGCCCCCTGCAGAGCCGTGAAATAGAGGAAATGATAGCCGAAAAGCCCGGCAATCCCCGTTGCCCAGGCCGCCAGCGGCTGGATGAGCGCCCGCGCCGCATGTGGCCGTCGCAGCCAGCTCGCTGCACCGATCAGCCCGGCGATGAGAAATGCCATGGCATTGAGCTGGAACGGCGGGATCTTGCCGGCGACCGCGGCAAGTACCGCAAGCGTCGACCAGATCGGCACCGCCGTGATGCCGATGAGCGTGGCGGTCGTGCGCGAGGGTGCCTGCATGGGGCAAGACCTGGATGGGAGCGGCGGGCAGCGGCCGCCGGGCCGCCGGACTGGGGATGGTCGGGGACGGAATTGGGCGCCGTCAGGGCCGTTCGCGGATCAGGCCTTCCTGCGCCACCGTTGCCACGAGCTTGCCGTCCCGCGTGAAGATGCTGCCGCGGTTGAACGAGCGCGCCCCGCCCGAGATCGGGCTGTCCTGGACATAGAGCAGCCACTCGTCGGCCCGGAACGGCCGATAATACCAGAGCGCGTGATCGAGGCTGGCAAGCTGCATGTCCTTGTCGAACACCGTCCGGCCATGGGCAATGAGCGATGTGTCGAGCAGCGTCATGTCGGAAGCATAGGCGAGCACGCACTGGTGCACCCGCGGATCGTCCGGCAGCGGCCCGGTCGCCTTGAACCAGACATTCTGGTAGGGCGGCCGCTTCTCCCGGCTGGAATAGCGCTGCAGAAGATCGATCGGCCGGAATTCAATCGGCCGCTCGCGCTCCCAGTAGCGCCGCACCTGCTCGGGCACCATGTGCATGAACATCTTCTTGATGTCGGCCTCGCTCGGCAGCGTCTCCGGACCGGGCACGTCCGGCATCTCGAACTGGTGCTCGAGGCCTTCCTCCGGAATCTGGAAGGAAGCGCCCATCGAGAAAATCGCCTGGCCGTGCTGGATGCCGACCACACGGCGCGTGGTGAAGCTCTTGCCGTCGCGGATCCGGTCTACCTCGTAGATGATCGGCACCTTGGGATCGCCCGGCCGCAGGAAATAGCCGTGCAGCGAATGGATTTCCCGACCCTCGACGGTCCGCGCCGCCGCCACCAGCGCCTGGCCGATGACCTGCCCGCCGAACACCCGCTGCCAGCCGACCTGCGGGCTGTTGCCGCGATAGAGATTGTGCTCGAGGCGTTCCAGGTCGAGGATTTCAAGGAGGTTTTCGACGGCTGAGGACATCGGTCGCGAACTTTCCTATAAAGGGCCGTAAACCCGCCCGCGCATCGCCGGTGCAATCGCCCCGGCGGCGGCGGGAGAGTGTCGTCGGCCCTTTTTGCAACAGGCACCCCGACGGAAGTCAAGCAGGATCGGAGTGGAGCCATGTCCGCAGACGAGAGCAACACCACGGGCGAGCGCTACGACATTGTCGTTGCCGGCGGTAATTATGTCGGCCTTGCCCTTGCCCTGTCGATCCGCGATGCCGACCCCGCCTGCCGGATTGCCGTCGTCGACGCCCGCCCGGTCGCCGTTGCCGACCGCGATCCGCGCGCCTCGGCGATCGCCTCCGCCGCCGCCAGCATGCTCGGCCAGCTCGGCGTCTGGCATGAGATCGAGCCCGAGGCCCAGCCGATCCTCGACATGGTGATCACCGATTCGCGCACCAGCGATGTCGCCCGGCCGGTTTTCCTCACCTTCGCCGGTGAGGTCGAGCCCGGCCAGCCCTTCGCCTACATGGTGCCGAACGCCGTCATGGTGAAATCGCTGCGCGACCGGGCCATCGCCGCCGGCGTCGACTTCCTCGCCCCGGAAACCGTGACCGGATTCGATATCGGCGCCGACGATGTGACGATCACCCTCGGCTCCGGCCACACTCTCTCTTCCGCGCTGCTCGTTGCCGCCGATGGCGTGCGCTCGAAGCTGCGTGATCTTGCCGGCATCCGCACCGTCGGCTGGGATTATGGCCAGTCCGGCATTGTCGTCACCGTCGCCCACGAGCGGCCGCACAACGGCCGCGCCGAGGAGCATTTCCTGCCCGCCGGTCCGTTCGCCATCCTGCCGTTGACCGGCAACCGCTCGTCGCTCGTCTGGACCGAGCCGCATGACCGGGCCCGCCGCCTCGTCGAGGGCGACGACCTCACCTTCCGCCTCGAACTGGAGCGCCGCTTCGGCCACCATCTCGGCACGCTCGAGGCAACCGGCCCGCGCCATGCCTTTCCGCTGCGCCTGCAGATCGCCAGAAGCTTCGTGAAATCGCGCTTCGCCCTTGCCGGCGACGCCGCCCACGGCATCCACCCGATCGCCGGGCAGGGTCTCAACATGGGCTTCCGTGATGTCGCCGCGCTCGCCGAGGTGATCGTCGATGCCCGCCGCATCGGCCTCGACCCCGGCTCGCTTGCTGTTCTGGAGCGTTACGAGCGCTGGCGCCGCTTCGACACCGTGCAGATGGGCGCCGTCACCGACGTCATCAACCGGCTGTTCTCGAACGACAACGACTTCCTGCGCATCGTCCGCGACGTCGGCCTCGGCCTCGTCGACCGCGTCCCGGCACTGAAGCGCTTCTTCATCGAGGAAGCCGCCGGCATCAACGGCGACCTGCCGCGCCTGCTCAGGGGCGAAGCGCTCTGAAGCGCACGTCCGGCGCAGCAGTATCATTTTCCGTTCACGACAATCCTGACGCGGCGACCGGTCGAACCCGGCTGCCCGCCGGTCGATGGCACGTGCTTGCCCCCCTCCCGAACCCGGGAAAGGGTTCTTGACTTGGAGTTTACTCGAAGCGCTAGGCTTTGACGCGTCGAGGTAGACGAGGGTCGCATGAAGATCGGAAAGCTGTCGAAACGGTCGGGCCTCAGCGCCCACACCATTCGCTATTACGAACGGATCGGCCTTTTGCCCTATGCCGGCCGGGATGCCTCCGGGCAGCGTGACTACGACGATTCCGTGCTGGTCTGGATCGACTTCATCGGCCGCCTGAAGACGACGGGAATGCCGATCGCCGACATGCTGCGTTACGCAAGGCTGCGGGCCGATGGTCCCGGCACCGAACGCGACCGCCAGGCCCTTCTCGTCGCGCATCGTGACAGGGTTATGGCCGATATCGCCGCGCGTCAGGCCGCCGTGACCGTCCTCGACAAAAAGATCGCCAGCTATGAACCGAACCAATCGAAGGACTGAACGGCATGACACCAGCGCCAGTTTCGAATGACACCCGTCTCGCCAGAGGAAGGCAGGCCCTTGCCGCCATCGACGGCAAGGCCGGTCAGGCGGTGATTGATTCGCTCGCCGACATCGCCCCGGATTTCGCCACCTATCTTTTCGAATTCCCGTTCGGCGACATCTATTCGCGCCCCGGCCTCGGCCTGCGGGATCGCGAAATCGCCACCATTGCCGCCCTCGCGGCATTGGGCAACGCCCGCCCGCAACTCGAGGTCCACATCAATGCCGGCCTCAATGTCGGCCTCACGCGCGAGGAAATCGTCGAAATCCTGATGCAGATGGCGGTTTATGCCGGCTTCCCCGCCGCCCTCAACGGACTTGCCGCGGCAAAGACCGTCTTTGCCCGGCTCGACGCCGAAGCATCGCAGCGTGAAGAATCCTGATTCGGGCGGCAGGCCATCCGGGCCGGGCGCCGCTACGATACGCCGCTCGGGGAGCAGTACGCGAGCGGCCGCTACGCGTCGAGCGGCCGCGCTTCCTCGGCCAGCATGATCGGGATGCCGTCGCGGATCGGATAGGCGAGCTTTGCCGCCCGGCTGATCAGCTCCTGCGCCTCCCGGTCATATTCGAGCGTCGTCTTCGTCACCGGACAGACGAGGATTTCGAGCAGCTTGCGGTCGATTTCGCCGGCCCGGCGCGTTGCGGTATCTTCGGTCACGTCTTTTTTCCCAATAATCTCAAATCACTGCAGCGAGGACGGGTCCTCGTTCGAATTGGCCCGCGCCAGCGCGATCTCGGTGACGGCAATCAGCGTCTCGGCCCGCGTGACGAGGTCCGGCGCCTCGAGCAGCGCCTGTTTTTCCGCCGGGCCGTAAGGGCTCATCATCGACAGCGTATTGACCAGCACCTCGTTCGAGACCTGCGCGACATTGTCCCAGTCGGCGTCCATGTCGTTCGTGTCGAGATAGGCCCGGAATGCCGCAAGCAGCGCCGCCCTGTCGACCGCCTCCTCGCCGAAGCCCGGCACGAAGTCCGAGCTGAACGGCTCGGCATCGATGCGGCACAGCCGGTACGGCTTGTCGGTCTCGATCTCCTCGACGATGTGAAACCGGCTGACGCCGTTGAGCGTGATGAGGTAGCGCCCGTCCTGCGTCTCGGTGAACGAGGTGAGCCGGCCGGCGCAGCCGACCCTGGCAAGGCGCGGGGCATCCGGCAGGCCGACTTCCTCGGCATTCCGCACTCCGCCCCGCCGGATTTCCGGCTGCACCATGCCGATCATCCGGTCGCCGCCGAGCACATCGTCCAACATCGCGAGATATCGCGGCTCGAAGATGTTGAGCGGCAACTGCCCGCGCGGCAGAAGCAGCGCCGCCGACAGCGGGAACACAGGCATGACCGGCGGCAGGTCCTTCGGACCCTGATATTTGCGAATGGCGGCCATGATGGGTTCTCCTCCTGCGGCGGCGATTTGCCGCCGGCCTAGCGGAACAGCACCGAAGACAGCTTGCGCCGTCCGGCCGCTGTCAGCGGATCCTTCGCGCCCCAGGCGTCGAAGAAAGTAACGAGCTGCTTGCGCGCGCCGTCGTCGTTCCACGTCCGGTCGCGCCGCACGATCTCGATCAGCGCATCGACCGCCGCCTCGCGCTTGCCATGCCCGGCCAGCAGCAGCGCAAGGTCGAACCGCGCCTGATGATCGTCCGGATTGCTCTCGAGCCGCGCCTCGAGCTCCAGCGCGTCGCCGAAATTGCCGGCATTGCGGGCAAGTTCGAGCTTCGCCTTGGCGCTCGCCACGGCCGGATCGTTCTGCTTGTTGATCGGCACCATCGCCAGCGTCTGCTCGGCGTGATCAAGGTCGCCGGTCTCGATGTAGCACCGGGCAAGACCCGCGATCGCCCGGACGTCGGTGCCGTCCTCGGCCAGCATGGCCGCAAAAGCCTCGGCCGCCGAGCCGAAATCGCCTGCTTCCATCGCCGCTTCGGCCGCTTCCAGAAGCTGGTCGGCAACGCTCGGACCCATCGGCCCGGCCAGCTTCTCGATGAACGCCGTGATCTTGCTCTCCGGCACGGCGCCCATGAAGGCATCGACCGGCTGGCCGCCCTTGAAGGCGACGACCGCCGGAATGGAACGGATGCCGAGCTGGCCGGCGATTTCCGGATAGTGGTCGATGTTCATCTTGACCAGCTTGACCTTGCCCTTGCTGGCCGCGACCACCTTCTCCAGCATCGGCGCGAGCTGCCGGCACGGCCCGCACCACTCCGCCCAGAAGTCGACCAGCACCGGCCGGTCCTTCGAGGCGTCGATGACGTCGGCCATGAACGTTGCGGTCGTGGTGTCGACGACGGCTTCCCCCTTGCCGGCCGGCGTCGCGCCAGATCCACCGATAATCGTTTCCATGAAGCTTCCCCGTTATTTCGCGCGCCGCCGCCCGCTCCGCCGGAGCCCGGCCGCGCGCCGATTCAGGTTCATAAGATGGGACTCGTATATCACAAAGGCAAACGGCCCGTGTCAGGGCGCCGGCAGCTCGCGCAGCAAGGGTTGATGACCCGTTGCCTCGAGAAAGCGCACCAGATCGTTGCGACCAATCGTCGTCGTCGCCGTGTTGACGAGCGGGTGGAAATTCAGTCGGTCATGCGCCATCAGCCGCGCATCGAGCACCACCGTCACCCGTCCGCCGGTATCGTTGATGACCCCGAACGGCGTCACCGAACCGGGCACCACCCCGAGCAGTTCCGTCATCAGCTCGGCCTTGCCGAACGACAGCCGCCCCGAACCGATCGCCTCGTGCAGCCGCTTCAGGTCTATCGGCGTCTCCTCCTCGGCGACGACGAGATACACCCGGTCCTTCTTGTCCTTGAGGAACAGGTTCTTCGAATGCGCCCCGGCGATTTCGCCACGCAGCGCCTGCGACTGCTCGACCGTGAACAGCGCCTCATGCTCGGCCGTCGTCGTCGCGATGCCGAGGGTCTCCAGGAAGCGGAAAAGGTCGTCGGGGCTTGCGGGCACGGCTATCGGTCGGTGATATAGGACACGGAAACCGGGGATAGCGGATCGCCGCCGGTCCCGCAACCCGCCCGCCCGGGCAAGGGGCTTTGCAATGAAGATCAAGTGCTACCGGCTGAGCGACGACGCCCCGGCGATTCGTCCCGGACAGCCGGCCCGCGTCTGGATGGACGAGGTCTCCGGCCGCCATCCCTATCGCTGCCTGCCGCTCACCATGGCCAACACCTCCGGCTGGGAGATCCTGTCGCCCTATCGCTTCACCGCGAGCTGGACCGGCGGCCCGCGCCAGGACGACCTGAAGCTCGTCCAGCTCTGCGACCGGCCGTATTTCTCGCATTTCGCCGCCTCGCACTTTGCCTACGGCATCCTCACCTTCAATCTCTCCTGGATTTTCAACACCGAGCCCGGCTGGGCAATCTGGGCCTCCGGCGCCCCCAATTCCATCAAGGACGGCATCGCCCCGCTTGCCGGCCTCGTCGAGACCGACTGGCTGCCCTACCCCTTCACCATGAACTGGAAGATGACCCGCCCCGGCTCGGTCACCTTCGAGGCCGGCGAGCCGGTCTGCTTCGTCATGCCGGTGCCGCTGAAGGCCGTCGACGAGGTCGAGCTGGTCGAGTACCGCCTCGAGGACGACCCGGAGCTGAAGGCCAGGCACGACAGCTTCCGCGACACCCGCCGCACCTGGGAGGAGCGCAAGGCCGCCGGCGATCCGGCCGTCGCCAACGAGGCCTGGCAACGCTTCTATTTCAAGGGCGATCTGCCCGACGGCAGCCACGCCCCCGGCTTTCACATCAACAAGCGCCGCCTCGCCGGGCTGCGCCGCGCCGACGGCTCGGCCTCGACCTTTGCCGCAAGCGAGCCTGTCATGAAGGAAATGCCCGCAACGACCGGCGCCGCCGAGAACCGCCCCGCCCCCGTCTTCGGCTGCCCGGTGCACGGCTTTGCCGCCCCGCAGGACGCCCCGAAGGCCCCCGCCGTGCCGAAGGGAAAGGTTCATCCCGTCGACCGGCCGGACGACATCGTCAACCGCAACGACATGCGCTGGTTCGCCGGCAGCGATCCCTCCGTCGACGTTCACTATGAGGAAAACTTCCTGCCGTTCGACGAATGCGTCGCGCTGATGAACACCTTCCAGGCCAACCAGCAGGCGATCACCCGCATCGCCCGCGAGCGGGTCGATTCGATCTGGGACAATCGCGTCATCTATCCCGAGCGCCTGCCGCCGGAATATCGCTTCGCCAAACGCATCGTCCAGGACGCCCGCGCCCGTATCCTCCAGCGCATCCACGCCTTCTTCAAGCGCCGCGAGCCGCTCTACAACGACACCACCCACATCGTCCGCTGGGCCCCGGGCATGAACATGTCCGTCCATGCCGACAACTGCAACGACGACGGCAGCGCCAACATCGCGCCCTATCGCGAGTTCGGCTCGATTGTCTATCTGAACGACGACTACGAGGGCGGCGAGTTCGTCGCCCCCTCCCTCGGCATCAAGGTCCGTCCGAAGACCGGCCTGCTGCTCTGCTTCCGCGGCGGACCGGAACACGCCCATGGCGTCACCACCGTGCGCGCCAGCACCCGCTACACCATGGCCGGCTGGTATACCGGCGACGCCGCCCACTGGGACGAGAGCTGGTTCGAGCTTTACTGAACCGGCCGGCCCGGACGCCGGCTTCACCGCGGCAAAAGCCAGTGAAAAAAGGCGCGGAGCCTTGCGGTCCCGCGCCTTTCGTCTGTCCGGTCCCGCCGCCGGAACGGCGGGGCCGATGATGTCAGTGCCGGTTCTGGCGGTTGTCGATGAGGTTGTCGACGACCGTCGGATCGGCCAGCGTCGAGGTGTCGCCAAGGCTGTCGAAGGAATCCTCGGCGATCTTGCGCAGGATGCGGCGCATGATCTTGCCCGAGCGGGTCTTCGGCAGGCCCGGAGCGAACTGGATGAGGTCCGGCGACGCGATCGGGCCGATCTCCTGGCGAACCCAGGCGACGAGCTCCTTCTTCAGCGCGTCGGTCGGCTCCTCGCCGGCCATCAGCGTCACATAGGCATAGATGCCCTGGCCCTTGAGGTCGTGCGGATAGCCGACCACCGCCGCTTCCGAAACCTTCGGATGGGCAACGAGCGCGCTCTCGACCTCGGCCGTACCCATGCGGTGGCCCGAGACGTTGATGACGTCGTCGACGCGGCCGGTGATCCAGTAGTAGCCGTCCTCGTCGCGCCGGCAGCCGTCACCGGTGAAGTACTTGTTCTTGTAGGTCGAGAAATAGGTCTGCACGAAGCGCTCGTGATCGCCGTAGACCGTGCGCATCTGGCCCGGCCAGGAATCGGCGATGACGAGGTTGCCCTCGGTCGCGCCTTCCAGGATCTTGCCGTCGGCATCGACGATCTCCGGCCGGACGCCGAAGAACGGCCGCGTCGCCGAACCCGGCTTCAGCGGCGTCGCGCCCGGCAGCGGCGTGATGAGGATGCCGCCGGTCTCGGTCTGCCACCAGGTATCGACGATCGGGCAGCGGTCCTCGCCGACCACGTGGTAATACCACTCCCAGGCTTCCGGATTGATCGGCTCGCCGACCGAGCCGAGCAGGCGCAGCGACTTGCGGCTGGTCTTGGTGACATGGTCGGTGCCGGCGCCCATCAGCGAGCGGATCGCCGTCGGCGCGGTGTAGAACGTGTTGACCTTGTGCTTGTCGACGACGTCCCAGAAGCGCGAGGCGCTCGGATAGTTCGGCACGCCCTCGAACATCAGCGTGATCGCGCCGTTGGCCAGCGGACCATAGACGATGTAGCTGTGGCCAGTGACCCAGCCGACGTCGGCCGTGCACCAGTAGACGTCACCCTCGTGATAGTCGAAGACGTACTGATGCGTCATCGAGGCATAGACGAGATAGCCGCCCGAGGTATGCAGCACGCCCTTCGGCTTGCCGGTCGAGCCCGAGGTGTAAAGGATGAACAGCGGATCCTCGGCGCTCATCTCGGCCGGCGGGCAGACGTCCGACGCCCGCTCCATCGCCTCGTGATACCAGATGTCGCGGCCTTCCTTCATGTTGATCGCGCCGCCGGTGCGCTTGACGACGACCACCGTCGAAACGTCCGGGCACTTCTCCAGCGCCTTGTCGGTATTGGCCTTCAGCGGCACCTTGCGGCCGCCGCGCAGACCCTCGTCCGAGGTGATGACCACCGTCGAGCCGCAGTCCTCGACGCGGCCGGCGAGCGAATCCGGCGAGAAACCGCCAAAGACGATCGAATGGACGGCGCCGATCCGGGCGCAGGCCAGCATCGCATAAGCCGCTTCCGGGATCATCGGCAGGTAGATGGTGACGCGGTCGCCCTTCTTGACGCCCCGCTCGAGCAGGACATTGGCGAACTTCTGGACGTGGACGGAGAGCTCCTTGTAGGTGATCGTCTTGTCCTCGGACGGATCGTCGCCCTCCCAGATGATCGCCGGCTGGTCGCCACGGGTCGCGACATGACGGTCGACGCAGTTCGCCGACACGTTGAGCGTGCCGTCCTCGAACCATTTGATCGACACGTTGTCGGGCGCGTAGGAGGTGTTCTTCACCTTGGTGAACGGCTTCATCCAGTCGATGCGGCGGCCGTGCTCGCCCCAGAAGGCATCGGGATTTTCGACCGACGCCTTGTACATCTCCAGGTATTTCTGATTGTCGACGAGCGCCGCCTTCGCGACGGATTCCGGCACCGGATAGACTTTCGCCTCGGACATGAAACTCCCTCCCAGAATAACAAGCGGCGGCTCGCCCGTCCTGAAAGGCCAGCCCGCCGTTCCGGCGATTATGCTGACGGGGCCCGTGCCCGGCAACAGAACATCTTTCGAACTTTCGTAGGGAAAGACGGCGACGCGAAAAAACAGCGCCCTTGTAATAAAGACGAACGGTCGCCGATTTCTGCGATGCAGCAATTTATTCTGCAGCGCAAAAAGAATTCGCCGGAACGCCGGTCGTCAGGCAGCAAAGACGACGCCGTTCTCGACCCGGACCGGCACCGGCTTCAGGGAAAGCCCCCGGCAGGGACCGGAGACGCAGAAGCCGTCCTCGACGCGAAACCGCGCTCCATGCGTCGAACAGACGAGGATCGAGGAATCGGCAAGGTCGAGGAACCGGCCATCGAACGTCTCGAGCGGCGTTCCCGCATGCGGACAGGAATTGACGAAGGCCCTGACCTCGCCGCCGACATGCACGACGGCGACGTCCATGCGCATGATGCCCTCGCCGAACACGACGCTGACCGCACCGGGATCGGCGATATCGGCAAGCCGGGCAAGCTCCATGCCCGGCTCGACCCGGGCAAAAGGCAGCACCGGCGGCTTCCTGGTGGCTGGCGTGTCGCTCATCCTGTCCTCAAACCCCGAAAAGGCCGATGACGAGACCCATCGTCACCAGCACCGCCAGCCAGTGGCCGGCATCGATCACCGTCAGCATCGGCCGCCGCATCGCAAAGGCATTGTTGACCGCGATCGTCGTCGCCACCATGCCAGCCCAGAGAATGGCGCCGGAAACAACGCCGTTGAACGGCGTCACCTGGCCCTGGCCGAGATGGCCGATCGCTCCTGCAAGGACGAAGGCCATGACAAGATCGGCGATGCCGGCAACGACGAACGGCACCGGATCGCGCCCCCGCCCCTTCAGGTCGACTTCGGCAAGACCGGCCGCGCGCATCCACTGCCGCCCGAGGACACCGTACCAGAGGGCCCCGACGGCAAAGCCGGCGAAGGCGGCAACGAGCACCGCGAGATAATTCGTCCCCGCATGATCCATGACCCGCTTCCTCCATCGTCCGCCCGGCCGCGATTAAAGCACATGGATAGCCGGCGAAAACCGATTTTCGCATGCCGTCCCCATCCCTCGCCAACGCTTCGGCCGATGCCGTTGTTCCGCCCGCAACGCCGGCATCTTGCTGAAGGGCACCGCGCCCGTGCCTGACTGATTATCCGTCGCGGCCAATCTCGGCCATGTCGACGCCAATCCCTTGCCGCATTTCTGAACAAAAATCAGGCAATGACTGATTTGTCGGTCATTTTTTGTGCAATCAGATGGGCAGGGTCTTTTAATTTCTGCAACGCAGCACGAAATATCCCTGAAGATTCAATAATTTTTGACTCTGATGCCGGGTTGGCACGCCCCTTGTTAAGGGATTCGCGGATTTGCCCGGGCGGGCATTCTTCCTTGCCGGACGGTTCGGCAGGTCCGCTCGAGACAAAGGCGAAACGGAGTGCTCGATATGGCATTTGCAACCCGACCGATCCGTCCCGGCCTCGCGCTTGCTGCGTTGCTGGCGACAGTCATCCCTGCCGCCGCGCAGGACACCGCCGCGGCTGCGGCGGAAGCCACCCCGACCATCGATAGCGGCGATACCGCGTGGATGCTGACCTCCACCGCGCTCGTCCTGATGATGACCATCCCCGGCCTGGCGCTCTTCTATGGCGGTCTCGTCCGCAAGAAGAACGTCCTGTCCATCGTCATGCAGAGCTTCATCGCGGCCTGCCTCATCTCCGTCCTGTGGATGGTGGCCGGCTACTCGATCGCCTTCACCGATGGCGGCGCTCTCAACAGCTACATGGGCGGCTTCTCCAAGATGTTCCTGGCCGGCATCGGCACCGATGCCGTCTCCGGTTCGATCCCCGAGATCCTGTTCGCGATGTTCCAGTTGACCTTCGCGATCATCACCCCGGCGCTCATCACCGGCGCTTTCGCCGACCGCATGAAGTTCTCGGCCTACCTCTGGTTCATCGGCATCTGGGTGCTCGTCGTTTACGCCCCCGTCTGCCACTGGGTCTGGGGCGGCGGCTTCCTGGCCGGTGAAGGCGTGCTCGACTTCGCTGGCGGCACCGTCGTTCACATCAACTCCGGCGTCGCCGGTCTCGTGACCGCCCTCGTCCTCGGCCGCCGCTACGGCTTCGGCACCGAGAACATGGCGCCGCACAACCTCGTCCTGTCGGTCATCGGCGCCTCGCTGCTGTGGGTCGGCTGGTTCGGCTTCAACGCCGGTTCCGCCGTTGCCGCCAACGGCCTTGCCGGCATGGCTCTCGCCGTCACCCAGATCGCCACCGCTGCCGCGGCCCTCGCCTGGATGTTCGCCGAGTGGCTCACCCACAAGCGTCCGAGCGTCCTTGGCGCCATCTCCGGTGCGGTTGCCGGTCTCGTCGCCATCACCCCGGCGTCCGGCTTCGTCACCCCGTCGGGCGCCCTCGCCATCGGCTTCACCGCCGGCATCGTCTGCTTCTGGGCGGTCATGTGGCTGAAGGCCAAGCTCGGCTACGACGACGCTCTTGACGTCTTCGGCATCCACGGCGTCGGCGGCATCGTCGGTGCGCTCCTGACCGGCGTCTTCGCAGCCGAGTCGATCGGCGGCACCGCCGGCCTGCTCGAGGGCAACGCTGCCCAGGTCGGCGTCCAGTTCGTCGGCATCCTGGCCACGATGGCCTGGTCGGCGGTCGCCACCTTCGTCATCCTCAAGGTCATCGACCTGGTGATCGGCCTCAAGGTCACCAAGGAAGTCCAGGTCGAAGGTCTCGACATCAACCTGCACGGCGAGATCATTCCCTGATCGACGTCCGAGATCGCCGGCAACAGGCGACAACATAGGCAAATCCAGCCCGGGGGTTTCGGCCCCCGGGTTTTCTTTTGCCCAACATGCCTGCCTTTTGTGCAAACACCGTAGGCAATCGGGTTATTCATTGGGCATTCCGGCCTCGCTGATGAATGAAACGCCATCCCGGCAGCCGCGATAGTTCCACGGATTCAGCGTCCTGCCTGCATTGTCGGCACTTGGCACGCCATTTGTCTTCGTCGCGCCAACCAACAACCGACAAACAAGTGGCGGGGGCCATCCGAAATGAATTCGCCAGCCATTGGCGCCGACGTCTTTTTCGTGCTCGTCGGCGCGATTCTCGTTTTCGCCATGCACGGCGGCTTTGCCTTCCTCGAGACCGGCACCGTGCGCCACAAGAACCAGGTCAACGCCCTGGTGAAGATCCTCGTCGACTTCGCCGTCTCGACGCTCGCCTATTTCCTCATCGGCTACGCTCTCGCCTACGGCAAGACCTTCTTTGCCCCGGCCGCGGTGATTGCCGGCAACATCGCCGGTGATTTCGAGCCGCAGGGCTTCACCCTCGTCAAGGTGTTCTTCCTGCTCACTTTTGCTGCCGCCATCCCGGCCATCATCTCCGGCGGCATCGCCGAGCGCGCGAAGTTCTATCCCCAGCTCATCGCCACCGGCGTCCTCGTCGGCTTCTTCTATCCCCTGTTCGAGGGCATCGTCTGGAACTCCAACTACGGCATCCAGGACTGGATGGCCGCCACCTTCGGCGCCACTTTCCATGACTTCGCCGGCTCGGTCGTCGTCCATGCGGTCGGCGGCTGGATCGCCCTTGGCGCTGTCCTCCATCTCGGCGCCCGCCGTGGCCGCTACACCAGGGACGGCCGCGTCATGGGCATTCCGCCGTCCTCGATCCCCTGGCTGGCGCTCGGCTCCTGGATGCTCTGCGTCGGCTGGTTCGGCTTCAACGTCATGTCGGCCCAGTCCCTTGCCGGCATGACCGGACTTGTTGCCGCCAACTCGCTGCTTGCCATGGTCGGCGGCATCATCGGCGCCCTCGTCGTCGGCCGCAACGACCCGGGCTTCGTCCACAACGGCGCCCTTGCCGGCCTCGTCGCCGTGTGCGCCGGTTCCGACGTCATGCACCCGTTCGGCTCGCTGTTCGTCGGCCTCGTCGCCGGCAGCCTGTTCGTCTTCGCCTTCACGCTTTGCCAGAACCGCTGGAAGATCGACGACGTCCTCGGCGTCTGGCCGCTGCATGGCCTTTGCGGATTCTGGGGCGGTATCGCCTGCGGCGTTTTCGGCCAGGAAGCCCTCGGCGGCATCGGCGGCGTCGGCCTGATGAGCCAGATCGTCGGAACCCTCGCCGGCAGCCTTTATGCCTTTGCCGTCGGCATCGGCGTCTATGGCGTCCTGAAGCTGACCATCGGCATCCGCCTCAGCCCGGAAGACGAGCACATGGGTGCGGACCTTGCCATCCACAAGATCGGCGCCAACCCGGAAACCGAGACGATGAAGCACTGACCGGCCCTGCGCCGCGATTGCCAAGGGGGAGCGGCGCGCCGCTCCCCCTTTTTGCGTCGCCCGCCGTCCGGTCTTGGTTAACGGGGGCTTAACCCGCCGCTCGCTATGGTGCCGGAAGGTACCCCTTTGCCGGATGGCTCCATGATCACCTCCGCACCGCAAGGTCGCTTCGATTCGCTCGTCTTTTCCGCCGGCTCGCCGTTCATGCGGCTGACCGCGGAACTCGCCGACATTCCGCCCGGCGCCGATCCGATCGACCTCTCCGTTGGCGAACCGCGCCACGCCCTGCCGTCCTTCGTCGGCTCGGTGCTGTCGGCCGCGACCATCGACTTCCGGCGCTATCCCGCGATTCGCGGCACCGAGGCATTCCGCCGGGCCGTCGCCGCCTGGATCAGGCTGCGCTTCAGTACCGGTGACTTCATCGATCCCGACCGCATGATCCTGCCGCTGAACGGCTCGCGCGAGGGTCTGTTCTTTGCCGCCCTCGCCGCCGCCCGCTATCTCGGCGACAAGCGCGATCCGGCCATCCTGCTGCCCAATCCCTACTACCAGGCCTATTCGGCCGGCGCCGTGATGGCCAATGTCGAGCCGGTCGTGGTGCCGACCGATCCCGCCACCGGCCTTGTCGACTTCGCCGCCCTCGACCCGGCGCTTCTGTCGCGCACTGTCGCTGTCTATTGCGCCTCGCCCGCCAACCCGCAGGGCGGCCTGATGACCGCCGACGCCTGGCGCACGCTCCTGCGCCTTGCCCGCGACAACTGCTTCCTCGTCTTTGCCGACGAATGCTACTCGGAGATCTATCGCAAGACGCCGCCGACCGGCATTCTCGAGGTCGCCGCCGAGGAAGGTCGCATCGACCTCGTTGTCGCCTTCAATTCGCTCTCCAAGCGCTCGAACCTGCCCGGCCTTCGCTGCGGCTTTGCCGCCGGCGACCCCGACTTCCTCGATTTCCTCGTCAAGCTGCGCAACATGGCCGCCCCCCAGGTGCCGATCCCGGTCCAGTCCGTCGCTGTCGCCGCCTATCGCGACGAGCGCCACGTTGCCCACAATCGCCGCCTCTACAACAGCAAGTACGATGTCGCCGACGAGCTGCTGGCCGGCCGCTTCGACTATCGCCGCCCCGACGGCGGCTTCTTCCTCTGGCTCGACGTTTCCGCCGAGGGCGGCGGCGAGGAAGTTGCCCGCCGCCTTTGGCGCGAGGCCGGGCTGAAAACCATTCCCGGCAGCTACCTCTCGGCCGCCGATGCCTCCGGCCACAATCCCGGCACGCCATATCTGCGCCTTGCGCTTGTCGACGATCTGCAGATCACCACGACGGCGCTGAAACGTCTTGTTGCCGCGTTGCCGGCCTGAACATCAGGGACACCGAAGACCGATGCGTTCCTCAAGACCGCTCGCCGCCAGCTTCTTCGATCCGGACGATTTGCGCCGCCTCCTGTCGCGCAACTCGGCGCTGATCGTCGGCCTCGGCCTCATTGCCCTCAGCGCCGCCACCGCCGCGTCCCTTGCCACCTGGACAATCACCGACCCGAGCCTCAACCATGCCGTCGACGGCCCGGTCCGCAATCTTCTCGGCCGGCCCGGCGCCATCGTCTCCGACCTGCTGATGCAGATGATCGGCCTTGCCGCCGCCGTTTTCCTGATGCCGGTCGCCATCTGGGGCTGGCGCCTCGCCTTTTCCGGCGTCGCCGCGATCGGCAAGGGTCGCATTTTCGCCTGGCTTGCCGGCACGTTCCTCGCCGCCGGCGCCGCCGCCTGCCTGCCGCTGCTGACCCGCTGGCCGCTGCCGACCGGCCTTGGCGGCGCGCTCGGCGATCTCATTCGCGATATTCCGGCGCCGTTCGTCTCCGGTCTCGGCTCGATCGGCACCGCCGTCATCGGCCTCGGCTTCGGCCTTGCCGCCGCAACACTTCTCCTTTACGCCGGCCGGCCGGCCGCGACCGCCGGCACGGATGCCGGGGAAGAAGTCGCCGAAGTCGACGACGAGGATTTCGACGAGGATGACGACGACCGCGCCTCGCTGACCCTTGGCGCCCTCTCCCATCTTGCGCTTTCCATGCGTGGCCAGCTTCGCCGGCTCCTTGGCCGCGAAGACTCGATGCCCCGACAGGTGCGCCGCGAGGCCGAGCGCCCGCAGCCCGGCCTGATGGGCCGCATTCTTGGCGGCGATGACTACGCCGCCATCGACGATGACGGCCGCATCGAGCCGATGATCGACGGCGCCGCGCCGCGCCGCGCCGCAAGGGCGGAGCCGGCTTTCGAGCCTGCCGGATATGAGGCGGAGAGCTACTCCCGCGAACCGGCGATGCGCGCCCCGGCCCCTGCCGCCGCCGCGCCGCAGGTCACCGCCAATGGCCGCGTCACCCCGGCTGCCCCGGCGCCCAAACCCGGCCGCCGCATCACCCGCGAGGCCCAGCCCTCGCTGCTCGTCGACGACACATACCAGCTTCCGCCGCTCGTGCTTCTCGCCGAACCGAAGGCCCCAAGCGCCGGCTCGATGATGAGCGCCGACGCGCTGGAGCAGAACGCCCGCCTGCTCGAGGGCGTTCTGGAGGATTTCGGCGTCAAGGGCGACATCATCCACGTCCGACCCGGCCCGGTCGTCACGCTCTACGAGCTCGAGCCGGCCCCCGGCATCAAGTCGTCCCGCGTCATCGGCCTTGCCGACGACATCGCCCGCTCGATGAGCGCCATTTCCGCCCGCGTCGCCGTCATTCCCGGCAAGAACGCCATCGGCATCGAACTGCCGAACGCCCGCCGCGACACCGTCTACCTGCGCGAGCTCGTCGCCGCCGAGGATTTCGAGAAGTCGAAGGCCCGCCTGCCGCTCTGCCTTGGCAAGACCATCGGCGGCGAACCGGTCATCGCCGACCTTGCCCGCATGCCCCATCTGCTCATCGCCGGCACCACCGGCTCGGGCAAGTCGGTCGCCATCAACACCATGATCCTGTCGCTGCTCTACCGGATGACGCCGGACCGCTGCAAACTGATCATGATCGACCCGAAGATGCTGGAACTGTCCGTCTATGACGGCATTCCCCATCTTCTCTCCCCCGTCGTCACCGACCCGAAGAAGGCCGTCGTCGCCCTCAAGTGGACTGTGCGCGAGATGGAGGAGCGCTATCGCCGCATGTCCAAGCTCGGCGTGCGCAACATCGACGGCTACAATGCCCGCGTCGAACAGGCCAAGAAGCGCGGCGAGGTCATCCATCGCACCGTGCAGACCGGCTTCGACCGCGACACCGGCGAGGCGATCTACGAGCAGGAGGAGCTCGATCTCGCCGAGATGCCGTATATCGTCGTCATCGTCGACGAAATGGCCGACCTGATGATGGTCGCCGGCAAGGAGATCGAGGGCGCCATCCAGCGGCTTGCCCAGATGGCCCGCGCCGCCGGCATCCACATCGTCATGGCGACCCAGCGCCCCTCGGTCGACGTCATCACCGGCACCATCAAGGCCAACTTCCCGACGCGTATTTCCTTCCAGGTGACCTCGAAGATCGACAGCCGCACCATTCTCGGCGAGCAGGGTGCCGAACAGCTCCTCGGCCAGGGCGACATGCTCTATATGGCCGGCGGCGGCCGCATCCAGCGCGTCCATGGCCCGTTCGTCTCCGATGGCGAGGTCGAGGAAATCGTTGCCCACCTGAAGGAGCAGGGAACGCCGGAATACCTCGAGGCGATCACCGAGGAAGACGACGCCGAGCCCCCCTTCGACATGGGCGGCGGCGGCAGCGCCGGCGGCGACGGCGAGGGCGACCTCTACGATCAGGCCGTGGCCGTCGTGCTGCGCGACAAGAAGGCCTCGACCTCCTACGTCCAGCGCCGGCTCGCCATCGGCTACAACCGTGCCGCCTCGCTGATCGAGCGCATGGAGAAGGAAGGCATCATCAGTGCCGCCAATCACGCCGGCAAGCGCGAGATCCTCGTCGGCGGCGAAGGCGGAGATGACCTTTAGTATTGCGTCAAGGAGCACCGGCCGGCGTCGCGGTTTCGCCATGAACCGCGTCTATCAGCCAGCCGGTCGACCGAACGAAGGCGCCCGGCCGTTGATGCCGGGCCGAACCGATACGCCATTCGAGGCCGAGCCCATGACCGAGCGAAACATGCCCCTGAAGACCCGCCTGCGCAGCCTTGCCGCCGCCCTTGCCGTCACCGCCGCCGTGGCCACCGCGGCCGTGCCGACGCCCCTTGGCGCCGCCTTCGCGCCCGATCAGGAAGCAGTCATCTCCCGGGCCAGCTCCTACATCAACTCGATCACCACGATGCAGGGCGAGTTCGTGCAGGTCGGACCCGACGGCCAGCGCGTCGAGGGCACCTTCATCATCAGCCGCCCGGGCCGCCTGCTGTTCCGCTACAATCCGCCGGTACGCGTCGAGATCGTCGCCGATGGCAAGGCCGTGGTCATCCGTGACAAGAAACTGAAGACCCAGGACCTTTATCCGCTGAACCAGACGCCGCTGCGCTTCCTCGTCTCCGAGAAAGCCGACCTCGAACGCGATTCGAAGGTGCTCGACGTCTACAGCGAGAACGACATGTCCGCCGTCGTCGTCGAGGAGAAGACGCCCCTCGGCACCGGCAAGATCAAGCTGCTGTTCGACGCGGCGACCTTCGAGCTGCGCCAGTGGACGGTGACCGACGCCCAGGGCCAGGAAACCTCCGTCGCCCTCTACAATATCGAGACCGGCAAGTCGGTTGATCCCGGCCTGTTCTGGATCGATCACTATCGCCGCTGACCGATTGGCCGAATCGGCCCGACCGGAAGTGATTGGTGCGGGCTGCCGGAAACGGCGCCCGTTTGCTGTTCCGGACGGTTCTTCCAAACGATATCAACAAATTGCTAAGACGGCGCTTTTGCCAATCCTTTCTGACAATGCTTCGCATTCTAAGTTGCGGACGTTTCAGGCGAATTTCTTTGCCGGAAAATGAAGCGGCTGGATGGCCCGTGACGCATTGCAGCGTTGACGGCGACGCGGGCTGCCAGACCGCATGTGAATTTGCGATTGCACATTGGAATATTTTTGAAAAGATAACGCCATCGGGCCTTGAATCGGAATTATGGAATCCCAATTCAAGCCTACAGGCAGGGCCGCCCACCAATCGGTAGTGCCCCCCGTCTCGCCGAGGACGGTTCTGCCGGCGCTGGCTTTCCCTCCCAGCGCTCGAGCGCGACAGGCGCAGCGCCCAGTCTCTCCCCCGGGACTGGGCGCTATTCGTTTCAGGACCCCGATGTCGTCGCCGGCCGCATCCTCTGCGCCGCCTTTTCTGCAGCCGGCGGGGCTTTCGGTCGGCCCGGCCGCCGTATAGGCTCGCCCCGGATCATCAGCCTGGAAGAACCAATGCCCCTGCGCATCGCCACCTGGAACATCAATTCGGTTCGGCTTCGCATCGACCTCATCGGCAAGCTCGCCGACGAGCAGGCACCGGACGTCCTCTGCCTGCAGGAAATCAAGTGCAGCAACGACCAGTTCCCCTCGCGCGCCTTCACCGACCTTGGCTACCGCCACATCGCCGTCAACGGCCAGAAGGGCTATCACGGCGTTGCCATCGTCTCGCGCCAGCCGTTCGAGACCTCGTGGGTGGAGGGCTTCTGCGACAAGGACGATGCCCGCCACATCGCCGCCCGCTTCGACCATGCCGGCGGCAGCTTTGACCTGCACAATTTCTACATTCCCGCCGGTGGCGACGAGCCCGATCCCGGGATCAACGACAAGTTCGCCCACAAGCTCGGCTTTCTGGACGAATTCCGGACATTCCTTGCCACCCATGCCGGCGCGCGCCGCGCCCTCGTTGTCGGCGACCTCAACGTCGCGCCGCTGGAACACGACGTCTGGTCCCATCGCCAGCTCCTGAAAGTCGTCAGTCATACGCCGATCGAGACGGAAAAGCTGGAAGAGGCCCGCAATGCCGGCGGCCTCGTCGATGTGATGCGCCGCTTCGTGCCGCCGGAGGAAAAGCTCTACACGTGGTGGAGCTATCGCGCCAAGGACTGGCAGAAGGCTGATCGCGGCCGCCGCCTCGACCATGTCTGGGCAACGGCTTCGCTTGATCCGGCGATTGCGGCGATCCGCGTCCTGTCGGAGGCGCGTGGCTGGGAGCGGCCGTCCGATCACGTGCCGGTCATCGCCGAACTCGACTGATCCGGTTGAACGCACAAGTGCGGCCGGCGGCATTCGCCCTGAAAACTGGATGGCTCAGTCGTCGCCGAGAAGCGTCAGGCGCAGCTCGACGCGGCTGAGTTCCGCCCCGGCAAGGCGCAGCCGTTCCGCCAGCCGGTCGCGGATGCGCACCGCGATATCGGGATATTCGTCCATCATCCGCTGAAACAGCGCCCGGCGGACCCGGATGACCTCCACCGGCCCGCGCGCCACCGCCGTTGCCGGCCGCTCGGTTTCCATCAGCAGCGCCGTCTCGCCGAGCAGGCTGCCGGGCCCGGCGATCAGTTCGCCATCCTCGTCTTGTGCTGTCGAAACGACGACCGTCCCGTTCGACACGACATAGCCGGACTCGGCCCGCTCGCCCTCCCGAAACAGCACGGCCCCGTCGCCAAGCCGCTGCGGCTCGGCCGAAAAGGCAATGAGACGGATCTGCTCGCCGGTGAGATCGGCAAAAAGCGGCACCTTTTTCAGAATGGCGATATCGCGGTCGAGACTCATATGGCGGTCGTAATCCCCGGCGCCGGCGGCGGAAAGACCTTGCCCCCGGCGAACCCATCAACAATTCCCGGCCCTGCAGCCGAGCCGCAACGTCTACGGCACAAGCTTGTAGCCGCCCGACTCCGTCACCAGCAACTCCGCGTTGGAAGGATCGCGTTCGATCTTCTGGCGCAGCCGGTAGATATGCGTTTCGAGCGTATGCGTCGTCACGCCGGAATTGTAGCCCCACACCTCATGCAGGAGAACATCGCGGCCGATGACCTTCTCGCCAGCCCGGTAGAGGAACTTCAGGATCGCCGTTTCCTTTTCCGTCAGCCGGATCTTCGCGCCCTTCTCGTCGAGAAGAACCTTGGCACTCGGACGGAAACTGTAGGGGCCGATGGAAAAGACGGCATCCTCGCTCTGCTCGTGCTGGCGAAGCTGCGCCCGCACGCGGGCCAGAAGCACCGCGAACCGGAACGGCTTGGTGACGTAGTCGTTCGCCCCCGCCTCGAGCCCGAGGATCGTATCGGAATCGGTCGTGTGCCCGGTCAGCATGATGATCGGCGCCTTGAAGCCGTTCTTGCGGATGAGCTTCACCGCCTCGCGACCGTCCATGTCCGGCAGGCCGACATCCATGACGACGAGGTCGGCGTGGTCGTTCTTGGCAAACTGGACCGCCTTGGTCGCACTGTCGAGGTCGACAGTCTCGAACTCGTCATAGAGCGCGAGCTGTTCGACGAGCGCCTGCCGCAGTTCCGTGTCGTCGTCGACGAGCAGGATTCGCCTTGCCGTCATTTCACCTCCCAAAAGCATGCCGTGCCGGCATCATGTCGAAAGCCAGGCAAATCGCCCCCCGCCCGGTGACAGATCGTCGGCCGGCATTATGCATCGGCCGCCATGGCCTTGGCCATCCCTCGCTTTCTTCATCCCGGCTTCCGCCGCAAGCTCGGCTGCGTTAGCCTGATGGGACGGAACCGGCGGAGACAGCGATGACGGACCGAAAGACCCCGGCAAGCCCGGCAGCGGTCCTGCATCGACGCCCCGGCGCCGTGCCGCATCATGGATTGCTGACCGCCTTCGGCCGCACGCTGCCCTGCGCCATCGGCCGCGCCGGCATCTCGTCGATGAAGCGGGAAGGCGACGGCGCGACACCGCGCGGCAATCTTTCGGTATTGGAGGTTCTCTGGCGCCCGGACCATGGCCGGCGGCCGATGACCGGCCTGCCCGTCCGCGCCATCCTGCCCCAGGACGGCTGGTGCGATGCCCCCGGCGATCGCAACTACAATCGCCCCGTCCCCCTGCCCTATCCCGCCTCGCACGAGCGCCTCTGGCGCGATGATGCCGTCTACGACATCGTCGTCGTGCTCGATCACAACATCAGTGAGCGCAAACGCGGCGCCGGCAGCGCCATTTTCATGCATCTCGCCCGGCCCGGCTTTGCTGCGACGGAAGGCTGCCTCGCCCTCGCAAGGCCCGACCTCGAATGGCTTCTCGCCCGTCTTTCCACCGGCGACGTGATTTCCATCCCGTGAGCCCGGCCATCTAGACCGGCTTCGGCCGCGTCCCGAAGATCGCGCTGCCGACCCGCACGAACGTCGCGCCCTGATGGATCGCCGTCTCGAAGTCGTCGCTCATGCCCATCGACAGCTCAGCGACGCCCGCTTCTCCGGCAAGCTTGCGAAGCAGCGCGAAATGCGGCGCCGGCGCGTCCTCGAATGGCGGAATGCACATCAGGCCGGCAATCGAGAGACCATGCACGCTGCGGCAGCGCTCGACGAACGCGGCCGCCTCCTGCGGCAGAACGCCCGCCTTCTGCGGCTCGGCTCCGGTGTTGACCTGGACGAAGAGTTTCGGCGTCTTGCCCTGCCGGGCGATCTCGGCGGCGATCGCCGCGGCAATCTTGTCGCGATCGATGGTCTCGATGACATCGAACAGCTCGACCGCTTCGCGCGCCTTGTTCGACTGCAGCGGGCCGATGAGATGCAGCTCGATCCCCGCTGTCTCGGCGGCGAGCATCGGCCATTTCCCTTGTGCTTCCTGCACCCGGTTCTCGCCGAAAACCCGCTGCCCGGCCGCAATCACCGGCCGGATATCGTCGGCCGCGAACGTCTTGGAGACGGCGACAAGCGTCACCGCCTCGCCCTTGCGTCCCGCCGCAAGCGCCGCTGCCGCGATCCGCGACTGGATTTCCTTGAGATTTTCGGTCGCCGTCATGCTGCCCAGATCCGGTGAAACTGTTGCCGGCATTATGCATCCCGGTCCTTGCGCCGCAACGCGGAACGGCCGTTTTCGGCCTCTTTGCGGTTGACCGGCAAGGGCTTTTCTGGTGAAGGTCGCGCCGTTCCGCCGGCGGCGGAGCGTCGTTTCATTTGCGAATCGGACCTAAGGCGCATGGCGAGCGAACGTTACAACGCAAAGGAAACCGAAGTTCGTTGGCAGGAGGCCTGGAACGAGGCCGCGATCTTCCGCACCGCCAACGACGATCCCCGGCCGAAATACTACGTGCTGGAGATGTTTCCTTACCCCTCCGGCCGCATCCACATGGGCCATGTGCGCAACTACACCATGGGTGACGTCGTTGCGCGCTACAAGCGCGCCCGTGGCTTCAACGTGCTGCACCCCATGGGCTGGGACGCCTTCGGCATGCCGGCCGAGAACGCCGCGATGCAGAACAAGGTTCATCCCAAGGACTGGACCTATTCGAATATCGCCACCATGCGTGGCCAGTTGAAGCAGATGGGCCTGTCGATCGACTGGGAACGCGAGTTCGCCACCTGCGATCTGGAATACTACCATCGCCAGCAGAAGCTCTTCCTCGACTTCCTCAAGGCCGGCCTTGCCTATCGCCGCCAGTCGAAGGTCAACTGGGACCCGGTCGACCAGACCGTGCTCGCCAACGAGCAGGTGATCGACGGCCGTGGCTGGCGCTCCGGCGCCCTCGTCGAGAGCCGCGAGCTCACCCAGTGGTTCTTCAAGATCACCGAATTCTCCGAGGACCTGCTCACCGCCCTTGACGGTCTCGACCGCTGGCCGGAGAAGGTCCGCCTGATGCAGAAGAACTGGATCGGCCGGTCGGAAGGCCTGCGCATCCGCTTCCGCTTCGCCTTCCCGGTTCCCGAGAACTTCTCCTCCCTCGAGATCTTCACCACCCGGCCCGACACGCTGTTCGGCGCCTCCTTCATGGCGCTGTCGCCGGACCACAAGCTCTCGGCCGCCCTCGCCGCCAAGGACGAGAAGCTCGCCGCCTTCATCGCCGAGTGTCGCCAGACCGGCACCTCCGCCGAAGCCATCGCCAAGGCCGAGAAGAAGGGCTTCAACACCGGCCTGACCGTTGAACATCCGTTCCTTGCCGGCGTCGAGCTGCCCGTCTACGTCGCCAATTTCGTGCTCATGGAATACGGCACCGGCGCCATCTTCGGCTGCCCGGCGCATGACCAGCGCGACCTTGATTTTGCTCGTAAATACGGCCTTCGCGTCGTGCCCGTCGTGCTGCCGGAAGGCGCCGACCCGGCAACCTTCGCCGTCGCCGACGAGGCCTACACCGGCGATGGCCGCATCTTCAATTCCGGCTTCCTCGACGGCATGGCGATTGCCGACGCCAAGGACGAGGTCGCCGGCCGCCTCGAGCGCGAGACCGTCGACGATGCACCGCAGGCGGCTCGCGAAATCAACTACCGTCTCCGCGACTGGGGCATTTCCCGCCAGCGCTACTGGGGCTGTCCGATCCCGGTCATCCACTGCGACGATTGCGGTGTCGTTCCGGTTCCCGCCGCCGATCTGCCCGTCCGGTTGCCCGATGACGTCAGCTTCGACGTTCCCGGCAATCCGCTCGACAGGCACCCGACCTGGAAGCATGTCGATTGCCCGGAATGCGGCAAGCCGGCCCGCCGCGAAACCGACACCATGGACACCTTCGTTGATTCGTCCTGGTATTTCGCCCGCTTCACCGCACCGCGCGCCGACAGCCCGACCGAGCGCGATGCCGTCGACGGCTGGCTTCCCGTCGACCAGTATATCGGCGGCGTCGAGCACGCGATCCTGCACCTGCTCTATTCGCGCTTCTTCACCCGCGCCATGAAGATGACCGGCCATGTCGGGCTCGACGAGCCGTTCGCCGGCCTCTTCACCCAGGGCATGGTCACCCACGAGACCTACAAGGGCGCTGACGGCCGCTGGCTGTTCCCCGAGGAAGTCGACAAGCGCGACGGCGGCGCCTTCCACGTCACCTCCGGCGAACCGGTGACCATCGGCCCGATCGAATCCATGTCGAAGTCGAAGAAGAACGTCGTCGACCCGACCCGGATCATCGAGACCTACGGCGCCGACACCGCCCGCTGGTTCATGCTCTCCGACACTCCGCCCGACCGCGACATCGAATGGACCGATGCCGGCGTCGAGGGTGCCTGGCGTTTCATCCAGCGTCTCTGGCGGCTGGTCGGCACCGTCGCCGAAAGCAGCACCGGCGACTTCGCCGAACCGGGCGCTGCTGCCGTCGACCTCGAGAAGGCGATCCACCGCACCCTCGCCGGTGTCGAGGAGGATATCGAGAAGCTGCGCTTCAACCGTGCCGTTGCCCGGGTCTACGAGTTCGTCAACACGCTCGGCGATGCCCTTTCCGGCAATGCCCTTGAGGCCGACGCGAGCCTTGCTGCCGCCGCGCGTGACGCGCTTGCCATTCTTCTCAGAGTGATTGCGCCGATGACGCCGCATTTTGCCGAGGAATGCTGGCATGTTCTCGGCCATGAAAGCCTCGTTGCCGGCGAAGCCTGGCCCGTCGTCCGGACCGAGCTCCTCGTCGACGACACCATGGTCCTGCCGGTGCAGGTCAACGGCAAGAAGCGTGGCGAATTGACAATCGCCCGCGATGCCTCGCAAGCTGAGATCGAGAGCGCGGCACTCGCGCTTGAAGCCGTCGCCCGTTTCCTCGAAGGTCGCGCCCCGCGCAAGGTCATCGTGGTCCCGCAAAGGATCGTCAATGTCGTCGCCTGATTCGAAGCTCCGCCCGTTCCGCGCCGGTCTTTTCCTTGCCGCTCTCGGCCTTGCGACGAGCCTTGCGGCCTGCAACGTGCGGCCGATGTACGGCTCCATGTCGGCCGGCGCCTCCGGCAGCCTTGCCGACAGGATGGCGCTCGTCTCCGTCGACCCGATCCCGGAACGCCTCGGCCAGCAGCTCCGCAATGAGCTCGTCTACGTGCTTTCCAACGCCGTCGACCCCGACAATCCGCGCTATCGGCTGACCGTTACGGTCCGCCGGTCCATGTCGCGCGTCGGCATCGTTCCGATTTCAGGCACTCCGACCGCCGAAGTTCTCTCGGTGACGGCCAGCTATCGTCTTTTTGACGCCAGTTCCGGCCGGGAACTGACGAGCGGCGACAGCTTCGCCAATGCCTCGTTCGACTACTCGAACCAGCGCTACGCCAATGTGCGTGCCGAGCGGGACGCCGAGGATCGCGCCGCCGAGACAATTGCTCACGATATCCGGACCCGCGTTGGCGCCTACCTCGCCACCGCCGAATAGTCGGCGACCACCTTGCCGGCCGGCGACATCCCCATGGCCGGCCGCGAGCCTAGGGAACGGCCAAGGATCGGCCCGATGACCACGCCAAAGGGCGCTGCCCTCGAACGATTCCTCCAGGCACCGGACCCCGATACCCCACTCGTTCTCGTCTTCGGTCCCGATACCGGCCTCGTTGCCGAGCGCACCAGGGCGATCATTGCCGCCGCCATCGGCACGAGCGACGATCCCTTCGCCATAGTCCAGCTCGACGGCGACGCCATCGCCTCCGACCCGCCCGCCTGGCCGACGAAGCCCACACCGTACCGCTGTTTGGCGGCCGCCGTGCCATTCGCGTCCGCCTCGGTGGCCGCTCGATCCTGCCGGCCTCGATCCGTCTTCGATCAGCCGCCTGCCGACGCAATCATCGTCATCGAAGCCGGCGATCTGAAAAAGAACGCTCCGATCCGCCGTCGTTTCGAGCAGGCCAGGGCCGCCGTCGCCATCGCCTGCTATCCCGACACCGGCCAGGATCTCGAAAAGCTGATCGACCGCGAATTCGCCGAGGCCGGCCTTGCCATCGATCACGACGCCCGCGCTGCGCTCGTCGCCCAGCTCGGCGCCGACCGCCTCGCCAGCCGGGCCGAAATCGAAAAGCTGAAGCTCTACGCCATGGGCACCGGCAAGGTCACCCACGCCGACGTCGTTGCCGTCAGCGGCGACGCCTCCGCCATCATGATCGATGAGGTTGTCGACGCGGCGATGACCGGCCGCCTCGCCGCAATCGACCATGGCCTCGCCCGCCTCGCCGGAACCGGCATTCATCCCTCGGCGATCACCGCCATCCAGCGCCACACCCAGCTACTCCATCGCCTTTCGGCCGACGTTGAAAACGGCAGGCGCGCTTCGGCGGTCGTCGAACACCTGATGCCGCCGCCGCATTTCAAGCGCAAAGCCGCCGTCGCCACCGCGCTCGAAGCCTGGAACTGTCGCCGCCTCGAGCGCGCCCTCGAACTTGTCGACGAGGCCCAGCTCGATGCCCGCCAGCGCCCGGAAATGGCATTCTCCCTGATTGGTGCGTTGCTCTTCCGCCTCGGCCGCGCCGCCACCCGCCACGCCGCGGCCGCCGCCAGAGCACGCTGGAAAGTGGAAACCGGTTTTCCGTCCGGAAATGCGAAAACAAGTGAGAGCGCTCAAACGATTCTGCTGAAGCGATCCAATGATAGGCAGAAACGCTCTCGGGTCGTGAAACATCGGAAAAACGAACTGACTTCAGCACGTTAAATGACAATGCCTCCGGCGCACCGGACGCCGGAGGCTGAATTACCGCTCGCGCGCAGGATCACCAGTTCAATTGCCTTCGAGGCGCCGGCACACATCATCGAGCTGCTCGAGCGTGCGATAGCGGATTTTCAGCTCGCCACCCTTGCCCTTGTGAGCGATCTCGACCCGCAGCCCGAGCACTTCCGACAGCCGTCGTTCAAGGGCCTTCGTGTCGGCGTCCTTGTCGAGGCGACGCTTTGCCGGCTTTGCCTCCGACTGCGCCAGGGCCTCCGCCTCGCGCACATTGAGCCCGCCCTCGACAATCCGCAACGCCGCCGCCTCAGGATCGGGCATCGTCACCAGCGTGCGGGCGTGGCCGGCGGTAAGCTGGCCGTCGGCAATGAACCCCTTCACCTTGTTCGGCAGCTTCATCAGCCTGAGCGTGTTGGCGACATGGCTCCGGCTCTTGCCGATGACATCGGCAAGCTCGGTCTGGCTGTAGCCGAACTCCGTCATGAGCTGCTCATAGCCCGCCGCCTCTTCAAGGGCATTGAGATCGGCGCGCTGCACGTTTTCGATGATCGCAAGCTCCAGCGCCTCGCGATCCGAAACGTCCTGCACATAGACCGGCACCTCGTGCAGTCCGGCCCGCTGCGCCGCCCGCCAGCGCCGCTCGCCGGCGATGATCTCGTAGGCATCGGCACTGCCCGCAACCGGCCGGGCAAGGATCGGCTGAACGACGCCGCGCTCCTTGATCGACCGCGTCAGGTCGGCAAGCTCCTCCTCGCCAAAGGTCTTGCGCGGATTGCGCGGGTTGGGACGAAGGAACTCGATCGGCAGCCGACGCTGCGACCGCGCCCGATCGAGCGCCCCGACCTCGGTGTCGACATCGCCGATCAACGCTGCGAGTCCGCGCCCAAGACGCCGCCGCGGCCCCTCATCCGTCATGTTCGCCATCTTCGCCTCGACTCGCTAATGTTGTTTCGGTTATGAATCGATATTCCGGATTGCAGCGAAATTCCGCTACCGTATCGAACGAATTATGCAGCCCGAAGACTCTTCTCGCGCTGGATGATCTCCGAGGCGAGCTTCAGATAGGCCTGACTGCCGGGGCACTTCAGATCGTAAAGCAGCACCGGCTTGCCGTAGGACGGCGCCTCGGACACACGCACATTGCGCGGAATGATCGTCTCGTAGACCCGCGTGCCCATATATTCCCGCACGTCCGCGACGACCTGGTTGGCGAGGTTGTTGCGGCTGTCATACATCGTTAGCACGACGCCATGGATCGACAGCTCGGGATTGAGCGAGCGCTTCACCTGCTCCACGGTCTGCAGAAGCTGGCTGAGGCCTTCCAGAGCAAAGAACTCGCACTGCAGCGGCACGAGGATCGAATGCGCCGCCGTCATCGCATTGACCGTCAACAGATTCAGCGACGGCGGGCAATCGACGAGAATATAGCTATAGGACTTTTCCGTCTGGCCCGCTTCCGCCGCTGCCGCATGCCGGCTGACGGCCGAGCGCAGGCGATGCGCCCGATCGGCCTCGGCGGCAATCTCGAGCTCGACGCCCAGAAGGTCGAGCGTCGAAGGCGCCACCGACAGCCGCGGCACGACCGTCGGCATTGCCGCCTCGTCCAGTGTTGTCGCCGACGTCAGGATATCGTAGGTCGAGACGCGCCGGCTCTTGCGATCGATGCCAAGGCCCGTCGAGGCATTGCCCTGCGGATCGAGATCGACCACGAGCACCTCTTCGCCAATTGCGGCAAGAGCGGTACCGAGATTGATGGCTGTCGTCGTCTTGCCGACGCCACCTTTCTGATTCGCGATCGTGATGACGCGCGGACGTCGCGGCAGAGCGCTCATGCATCGTTCCTTGTCGACAGTGCCGTCAGGCCTCGAATGACAATGACCGATCCCTTGGGATCGATACGGCTTTGATGTTTTACCAGATCGACATTCCAAGATTTAGCGCATTCGCCATACTCAGCCGCAAAATCTTGGCCTTTGTGGAAAACCGCAACCGCTCCTGCGCGCACCAGCGGCTCCACCATGCCGCAGAGCTGCGAAAGTGACGCCAGCGCCCGCGCGCTGACTGCATCCACCCGGTCCTGGAATGTTGGAATCACATCCTCGATCCGTGCGCAATGGATTTTCGCCGGCGCGCCCGTCTCCCGTGCGACCGTCCTGAGGAACGCCGCTTTCTTGCCATTCGACTCGACGAGGTTGACCTCCGCCCCGACGACGTCGGCAAGGAAGATTGCCGTCACGAGCCCCGGAAACCCGGCCCCGCTGCCAATATCGACCCAACGCTTCGCGCCCGGAACGAGCGGGATAATCTGGGCGCTGTCGGCCACGTGCCGGCTCCAGACTGCCTCCAGCGTCGACGGCGCAACCAGATTGAGCGACTTCTGCCAGTGCCGCAGCAACTCGACATAGATGCTCAGCCGCTCCCCTGTTTCACGTGAAACGGGGACGATTTCGGAAACGATATCAATTGAGTCGCGTACATCACCGGGCAATGCCATATGTCCGCCCCTTCCGCGGAAAAGACCTGGAATGGTCTTGCTTGATACGGAACCGAATCAATTCGCACGCCGCCGCACATGCGCAAGCAGCAGCGTCAGCGCAGCCGGCGTCACGCCATCCATCCGCGCCGCATGACCGATGGAAACCGGCCGGCCCGCAGCAAGCTTGGCCCGAACCTCATTCGACAACCCGCCAATCGCACCATAGTCAAGATCCGGCGAAAGCCGCAGGTTCTCGTCCCGGCGCAAGGCTTCGACGTCTGACATCTGCCGATCGAGATACACTGCATAGCGCGCTTCGGTTTGCAGAAAACCGCCAACGTCCGGGCCAAGCGCCGCAAGCTCGGGCCATGCCGCCTCTAGCTCGCCAAGACCAAGATCGGGATAGGCCAGAAGCTCATATGCACTTCGCAACACCCCGTCCCGATTGACCGACCAACCATGGTGCGCCGCCTGCGATGGCGACACTTTCAGCGACTTCAGAAGTGCCCTGCCTTCATCAATCCGTTTCGCCCGTGAATCAAAATGCCGGATGCGGGCTGCCCCGACGCATCCGAGCTGCATCCCGATCGGCGTCAGGCGCAAGTCGGCATTGTCAGTCCGAAGGGACAGCCGAAACTCCGCCCGCGACGTGAACATCCGATAAGGTTCGGAAATCCCCTTTGTCACAAGGTCATCGATCATCACACCAAGATAGCTCGTGGTGCGGTCGAACTCGCGGACATCACTTCCGCTGGCGCGCAGCGCCGCGTTGATGCCGGCCACCAGACCTTGCGCCCCCGCCTCCTCATACCCAGTCGTGCCATTGACTTGGCCCGCGAGAAACAAGCATCCAACCCGCTTGGTTTCCAGCGACGGATAAAGCTCCGTCGGGTCGATATGGTCATACTCGATGGCATAGCCTGGCCGGATGATCCGCACCCGCGACAGCCCCGGCATCGAACGCACCAGACCCGCCTGCACGTCCTCAGCAGGGACGTCGAAATACCGTTCGGATAGACCGTATCGTCGTCGAGCCCTTCCGGTTCAAGGAAGACCTGATGGCTGTCGCGATCTCCAAAGCGAACCACCTTGTCCTCGATGGACGGACAATATCGGGGACCCCGGCTGCCAATCTGGCCGGAATAAATCGGCGCCCGGTCGAGATTGGCCCGGATGAGGTCATGCCCGTCCGTCGTCGTCCGGGTGATATGGCAGGCTATCTGCGGATTGCTGATCCGCTCCGTCATCATTGAAAACGGCACTGGTGGATCATCACCCTGCTGTGCATCGAGAGCGACCAGTCGATCGTCTTTCCATCAAGCCGCGGCGGTGTCCCGGTCTTCAGTCGCCCCAGAGTGGAACCCGCATCGCTCCAGCGCTGATGAAATTCCGCTCGGCGCCTCACCGACCCGGCCGGCCGGGATCTGTCGTTCGCCGATATGGATGACGCCGCGCAGAAAGGTGCCGGTTGTCAGCACCACCGCACCGGCATGCAAAACCCGCCCGTCAGAGATGCCGTCACGCTCCGACTCGATTTTTCCCGATGACGAGGTCGGCAGCATCGCCCTCGATAACGGTGAGATTTTCCTGTTCGGCGATCGCGCTTTGCATGGCCAGACGATAGAGCTTGCGATCGGCCTGCGCCCGCGGCCCCTGCACCGCCGGCCCCTTCCGCCGGTTCAGGATGCGAAATTGGATGCCGGCAGCGTCGGCAACACGACCCATCAGCCCGTCGAGAGCATCGATCTCCCGGACAAGATGGCCCTTGCCGAGGCCGCCGATTGCCGGATTGCACGACATCTCTCCGATCGTCGCGAACTTGTGGGTGACAAGCGCGGTCCGCGCTCCCAAGCGGGCCGCGGCACCAACCGCCTCACAGCCGGCGTGACCACCACCAACCACGATGACATCGAATTGATACTCACGATCCATACCCGGCTTCCATATTGCGTTTATCGGATGCGCACTCTGTGGAAAAGCTGTTTATGCGCTCTGTGTTTCACGTGAAACAGATTCAAAAACCACTTATTTTCCAATGCAGAAGCGGCTGAAAATCGATCCGAGCATTTCTTCCACTTCGATCTGCCCGGTCAACCGGCCGATGGCATCAGCCGCAGCCCCTTTGTAGTCATCCTGCCGCAAGCTCAACACCAATCGCCAGGGCACCTTCTGCCCGCTGGAGGCTGTCCCGCAATACTCCTGGATTGCTGGCCCTCTGCCGCTCCCGCGTCACAAGTCCGACCTCGCGTCCCGCATATGTTTGGCGACGAATTTGGCCAAGCTCCGATAGGAAGGCGTCAAGACCCCTCTCCCGGTCGTTGTTGAGACCCATATTCCGTCCCCGTCGGAATGCCGAAACGCAACGAGATCAGCCTTGTTGTAAAGATGAACGGTCCGAACATCCGATGGAATGCCGACCTCTATCTCACCGGATTGAACAGACCCATCACGGACGAGACAAACAAGATCGGCCCTCGTCACCTGCTCCGCCGTGCGATGAATGCCCTCCGCCTCGATTTCGTTCTCGGCATCCCTTACGCCGGCCGTGTCGATGATCCACTTCGGAATGCCGGCGATATCGAGCCGCACTTCGATGACATCCCGTAAACTCTGGCAAGCCCGACAATAGCCACGTCCTGACCGACAATCGCATTCATCAAGCTTGATTTGCCGACATTCGGTGCACCTGCAATGACCACCCGAACACCGTCGCGGACCCGCTCTGCGATTCGGCTGCTGTTGAGTACGTCGTCCACTTCCAAAATCAGATCCCGAATGCCCTGCTGGCCCACAACCTCGAGACCGCTGCCCACGTCACCCTCATCGGAAAAATCCAGCTCCGCCGCGAGCAATGCCGAGAGCTCGAGGATCCGCGACCTCCACCCCTCAACCAGGGTTCGCAGACCACCTTCCATCTGCCGCAGCGCCTGCCGCCGTTGTCCTTTCCGTCTCCGAATCGATGAGGTCCGCCAGCCCTCTGTCTCGGTCAGGTCGAGCTTTCCTTGATCAAAAGCCCGACGGGTGAATTCCCCCGCCTCCGCCATCCGGCATCCTAGCGTGTCACCCAGCACCTTGAGAACCTGCGCAACGATCGCCCTTCCTCCGCCATGGAGGTGAAGTTCGGCAACGTCCTGCCAGTGAACCTGCCGGACCCGGCGCATCCAGAGCACCAGGCCTGGCGATCACGGTCTCACGACGAGGGCTCCGGATCGCCCGCAGGACCTGCCTTGTTCCGGCACTGGTCTGACTATCCCTCGCGCAAGATCGCCCGACTCCTTTGCCACGATCCTGATGATAGCGGACAATATCAGGTTGCAAGACCTGCCGATAGCGCGCTGACCGCACCGTCCGGCCAACGCCCTGCCCGTGCCTGCTCGATACCTGCCGACCGAAGACGGAACCACGACCGCAACCAGACCGGTGAACGAGAGCGACCGATGAGCGAACTCCGCCACGAGATGAACTCCCGCATTCCTCCACAGCGACAGACCTGTCCACTTGCGGCCGTGGGGCAAGGAAGCGCTCGCCGAGGCCCGGCGCCTCGATCGGCCGGTGCTGCTCTCGATCGGCTATGCCGCGTGCCACTGGTGCCATGTCATGGCGCATGAGAGTTTCGAGAACCCCGAGATTGCTGCGTTGATGAATCGCCTGTTCGTCAACGTCAGCGTCGATCGCGAGGAACGACCCGATATCGATCAGATTTACATGGCAGCAGCTCCATGCGCTCGGTGATCGGGGCTGGCCGCTGACGATGTTCCCGACGCCCGCGGGTGAGCCAATCTGGGGCGGAACCTATTTCCCGGACAAGCCGCGGTACGGCCGACCCGGCTTTCCGCAAATCCTTGCCGAGGTCGCCCGCATCTATCACGACGAGCCAGGCCGCATCGAGAATTCGACACGGCACTGCACGCCCATCTCGCTGCAAGCCCCGACAGCGGCGGCGACACTCTCCCGCCGATGCCGACCGTATCGTGATCGCCTCCGCTGTTACCCCGATCCCGTCGAGGGCGGCTTTATCGGCGCTCCGAAATTCCCGCAGCCGGTGATGCTCGAGTTTTTCGCCAGAGCCGCGGCCCGAACCGGCGACATGCGATATGCCGGCGCCGTCGACCTTGCTCTCTCGAAGATGAGCGAAGGCGGCATCTACGACCATATCGGCGGCGGCTTTGCCCGCTATTCAACTGACGAGGTTTGTCCCGCATTTCGAGAAGATGCTCTACGACAATGCCCTGCTCATCGAGGCCCTGACCCACGCCTGGCAGCGAACCGGCAATCGCCTTTTCGAAGAACGCATCGCCGAGACTATTGATTGGCTGAAGGCAGAAATGGTCACTGCTGACGGCGCATTCGCCGCGAGCCTTGACGCCGACTCCGAGGGCGAGGAAGGTCGCTTCTATGTCTGGCACCGTTCCGAGGTCGAATCGATCCTCGGCGATGACGCCGGGTTTTTCTGCGAGGCTTATGACATCACCGCAGACGGCAATTGGGCTCGCGTTTCGATTCCGAATCGATCAAGGCGCCCCGGCCCGCACGCACCCGAATATGAAGCCCGCCTGCGCGCCTGCCGCCTGCGCCTCCTTGCCGAAAGGGGAAGGCGGGTACGCCCCGGTCTCGACGACAAGATCCTTGCCGACTGGAACGGCCTTGCCATAGCGGCGATCGCACGAGCCGCCGCAGTCTTTGCCAAGCCCGAATGGCTGGACCTTGCCCGCAACGCCTACGCCTTCATTCGCTCCGACATGTCCCGCGATGATCGCCTCGGTCATGCCTGGCGGGCTGGCCGCCTTGTCTACCCGGGTCTCTCGTCCGACCACGCAGCCATGGCGAGGGCCGCCATTGCCCTCTTCGAGACAACGACCGAGCCGGACTACCTGACGGACGCCCGTACCTGGATTTCAGCCCTCGAAGCCCATCACCGCGCCGCCAGCGGCGGCTACTATCTCGCCGCCGACGATGCCGACGACATTCTCGTCCGCATGCTGAGCCCTGCCGATGATGCCGTGCCGAATCCGAACGCCGTTGCCGCCGACTGCCTTGTCCGGCTGTGGTTGCTGACCGGCGACGACAGCTATCGTGACGCCGCCGATTCGATCCTTGCCGCCTTCTCGGGAACCATCGCTTCGAACCCGACCTCGACCCTCGGCCTTGTCAACGTTCTCGACTTTCTTCTCGATCCTGTCACCGTCGTCATTGTCGGCGCACTGGAACAACGGGCAGAACTTAGAGCTGCCTGTCATTCGCTGTCGCTCTGGAGCGCGGTTCTTTTCGAAACCGAATCGACCGCCGATCTCCCCGTCGACCATCCCGCCCACGGCAAGCAATCCACGGACGGAAACGCAGCGGCCTTCGTTTGCCGCGCCGGCACATGCTCCCTGCCGATCGCCGATCCCGCCGACCTCGTCGCCATGTTCCCGAACCTTGCGCGACAGCCGCGATAACGAAAAGGCCGCTGTCCTCACCGGAGAGCGGCCTTTCGTTTCGAACCTGAATCGGTCGATCAGGTATTCATCGAATCGAAGAAATCGAAATTGCTCTTCGTCTGTTTCAGCTTGTCGAGCAGGAACTCGATCGCGTCGACCGTGCCCATCGGCGTCAGGATCCGCCGCAGCACGTACATCTTCTTCAGCTGATCCGGCGGCACCAGCAGCTCTTCCTTGCGGGTGCCCGAGCGCTGGATGTCCATCGCCGGGAAGACGCGCTTGTCGGCCACCTTGCGATCGAGAATGAGCTCCGAATTGCCGGTGCCCTTGAATTCCTCGAAAATGACCTCGTCCATGCGGCTGCCGGTATCGATGAGGGCCGTCGCGATGATCGTCAGCGAACCGCCTTCCTCGATGTTTCGCGCCGCGCCGAAGAACCGTTTCGGCCGCTGCAGGGCATTGGCATCGACACCGCCGGTCAGCACCTTGCCGGAGGATGGCACCACCGTGTTGTAGGCCCGGCCGAGACGCGTGATCGAATCCAGCAGGATGACGACGTCGCGACCATGTTCGACGAGCCGCTTCGCCTTCTCGATGACCATCTCGGCAACCTGGACGTGGCGCGCTGCCGGCTCGTCGAAGGTCGAGGAAATGACTTCGCCCTTCACCGAGCGCTGCATGTCGGTCACTTCCTCCGGCCGCTCGTCGATGAGCAGCACGATCAGGTAGCACTCCGGATGATTGGAGGTGATCGCATGGGCGATGTTCTGCAGCAGCACCGTCTTGCCGGTCCGCGGCGGCGCCACGATGAGCGCGCGCTGGCCCTTGCCGAGCGGCGCCACGAGATCAATGACCCGCGACGACAGGTCCTTCACCGTCGGATCCTCGCTCTCCATGCGGAAGCGCTCGTCCGGATAAAGCGGCGTCAGGTTGTCGAAATGGATCTTGTGCCGGGTCTTCTCGGGGTCCTCGAAATTGATCGTGTTGACCTTGAGAAGCGCAAAATACCGCTCGCCCTCTTTCGGGCTGCGGATCTGGCCTTCCACCGTGTCGCCGGTGCGCAGAGAAAACCGCCGGATCTGCGACGGCGACACATAGATGTCATCCGGACCCGGCAGATAGTTCGCGTCCGGCGACCGCAGGAAGCCGAACCCGTCCTGCAGCACCTCGACGACACCCTCGCCGATGATATCGGTCTCCTGCGCCGCCAACCGCTTCAGGATCGCGAACATCAGCTCCTGCTTGCGCATCGTGCTGGCGTTTTCGACCTCGAGTTCCTCGGCAAAGGCCAAAAGCTCGGTCGGCGATTTCGACTTGAGAACCTGAAGCTTCATTTCTCGCATTGATGCGATCTCTCTTCCAGTGGCGGGGCTGAAACCAGCAAAGAGGGGAAGAAGCAGGTCTTTCACCCGTTCCAGCTATTCGGAACGAAGTCGGCGCCCTTTTTGTCCGATCGAATCGAACACGCGCCAGCCTGCATGTAGGTGGGACGAACCAGAAACTACCGGCTTACAGCGGACCCGGCAAGAATTTTTGTCCACCGGCCGTTCAAAACGGCTTGACGATGACGAGAATGACAATCGCGATCATCAACAGCGTCGGCACCTCGTTCAGCATCCGGTAGAACTTGCTGCCGTGCCGGTTCCGGTCCTCGGCAAAGCCGATCCGGCAATGCTCCAGATAGACGTGATAGGCCGTCATTCCAATGACGAGCAGAAGTTTCAGGAGAAACCAGGTGTCGCCGAAGAACCCCATGTCATAAGCGATCCAGAGTCCGGCCACCCATGACGCGACCATGGCCGGCGTCATGATCGCCCGCATCAACAGCCGCTCCATCTTCTTGAAAAGCTCGGAAATCTCCGGATTGTCGCCCCGTTCGGCATGATAGACGAACAGTCGCGGCAGATAGAAAATCCCGGCCATCCAGGAGATGATGGCCATGACGTGGAATGCCTTGATCGAGAGGTAGAGCATGTCGCCTCTGCCGCTCCCTTGTCCTCAGCGCCGGGCGTCGCGCACCCGCCGGATGAAACGCTCGACATTGCCGATCTGGCCCTGCGGCGTGATGCCATGGCCAAGATTGGCAATCAGCCGGCCGCCGCCGAGCTTCTCGAGAAGATCGTCGACCGAGGCATCGAGTGCCGCCCCGCCCTCGATCATCAGCAACGGATCGATATTGCCCTGCACCGCGACATGCGGCTGCAGCACCTCCCGGGCGAAATCGCGCGGCACCGTCCAGTCCATGCCGACCGCATCGACGCCGGTCTCGGCGACGAAATCCGGATAGAGCAGTCCCGAACCGCGCGGAAAGCCGATGATCCGTGCACCCGGTACCCGCTGACGCACCCCGGCAACGATCGCACGGGTCGGATCGATCACCCATTTGCGGAACGAAACCTCGTCGAGCACGCCCGCCCAGGTATCGAAGATCTGGACCGCATCCGCGCCCGCTTCGAGCTGCGCCACGAGATAGTCGATCGACGCCGTGACCAGCGCCGCCATGAGCTTTTCGAACGCCGCTTCCTGCCGATAGGCGAAAAGCCGGGCCGGTGCCTGATCCGGCGTCCCCTCTCCCGCAATCATATAGGTCGCAACGGTCCAGGGCGCCCCGCAGAACCCGAGCAGCGTCGTCTCCGCCGGCAGACCTTCCCGGATCCGCGACACGGTCTCGATGACCGGCGAAAGCCGCTCCACAGCCCCTTCAACGGTCAGGCGATCGATCTCGTCTTCCGTCGCGATCGGATCGAGCTGCGGCCCGTGTCCTTCGCTGAACCGCACCTTTCGGCCGAGCGCATCGGGAATGACGAGAATATCCGAAAAGAGAATGGCCGCATCAAAGCCGAACCGGCGGATCGGCTGCAGCGTCACTTCGGTCGCAAGCTCCGGATTGTAGCAAAGATCGAGAAAGCTGCCGGCCTCCGTTCGCGTTGCCCGATACTCCGGCAGGTAGCGTCCAGCCTGTCTCATCAGCCAGATCGGCGGTGGAAACACGCTCTCGCCGTCGAGAACCCGGACAAGCTTGCGATCCGTCCGCGCCGTCACTGTCTCGCTCACTCGTCCACTCCAATCCTAAATTCAAGAATCCTAGATAGATCTTTTTGATTTTTCTGTTTGACCGTGGATTAGCCTTATTTCGCCTTCTCCACAACGACCCCACGCCGGCCTCGCCGCCGCAGGTCCGCTCGCCAGCTCTTCCCACAATTCGCCGGGCTCATCAGCGTCTCGGAAAATTTCAGTGTTCTCACAATGCCTTGTCACAAGAATCCGGACCCGAACCGATCCGTCGAGCCTGTGAATGTTTCGCCTCCAACGAGTCGATGTTTTCAATTTCCCGCGATGTTCCCAGCCGCCAGGCAAAACCCGACCCGCGCAGCATGCGCTGTTGATGAATCCGCCCGTTCGGGGATAGATCAGACGGTACCGGCGCTCCAGGCGCCGTTTTGCCCGATCCATCCACAACGATGGGGATAATCCCGTGGACAACGGCGACAACCACTTTCATCTCCATCTGATTTCCGACGCGACCGGCGAAACGCTGATGACCGTGGCGCGTGCCGCCACCGCCCACTACGGTTCGGTCGATCTCGTCAAGCACGTCCATCCGGCCGTCAGAAACATGAGCCAGATCGACCGCGTCATCGAGGAGATCGGTCGCCGGCCGGGCATTGTCCTCTACACGCTTGTCGATCCCGACCTTTGCGAGCGCATCGAGACCGCCTGCGTTGCCATGGGCCTGCCCTGTGTCTCGATCATCGGTCCGGTCCTCACGGCCTTCCGCTCGTTCCTCGGTGAGCCGACTACCAGCCGCGTCGGTGCCCAGCATGTTCTTGACGCCGACTATTTCCGTCGTATCGATGCGCTGAATTTCACCATGATGCACGACGACGGCCAGTTTCCCGAACACGTCAACGACGCCGACATCGTCATCGTCGGCATCAGCCGCACCTCGAAAACGCCGACCTCGATCTACCTTGCCAATCGCGGCATCAAGACGATGAACATCCCGATCGTTCTTGGCATTCCGCTGCCGGAAAAGCTGTTCGAGGCGAAAGATCCGCTGATTGTCGGTCTCATCGCCAGCCCCGAGCGCGTCGCCCATATTCGCCAGAACCGGCTCCTTGCGCTCAATGCCGCCGACAACGATACCGCCTATGTCGACCGCTCGTCGATTTCCGAGGAGATCGCCTTTACCCGCAAGACCTGCGGCCGTTACGACTGGCCGGTGATCGATGTCACCCGCCGGTCGATCGAGGAAACCGCCGCCGCGATCAATGCGCTCTACCAGCAGCATCGCAAGGCCCGCGAGGATCGGAAGGGGGCATGAAGGCCGACGCCATGATGAAAACGCCGCTTGTCCTTGCCTCGAAAAGCCGCTCGCGGGTGATGCTCCTCGAAAACGCCGGCCTCGTCTTCGAGACCCGGCCCGCCGATATCGACGAGCGCGCCGTCGAGGCGCCGCTGCTCGAGGCAGACTTCCCGCCGGACGATATCGCCGCCGTCCTCGCCGAAGCCAAGGCGATGGCCGTCTGCGAGGAACGGCCGGGCGCCCTTGTCATCGGCTCCGACCAGACGCTCGGCCTTGGCCACGAACGCTTCAACAAGCCGAAGACAATGGAAGACGCCCGCCGCCAGCTTCTTGCCATGCGCGGCCGCACCCATTCGCTCTATTCCGCGATCGCCTGCGTCCGCGACGGCGAAACGGTCTGGCGCCACGTTTCCCGCGCCGACCTGACGATGCGCGACTTCACGCCGGAATTCGTTGGCCGCTACCTTGCCGAGGTCGGCGATGATGCCCTGACAAGCGTCGGTGCGTATCGCCTTGAAGGCCCGGGCATCCAGCTCTTTGAAAAGATCGAGGGCGACTATTTCACCATTCTCGGCCTGCCGTTGCTGCCGCTGCTCGGCTTCCTGCGCGATGAGGGGATCCTCGACAGATGAGCGCCGCCCTCCGCAAGGCCTTCGTCATCGGCTGGCCGATCAGGCACTCGCGATCACCGGTCATTCATGGCCATTGGCTGAAGCACTATGGCATCGCAGGCAGCTATGAAGCCGTTGCGGTGAAGCCGGAGGAGCTTGCCGGCTTTCTTCGCGATCTTGCCGCCAACGGCTATGTCGGCGGCAATGTCACCGTGCCGCACAAGGAAGCGGCCTTTGCCGCCGCCGAGCGGACCGACGACATCGCAAGATCGCTCGCCGCCGCCAACACGCTCTGGCTCGAAGACGGCCGCCTCGCTGCTTCCAATACAGACGGCTACGGCTTCCTGGCCAATCTCGACGCCGGCGCGCCCGGCTGGGACGCGGCAAAAGGCAAGGCCGTCGTTCTTGGCGCCGGCGGCGCTGCCCGCGCCGTCGTCCATGGCCTCGTCGGCCGCGGTTTCCCGACCGTCGCCATCGTCAACCGGACGCTCTCCCGCATCGATGATTTCAAGGATCGTTTCGGCCCGGCGGTCGAAGCCGTTTCGTGGGAGAATCGGTCGGAAGTCCTTGCCGGTGCGACAATCCTCGTCAACACGACATCCCTCGGCATGGCCGGCGAGCCGGACCTCGACATCGACCTTGCCGCCCTGCCGACGGCAGCGCTCGTCACCGATATCGTCTACGTTCCGCTCGAGACCGGTCTCCTGCGCGCCGCCCGCGAACGTGGCAATCCAGCCGTCGATGGCCTCGGCATGCTCCTGCATCAGGCCGTGCCGGGTTTCGAGCGCTGGTTCGGCGTCCGCCCGGACGTGACGCCGGAACTGCGGGCGAAGGTCCTTGCCCATATCGGAGGCAGGTGATGCTGATCCTCGGCCTCACCGGCTCCATCGGCATGGGCAAGTCGACAACGGCAAGGATGTTCGCCGCCGCCGGCATTCCCGTCCATGATGCCGACGCAACGGTCCACATGCTCTATCGCGGCCCGGCCGTGGCAGCGATCGAGGCCGCCTTTCCCGGCACGACCGGGCCTGACGGCGTCGACCGCAGGAAGCTCGGCGCCGCCGTCGTCGGCAAGCCTGAGGCAATCGCGAGGCTCGAGGCCATCGTTCATCCGCTGGTGCGCGAGGAAGAACGTTGCTTCCTTCGAAACGCTGCCGAATCGAGCCGCATTGCCGTTCTCGACATACCGCTCCTGTTTGAGACCGGCGGCGCGGCCCGTGTCGACGCCGTCGTCGTCGTCACCGCCGACGCCGCCGTCCAGCGCGCGCGGGTGCTTGCCCGCCCCGGCATGACCGAGGCACTGCTCGAGACGATGCTCGCCCGCCAGATGGCCGATGCCGACAAGCGCCGCGCCGCCCATTTCATCGTCGATACCGGCCACGGCCTTGATGACGCCCGCCGGGCCGTAGCCGACATCCTGCGCGCCGTCGCCGGAATGCGGGGAAAAGCCGCCGCTGCCGTCTTGAACGGTCGGGGTCGCTGATCGATCCTGCCCGAGGATCATATCGGCCCCGAATCGGGGCGAGCCTGAGAAAGCGCCACCCGTGCGGGAAATCACCCTCGATACCGAAACGACCGGCCTCGACCATCGCAGGGACGATCGGGTCGTCGAGATCGGCGCGGTCGAGCTCATCAACCACATCCCGACCGGCCAGATCTTCCACTGCTACATCAACCCGCAGCGATCGATGCCGGTCGAGGCGTTCAACGTCCATGGCCTGTCCGAGGAGTTCCTGTCGGACAAGCCGGTCTTTGCCGATATCGTCGAGGATTTCCTCGCCTTCATCGATGGCGCACGGCTGATCGCCCATAACGCCACCTTTGACATGAACTTCCTCAACGCCGAGCTTGCCCGCCTTGAGCTGCCGCCGATCCCCGGCGAGGTCGTCGTCGATTCGCTCGTGCTCGCCCGGCGCCGCCACCCGGCCGGCCCGAACAGTCTCGATAATCTTTGCAGCCGCTACGGCATCGACAATTCGCGCCGAACCAAGCATGGCGCCTTGCTCGATGCCGAACTGCTGGCCGAGGTCTATATCGAGCTGATCGGCGGCCGGCAGGCCCTGCTGACCCTCGATGCCGCCGATGGCGGTGGCCATGCCGGCAACATCAGCGCCCGCAGCATCCGCCCGCGCGAGGCACCGTTGCCCACGCGTCTCACCGAAGCCGAGCGCGAGGCGCACCTCGCCTTCATCGGCGAGATGGGCGAAAAAGCCCTTTGGCGGAAATATCTTGGCGAGTGACGGCGCCGCCGCGCCCTATCCCGAAGGCCTGCGCCTCATCCCGGGAAGGCTCGACCGGAACGCCTGCGAATCGATCCTCGCCGAAATCGTCGAGGTCATCGTCGAGGCGCCGCTTTATCGGCCGGTCATGCCGAAGTCCGGGCGCCCGTTCAGCGTCGAGATGACCAATTGCGGCTCGCTCGGCTGGATGTCCGACCGCGACGGCTATCGCTACAGCGCCCGCCATCCGGTCACCGGCAGGCCATGGCCGAGGATTCCAGCTAGCATCCTGTCGCTCTGGCGCGAGCTCACCGACTATCCGGCCGAGCCTGAAGCCTGCCTCGTCAATTACTATGAGCCCGGCGCCCGCATGGGTCTCCACCGCGACGAGGACGAGGCCGACTTTACCGCACCGATCCTGTCGATCTCGCTTGGCGACACCGCGAAGTTCCGCATCGGCGGGCCTGAAAGAAAAGGTCCGACACGATCATTTCCGCTCGCCTCCGGCGATGTCCTTCTCCTCGGCGGCGCCTCGCGCTGTTTCTATCATGGCATCGACCGCCTCCTGCCCGGCACCTCCACGCTGCTTAGTCAGTGCCCCCCGAATTTTCCACAGAGGGGGGCGAATCAATCTAAGGCCCGAAGAGTCAGGCCAAATTTCTAGAAAATAAAAAAAGTTATCCACAGTTAGTCCCCGTAAGTGTGCAGACTGTTTGACCGCCGCTACAGAGCCTTGACGTCAAGCTGCGACGATGACCAACCCAAAGGTAGACAAAATAAGAACCGCCTCGAAGTTGCAGCTTCGAGCGGTTCGAAACCTAGCAAACCACATCTGCTGGCCGCTGGGTCATGGGTCCTTTGGACGCGCACAATATGTGCGCATATGGAATCATGCGTCAAGGCCGGCAGATTCAGACTCAAGGAAGAATCGAATGCCTAAGTCGCCAAAAAGCCGCCGCGCAGCCCCAATCTCAATCAAGCGATCGAAATTCACAGAATGCTGGCATGCGGCATATATCAGCACGACATAGCTGCACATTTCGGCTTCAATCAGGGTAGATTGAGGTCAAAAACTGAAAGAAATTTGTGAAGCAAAAAAGTTTAGCAACGCTTGATTGATCCGAGCCAGCTAGGTGTGAGCTGGGTAAGTTGTCCATTCGGACCGGACCGGGGAGACTGGAGTTACCAAGCTTCAGTGACCACCGGAGGGTCCGGAATGAACATCCACAAGAATGCCCGCCTGACACCGTTGCGTCAGAGAGGAGATGGCGCTGGTGGGTGATCGAAGGTCGTCTTTCCAAAGCCCAGGCGGCGGCTCGGTTCGGCGTGTCGGCCAAAGTTGTGGCGCGCTGGGTAGAGCGATATGCGGTGGAGGGCCGGGCCGGCATGGCTGACCGCCTGTCGCGGCCGCATCGCATGCCCGGCGCGACGGATGCAGCCGTGGTCGAAGCGCATCGTGGCTCTCAGGCGCTGTGCTGGACCGGCAAGCACATCGCGATGGAAGCCGGGGTATCGCCAGCCACCGTCAGCCGGGTTCTCAAGCGGGCCGGGTTGTCACGGCTGAAAGACCTCGAGCCGGCTGGCTCGCCGCTACGAGCGCAGCTCTCCCGGCGAGATGATCCACATCGACATCAAGAAGCTCGGCCGCTTCGACCGTGTCGGCCATCGCATCACCGGCAATCGCCGCGGCCAATCCAACAGCCGGGGCATCGGCTGGGAGTTCGTCCATATCGCCATCGACGACGCCTCGCGCATCGGATTCAGCCAGATCCTGCCCGACGAGAAGAAGGATGCGCAAGCGCCGTCGCCTTTCCTCGAGGCAGCCCTGGCCTATTACAAGCTGGCCCGGCATCACGGTCTCCCGCGTCATGACCGACAACGGTTCCTGCTACAAGTCGAAAGCCTTCGCAGCGGCCTGCCGCAGCCTCGGCATCAAGCACATCCGCACCGCCATATACGCCGCGCACCAACGGCAAGGCCGAGCGCTTCATCCAGACCGCCTCAGGAGTGGGCCTACGCTGTCGCATACCCAACCTCACATCACCGCGCCGCAGCATTGCCGGTCTGGCTGCATCGCTACATTGGCATCGGCCTCATGCCGGCCTGAAATCCAAAACGCCAATCAGTCGCCTCGGCCTCACCGGGGACAAACCTGTTGAGGCTCCACAGCTAGCAAACGGTCCTGAGGGGTGGTCGCCAGATCACCTCTCAGTTCGGAAGCCAATGAAATCTTATACCTGAGAACTGATCACCTCACGAAACCGCGCCGCCAGCTATTCTGGATCGAACTGATCTGTAGGAAAGGTTGGACAATGCTTTGGCATCAATATTGGCGTCGCACTCTTAGCCTTCGGCATCGTGTTATGCGAAAGGCGACACCTGCCGGAGGCCCGCCGCCGCTCGGCCGGCTCGGTCGCCTTGGCCAGGTGCTCGGCCGCCGCGGCCTCGGCGCCGTCATGGCCCTCGCTGGCCTTTACATGCTCGCCGCGTCGTCGTTCATCTATGTCGGCGCCGATGGTGTCGGCCATCTGGAAGTGGGATCTACGCTTCTTCTCGGAACTGCCTGATGGCCGTACCGTCGCCCTTTCCGGCGAAAAGGGTCCGCAAGCCCAGATCCTTGGACCGGGCTTTCATTTCATGCCCTTTGTCCGGGTCCTCTATTCCTATGAGGAATATGACGTTGTCTCGGTGCCCGAGGGCTATTACGGCCAGTTGACGGCGCTCGACGGCAAGCCGATGCCGGCCGGCATGTATATCGCCCCGGCCTTTGCCGACGAGGACGTCGCCGACATGCTGAACGCGACGGCATTTCTTGAGAAGGGTGGCTATCGCGGTCCGCGGAATCCGTGCTGAAGCCCGCCAGTACCGCCTCAATCGCTATCTCTTCGACGTCAAGATCGATGAGGACACCGAGGCGACGGTGATCCCGAAAGGCTTCGTCGGTGTCGTGAAGTCGAACGTCGCGACCCCCGGCGTGAGCTGCCGCGAGGAGGAGGTTTCGACCACGGCGACCCGTGGCGCCCTGTCCGTGCCGCTGCGCCGCGCGGCTGCGTCGGCATCTGGAGCGAGCCGCTGCTTCCTGGCGCCTACTACCTGAACCGCACCGCCTACGAGGTGCGACCTTCGTCGACGTGCGCGTCCGCACCTGGGAATACAAGGGCGGCTACGTGAAGCGCATCGTTGACCTGTCGCTCGACCAGCAGGGCAATCTGCAGCAGGTCGAACGGCGCGTCGAGGAGCCGGTTCCCGACAACGCCGCCGACAAGGCCGTCTTCATCAAGGTCGAGGGCTGGGACATCCCGCTGGAACTGCGTGCCCTCGTCCAGGTCAGCCCGGAACATGCTCCGATCGTCATTGCCTCTGTCGGTGGCCTCGATGAAATTGAGGACCGCATCCTGACGCCGGCCATTCGTTCTATAGTCCGCAATGTCGCCGGCTCGACCGTGCGCGTGCCGCTGAAGAACGCCGACGGCACCATCACCGATCCGGTCGAATACGAAATCCGCCCGACCCGCGTGCTCGATCTCATCGAGAACCGCGAGGCTCTGGAAGAGACGATCGAGGCAAAGATCAAGGTCGAAGGCGCCAAGGCCGGCGTCGATATTCGCGAGATTCGCCTCGGCGAGCCGGCCATTCCGCCGGAGCTGCTGCTGTCGCGCCTGCGCGTTCAGCTCGCCGACCAGCTCTCCATCGCTTACGGCCGCGAGACCGCCGCCCAGCAGAAGCGCATCGAGACCGAGCAGGCCCGCTCGACCGCGAACGAGCAGCCCCGCCTCGTCGAATCGCAAATCGCCGTTCAGGTCGCCAATCAGCGCGAGCAGGAGCGCGAGGCCCTCGGTCGCGCCGAGCGCAAGTTCCTCGAGGAACTGGCGAAGGGCCAGTCCGCCCAGGCCGCGGTGCTCGGTCAGGATCGCGTCGCCCTGCTGCAGGCACTGGAAAAGGTGCTCTCCGCCCTTGAGCGCAGGCCCGAACTCGTCAGCCTCATCGGCCGGCTGGTGCCGAACACCGTGGTGACCGCCGGCGCCGGTGGCGATGGCCTTGCCGGTGCCGCTGCGATTCTCGGTCAGGCCCTTGGCAGCAATCGCGCTCCGGCCCAGCCGCTGCAGTAATCGCCGTCAGGCGAAGCGCAATGACAACAAAAAACCGCGGCCGGGAGGTCGCGGTTTTCGTTTGCGTGATGCGCTCACACGCCGTCAAGACGCGAAAACAATTACTTGATTCAATGAGTTAGGCGAAGGCCGCGAGGCCGCCGATTGCGCTTTGCGTCCGATCACGCCTCGCGATTTATCGTGCTGCCCGGTTCTGCCGCCGGCCGTGCGTCCGCTGCCGCCGGCGTATCGGCGACGAACTTCGGCCCGCCGCGGGCAACCCCGACCATCGCCGGCCGCAACACCCGCTCGCCGATGACATAGCCGGCCTGCATGACCTGCGCCACCGTGCCGGCCGGCACGCTCGGGTCCGGGATTTCGAACATCGCCTGATGGAAATTCGGATCGAACTTCTGGCCCGTCGGTTCGAGCCGTGTCACGCCGTGCTTCTCGTAGACCTTGAGCAGCTCGCGCTCGGTCATCTCGACGCCCTCGAGAAGAGCGGTCAGCGTCGGGTCCGCCGTCGCCCGCGCCTCGTCGCCAACGGCATCGAGCGCCCGGCGCAGATTGTCGGCGACCGCCAGAAGGTCGCGCGCAAACGAGGCGATTGCATACTGGCCAGCGTCCCGGACCTCGCGCTCGGTGCGCCGGCGCAGGTTCTCCATCTCGGCCATGGTGCGCAGCACCCGGTCCTTGAGGTCGGCGTTTTCCTTGGTGAGCACTTCTGCCGGATGGCCTGCCGCAGCGGCCTCGGCGGCGGCGGTGTCGGTCGCGCCCGCCGGCGCGGCGGCCGCGCTCTCCTGATTTTCCTTGCCGGTCTCGTCGGTCATTGTCTCTCTCGCAAATGGATCTCGGACAAAAGCTTGGCCCCGATATCAGGACTATCGCGGCAAAAATCAAGGTATCTGAGGCTGTTTCATCCAAGCAGCCGGCCGACCACCTTGGCCGTATAGTCGACCATCGGCACGATCCGGGCGTAATTCAGCCGCGTCGGACCGATGACGCCGAGCGCACCGACGATGCGCTGTTCCGAATCCCGGTAGGGCGCGACGATCATCGACGAGCCGGACAGCGAGAACAGCTTGTTCTCCGAGCCGATGAAGATGCGCACGCCTTCGCCCTGGTCGGCAAGGCCGAGCAGGCGGATGAGATCCTTCTTTGATTCGAGGTCGTCGATCAGCAGCCGGATGCGCTCCAGATCCTCTTGCGCCCGCAGGTCCTCGAGGAGGTTCGCCCGGCCGCGCACGATCAGCGTATGCGGCCGGTCGGCCTGCGCCCCGGCCCAGGTGGCGATGCCGGCATCGATGATCGTCTGCGTCAGCCGGTCGAGCTCGGCCTGCTGCTCGAGCCGCGCCGTTTCAAGGACGCGCCGCGCCTCCGAGACCGTGCGCCCGCGAATATGGGCATTGAGGAAATTCGAGCCCTCGATGAGCACGGCCGGCGGCAGCCCGGCGGGCAGGTCGATGATGCGGTTCTCGACCGAACCATCTTCCCCGACGAGCACCACAAGGCACTTGGTCGGCTCGAGCCGCACGAACTCGATGTGCTTCAGCCGCATGTCGGTCTTCGGCGTCAGCACGACGCCGGCCCCCCGGCTGATGCCGGACAGCACCTGGCTTGCCTCGGTCAGCAGCGAATCGAGCGTCTTCGTCGGTGACGCTGCCCGGATTTGTGCCTCGATCGCCCGCCGCTCGTCCTCGGTCGCGTCGCCGATTTCCAGCATCGCATCGACGAAAAACCTGAGGCCGAACTCCGTCGGCAGCCGGCCGGCGCTGGTGTGCGGCGCATGCACGAGGCCGAGCAGTTCGAGATCGGACATCACATTGCGCACCGAGGCCGGCGACAGGGTCATCGGCAGGCGCCGGGAAAGATTGCGTGAACCGACCGGCTCGCCCGATTCCAGATAGGTCTCGACGATCCGCCGAAAGATCTCCCGCGACCGCTCGTTCAGTTGCCCGAACAGGGACTGCGCCTGCTGGCTATCGACTCTGGTTTCGCCCGACACGTGCCTCGCGGCTCCCGAATGATTGCGATGGGATGGACTGCGACGATCCATAAAAATGCGGCGTCGCGGCGGCGCGATCAAGCCGCCCTTTGCCTTCCCCGCGCCAAGCGGCTAAAAGCGGCCCGATATCGCGCTCGCAAGCTGGCTTTTTCAGCTCTGCCCGACACCACGATTGGAGCACACATGCGCCCTTCCAAACGCGCCCCGGATGAAATGCGCTCGGTTTCGCTCGAGCGTGCCGTCTCCAAGCACGCCGAAGGCTCCTGCCTCGTGAAGTTCGGCGACACCCATGTGCTGTGCACGGCGAGCCTTGAGGATCGCGTGCCGCCGTGGCTGCGCGGCGGCGGCAAGGGCTGGGTCACCGCCGAATACGGCATGCTGCCGCGCTCGACCGGCGATCGCATGCGCCGCGAGGCCTCGGCCGGCAAACAGTCTGGCCGCACCCTCGAAATCCAGCGCCTCATCGGCCGCTCGCTGCGCTCGGTTGTCGATCTCGTCGCCCTCGGCGAGCGCCAGATCACCGTCGACTGCGACGTCATTCAGGCCGACGGCGGCACCCGCACCGCTTCGATCACCGGCGCCTGGGTCGCGCTTTACGACTGCATCCGCTGGATGCAGGCCCGCGACATGCTGGCGACCAACCCGCTGCGCGACCATGTCGCCGCGATCTCCTGCGGTATTCATGGCGGCACCCCGGTGCTCGACCTCGACTATGCCGAGGATTCCGACGCCGGCACCGATGCCAATTTCGTCATGACCGGCGCGGGCGGCATCGTCGAGATCCAGGGAACGGCCGAGGGCGAGCCCTTCTCGGAGGAAGAATTCGCCCGCCTCTTCGCTCTCGCCCGTGGCGGCATCGCCCGCCTCGTCGACTTGCAGAAGATGGCGATCGGCTGAGGAAGGACCGACCGATGCGCAGACTGACGTCCGGCTCGCTCGTCGTTGCCAGCCACAACGAGGGCAAGGTTCGCGAGATCCGCGATCTGCTCGCCCCCTATGGCTTGACGGTGGTCTCCGCCGCCTCGCTCGGTCTTGCCGAGCCCGTCGAGGATGGCGACACCTTCGAGGCGAACGCCCGCATCAAGGCGGTCGCCGCGGCAAATGCCGCCGGCATGCCGGCGCTCGCCGATGATTCCGGCCTTGCCGTCGATGCCCTCGACGGCGCGCCGGGCATCCATTCGGCCCGTTGGGCCGGACCCGACAAGGACTTCGCCCGGGCGATGCGCAATGTCGAGGAAGCGCTTCAGGACAAGGGCGCGACCACCCCGGACAAGCGGACGGCGCGGTTCGTCGCCGTTCTTTGCCTTGCCTGGCCGGACGGCGAGATTTCCGAATTCCGTGGCGAGGTCGAAGGCGTGCTCGTCTGGCCGCCGAAGGGCGGGAAGGGCTTCGGCTATGATCCGATCTTCCTGCCGGATGGCCACGACCGCACCTTTGGCGAGATGACCGCCGAGGAAAAACATGGCCTGAAGCCGGGCGATCCGACCGGCCTGTCGCATCGCGCCCGCGCCTTCCAGATTTTCGCAAGGTCCTGCCTCGGTGCGCCCGTCTGATCCGGCCGGCACCGGTCCGGGCTTCGCGGTCTACGTCCACTGGCCGTTCTGCCTGTCGAAGTGCCCCTATTGCGACTTCAACTCGCATGTTCGCCCCGGCGGCATCGACGAGGATCGCTTCCTCGCCGCCTACCTTGCCGAGATCGACCGAGCCGCCGGGCTCGCCCCCGGCCGGGCGGTGCGCAGCATCTTTTTCGGCGGCGGCACGCCTTCGCTGATGCGCCCGGCAACGGTCGGCGCCATTCTCGAGCGCATCGCCGCCCGCTGGCGCCTCGAGGACGGTGTCGAAATCACGCTCGAGGCCAATCCGACGAGCGTCGAGGCCGGCCGTTTCGCCGAGTGCCGCGCTGCCGGCGTCAACCGCCTGTCGCTCGGCGTGCAGGCATTGAACGCCGAGGATCTGGCGATGCTCGGCCGCCGCCACTCGGTCGGTGAAGCGCTGTCGGCGCTGAAGACCGCCCGCGACGTCTTTCCCCGTGTCTCAGCCGATCTGATTTACGCCCGTCCGGGCCGTTCCGCTTCCGACTGGCAGGCAGAGCTCGAACAGGCGCTCGCCTTCGGCCTCGATCACATGTCGCTCTATCAATTGACGATCGAGATGGGGACGCCGTTCTTTGCGGCTCATCGTGACGGCAAGCTGGTTCTGCCCGACGCCGATGCCGCTGCCGCGCTTTATGAGCAGACCGCCGACGTGACCGCCCGCCATGGCCTGCCGGCCTACGAGATTTCAAATCACGCCCGGCCGGGTAACGAAAGCCGGCACAATCTCGTTTATTGGCGTTATGGCGAATATGTCGGCATCGGCGCCGGCGCCCATGGCCGGCTGATGTTGGCCGATGGCCGCCACGCGACCGCCAACCTGAAGAAGCCGGAACATTGGCTCGAAGAGGTCGAGCGCGCCGGCCGGGGCCTTTCCAGCGACGAAATCCTCTCGGCCGAGGAAGCCGGCGATGAATTCCTGCTGATGGGCCTTCGGCTTGTCGAGGGGATCGAGCTTGCCCGCTACGAAGCGCTTTCCGGCCGCGTCCTCGATCCGGACCGGCTCGCCGACCTCGTTGCCCATGGCATGGTCGTCGAGCACGCTCCCGGCCGGGTGCGGGTGACGCCGGCCGGCTGGACCGTCCTTGATGCGGTCGTTGCCGATCTCGCGGCCTGATTTCGCCTCAGATGCCGCCGGCCGAGAACGACCGCGGTGCGGCGTCGATGACCCGCGCGCTGCCGCCGCCGATCTCGTAGACGGCAAGGCCGCGATCATTGCTGCCATCGCCCCGGAACCGGAAGATGCCGTCGACGCCGGAGAAACCGTTCGGGTTGGTCAGCACGCTGTCGGTGAAGCGCTGCGCGCCGGCGCTGCGGGCGAGCGCGGCAGCAAGGATGACCGCGTCATAGCCGTTTGTCGCGATGCGGATCGGCGACGAGCCGAAGGCGTTGCGGTAGCGCCCGGAAAAGGCGTTGAAGCCCGACTTGTCGGGCGCCGGGAACCATGCGCCGGCAAGCGCCGGTTCGCGCTGCACGGCGCCGTCGTCCCACTGGCCCGAGCCAAGCAGCTTGACCGCCGAGGTCGAGACGCCGGCGCCAGAGAGTTGGCGGGCGATTTCCGGCCCGGCGCTGCCGCCGTCCGGGATGAGGATCGCGTCAACCTGCGGCGCGCCGCCGGCCGCCATCGCCGAGACCCGCTGCACGGCCGCCTGGATCGCCGCCGGATCGGCCGCGTACTGTTCGACCGCCATCACCCGGCCGCCATTGCGCGCCACGGCCTGCTGGAATTCGGCGGCAACGACCGCGCCATAGGCATTGCTCGGCACGATTGCCGCGAACGAGCGCTTGCCCTGGCTGGCCGCATAGGAAACCACGCGCTCGACATCCGAGCGCGGCAGGAAGCTGAGGACGTAGACGCCGCGCGTCGCCGCATTGACGTCCGTCGAAAAGCCGACGACCGGCACGCCTGCCTGCCGGGCGACAGCGCCGACGGCGGTCACCTCATGCGAGAAGATCGGGCCGAGAATGAGCTCGGCGCCCTCCGCGAGCGCCTGCGAGGCAGCGGCTTGCGCGCTCTCGCTGGTGCCGCCGGAATCCTTGACGATCACCTGAAGGTCGGACCCGCCGAGATCGCGGATCGCCAGGTCGGCGGCGTTCTTGTAGTTGTTGGCGAGGTTTCCGGCGTTGCCGGCGGCCGAGAGCGGCACCAGCATGGCAATCTTGATCGAACCGGTGCCGAACACCTGTCCGCTCGGCGCCGGCGTTTCGGGCGCGATCGCCGTACCCGGGCCGAAGCCGGGCCCGGTTGTCTGCGGCAGGCAGCCGGCCGCGAGCAATCCACCCGCGATGGCAAGAAGCATGCGCCGACGCACGGGCTGGATCCGCCCGACAAGACTACGAAACACGGGGGTCGGCCTCCTTTTGAACTGCCTGCCCGCCAGAACCTACGCGCGGGTGCCCAAGATTACCGGGTATATGGCTAACGAAAGCTGAAACGGCATGACGGTCATGCCGGACATCACCGCGCACCGCCGATTGCGCGATAGCCGCATCCCTATACACTCGTCCACCAGACGAGGATAGCCGAGCCCTCGCCGATATGCAAAAGAACGAGACGATGACCGATAGCGATGACAGGGCTGAAGGCCGGCGCGAATACTGGATAGATGCCTGCCGCATCGAGGCGCCGCCGCTCTCCCCGGGCCTTTATGTCGTTGCAACCCCGATCGGCAATCTCGGCGACATCACCTTGCGGGCTCTCGCAACGCTCGCCGCGGCCGACGTCATCTTCTGCGAGGACACCCGCACCACCCGCGTCCTCACCGATCGCTACGGCATCCGCACCCGCCTTGCCGCCTATCATGAGCACAACGCCGAAAAGATGCGCCCCCGCGTCCTGGCGATGCTCGCCGAGGGCAAGGCTGTCGCCCTCGTCAGCGACGCCGGAACGCCGCTCGTCTCGGATCCGGGCTATCGCCTCGTCGCCGAAGCCGCCGCCGGCGGCCATGCCGTCGTCCCGCTTCCCGGCGCCTCCGCCGCCCTTGCCGCGCTCGTCGCGGCCGGCCTTCCGACCGACGCTTTCCTTTTTCTCGGCTTCCTGCCGGCAAAGGCTGGCCAGCGCCGCAAGCGCCTTGAGGAAATTGCCTCCTTCCCGGCAACGCTGGTCATCTACGAAGCGCCGCATCGGCTTGTCGAATGCCTTGCCGACATGGCGGAAATCCTCGGCGCCGACCGCCCGGCGGCGGTTGCCCGCGAACTCACCAAGCGGTTCGAGACCGTCCGCCGCGGCGGCATCGGCGCCCTTGCCGAGGCCTTCGCCGCCGACCCGGCGATCAAGGGTGAAATCGTCATCGTCATCGGACCGGCGGAAGCCGTCGAGGCCAGGTTCGATATCGACCTCGCCCTCGCTGGACGCCCTTGCCCGCCTGTCGGTCAAGGACGCCGCCGAGGAAGTGGCGCGCATCGCCGGCCGGCCGCGTCGCGAGGTCTATGCCCGGGCGCTCGCCCTGAAGGACGGCCGATGAGCCGGGCCGGCGGCACCGCCGCCCGCCGCCGGGCCGAGAGCCGCGGCCGGCTCGCGGAAACGCTGGCCGCCGCACTGCTCCTTGCCAAGGGCTATCGCATCATCGCCACCCGCTGGCGCGGTCCGGCCGGCGAAATCGACCTTGTCGCCCTGCGCCGGCGCCAGCTCGTCTTCGTCGAGGTTCGCCAGCGCACCGACCTCGCCGATGCCGCATTCTCGATCGGCCCGGAAAAACGCCGCCGGCTGGAGCGCGCCGCCGCGTCCTTTGTTGCCGCGCAGCCGGCCTTTGCCGATTGCGACATGCGCTTCGATGCCGTGCTGATGGCTCCCTGGAGCCTGCCGCGGCATCTGCCCGATGCGTTTGCCGCATCCGGGCAATTCTCCCTTTGACGACAGATCCCTGAAAGCCACGGCTGGAAATCGGACCAGATCCTGTCTATCTCTCGGAACGAAGACAACGCCCGCCGATGGTGGCCAGCCCGGCCGCCGACAAAGCCCCAGGAGTTCCGATGCCGCTCGATATCGCAGTCCAGATGGACCACATCTCCGGCATCAACATCGCCGGCGATTCCACCTTTGCCCTGATGCTGGAAGCCGAGCGGCGCGGCCATCGCCTCTGGCACTACACGCCCGATCGCCTGTCGATGCGCAATGGCGAGGTGGTGACCATGGCCGAGCGCGTCTCCGTGCGCGACACCGTCGGCGACCATTTCACCCTCGGCGCGCCCGAGCGCGTCGCGCTCGATAACGTCGACGTCGTCCTGCTGCGCCAGGACCCGCCCTTCGACCTTGCCTACATCACCACCACCCACCTGCTCGAGCGGGTGCACCCGAAGACCCTCGTCGTCAACGACCCGGCCTCCGTGCGCAACGCGCCGGAAAAGCTCTTCGTCGTCGATTTCGCCGATCTCATGCCCGACACGCTGATCACCCGCGATGTCGCCACCATCAAGGATTTCCGCAGTGAGGTCGGCGATATCGTCCTCAAGCCGCTTTACGGCAATGGCGGTCGCGGCGTCTTCCGCATCCGCACCGAGGACGAGAACTTCGGTTCGCTGCTCGACATGTTCGCCGCCATGTTCCCCGAGCCCTGGGTGGTCCAGCGCTACCTGCCGGACGTGCGCGCCGGCGACAAGCGCATCCTCATTGTCGATGGCGAGTTCGCCGGCGCGGTCAATCGCGTGCCGGCGGCCGACGATCTGCGCTCCAACATGGTGCAGGGCGGCCGCGCCGAGGCGACCGAACTCAATGCCCGCGAACGCGAGATCTGCGAGCGCGTCGGCCCGGAGCTGAAGCGCCGTGGCCTGATCTTCGTCGGCCTCGACGTCATCGGCGGCCTCTTGACCGAGATCAACGTCACCTCGCCGACCGGCATCCGCGCCATCAAGCGTCTCGGTGGCCCCGACGCGGCAGCCCTCGTGCTCGACGCCATCGAGGCCCGGCGCGCCTGACCAATCAAGCGTCAACCCGCGAATTTTTGTTCCCTCATTGTTCTTGAATTCGCGGAAATGTTCATTTACGGTTGTCCCCGGTTGTATCGCTACCGGATGGATCAGGGCCGCCGATGGTTTCGCATGTCACGACCGTGGCTTTCGAGGGGATCGAGGCCCTTCCAGTCGACGTTCAGGTTCAGATCGCCTCGGGCCTGCCGAGCTTTACGATTGTCGGCCTGCCGGACAAGGCTGTTGCCGAGAGCCGCGAACGGGTGCGGGCCGCGCTCGTCGCCTCCGGCCTTGCCCTGCCGCCGAAGCGCATTACCGTCAATCTTGCCCCGGCCGACCTGCCGAAAGAGGGCAGCCACTACGATCTGCCGATCGCGCTCGGCCTGATGGCGGCGCTCGGTGCCGTTCCCGCCGACGCCCTTCTCGATTTTGTCGTGCTCGGCGAGCTCGCCCTGGACGGCACGATATCCGCCGTTGCCGGCGTGTTACCGGCGGCAATCGGCGCCAACGGCTGCTGGCAGGGCCTGATCTGCCCGGCGCCATGCGGGCCGGAAGCGGCCTGGGCGAGTGGCGACATGGCAATCATCGCCGGCCGCAGCCTGATTGCCCTGGCCAATCATTTCAAGGGAACTGAAGGTTATCTCCCGGCCGGACCCGGCGATCCGCGAGGCAGTGGACGACCTGCCGGATCTCGTTGACATCAAGGGTCAGGAGAGTGCCCGCCGGGCGCTCGAGGTTGCCGCTGCCGGCGGCCACAACATGCTGATGGTCGGCCCGCCGGGTGCCGGCAAGTCGATGCTCGCCAGCCGCCTGCCGTCGATCCTGCCACCGCTCATCCCGAAGGAACTGCTCGAGGTCTCGATGATTGCCTCGATCGCCGGCAGTCTTGCCGGTGGCCGCCTGTCGACCCGCCGGCCGTTCCGCGCGCCGCATCATTCCGCCTCGATGGCGGCCCTCGTCGGCGGCGGCATCCGCGCCCGGCCGGGCGAGGTCTCGCTCGCCCATAACGGCGTGCTTTTTCTCGACGAACTGCCGGAATTCACCCCGCAGGTGCTCGATTCCCTGCGCCAGCCACTCGAGGCCGGCGAGACGACGATCGTCCGCGCCAATCACCGCGTCCGCTATCCGTCGCGGTTCCAGCTCATCGCCGCGATGAACCCCTGTCGCTGCGGCAAGGCTGGCGAGCCGGGCCACACCTGCCGGCGCGGCCAGCGCTGTGTCGACGATTACCAGAGCCGGATTTCCGGGCCGCTGCTCGATCGCATCGATATCCAGATCGAGGTGCCGGCAGTGTCGGCCAGCGACCTCATCCAGCCGGCGCCATCCGAGCCGAGCGCTGTCGTTGCCGCCCGCGTTGCCGCCGCAAGGCGCTTGCAGATCGGCCGCTTTCAGGCGCTTGGTCTCGATATCCGCACCAATGCCGAATGTTCGGCAAGCCTCATCGAGGAGATCGCCCGGCCGGACGACGCCGGAACCCGTCTGCTGCGTGATTTTGCCGATGCGACGAGGATGAGCGCCCGAGGCTACCATCGCGTCCTGAAGGTTGCCCGCACCCTTGCCGATCTCGACGGCGTCGAGCGGGTCGGCCGCATCCACCTTGCCGAGGCGCTGAGCTATCGCGCCCTCAGCGACCGACTGCCGGCGCTCGCCTGAACTGGCAAGCCCCCCCGCAAGCACCGGGGAAACCCGCAAGGACCAAAGAAAAAGCCCGAACCGGAAGTTCGGGCTCAAGTTGACGACCGACAACGCGATCGTGACGGGAGGAGAGGGCCGGAGGTCCGGCCCGATCAGGAACGACAGACCGCGACATCGCTGTCGCGGGGAGCGCCGGATCCCATGGCGTCACGGGAACCGGCTTCGATGCGGGCGCCGGCGGCGGACCGCCGGCTCGTTCAGCGATGGCCGGCAGGCCGCTCGCCGTGCTCGCCCGATGTGCCGGAAGCGCGGGACAGACGCATCCGGGAAAGTGCCGGGCGGCGAATTCACCAGCAGGACCGGTCGACGGACGATACGGCCCGGGCTGGCTTGTGCCGGCGAGCCGTCAGAGCGCCGACGAATCGGTCTCGCCGGTGCGGATGCGCACGACCTGGTCGATGGCGAAGACGAAGATCTTGCCGTCGCCGATCTGGCCGGTCTTGGCGGTCGAGGCGATGGTCTCGACGACCCGATCGACGTCAGTGGCGGCAACCGCCACCTCGATCTTGATCTTCGGCAGGAAGCTGACGGCATATTCGGTGCCGCGATAGATTTCGGTATGGCCCTTCTGGCGCCCGTAGCCCTTCACCTCGGTGACGGTGAGGCCCTGAATTCCGATCGCGGTCAGCGCCTCGCGGACTTCGTCGAGCTTGAACGGCTTGATGATAGCCATGACGATCTTCATGGGTCGGGTTCCCGTGTAGGGTGACGGGCATCGAAATCGGGCAGCCGTCACCTGTTGTCGATTTGGTCCGGAGATGCCGTCGGAGCCCCCCGGGGCGATCGCCGAACCGAATTCAAGCTGCGTGCCAGTCGCGACAAAACCGGCAAGATACGGATTTTTCGTCGAAATTCCGTCGAATGCCACGCCAGGCACCAGCCTTGTGGTGACCGGATTGGCGGTTTTATGTGCAAAATTGCAATTACGCACAATTATTAGACAACAACGCTGCCCGTGCGGTAGACAGGACGCGAGCGGCACGAGACAAGCACCTTGGCCCGGCCCTGTCACTTCCGCTATCTTGCCGCCGGTTCGAGACAGGGAGAGACGATGGCCTACTGGCTTTTCAAATCAGAGCCCGGGTCCTGGTCGTGGGACGATCAGGTCGCGGCCGGTTCCGCCGGCACAGAATGGACGGGCGTGCGCAATTATCAGGCCCGCAACATGATGCGCGCCATGAAGACTGGCGACCGCGGCTTCTTCTATCATTCGGTGGATGAGCGCCGCATCGTCGGCATCGTCGAGGTCATCGTCGAGGTTCATCCGGATTCGACCGATGACACCGGCAAATGGGAGTGCGTCGACATCGCCGCGGTCGGCCCGGTGCAAAACGCCGTCACCCTCGACGACGTCAAGGTGACCGCCGGCCTTGAGGAAATGGTGCTCGTCAAGAATTCGCGCCTCTCCGTCCAGCCGGTCACCGGGGACGAGTGGCGTATCCTTTGCGCCATGCTCGGTGTTGCCGATGCCTGAGAGCGACGGCCTCTCCGTCTCTGGCCGCATCGTCGACCGGGCCGCCTTCGTCCGCTCCCACACCTGCGCGCTGCCGGTCCCGCTCGCCCCGGAGATCGAGCTGCTGCTCGCCGATGAGGCAACCGCGCTCTGGAAGAAGACCGAGGAAGAGCTGGAAACGATCGGCCTGCCGCCGCCTTATTGGGCCTTCGCCTGGGCTGGTGGTCAGGCTCTTGCCCGCTACCTGCTCGACAGGCCGGATATCGTCGCCGGCCGGCGCGTCCTCGATTTCGCCTCCGGCTCCGGCCTCGTCGCCATCGCCGCGATGAAAGCCGGCGCGGCCAGCGTCATCGCCGCCGATATCGACGGCTTTGCCGGCGTCGCCATGGCGCTGAATGCCGCCGCGAACGGTGTCGAGCTGGAAATCGAGACCGGGAACCTCCTTGGCCGGCCGATGCCCGGGCTCGACGTCCTGCTTGCAGGCGACATCTTTTACGAATGGCCGGCCTCGCGCGACATCATGCTCTGGTTCGAGAGCCTTGCCGCCGCCGGCACCACGGTGTTGATCGGCGATCCGGACCGGCTTTATCTGCCCAAGGACAAGCTCGTCCGCCTCGCCGACTACGAAGTGCCGGTGACCCGCGCCCTTGAGGATTTCTCGATCAAGAAGACCGCCGTCTGGGGGCTTGCCGCGAGTCCTCGAGCCTGACCGGTAAGAGCTTGTAAACCAAGCAAAATCAAAGGATTTTAAGGTTCCCGTGCCATCCTTCCGGCAAGAACGGAAGCAGGGACAGGGTGGCAATGACAAAGACCGGCGCGCGCCGGCCGCGCTCGCGCGGCAAGAGTTTCGAGGCACTGTCCGACGAGACCTGGCAGCTTCGCGAAAGCCTCGAGCAGTATGAAAGCCTGATCGAGGCCCATGGCGATCTCGTCACGAGACGCGATGCCGCCGGCCATCTGCTGTTCGTCAACGACGCCTTCTGCCGGGCCTTCGGCCTTTCCCGCGATGCGGTGCTCGGCACCGACTGGCGCCCCGGGACCATCGCCGGTGAAACCTCTGCGCCGACCGGCAATCTGCCTCGCGACATTGCCCTGATGACCGTCGACGGCCCGCGCTGGTACGCCTGGCTCGACAAGCCGGCCCGCAGCCTTGCCGATGGCGCGATCGTCATCCAGAGCGTCGGCCGTGATATCACCGACCGAAAGGCCGTCGAGGAGGCGCTGCGCGAGGCGCGTGACGGCGCCGAAGCGGCAAGCCGCGCCAAGTCCCGCTTTCTGGCCACCGTCAGCCACGAGATCCGCACGCCGCTGAACGGCATTCTCGGCATGGCCGCTCTCCTTGCCGACACGCGCCTCTCGGCCGAGCAGGCGACCTACACCCGGGCCATCGAGACCTCCGGCGAGGCGCTTCTTTCCCTCATCGAGGACGTGCTGGACTTCTCGCGCATCGAGGCCGGCCGCCTCGAGCTCGTCCCGGCCGCCTTCGAGCCGGCCCGTCTTGCCGAGGAGGTGAGCGAGCTCCTGGCACCGCGCGCCCACGGCAAGGGCCTTGAGATCGCGACGCGTGTCGCCGCGGACGTGCCGCAGGAACTCGTCGCAGATGCCGCGCGCCTGCGCCAGATCCTGCTCAATCTTGCCGGCAACGGCATCAAGTTCACCGAAACCGGCGGCGTTCTCATCGCCCTTTCCTGCGATGCCGGCTGCAACGCCAGGACCTGCCGCGTCCGCTTCGAGGTCCGCGATACCGGCGTCGGCATCGCGCCGGAAGATGCCGGGCGCCTGTTCGAGGAGTTCGAGCAGACCGAGCTTGGCCGCAGTCGCGGCGGCACCGGCCTCGGCCTTGCCATTTCGCGGCGCATCGTCGGTCTCATGGGCGGCGAGATGACGCTTGAGAGCACGCCGGGCGAGGGCAGCAGCTTTGCTTTCAGCCTCGACCTGCCGGTCGCCATGCCGGCCGTCGCCGTGCCGCAGATCGCAGGCAGCGGCCATGCGCTCATCGTCTCCCGCGGCCGCCTCGAGGCTCCGGCCCTTGCCGAAGCGCTCGCCGATGCCGGCGTCAGGACGACCATTGTGGCCGATGTCGCGAAGGCCGCCGCGCTGCTGCGCCGCAACACCGGGTCGGTCGATATCGTCCTCGTCGACAGCCGCATCGGCCAGGACGCCGCCGCGGATCTAGAGACCTTGCGCGCCGTCGAGCCCGGTCTGCCCGCCGTCGTGCTGATCGAGCCCGGCGCGCGCGGCGAGCTCGAGCGCCTCAAGGCTTCCGGTTTTGCCGGCTATCTCGTGCGTCCCGTCCGCAGCCGCTCGCTTCTGGCGGTCGTCGAGAACGTCCTCGATGGTCCGGACTGGGAAGCCGAGGAGAAACTCGTCGACGAACGCGTCGCCCCCCGGCCGCAGCGCACCGTCGCCAGCCGCCATGTGCTTCTTGCCGAGGACAACGAGATCAACACGCTGCTCGCCCGCTCGGTGCTGGAGCGGCAGGGTCATGTCGTGACCGCCGTTGCCAATGGCGCCGCGGCCGTTGCCGCCTATCGCGAGACGATTCTCGAGCGCGGCGCCGGGGCAAGCGAGCCCTTCGATCTCGTTCTCATGGATCTGCACATGCCCGAGCTCGATGGTCTCGGCGCAACGAGGGCGATTCGTGCCCTCGAGGAGACCTACGGCCTTGCCCGCATGCCGATCGTCGCGTTGACCGCCAATGCCCAGGCCGGCGAGCGCAAGGTGGCCCTTGCGGCGGGCCTTGACGATTATGCGACAAAGCCGATCGACCCCGACCGCCTTGCCGCCCTCGTCGAAAGATGGGCCGGTCCGGCCGCTGACGGCTCGTTCGCGAAAGCCGGGTGACGTCATCGTTCCGTCGCGACGTTGTCACGAAACCTTCTGAAACGTATGGTCAGGGTGTTCCGCCGGACGGGGGCGGGCGCCGAATCGTGAAATTCCGCTGGGCCGATCCGATCGGCATGCCATTTCATCGACCGGCGAGAGGCACGATGCGGATGAACCCGATGACCACCAGGCGGCCAGCCAGACTGTCTCCGCGCGAGATCGCGCGCAAGTTCGCGCCGTTGAATGCCGCGCTCGGGAGCCGTGCCGGCGAGATGCTCGCCCGCCGCTTCCGCGAGCCGCGCGACATGCCCGAAACGCTCGGGCGGATCGGCTCGCTCGAGGTCCGCCTCGCCGCCACCGCCGCCGAGATCCGCAAGGCCCAGAGCCTGCGCTACCACGTCTTTTACGAGGAAATGTCGGCGATCCCGGATTTTGCCGCGATCTCGACCCGCCGCGACGTCGACGAATACGACGCGATCTGCGACCACCTGCTGGTGCTCGATCACGATCAGGTCGAGACCAAGCCGTTCCGCCGCCCGACGCCGCGTGTCGTCGGCACCTACCGGCTGCTGCGCCAGGATATCGCCGACCGCGAGGCCGGCTTCTATTCGGCCGGCGAGTTCGAGGTTGCCGGCCTCGTCGAGCGCAAGCCCGATCTCAGGTTCCTCGAGCTCGGCCGCTCCTGCGTGATGAAGCCCTACCGCAACAAGCGCAGCGTCGAGCTGCTCTGGCACGGCATCTGGGCCTACGTCCTTGCCCATCGCATCGATGTCATGATCGGTTGCGCCAGCCTCGAGGGAACCGACGTCGACCGTCTCGCCCTGCCGCTGAGCTTCCTGCATCATCACGTCGGCGCGCCCGATGACTGGAAGGTCCGCGCCAACGCCGATCGCTATGTCTCGATGGACCGCATGCCGAAGGAGGCAATCGACGCCCGTGCCGCCCTCCACGCCCTGCCGGCGCACATGAAGGGCTATCTGCGGCTCGGCGGTCATATCGGCGATGGCGCCGTCGTCGACCATCAGTTCGGCACCACCGACGTCTTCGTCGTGCTGCCGGTTGCCTCGATCTCCGAGCGCTATATCAACTATTACGGCGCCGACGCCAGCCGCCACGCCTCCTGAGGACACCGGAAAGGAAAACGCCGGCCACCCCAAGCGGGCCGGCCGGCGATTTGTTCAGGCGCTGCGGTGACTGCGGCAAACGTCAGCCGGACTTCTTGGCATCGAGCGCTTTGAGGTCCTTCCAGCGGTCTTGCTGGCTCAGCATCTGGCGCAGATAGGCAACGTTCGCCTCGGCCTGATCGGGGCTGAGTTCGCTGCGGGCAATCCGTTCCGCCTCGGCGAAATTGCCCTTGAGGCCGACGACGAGGGCAAGGTTCTGCCGCACCCGGCTGTCCGCCTCGGGATGATTGGCCGCCTCGCGCAGATATTTCTCGGCCGTGGCGAGATCGCCGGTCAGCATGTGCGAAAGACCGAGATTGCTGAGCACCGACGGTTCGCCCGGCGCGACGCGCAGCGCCTTTTCGTAGTTGTCCCGCGCTTCGTCGTGCTGGCCGATCTGGTCGAGGATCGTGCCCTTGGCCGAATACAGCCGCCAGTCCGGCCGGTCCGGCGTCTGCACCCGGTCGATGACCTTCAGCGCTTCCTCGTACTGGCCGTCGGCAACGAGCACCTTGCCATAGGCCGACATGACCTCGCGGTCGCCGGCGTTCTTCAGCGAGATGCGCTGCATGACCGCGACCGCCTGCTGCGTCCGGCCGGCGGCAACCAGCGCCTGCGCAAAGCCGATCGCGGCGCCGCGGTCGTCCGGGTTGCGCGAATACTTGCGCTCGTAATAGCTGACCGCCTCGCCGATCTGCCGGTCCGACATCGAGCCGTAATCGACTGCTGCTTCCGGCCGGTTGTGGCTGCCGACGCTGGAAGAGGCGCAACCGGCAAGCGTTCCGGCAAGGGCAAGCGGCACCAGCACGGCCGAAATGCCGAGGTAGCGTGTCAGCCGCCGGGTTCTGGATCGCACGGTCATGGGTCTGCTCCGGGAGAGGCGAGGACCTTGATTTCTCTGCCTTCGAAATAATCCGTTAACCCTAATGATTGGTTAAACGGGCCGTCGGAGCCGCCGCCCGCCATTGTCAGCCGCCGGTCGCGGTGCCAAATAGGGGCCCTGACGAGGGAGCAATGACGCCATGAGCAACAGCCTTCTGGGCCCCGACCACGCCGGTCCCGCGATCCCGATCCATCTCGTGGCGCCTGCCGGCCGCGACGCTTTTCTGGCAACCCTCGACGCGCCCGCCCGCCGCTGGGCCGAGGCGAACGACTTCAAGGGGAGCGCCGGTTCCGTGCTCGTCGTGCCGGATGGCGAAGGTGCGCCCGGCCGAGTTCTCTTTGGCCTTGGCGACGGGCCGTCCTCGCCCTGGGCGCCGTTTCTCTTCGGCAAGCTGCCCGGTGTGTTGCCCGCCGGCAGCTATCGCTTTGCCGATAGGCCGGCCCGTCCCGACCTTGCCGCGCTGGCTTTCGCCCTTGGGGCCTATCGCTTTGATCGCTACAAGGAAACCGCGCCGGCACGGGCGTCCCTCGTCGTCGACGAAACGGTCGATCTCGCCGAGGTTCGCCTCCTTGCCGAGGCCGTCGGTCTCGCGCGAGACCTCGTCAACACGCCGGCCAACGATCTCGGTCCGGCCGAGCTCGAAATGGCGATCCGGACCCTTGCCGATACCCACGGCGCCGCCGTCCGCGCCGTCGTTGGCGATGCGCTCCTTGCCGAGAACTTTCCGCTCGTCCACGCTGTCGGCGCCGCGAGGACTGCGAACCCCGCCTCGTCGAGCCTGACCTGGGGCCGGGCCGACGCGCCGAAGGTGACGCTCGTCGGCAAGGGCGTCTGCTATGACACCGGCGGCCTCGACATCAAGCCGTCGAGCGCCATGGCGCTGATGAAGAAGGACATGGGCGGCGCCGCCAATGTCCTCGGCCTTGCCCATATGATCATGGGCGCTGGCCTCGACCTGCGCCTGCGCGTCATCGTCCCGGCGGTCGAAAATTCCGTCTCCGGCCGTGCCTTCCGCACTGGCGACGTCTATCGCAGCCGCAAGGGCCTCACCGTCGAGATCGGCAATACCGACGCCGAGGGCCGGTTGATTCTCGCCGACGCCCTGGCGCTCGCCGACGAGGAAAGCCCGGAACATCATCGACATGGCAACGCTGACCGGCGCCGCCCGCGTCGCCCTCGGCCCCGACCTGCCGCCGTTCTATACCCGCGACGATGCTCTCGCCGCCGAGCTGGCCGACGCGGCCGAAACGGCGCTTGATCCGCTCTGGCGCATGCCGCTCTGGCCGCCCTATGCCGATCTGCTGGACTCGAAGATCGCCGATATCAACCACATCTCGTCGGGCGCCTTCGCCGGCTCCATCACCGCTGCCCTGTTCCTGGAAAAATTCGTCGAGACCGCCGCCACCTGGGTGCATTTCGACATTTACGCCTGGACCCCGTCGGCAAGGCCCGCCCGGCCTGAAGGCGGCGAGGCGCAGGGCATCCGTGCCCTCTTCGCCCTCCTCAAGGCGCGCTTCGGCCGCTGACGACCGCGCTTGCGCCAGCCCGACCGGGACGTTTAGATAATTCGGAAGCGAAACGAACCCGGCGTGCCGCTGGCGCGCGGGCAGGGGTTGAAATGGCGGTCGAGTTGCGTCCCGGGCAGGCCTTGCGCCTCTGGCATGATGTGTCGCTGGCACTCGTGCGCGAGGGCGACATCGACCTCAGCCTGCGCCAGATGACCATTCTCCTGACCATCTATCTCGAGGCCCCGCCGCATACCGTGCGCGGCCTCGCCGCCAGGCTCGGCGTCACGAAGCCGGTCATCACCCGCGCCCTCGACACCATGGGCGCGATGAAGCTCGTCTCGCGCCGCCGCGACGAGGCCGACCGGCGCAACGTCATCATCCAGCGCACCGTCGAGGGTGCGCTCTTTGTCGAAAAGCTCGCCGATCTCATTGTTTCCGAAGGCCGGACCCTGCCGCGATGACGAACCCGCTCGATCCCCGCCGCAATGCGTACCGACCCGACCTTGCCGACATTCGCCTTAAGGGCCGCGTCTCGGCCGGACGGTTCGTCGCCGGCACCGACCGGGTGGTGACCCGTCCTGCGGTGTCGCTGAAGAAGGCGCCGGACCCGGCGCGCGGCAGCGAGACCGAAGCGCTTTTCGGCGAACTCTTCCGCGTCCTTGAGGAAACCGGCGACGGCTGGTCCTGGGGCCAGCTTGCCGGCGATGGCTATGTCGGCTGGATCGAGACGCTGGCACTCGCCGCGCCGGGGCCGGCCGCGACCCACCGGGTCTCGGCGCTGCGCACCTTCCGCTATCCCCGGCCGGACATGAAGACCCCGCCGCTCGGCTTCCTGTCCTTTGCCAGCCTCGTCTCGGTCAAGGCCGAGGCCGGCAGGTTCGTCGAGATCGCCGACGGGTCTTTCGTCGTTGCCCGGCATCTGGCGCCGCTCGCCGAGTTCGAGCCCGACTTCGTTGCCGTCGCCGAGCGCTTTCTCGGCACGCCCTATCTCTGGGGTGGCAAGTCGAGCCTTGGTCTTGATTGCTCGGGTCTTGTGCAGGTCTCGATGGCGGCGGCCGGTCTTGGCTGTCCGCGCGATTCGGACATGCAGGCCGCGGAAGCAGGTGTCGCGCTCGACATTTCCGCCGGCCTGCCGCCGCTCCGTCGCGGCGACCTCGTCTTCTGGCGCGGCCATGTCGGCATCATGCGCGACACCGCCGAACTCATCCACGCCAACGCATTCCACATGGCCGTTGCGAGCGAGCCCCTTGCCGGCGCCATCGCCCGCATCGCTGCCGATGGCCTGCCGGTCACCGCGGTCCGGCGCATTGCCGCCATCGCCTGACCCGGCACCCGTCTGACGGGCCGCAAATAAAAAGGGCGGGACCGCAGCCCCGCCCTTTGGCATTCCGGAAACGGGGCTTCCTCAGCCGCCGATATCGTAGGCCGCCAGCGCCGCCATGTTGACGATGTCGGAATCCTTGGCGCCGAGCGAGACGATCTGCACCGACTTGTCGAGGCCGACGAGCAGCGGGCCGATCACCATCGAGCCGCCAAGCTCCTGCAGCATCTTCGTCGAGATCGAGGCCGAGTGGAACGCCGGCACGATCAGCACGTTCGCCGGGCCCGACAGGCGGCAGAACGGATAGAGCGCCATCGCGTTCATGTTCAGCGCCACATCGGCCGCCATCTCGCCGTCATACTCGAAGTCGACGCGCCGCCGGTCGAGGATCTGCACCGCCTCGCGCAGCCGCTCCGAGCGCTCGCCCTCCGGATGGCCGAAGGTCGAATAGGCCAGCATCGCGACGCGCGGCTCATAGCCGAAGCGACGCGCCACGCCCGCCGCTTCCTCGGCGATGTCGGCAAGCTCTTCCGACGTCGGCATGTCGTGGATCGCCGTATCGGCGAAGAGCCCGTTGCGGCCGCGCGCCAGCACCAGCGACACGCCGACGGCGCGATGGCCGGGCTTCGGATCGATCAGCCGCCGCACGTCCTCGAGCGCCACCGAATAGTTTCGGGTGACACCCGTGACGAGCGCATCGGCGTCGCCCATTGCCACCATCGAGGCGCCGAAATGGTTTCGGTCGTTGTTGATGAGGCGCTGGCAGTCGCGGAACAGATAGCCGCGCCGCTGCAGGCGCTCGTAGAGGAACTCGGCATATTCGTGCGCCCGCTTGGTGAAGCGGGCATTGACGATCTCGATGCCGTCGCGCAGCTCGACGCCGGCCATCGACGCCGTCGCCCGGATTTCGTCCTCGCGGCCGACGAGGATCGCCGAGCCGAGGCCCTGGTTGACGAAGGTGACGGCGGCGCGGATGACCTGCTCTTCCTCGCCTTCCGCGAACACCACCCGGCGCGGATTGCGCCGGACCTTCTCGAAGATCCGCTGCAGCGTGCCGGCGATCGGGTCGCGCCGGGCCGAGAGCTGCGTCTTGTAGCCGTCCATGTCGACGATCGGCTGGCGGGCAACACCCGATTCCATCGCCGCCCGCGCCACCGCCGGCGGGATCGCCGAGATGAGACGCGGATCGAACGGCACCGGAATGATGTAGCCGGGGCCGAACTTCGGCCGCTGGCCCTGATAGGCCGCCGCCACCTCGTCCGGCACGTCCTCGCGCGCGAGCTGCGCCAGCGCCTCGGCTGCGGCGATCTTCATCTCCTCGTTGATCGTCGTCGCCCGAACGTCGAGCGCGCCGCGGAAGATGTAGGGGAAGCCGAGCACGTTGTTGATCTGGTTGGCATAGTCCGAGCGGCCGGTGGCCATGATCGCGTCGTCGCGAACCTCGGCGACCTCCTCCGGCGTGATCTCCGGATCGGGATTGGCCATGGCGAAGATGATCGGGTTCTTCGCCATCGAGGCGACCATCTCCGGCGTCAGCGCGCCCTTCTGCGACAGGCCGAAGAACACGTCGGCCCCTTCCATCGCCTCGGCCAGCGTGCGTGCCGGCGTGTCGGCCGCATGCGCCGACTTCCACTGGTTCATGCCCGCTTCGCGACCCTTGTAGATCGGCCCCTTGGTGTCGCAGAGGATGACGTTGTCGTGCTTGAAGCCCATCGCCTTGATCAGCTCGACGCAGGCGATGCCCGCCGCGCCGGCGCCGTTGCACACGAGCTTGGTCCGCGTGATGTCGCGGCCGGTGAGGTGCAGCGCGTTGACGAGGCCGGCCGCCGCGATGATCGCCGTGCCGTGCTGGTCGTCATGGAACACCGGGATGTCCATGAGCTCGCGCAGCCGCTGCTCGATGATGAAGCAGTCCGGCGCCTTGATGTCCTCAAGGTTGATGCCGCCGAACGACGGGCCGAGATAGCGCACCGCGCCGATGAAGGCGTCGACGTCCTTGGTGTCGACCTCGAGGTCGATTGAATCGACGTCGGCGAACCGCTTGAACAGCACCGCCTTGCCTTCCATCACCGGCTTGGAGGCCAGCGCGCCGAGATCGCCAAGGCCGAGAATGGCCGTGCCGTTCGAGATCACCGCGACGAGATTGCCGCGCGCCGTGTAGTCGTAGGCCCGGCTGGGTTCTTCGGCGATGGCGCGGACCGGGGCGGCGACGCCCGGCGAATAGGCCAGCGCCAGATCGCGCTGTGTCGCCATCGGCTTCGTGGCGACGATCTCGATCTTGCCCGGTCGGCCCTGCTGATGGAACTGCAGGGCTTCCTGATCGGTGACGATGGGACGCGCGGGAGGCGCCTTTTCATTCTTCTTGTCGGCCATAATCGGAAAATCCGGGTCTGTCGCGGCGCCGCGGGTCGCTGCGTCTGTTGTGAGAAAACCGTGGAAACGTCACTTCTAGCGCGCCATCCGCCCCTCCCACAAGCGCGGAAAGCCTGCGACTATCGGTGAAACCGGACAGTGTGGCCTTTTTTCGTCCAACGGCTGTCCGGCACCTCTGTTTTCACCCGGCCGAAAAGCGAATAGGGTCTCGCGCCATGCAGCAAGAGAGCGCCGAGCCGACATCTTCGACCGCCTATCTCGACGTCCCCGACGGCGCCCGGGTGACGCCGATGATGGAACAGTACATCGAGATCAAGACCGCCAATCCGGACAGCCTGCTGTTCTACCGGATGGGCGACTTTTACGAGCTGTTCTTCGATGATGCCGAAATCGCCTCCCGCGCCCTCGGCATCACCCTGACCAGGCGCGGCAAGCATCTCGGCGAGGACATCCCGATGTGCGGCGTGCCGGTTCATGCCGCCGACGAGTATTTGCAGCGCCTCATCGCCCTTGGCCACCGCGTCGCCGTCTGCGAGCAGACCGAGGACCCGGCCGAGGCAAGGAAGCGTGGCGCAAAATCGGTCGTGCGCCGCGACGTCATCCGCCTCGTCACCCCCGGCACGCTGACCGAGGACACGCTCCTCGACGCCGGCCGCCACAATTATCTGGCCGCGCTCGATCGCCAGAAGGCCGGCGAGGACGGCGACGACCAGTTCGCGATTGCCTGGATCGACATCTCGACCGGCGATTTCCGCGTCGTCGAGACCGCTTTCGACCGGCTCTCCGGCGATCTTGCCCGCATCGATGCCCGCGAGATCGTCGTGCCCGACAGCCTGTTCGGCGATCCGGCGCTGAAGTCGCTGCTCGCCGGCGCGCCGGCGGCGCTCGCCCCGGTGCCCCGCGCCTTCTTCGACCGGGCGACGGCAGCCGAGCGCCTTGCCGCCTATTTCGGCGTCGCCTCGCTCGACGCCTTCGGCGATTTCTCCCGCCTCGAGCTTTCCGCTGCCGCCGGCGCGCTTGCCTATGTCGAGCGCACCCAGCTCGGCGCCCGCCCGCCGCTCGGCCGGCCGCTGCGCGAAACCGCCGGCTCGGTCATGCTCATCGACGCCGCGACAAGGGCCAATCTCGAACTGACCCGCACCTTTGCCGGCGAGCGGCGCGGCAGCCTCCTGTCGGCGATCGACCGCACAGTGACCGGTCCCGGCCAGCGCCTTCTCGCCGAGCGGCTCTCAAGCCCGCTGACCGATCCGCAGCGCATCGACCGCCGCCTTGATGCGGTTGCCTTCCTGCTCGAGGAAGCAGCCTTCCGCGACGAGGTGCGCGACCTCCTGAAGCGTGCCCCCGACATCGCCCGCGCCCTTTCCCGCCTGACGCTCGAGCGCGGCGGCCCGCGCGACCTCGGCGCGATCCGGGCCGGCTGCACCCTCGCTCTGGAACTTGCCGGCCTGCTCCGGCGCCACGCCGGCCTCGGCCTCCCCGAAGAGCTGGCGACGATCGCAACGGACCTCGCCGCCCTTCCGCCGGACATCGGCGACGGTCTCGCGACGGCGCTTCGCGATGAATTGCCGGTGCTGAAGCGCGACGGCGGTTTCGTCCGCGAGGGCTTTTCCGGCGATCTCGATGACGCCCGCGAGCTGCGCGACGAAAGCCGGCGCGTCATTGCCGGACTGCAGGCCGCCTATGCCGAGGAAACCGAGGTGCGCGCCCTGAAGGTGCGCCACAACAACGTCCTTGGCTATTTCGTCGAGGTCTCGGCCAATCACGCCGAGCGCTTCCTGTCGGCGCCGCTCAACGCCCGCTTCATCCATCGCCAGACCATGGCCGGTGCCGTGCGCTTCTCGACGACCGAGCTCGGCGAGCTGGAGGCCCGCATCGCCAATGCCGGCGACCGCGCCCTTGCCATCGAGCTTGCCGTCTTTGCCGAGCTTGCTGCCATGGTCGTTGCCGCCGGCGAGCCACTGAAGCGCACCGCCGCCGCCCTTGCCGCCCTCGATGTCGCCGCCGCCCTTGCCGCGCGGGCCGATGAAGGCGGCTATTGCCGCCCCGTCATCGATGGCTCGCTCGCCTTTGCCATCGACGGCGGCCGCCATCCGGTGGTCGAGGAGGCGCTGAAGGCCGGCACCGGCGAGCCGTTCGTTGCCAACGACTGCGATCTCGGCGCCGGCGAGGGCGCCGCCGCCGGCCGCATCTGGCTCCTGACCGGGCCGAACATGGCCGGCAAGTCGACCTTCCTGCGCCAGAACGCCCTCATCGCCGTCATTGCCCAGGCCGGCGGTTTCGTGCCCGCCCGCAGCGCCCGCATCGGCATCGTCGACCGCCTGTTCAGCCGTGTCGGTGCCTCCGACGACCTTGCCCGCGGCCGCTCGACCTTCATGGTCGAGATGATCGAGACCGCCGCGATCCTCAATCAGGCCGGCCCGCGCGCCCTCGTCATCCTCGACGAGATCGGTCGCGGCACGGCGACCTTCGACGGCCTGTCGATCGCCTGGGCCGCAATCGAGCACCTGCACGAGGTCAACCGCGCGCGCGCCCTCTTTGCCACCCACTATCACGAACTGACGGCGCTTTCCGAACGCCTCGACCGGCTGTTCAACGCCACCGTGAAGGTCAAGGAATGGAACGGCGACGTCGTCTTCCTGCACGAGATCGCCCCCGGTGCCGCCGACCGGTCCTATGGCATCCAGGTTGCCCGGCTGGCCGGTCTTCCCGCCGCCGTCATCTCGCGGGCCCGCGAAGTGCTCGAACAGCTCGAGACGAGCGACCGCAAGTCGCCCGCCGAGCTGCTGGTCGACGACCTGCCGCTGTTCTCGGCAAGTCCGCCGCCGCCCGCGCCGCGCCGCGACGAAGCCCTTGAGCGATTGCTTGCCGATCTTGATACGCTGGCGCCGGATGACATGAGCCCGCGCGAGGCGCTCGAGGCGCTCTATGCCCTGAAAGCCGCGCGCGCGTCCCAGCGGGCAATGACGAAAAAATAGGCGCTGGCCGCGAGCCCTTTTCCATTTCCCCGAAAATGCTCTAATTTCCGGCGCGAATTTCCGCCGAGCATGGAGCCGGGCAGCCGCATGTCGAAAAGCACCGTAGACGTATCCGAGCTTGTCGACGCTGAAGCCCTTGGCGCCGAGTTCGCCGCCCTCGCCTCGAGCGGCAAGTCCGAGAGCGCCGTCCGCCTCGAGATCACCCGGCGCCTGAAGGAGGTGATGACCACCTCGCGCGAGAAGGCCTGGGCGATGCTGCACAAGGACGGCGGCGGCACGCTCTGCGCCGAGCGCCTGTCCGTCGTTCAGGACGACATCATCCGCACCATCTTCGAGTTCGCCACCCACCACGTCTACCGCGCCCAGAACCCGTCGGCGGCCGAGCGCATCTCGGTGGTCGCGGTCGGCGGCTATGGTCGCGGCACGCTGGCGCCGGGCTCCGACATCGACCTGCTTTTCGTCCTGCCCTACAAGCAGACGCCCTGGGGCGAGAGCATCGTCGAATACATTCTCTACATGCTCTGGGATCTCGGCCTGAAGGTCGGCCATGCCACCCGGTCCATCGACGAGTGCATCCGCCTGTCGCGCGGCGACCTGACGATCCGCACCGCCGTGCTCGAGGCCCGCTATATCTGCGGCGACGAGCCGCTCTATGCCGACCTCGTGCGCCGCTACGACGAGGAAGTCGTGCGCGTCAGCGGTCCGGAGTTCATCGCCGCCAAGCTGGCCGAGCGCGACGAGCGCCATCGCCGCCAGGGCGCCTCGCGCTATGTCGTCGAGCCGAACGTCAAGGAAGGCAAGGGCGGCCTGCGCGACCTGCACACGCTCTACTGGATCGGCAAGTACTTCTACCGGGTCCGCACTCCGGGCGAGCTCATCAAGGCCGGCGTCTTCACCCGCAAGGAATACAATCTCTTCAGGAAGTGCGAGGACTTCCTCTGGGCCGTCCGCTGCCACCTGCATTTCGTCACGGCCCGCGCCGAGGAGCGCATCACCTTCGACATGCAGCCGGAGCTGGCCCGGCGCCTCGGCTATACCGAGCATCCCGGCCTCAAGGACGTCGAGCGCTTCATGAAGCACTACTTCCTTGTCGCCAAGGACGTCGGTGACCTCACCCGCATCTTCTGCTCAGAGCTCGAGGAGCGCCACGCCAAGCAGACGCCGGTGCTCAACCGCTTCCTCGACACCATCAAGCGCCGCCACCACAAGATTCGCGGCTCGACCGATTTCGTCGTCGACCACGACCGCATCAACATCGCCGACGAGGCCGTGTTCGAGCGCGATCCGGTCAACATCATCCGGATTTTCCATCTCGCCGACCGGCACAATCTCGCCTTCCACCCGGACGCGATGCGCCTCATCACCCGCTCGCTCGGCATCATCAACGGCAAGCTGCGCGAGGACCCGGAAGCGAACAAGCTGTTCTTCGAGATCCTCGCCTCGCGCAACGAGCCCGAACTCGTGCTGCGCCGGATGAACGAGGCCGGCGTGCTCGGCCGTTTCATCCCGGATTTCGGCAAGATCGTCGCGATGATGCAGTTCAACATGTACCACCACTACACGGTGGACGAGCATCTCCTGCGGGCGATCGGCTACCTCTCCGGCATCGAGAAGGGCAAGCTCGGCGACGACCATCCGCTTTCCCACGAGATCGTCAGCGGCCTCGACAACCGGCAGGTGCTCTATCTCGCCGTCTTCCTGCACGACATCGCCAAGGGCCGGCCGGAGGACCACTCGGTCGCCGGCGCCCGCATCGCCCGCCGCATCGGCCCGCGCCTCGGCCTGACCCGCGCCGAGACCGACACCGTCGCCTGGCTCGTCGAGCATCATCTGACGATGAGCGTCTACGCCCAGTCGCGCGATCTCAATGACCGCAAGACCATCCAGGACTTCGCCGCCATCGTGCAGAGCCTCGAGCGGCTGAAGATGCTGCTCATCCTCACGGTCGCCGATATCCGCGCCGTCGGCCCCGGCGTCTGGAACGGCTGGAAGGGCCAGCTCCTGCGCACGCTCTATTACGAGACCGAACAGGTCCTGACCGGCGGCCAGTCCGACACCACCCGCGCCCGCCGCGTCGAGATCGCCAGGCAGGAGCTCGGCGGCGCCCTGGCGCGCTGGAAGGACGAGGATCGCGAGCGCTATTTCGCCCTGCATTACCCGGCCTACTGGCTGCGCGTCGACCTGCCGCGCAAGATCAGCCATGCCCATCTGATCGCCGAGGCCGACGCTGCCGAAAAGACGATGGCGACCGACGTCACCATCCATGGCTTTGAGGGCGTTACCGAGCTCACCGTGCTGGCGCCGGATCACCCGCGCCTGCTGTCGATCATCGCCGGCGCCTGCGCCGCCTGCTCGGCCAACATCGTCGACGCCCAGATCTACACGACGACCGACGGCCGCGCCCTCGACACGATCTTCATCAGCCGCGCCTTCGACGACGATGCCGACGAGTATCGCCGCGCCGCCAAGGTGACCCGGGCGATCGAGAGCGTGCTGCGCGGCGATGCGCCGGTGACCGATCTGATGGCCCAGCGGCCCGCTTCCAAGACCCGGACCAAGGCTTTCAAGCTCGAGCCCCAGGTGCTCGTCACCAATGCCTGGTCGAACCTTTATACCGTCATCGAGGTCGGCGGCCTCGACCGGCCGGGCCTGTTGTTCGATCTGACGACGACGATCTCCGACCTCAATCTGAACATCGTTTCGGCGCATGTCGCGACCTTCGGCGAGCGCGCCATCGACGTCTTCTACGTGACCGACCTGATGCGCCAGAAAATCACCAACGGCAATCGCGAGGCCGCGATTCGCCGTCGGCTGACCCAGATCTTCGAGCGTGGTGGCAAGGGCGAGGACCATCGGCCGGCGCAGAAGCGCACGCCGGCAAACGCCTGATCACCCGCCCGGGACAAATGAGCCATGAGCCTCCTGAAGAACTTCGCGACGGTCGGCGGCGCGACCCTGTCGAGCCGCGTGCTCGGTTTCGTCCGCGACATGTTCGTTGCCGCCGCCCTCGGCACCGGGCCGGTCGCCGACGCCTATTTCGTTGCCTTCCGCTTTCCCAATCTCTTCCGCCGGCTCTTTGCCGAGGGCGCCTTCAATTCCGCCTTCGTGCCGCTCTTTGCCAAGGAGCTGGAAGGCGAGGGACGTGACCGCGCCCGCGCGTTCGCCGAGGAGGCGCTGGCCGGCCTGCTGATGGCCCTGCTCGTCCTGACGGCGGTTGCCGAAATCGCCATGCCGCTCCTGATGTACGTGATGGCGCCCGGCTTTGCCGCCGACCCGGCGAAGTTCGACCTCACCGTGCTTCTGACCCGCGTCGCCTTTCCCTATCTGATGCTGGTCTCGCTTCTGGCGCTTTACAGCGGCGTCCTCAACGGCTTCGGCAAGTTCGCCGCCGCCGCCTTTGCCCCGACGCTGCTCAACGTCGTGCTCATCGTCGCGCTGGTCCTGATCTTCTGGTTCGATCTCGCCGGTACCGAAAAGGCCGGCTTCTGGCTCACCTGGGCCGTCGTCGTCGGCGGCGTCGCCCAGCTCGCGATGGTTCTTGTCGCGCTGTCGCGGATCGACTTCTCGCTGCGCCTCGGCCGGCCGCGCATGACGCCCGGCATGCGCCGCCTCATCGCCCTCGGCGTACCCGGCGTTCTTGCCGGCGGCATCACCCAGATCAACATCGTCATCGGCACGATGATCGCATCGATGCAGCCCGGCGCCGTCAGCTACCTCTATTATGCCGATCGTCTCTACCAGTTGCCCCTCGGCGTCGTCGGCATCGCCATCGGCGTGGTGCTCCTGCCCGAACTCGCCCGGCGCCTGAAGGGCGACGACATCGATGGCGCCCGCCACACCCAGAACCGGTCGCTCGAATTCGCCATGGTGCTGACGCTGCCCTCGGCCGTCGCCCTTGCCGTCGCCGCCCTGCCGATCGTGCAGGTCCTGTTCGAGCGCGGTGCCTTTGGCAGCGCCGATACCCTGGCGACCGCCGAGGCGCTTGCCGCCTTCTCGCTCGGCCTGCCGGCCTTCGTGCTCATCAAGGTGTTCTCGCCCGGCTTCTTTGCCCGCGAGGACACCAGGACGCCGATGTATTACGCCGGTGTTGCCGTCGCCGTGAACGTCGGTGTCAGCCTCGCCCTCTTTCCCTTCCTTGCCCATGTCGGCATCGCCATCGCGACGACGCTCGCCGGCTGGGTCAATGCCGCGCTTCTGTTCTGGACCCTGCGCCGCCGTGGCCAGTGGACCTTCGATGCCGCCCTGAAGCGTCGCCTGCCGCGCCTTCTTGCCTCGAGCATCATGATGGGCGGCCTCGTCTGGTATCTCGGCACGCTGCTCGCGCCCTGGCTTGCCCGCGACGTCGAGCTGGTCGTGCGTGCCGGCGCCCTCGGCGCAATCGTCCTTGCCGGCATCGTCTCGTTCTTCGTTCTGGCGCATTTCTCCGGCGCCGCCGACCTTGGCACGCTGAAGCGCATGCTCCGCCGCCGCTGAGGCGCGCCGTTTTGCCCTCGGGGCTTGTGCGCCGCGCCCGCGTCCGCCATAACCCCCGGCGAACCGGCCGGGGGCCGGAAATCGCCAGACTGGAGAAAAGCAATGGCCGAATTCGAGCCGCGTGTCTTTTCCGGCGTGCAGCCGACCGGAAACCTGCATCTCGGCAATTATCTCGGCGCGCTGATGCGTTTCGTCGACCTGCAGGACAACTACAACTGCATCTATTGCGTCGTTGACCTGCACGCCATCACCGTCTGGCAGGACCCAAAGGAACTGCGCCACAGCATCCGCGAGGTGGCCGCCGCCTTCATCGCCGCCGGCATCGACCCGAAGAAGCACATCGTCTTCAACCAGAGCCAGGTCGCCGAGCATGCCGAGCTTGCCTGGGTGTTCAATTGCATCGCCCGCATGGGCTGGCTGAACCGCATGACCCAGTTCAAGGACAAGGCCGGCAAGGACAAGGAAAACGCCTCGACCGGTCTTTTCGCCTATCCGAACCTGATGGCGGCCGACATTCTGGTCTACAAGGCGACCCACGTTCCGGTCGGCGAGGACCAGAAGCAGCACCTCGAGTTGTCCCGCGACATTGCCCAGAAGTTCAACAACGACTATGCCGCCGCGATTGCCGAGGCCGGCTTCGGCGATGCCTATTTCCCGCAGCCCGAGCCGTTGATCACCGGTCCGGCGACCCGCGTCATGAGCCTTCGCGACGGCTCCAGGAAGATGTCGAAGTCGGACCCCTCCGACTATTCGCGCATCAACCTGACCGACGATGCCGATACCATCGCCCAGAAGATCCGCAAGGCCCGCACCGACGCCGAGCCGCTGCCCGGCGAGGTCGACGGCCTGAAGGGCCGGCCCGAGGCGGAAAACCTCGTCGGCATCTATGCCGCCCTTGCCGGCCGCGACCGCGCCGCCCTCCTTTCCGAGTTTGGCGGTGGCCAGTTCTCGACCTTCAAGGGCGCCCTGGCCGACCTCGCCATCGACAAGCTGGCGCCGATCAACGCCGAAATGCGCCGCCTGATGGCCGATCCCGGCGCCATCGACGCGATCCTTGCCGACGGCGCCGACCGCGCCCGCGCCATCGCCGCGCCGGTGATGAACGGCGTGCGCGAGGTCGTCGGCTTCATCGGCGGCCGGAAATAACGGCGGAGTGGATTACGCCGCGACAATCCGGCGCCGGCGTGCTGCCGGCCCGGATTCGACGGCGGCGCCCTTGATGCCGTAGAACTGCGACCTATTGAATTAGGATCGACGAATAGATCGGGGCAAGGCGCCGGTCGGCAAGGCCGACGGGACGCTGCAGCCGTAAGCGACGGGACCAGAAAAGATGTTCATCCAGACCGAGACGACCCCCAATCCGGCGACGCTGAAGTTCCTGCCCGGCCGCGACGTGCTGACCGGCGGCAGCGCCGATTTCCGCTCCCTCGAGGAGGCGGCGATGTCGCCGCTCGCCACGCGCCTGTTCGAGGTCGAGGGTATCGCCAGCGTCTTCCTCGGCCCGGATTTCATCTCCGTCACCAAGGGCAATGGCGACTGGCAGTATCTGCGCCCGGCCGTGCTCGGCGCGATCATGGAACACTTCATGTCCGGTGCCCCGGTCGTGCATGGCGCCGGCGGCGCCGCCGATCATTCCGAGGGCGGTTCGGAGGACGAGGAACTTGTCGCCGCGATCAAGGAGCTGCTCGACACCCGCGTCCGCCCGGCCGTTGCCCAGGACGGTGGCGACATCACCTTCCACTCCTACCAGCAGGGCGTCGTCTTCCTCGAGATGCGTGGTGCCTGCTCGGGTTGCCCCTCGGCGACCGCCACGCTGAAGAACGGCGTCGAGAACCTTCTGCGTCATTTCATTCCGGAAATCCGCGAAGTCCGGGCGATCTGACAACCGACACGACCAGCCGCCCGGCGCCCTGACGCGCCGGCGGCCCATGCGCCGTTCGCCATGCATATCCTCGCCATCGATACCGCGCTCGCGCGCTGCTCGGTCGCCTTTGGCGATCCGGGCAATGCCGCCTCGCTGACGGTCCGCTCGGTGGCGATGGAGCGTGGCCACGCCGAGGCCCTCGTGCCGATGGTCGAGGAGGTGCTTGCCGCCGCCGGCGCGATTTACACCGATGCCGATCGCATCGCCGTCACCGTCGGGCCCGGCTCCTTCACCGGCCTTCGCGTCGGCGTCGCCGCTGCCCGCGGCATTGCCCTGGCCGCCCGCCGCCCGCTCGTTGCCGTCGATACGCTGGCAGCACTTGCCGAAGGCATCCGCCCCGCCGTGCCGGCAAGGCCGATCGCCGCCGTCATCGATGCCCGTCGCGGCGAGATCTATGCCGCCCTTTATGGTGCGGCCGGCGAGACCCTGCTCGAGCCGTCGGCGCTCGTCGCCGCCGATTTTGCCGATGCCCTCGCCGAAAGCGGCCTTGCGCCGGTCCTGACCGGCAGCGCCGCCGCCATCGTCGCGCCGCTTCTCCTCGAGCGGGGTTGCGCTCACGAGGTCGCCGACGAAGCCGCCGCGCCGCCCGTCGAGGCGGTGCTTCGGCTTGGCGAAAGGCTTGCGGCGACGACGACCGCCCGGCCGCTCTACCTTCGCCCGCCCGACGCCAAACCGCAGACAAGATTCCGGATCGCCCGCCAATGCTGCTGAACCTCTGGTCGACCTTCTGGCAGCGTCCGCCGGTCCTGACCCCGGCCGAGCTTGCCGATGCGCCGGCGCTCGCCGAGCTGCACGAGGCGAGTTTTGCCCGCGGCTGGAGCGTCGAGGAGTTCGAATCGCTTCTCGCTGACCGTCAGGTCCTGACCGTCGTCGCCCGCCGGTCCGGACCGGGCACCAGCCGCCGGCCGGTCGGCTTCGTCATGGTCCGCCGTGCCGCCGACGAGGCCGAGGTGCTGACTGTCGCCGTTGCCGCCAGCCAGCGCGGCAAGGGTCTCGGCCGCGATCTGATGGAAGAGGCGATGCGCCGGCTCTATGCGGATCGCATCGCCACCCTATTTCTCGAAGTCAGCCAGACCAACGAGCCGGCTTGCCGGCTTTATCGGCGATTGGGCTTTGCCACCGTTGGCGAGCGCAAGGGCTATTACGCCGGAGCGGAAGGGGCGGCGACGGGCGCGCTTGTCATGCGTGCCAATCTCCGCTAACGCTCCAAGAAGATCGAAACGCCGGCGAAGTGCAAGGCTTCGCCCGTGGGAGGGGCGGATCGAAATTGACCGATACGAACAAGCTCACCATTGAAGACCAGTGCGCCGCCAAGGGCATGCGCATGACCGAACAGCGCCGCGTCATCGCCCGCGTCATCGAGGTCGCCGACGACCATCCCGATGTCGAGGAGCTTTATCGCCGCGCCTCGGCCATCGACGACCGGATTTCGATCTCGACCGTCTATCGCACCGTGAAGCTGCTCGAGGATGCCGGCATCATCGCCCGCCACGATTTCGGCGAGGGCCGCGCCCGCTACGAGCAGGCAAGCGACGAGCACCACGATCACCTCATCGATCTGCGCTCGGGTCAGGTCATCGAGTTCCGCAACGCCCGCATCGAGGAACTGCAGCGCGAGATCGCCCGCGAGCTCGGCTACAAGCTCGTCGATCATCGCCTGGAACTCTATGCCATTCCCCTTGGCGACAAGGATGGTGCGTGAGCCTTAAGGGATGACCCGGATCCTCGCCGCGCTGAAGCTTGCCGCGGTCGTCGTGACCGGTTCAGCCCTTGCGCCGGTGCAATGGATCGCGGTGCGCGCCGGCCATGACAGTGCCCGCCACATTCCCTGCCTCTTTCATCGCTCGGTCTGCCGCATCATCGGCATGCGCGTGCGCGTCCATGGCGAGCCCGGCGACGGCCGGCCGCTGCTGATCGCCGCCAATCACGCCTCCTGGCTCGATATCGTCGTCATCGGCGCGCTGATGCCGGTCAGCTTCGTTGCCAAGGCAGAGGTCGACCGCTGGCCGGTCTTCGGCCTTCTGGCCCGCCTGCAGCGCACCATCTTCGTCGACCGCACCCGCCGCACCAAGACCGGCGAGGTCGCAAGCGCCATTGCCGATCGTCTCGGCGCCGGCGATCCGGTCGTGCTGTTTGCCGAGGGCACGTCCTCGGACGGCAATCGCGTGCTTCCCTTCCGCAGCGCTCTCCTTGGCGCCACGAGAGAGGCGCTTGGCCATGACGGCGCCTACGTCCAGCCGATGGCGATCAGCTATGTCGCTCTCAACGGACTGCCCATGGGCCGGCGCGAGCGGCCGCTCGCCGCCTGGTATGGCGACATGGAGATGCTGCCGCATCTCTGGGGGATCATGAAGAACGGCCCGATCGACGTCGTCGTCGCGCTGGCCGAGCCGATCCGCGTCGACGATGCGACCGATCGCAAGCGTCTGGCGAACGATGCCCATGCCCGCGTCCGGGCGCTTGCCGGCGAAATCCGCCGCGGCCTGCCCGCCGCCGCAACCGGTGCCGCGCCGGTCCGCGTGCTGCCGCCGGCCCTCATTCCGGCGCTTGCCCGTGCCCGCTGATGGCGGCTTGCGCCTTGACCCTTGCCGATTCGATCGCCATCTGCGCCCTGTCGGCGCTTGCCCGGCGAAAATCGATGGCCCGCCGCGCCGATTCTGGTCTATGACGTCGGGCTCAGGCCCGGCACGGCCGCAAGGGTGGCGCCCGACAACGGCTTGTCGCCGCTCCGCAGGGATCACGAGACGCGAAACGAATTCATGACCACCGCGATGAAGAAGGTCTTCGTCAAGACGTATGGCTGCCAGATGAACGCCTACGATTCCGATCGTATGGCTGATGCCCTGGCGCCGTCCGGCTTCGAGACGACGTCCGAGATCGAGGATGCGGATCTCGTCATCCTGAACACCTGCCATATCCGCGAGAAGGCCGCCGAGAAGGTCTATTCCGAGCTTGGCCGCATTCGCGGACTGAAGACCGCGCGTGCAAGGAACGGCTCCGGCATGATGGTCGCCGTCGCCGGCTGCGTTGCCCAGGCCGAGGGCGAGGAGATCATGCGCCGCGCTCCCGTGGTCGACATGGTCTTTGGCCCGCAGAGCTATCACCGCCTGCCCGATATCGTCGCAAGGGCCGCCAATGGCGCCCGCGTCGTCGAGACCGATTTTCCCGCCGAGGACAAGTTCGAGCACCTGCCGGCCGCCGCGCCCGAGAAGATCCGCGAGCGCGGCCGCACCGCGTTCCTCACCGTGCAGGAAGGCTGCGACAAGTTCTGCACCTTCTGCGTCGTGCCCTATACCCGCGGCGCCGAGGTCTCCCGCCCGCTCGACCGCATCATCGCCGAGGCCGAACGGCTGGCCGCCAGCGGCGTCTGCGAGATCACCCTCATTGGCCAGAACGTCAACGCCTGGCACGGCATCGGCCCGGACGGCCGGGAATGGTCGCTCGGCCGGCTGCTCTTCCGCCTTGCCGAGGTGCCGGGCCTTGCCCGCCTGCGCTACACGACCAGCCATCCGCGCGACATGGACGACGAGCTGATTGCCGCCCATCGCGATCTCGGCGCGCTGATGCCTTACCTGCACCTGCCGGTCCAGGCCGGTTCCGACAAGATTCTGGCGGCGATGAACCGGCGCCACACGGCGGCCGACTATCTGCGCCTCATTGAGAAGATCCGCGCCGCCCGGCCCGACATCGCCCTTTCCGGCGATTTCATCGTCGGCTTTCCCGGCGAGACCGGGGAAGACTTTGCCGCGACCCTCGCGCTTGTCGAGGAAGTCGGCTACGCCCAGGCCTTCTCCTTCAAGTACAGCGCCCGGCCGGGAACCCCCGCCGCCGAGGAGACCGACCAGCTTTCCGAGGCTGAAAAGAGCGACCGCCTCGCCCGCCTGCAGGATTTGCTGACCCGCCAGCAGCGCGCCTTCAACGCCGCCTGCGAGGGTCGCGTGCTCGACGTGCTGATGGAGCGCGAAGGCCGCAAGCCCGGCCAGATCGCCGGCCGTTCGCCCTATCTGCAGGCGGTCCACATCGACGCGCCCGCCGATCTGCTCGGCGCCATTCTCCCCGTCGAGATCGTCTCGGTCGGCCCGAACAGCCTTTACGGCCGGCTCGTCGGCCGCAACGAGGGAGCGCCCGCTTGAACGCCGAACCGCCAGCCGGCCCCGGCGCGCCGGCGTCGCACGCCTCGGACATGACCCATCTCGTTCTCGTCTTCGACGACAACCGGCTGGCCGGCGACCTGTTCGGCCAGTTCGACCAGAATCTCGCCCTCCTCGAGCAGCGCCTGAAGGTCGACGCGACCGCCCGCGGCAACCATGTCACCATCAAGGGACCGGCCGAGGCCTGCGACCAGGCCCGCCGGGTGCTCGATTCCCTTTATGACCAGCTCCGCTCTGGCCGCGAGATTCATCCCGGCGACGTCGAAGGCGCCATTCGCATGGTCCGGGCCGCCGATGCCCAGCTCTCCCTGCCGACCCTCGAGCAGAAGGGCCGCATCGCCTTTGCCCAGATCGCCACGCGGCGGCGCACCGTCGTTGCCCGCTCGCCGGCCCAGGACGCCTATATCCGCGCCCTCGACCGCGCCGATCTCGTCTTTGCCACCGGCCCGGCCGGCACCGGCAAGACCTATCTGGCGGTCGCCTATGCCGCCGCCCTCATCGAACGGGGCGATGCCAACCGCCTCATCCTGTCGCGGCCGGCGGTCGAGGCTGGCGAACGCCTCGGCTTCCTGCCCGGCGACATGCGCGAGAAGGTCGACCCTTATCTCCGGCCGCTCTATGACGCGCTTTACGACATGATGCCGGCCGAGCGGGTCGAGCGCGGCCTGCAGTCCGGCATGATCGAGATCGCGCCGCTCGCCTTCATGCGCGGCCGCACCCTCGCCAACGCCGTCGTGTTGCTCGACGAGGCCCAGAACTGCACGTCGATGCAGATGAAGATGTTCCTCACCCGCCTTGGCGAGAATTCCAAGATGATCGTCAACGGCGATCCGAGCCAGATCGACCTGCCCGCCGGCCAGCGCTCCGGCCTGCCCGAGGCCCTCGAGCTGCTGCGCGACACCCCCGGCGTCATCCAGGTGGCGTTTACCGACGAGGATGTCGTGCGCCACGAACTGGTTGCCCGCATCGTGCGGGCCTACGATGCCGCCGCCCGCCGCCGCAGCGCCGCGGCCGGCCATGGAGAGCCCCCGCGTGACAAGTGAAGCATCGAGCGCGCCGCTGGTCGACATCGACATCGATATCGTGCGTATCGCCGGTGACTGGCCGGTCGACGAGACCATCGACGGGCTGGCCCGCCGCGTCATGACCATCGCCGTCGAGGTCGCCGACATTGACCTGCGCGAGGATGCCGAGATCTGCCTCGTGCTGTCGAACGACGACCACGTGCGCGAGCTGAACCGCGATTTTCGCGGCAAGGACAAGCCGACCGACGTCCTGTCCTTTCCCGCGGCCGAGGGCTTCGAGACCGGCGATCCGCTGCTCGGCGAACTGGTTTTCGCCGCCGAGACGGTGGCGCGCGATGCCGCCGCCGACGACAAGCCGCTGTTCGACCATTTCACACATCTCGTCCTTCACGGTTTTCTGCATCTTTTCGGCTATGATCATGAGTCCGAGGAAGATGCAGAAGAGATGGAGCGGCTGGAGGCAGATGTGTTAGCCCGGCTGGGGATCGCCGATCCCTACCGAGACCGGCCGCTCGCCGAGGATGCCTGAGAGAAAATGGACCCCGAAATACGAACCTCCGCGCCGGCCGAAAACGAACCGGCGCCGAATGAATCCGACAGATCCCAGCAGGATGGCTGGCTTGGCTGGCTGAAGACCGTCATCGGCCATCGCAACACCGCGACGCTGCGCGCCAGCCTCGAGGATGTGCTCGCCGACGAAGGGACGAGCGGCGACGTCTTCTCGCCCGAAGAGCGGGCGATGCTGCGCAACATCCTGCGCCTGCGCGAGATGCGGGTCGAGGACGTCATGGTGCCGCGCGCCGACATCGACGCCGTCGAGCACGCCATGCCGCTCGGCGAACTCCTGAAGGCGTTTCGCGATTCGGGACATTCGCGCATGCCGGTCTATCGCGACACTCTCGACGACCCGATAGGCATGGTCCACATCAAGGACCTGATGGCCTATGTGACGGTCACCGCCGCCGCGCCGGTCGAAGGGGAGGGCGCCAGGCGCCGCCGCAAGCAGCCCTCCGATCTCGACCTGAAGCAGGTCGACCTGGCCCGTCCGCTCGCCGAGCTCGAACTCGTGCGCCCGGTGCTGTTCGTGCCGCCCTCCATGCCGGCGACCGATCTCCTTGCCAAGATGCAGGCGACCCGCACCCAGATGGCCCTCGTCATCGACGAATATGGCGGCACCGACGGCCTTGCCTCGCTCGAGGACGTCGTCGAGACGGTGGTCGGCGATATCGAGGACGAGCACGACGACGTCGAGGGACCGATGATCGTTGCCGCCAGCGAGGGCGTCTACGTCGCCGACGCCCGCGCCCCGCTCGAGGAGGTCGCGGAGATCATTGGCGTCGATTCCCTCGTCGGTGAATATGGCGAGGATGTCGACACCCTTGGCGGCCTCGTGTTCACCCTCGTTGGCCGCGTGCCCGTGCGCGGCGAGATCATCGCCTTCCGCGACGGTCTCGAATTCGAGGTGACCGACGCCGATCCGCGCCGCATCAAGCGGCTGCGGATCAGGCGGCGCAGCGCCGTGCCGGCCGAACAGCGCCGCCGTCGCCGCCCGGACAACGCTCCGGCAGGCGATGGCGAAGCGGCGGCAACGCTGGCCGACGAGCGCGCGAACGAGCCGTCCGCAGCATCCGCCGCCGCCGGCGAGGAAGCTTCAAGGGCAACAGGCGCTTGACCTTGCCCGGTCGATCGTTGACGACTTGCGCACGGCGGTCCTGACCGCGATTCGCAAGTCCGGCGGTGCGTTGACGTGACGAGGAAGATTGCAAACCGGCTGATCCTGAGCTGGGGCTGGCAGCGCGCTGCAATGGCGATGGCGGCCGGCGCCCTCTCGGTGCTGGCGCTGGCACCCTTCGATTTCCTGCCGGTGCTGTGGCTGACCTTTCCTGCCCTCGTCTGGCTGATCGATGGTGCCGTTGCAGCCCCGAGCGCCCGCGGCCTGCGCACGCTTTATCCGGCCTTCGTCGTCGGCTGGTTCTTTGGCTTTGGCTATTTTCTCGCCGGCCTGTGGTGGGTCGGCTCGGCCTTTCTGGTCGAGGCCGAGGATTTCGGCTGGATGCTGCCCTTCGCGGTGATGCTGCTGCCGGCCGGCCTTGCGCTGTTCATCGGCGTGGCGACCGCGCTCGCCCGTCTCGTCTGGTTCGACGGCTGGCGGCGCATCCTCGTTCTCGCCGTCGTGCTCGGTCTGGCCGACTGGCTGCGCGGCCACATCCTCACCGGCTTTCCCTGGAACCTCTTCGGCGATGCGCTCGCCGCCACCGAGCCCGGCCTGCAGATCGTCGCCTTCATCGGCACCTATGCGATGACGCCGGTGGCCGTCCTCATCTTCGCCGCCCCGGCGACCATTGCCGGTGACCGCAAGCGCTACCTGCTCCCGGCTCTCGGCCTCGCCCTCCTCGTCGTCTTGCACGGCGCCGGCTGGTACCGCCTGTCAACGGCGACCGACCGCACCGTGCCCGGCGTCGCCCTGCGCGTCGTCCAGCCGGCAATCGACCAGCGCGAGAAATGGCGCCCGGAAAACCAGAAGGAAGTGTTCGAGAAATATCTCGAGCTGTCCGATGCCCGGACCTCGCCCGAGCATGTCGGGGTGCTGACCACCACGCATCTCGTCTGGCCGGAATCGGCGTTTCCATTCCTGCTGACCGAGTCGCCCGAGGCCCTCGCCGCCCTTGCCGACCTGCTGCCGCCGGGCACCGTGCTGCTCACCGGGGCGATCCGCGCCGAGCCGTCCCCCGGCGGGCGCCGGTTCTTCAACTCGATCTATGCCATCGACCCGGACGGCGAGATCATCGACGCCTACGACAAGGTGCGGCTTGTGCCGTTTGGCGAATTCCTGCCCTGGCAGTCGGTACTCGAGGCAATCGGGCTGCGCCAGCTCACCCGCATCCATGGCGGCTTCGAGGCCGGCAACCGCCGCCGCGTCATCGAACTCGTCAATACGCCGCCGCTCCTGCCGCTGATCTGCTACGAGATTATTTTTCCCGACGGCCTGAACGACGGCGAAACCCGGCCGGGCTGGATGCTGAATGTCACCAACGATGCCTGGTTCGGGAACAGCCCGGGACCTTACCAGCATCTGCGGCAGGCCCGCATGCGCGCCGCCGAGCAGGGGCTCCCGGTCGTTCGCGCCGCCAATACCGGCATCTCCGCCGTCATCGACGGCTATGGCCGGTTGCGCGCCTCGGTTCCGTTGGGACAACCAGGGGTAATCGATGCCGAACTTCCCGCAGCGCTCGAAACACCGATTGCTGCAAATTACGGCGCAGAAATATTCTGGCTGGTTGTCGCCACACTGATGACAATCTTCGGTGCGTCGCTGATTAACCGTAAATCGTTAACATAATTGACTTGCGGCTGTAGCGTTCCTCATTATCGCGTAACGTCCGTCGTAAGTTGCACGCCTTCCAGGAGGCACACGCAAGCGTCGAGTTATCGAGACCAGTCGGTGCATATATTACCGACAAGGTTACGGCCGTAAAAAAGCGGGCAAAAGTCCCGTATCCAAAACAACCAACACGAGCGGCAATAATGGCTAGCAAGAAGTCCCCAAACCCCATCGATATTCATGTCGGAAGTCGAGTGCGACTGCGTCGCATGATGCTCGGCATGAGTCAGGAAAAACTCGGCGAACAGCTGGGTATCACCTTCCAGCAAATCCAGAAGTACGAGAAGGGCACGAACCGCATTGGCGCCAGCCGGCTCCAGCATATCGCTGCGGTGCTGAACGTACCCGTGTCGTTCTTCTTCGAAGATGCGCCCGGGCCGCAGCCCGACGCGAATGGCTTCTCTGATTCGAGCAGCTCGTCCTACGTGGTCGACTTCCTGTCGAGCTCCGAGGGCCTGCAGCTCAACAAGGCCTTCGTGCGCATCAAGGACGCCAAGGTGCGCAAGCGGGTGGTTGATCTCGTCAAGTCGCTGGCTGGCGACGACGGAGAAGACTGACCCGTCCGCAGAATCGGACCTCGGATGACTTGACCGCGGCACCGGCGGCTGTCAAAAAACAGCGCGCCCGGCGTGGAGGCAGCAATGCCTCCGCCGTTTTTTTGTTGTCCGAGGACCCGACCAGTGACTCGCAAGGACTACCTCTTCACCAGCGAATCCGTCTCCGAAGGCCATCCCGACAAGGTGTGCGACCGCATTTCGGACGAGATCGTTGACCTGATCTTCCGTGAAGGCATCCGGCAGGGCTGGGATCCGGCCAATCTGCGCGCCGCTTGCGAGACCATGGCCACGACCAATCGGGTCATCATGGCTGGCGAGACCCGCGGTCCGGAAATTTCCGCCGACGAGATGATCGAGACCGCCCGCCAGGCGATCCGCTCGATCGGCTACGAGCAGGAAGGCTTCCATTGGCAGCATGCCCATGTCGAATGCCACCTGCATGCCCAGTCTGCCGACATCGCCATGGGTGTCGACGCTGCCGCCGATGCCAACAGTGAGGAAGGCGCCGGCGACCAGGGCATCATGTTCGGCTATGCCACGAACGAGACGCCGGAACTCATGCCGGCGACCCTGCAGTATTCGCACAACATCCTGAAGACGCTCGCCGAGGTGCGCCACTCCGGCGCCGAGGCCGATCTCGAGCCGGACGCCAAGAGCCAGGTGACCCTTCGCTATGTCGACGGCAAGCCGGTCGAGGTGACCCAGATCGTGCTGTCGACCCAGCACCGCGACGGCCTGACCCCGGTCGACATCAAGCGCATCGTGACGCCGTATATCCTGTCGGTGTTCCCGGAAGGCCTTGTCACCGCCAACACCAAATGGCACGTCAACCCGACCGGCAATTTCGTCATCGGCGGTCCCGACGGCGACTGCGGTCTGACCGGCCGCAAGATCATCGTCGACACTTATGGCGGCGCCGCGCCCCATGGCGGTGGCGCGTTCTCCGGCAAGGACCCGACCAAGGTCGACCGCTCGGCCGCCTATGCCTGCCGCTACCTTGCCAAGAACGTCGTCGCGGCCGGCCTTGCCGAGCGCTGCACCATCCAGATTTCCTACGCGATTGGCGTCGCCGAGCCGCTGTCCTTCTATGTCGACACCCACGGCACCGGCAATGTCGATCCGGCCGCGCTCGAGAAGCTGCTGCCGGAGCTCGTCCGCCTGACGCCGCGCGGCATCCGCAATCACCTCGGCCTTGCTAAGCCGATCTATGCGCGCACGGCGGCCTACGGCCATTTCGGCCGTGAGCCGGATGCCGACGGCGGCTTCTCCTGGGAGAAGACCGATCTGGTCGAGGCGCTGCGCCGCGAATTCGCCTGACGCCGGGCGGAAAGGTCGGGTCATGACCCGCGAGCGCCCTTCGGGGCTGTACGGCCGTCGCAAGGGGCATCCGCTTCGCGACGGTCAGGCGCGCCAGATGGAAGAGGTCCTGCCGCGCCTGCGCGTGCCGGCCGGGCCTCTTGATGATCTCGCCGCCCTGTTTCCCGGTGCGCCGGAAGCGGTGTGGATGGAGATCGGCTTTGGCGGCGGCGAGCATCTCGTCGCCAACGCCGGGGCCCATCCGGAAATCGGATTCATCGGTTGCGAGCCCTTCGTCAACGGCATGGCCAAGGCCGTCGCCGCGATCGATCAGGCCGGAATTTCCAGTATCCGCCTGCATGACGAGGACGCCGGCGCCCTGCTCGACCGGCTGCCCGAGGCGGGTCTCGGGCGGATCTATCTGCTCTACCCTGATCCCTGGCCGAAAAAGCGCCACTGGAAGCGCCGGTTTGTCACGAGAGCCAATCTCGACCGGCTCCACCGTGCGCTGAAGCCCGGCGGCGAGCTGCGGTTCGCCACCGACATTCCCTCCTATGGCGACTGGGCGCTGCGCCACATCCACGACCATGGCGGCTTCGAGTGGACGGCCCGCACGGCGGACGATTGGCGAAAGTCCTGGCCCGGCTGGGTCAGCACCCGCTACGAGCAGAAGGCCCTGAAGGCCGGCCGGGTGCCGAACTACTTCATCTTCCGCCGCCGCTGACGGCCCCCGGACGATAGGCTCCGTATGGCCGTCAGGTCTCGTAGAGCAGCTTGAGAAGCCGCCGGCAGAGCACGCGAAGCATCACCTTCGCCCGGCTCGGCGCGAGCGCGCCGTCAACCTCGGCCCAGGCCTCTCGGCAAGATCGAGCGCAAATTGCCGGCTGATCTCGAGCGCGCCCGATGCCTCGACGAGCCCGATCGCCTCCGTCAGCGTGTCTGCATTCTCAAGCCGTCGCGGTTCGTCGAGGATTTGCCGGAACCGCGCCTTGGCCGCGCCGGCAAGGCCGGCGAGCGTGCGGTGGACGACGAATGTCGCCTTGCCCGATACGAGGTCTTCGCCGCGAAGCTTGCCCCATTCCGGCGCGGCCGAGAAATTGTTGATGTCGTCGACGATCTGGAAGGCGACACCGAAGGTTTCGCCGAAGCGGCCGAGCGCCGCGCCTGTTGCCGCCCCCGCCGCCGCGACGATTGCCGCGACCTCGGCCATGCCGCGAATGCCGGCGCCGGTCTTGAAGGCATAGCCCTGCAGGATCTTCGCCTCGAGGTCCGGGTCGTCCCAGAGCGCCTGCCGCGCCTGCCCGCCGAGACTGGACCAGTGGATGTCCTGTGCCTGGCCGAAATGTCCGCGCACCATGAGGTCGACGAGCAGGCCGCGAATCGCGCCCTTCTGCGCTTCGTCGAGCGCCGTGTTCTCGCTGACCGTCAGCATTGGCAGGAAATAGAGCGTGTTGGCGGCGTTGATCGCCGTGGCAAGGCCATGCTGCCGGTGCAGCGTCGGACCGCCCCGGCGGAGCGGCGAGCCGTCCTCGATATCGTCGATGATCAGCGAGGCCGTGTGGATGAGCTCGGCAACGACCGACATCATCGCCTCGTGCGGCCCGACGTCCGCGCCGAGCGCGTCGATCATCAAAAGGCCGAGAATTGGCCGCCAGTGCTTGCCCCCGCGCGCCAGCAGGTCGCCGACCGGCCGGTTCAGCATCGCCGTGTGGCTTGCCGCGTCATAGGCCCAGCGCGGCGGGCCGAGATAGCGCTCGAGCAGGTCCTCGCTCGCCGCCTCCGGCAGGAACCCGGCGATGTGGCGGTCGATCCGCGCGACGGTGCGCTGCCGCCAGTCGGCGAAATCGAAGACATAGCCAAAACCGTGCAGCTCCAGTCGCGCCCGCCCGGCAACCGGGACGCCGGCGATCGTGCCCGAGACAGTTCCCGCGCCCTCCCAGATCGCGGTCATCAGCCCGAACACCGGGATTTCCTGATCCTCGACCGTCGGCCGGAAGGCGAGATCGGCCTGAAGCTCCGCAATCTCGATCCGCCAGCCGAGTGGATAGTGGATGCCGGTCGCCGGACTGATCCATTCGTCGCGGCTGGCAAGGCGGACATCGCGCACCAGCCGCACGCCCTCGTTGCTGAAGAGCACGGCGAAGGCGGAAAGTGCCGCCCCGCTGCGCATGTCGCGATGAACGGTGACAAGCAGCGCCCGGCCGTCATCAAGCGTCATGCCGAACCAGACCCAGCCGAGCGGCGTGCCCGTCTCGTCCTCCGAGCGCAGCCAGCCGAGCCCGCCGAACTGGTGGTCGAACCAGAATTCGCCTGCCGCCGCCTCGCCGCCGATCGTGCCGGCAAGGACGAGGCGCGGACAGGAAACATAGGCAAAGCCGCCAACGCCGTTCTCGCCGCCAAGCGCAGGCTCGTCGAGCCAGGGGGCGATCGGCGTGAGGCGCCCGGCAAGGCGGCCTTCACCGGCCGGCAGGTCAAGCTCGATGCGCATGTCGCCGCGCGATGCCGAAAGGCTGAACCCGGCGAAATCGAGACGTGGCGGTTCGGTCTCGGCCCGCGCCGGTGCCGCAACGAGCGTGATCGGCCGCAGCGGCCCGTTCGCCGCGACCTCGGCGGTCATCGCCGCGGCAATGTCGCCGTCAATGCCCGCCTCCGCCGCCGACCGCCGCGCCCTGGCGAGGAATTGCGCGACCAGCTCCCGCGAAACCTGGCTGGTTGAGCGATGCGCGCCCGTCGCCGGATCGAGACTGGCAACGAGCAGCATATGCCCGTCGTCGTGGCCTTCGTCGTCGCCATGGCGGAACAGCGCCGCCATCAGCTCGCGCCGGCCGAGACTTTCGGTCTCGACGAAGCCTTGCAGGAACCACCACTCGAGCGCCGTATCAAGCTGCGGCAGAAGGGCGATCGGCGACAGCGTCCCGGCGGGTCCGATCTTCATGGCAGGGCCTCCCGTCTCCGCGGCCCTTGCTGATGGTCGCCGGCCTGATGGTCGCTGGCCGGGCCGTGCCGTTGCTGCCGCGCCCGCCGCAGCGGGTGGAGGTCGAGGGCATGCGCGACGAACGCCGGATAGAGCATCGCTGCCGTTGCCATCCAGAGGAACTCCTCGACCGGCAGGCCGAAAAAGGCTGTCCCGACGAATTCGCCGCCCGCCCAGAAGCCGGGAAAGGCCGGATGAATGGCGGTCGTCAGCCCGACGACGGCGAAATAATAGGGCACATAGACGAGAAGCGGCCGCGCCAGCAGGGAAAGCAGGTCGGGCCGGCGAATGAGGAGGTAGGCAAGGGCTGCGCAATGTCCGGCGATGGCCGCCATGCCGAAACCGATGCCGGCGCCCCTTGCCGCCGCGAGGGTGGCAAGGCCGGCGGCGATCGGCGCAATCGCCCGCAGCAGCGCCTGTCGCACCGTGACTTTCATCAGGGACGGGCACGTCGCGCGTGCCGGCCACACGGCAACAAGCCAGACGACCGAACCGAACGAGAAGCCGAACAGCGCGTCCTCGATGCCCCAGCCGCCGCCGAAGATGCGGTCGGCCGTCCAGTAGCGGTTTTCATAGAGCATCGAGAGCGGACTGAGGGCGGCGAGCCCGAGCCCGGCGATGAGCATTACCCGGCGCTGGCCGCCGGCAAGGACAAAGGCAAGGCCGACGACCGGCAGCCCGATGATGACCGCTGTGAGATAGACCGGCACGCCTCCCCCTTCCATCCCGCTGGACGGCAACGTCCTTTAGGGGATGGAGAGGTCAGGGACGAAAAGGCCGGACCCGGCTTTGCCATCGTCCCGGCGCTGGCATCGGCCAATGCTCAGTGATCGGCAAGGGCAAGGCGCGCGCCGAGCAGGACGAACACGCCGGCGAACGTCCGCCTGATCCAGGCCATCACCGTCGGCCGCGTAACGACGTGGTCGCGCACCGATGCCGCGGCAAGGCCATAGCCGATGAAGACGACGAACGTCATCACCATGAACACGAAGGAGAGCAGCAGCATCTGCGGCAGCGCATCCGGGTTGGCGGCATCGACGAACTGCGGCAGGAAGGCGAGGAAGAAGATCGACAGCTTCGGATTGAGAATGTTGATGAGAATGCCCCGCATCGCGATCGAGCGGGCCGAGCGGGCATCGACATTGGCCTCGATCTTCAGCGCGCCCTTTGCCCTCAGCGCCTGATAGGCCATGAACAGGAGATAGGCGACGCCGGCATATTTGAACGTCTGAAAGATCAGCGCGCTGGTGTGCAGGAGCGCGGCAAGGCCGGTGATCGCCGCCGCGATGTGCGGCACGATGCCGAGCGTGCAGCCGAACGCCGCCGCGATACTGGCCCGCGAGCCGCGCCCGAGCGCCACCGCCAGCGTGTAGAGCACGCCCGATCCCGGCGCGAGGACGACGACAAGCGAGGTCAGCAGGAATTCCGGGCTCATGGAGATCTCCTTGGCAAGGCCGGCGGCCGGCTGATGGTTGGACCGGCGCCGCGCATCCGTCAAGCGGCCGCCCCGCCATTGCCGCTTTTCTGCGTCAGGCATTGCGCCGCCGGCCGATGCAATCAGCGCGAATGTCGCTCTGGTGCTCGACAGGAACGGCGCCCCGGCCTATGAACGGCTGGTCGATCGGGCCGTCATTAACCGTGTATTTGCCATGACGCGGGATTGTTCGTGTCGAGGAAAAAGAATTCGCCGCATCGCCCGGCCGGAAACGGCACGGGCCGTTTGCCGGCAGATGGACAGATCTGACAGGTGAGCTGGTTCAGGCGCAAGAACGGATCGGGAAGCGGGAGCGCCGGCGGCAGGGACCCGGGCGCCGATGCCTCGTTTGACGGCGGCCGCCGCCAGATCGACTGGGGCACCGGCCCGGACGGAAAGCCCGCAAGCCTTGACGATCTCGATTTCGAATTCGATCTCGATCTGTCCAACGACCCCGACTTTCGCGAGCTGCCGCCCGAGCCCTCGCTGGCCGAACCACCGCAGCCCGCGCCCCTTCAGCCCGGACCGGTTCATCATGAGCCGGCCTATGCGCCGC
>JAWKVW010000009.1:0-144060 GCA_041397845.1 Hyphomicrobiales bacterium | reverse complement strand
CATCGGCGTCTTCGACCACTTCGCCCACACCAGGGCATTTGACGGCCCGATCGACCCGGCCATCAAGGACGCCCGCAACATCGTTTTCTGTTTTGGCTTTGCGCTGCCGAACCCGCAGGTTCTCTCGGTGCGGCCGCGCTCGATCGGCGTTGCCGACATGGGCGAGAGCTTCGTCCTCTCCTTCCTCGAGCCGCCGATGGAAGTCGCGACCAAGGCGATGGAAGGCTGGTGCAAGGGCCTCGCCCGCGCTGCCTGAGGCTCAGGGGAACGAGCGGAAGCTCACCTATCGGCGGGTCGCGCTCCGGTGCGGCCCGCGTTTCTTTTCGGCAGCAACCGCCGCCGCGACGAGCTCGCCAAGCCGGGCCCGCAGCGCCGCCTCCGTCTGCCGGAAACCGCCCGCGACCCACTCCTCTTCGAGCGCCGAAAGAACCCGGCCGACCGCCCGGCCGGAGGGTAGCCCGAGCGCCAGCGCATCGGCGCCCTTCAGGGGAAACACCGGCACCTCGTGCGCCTGCACGAAGGTGAGCATCTTGCGCCATCCGGCATCGGCCGGCTCCGCTCCCGACCAGGCAAAGGCCGCCAGCACTGCATCGACGGCGCGCGCGCGGCCTTCCCGATAGAGCATCTGCAGGAGCGCGCCAGTGTCCCCGACGCGAACCGCGCGCGCCAGCCGCGGCGCCCCGACCATCACCGCCCGGTCGCTGTTCTTCAGCCGCAGGCGGTCGGCGATGCGCTCGCCGTCCTCCTCGACGAAGCAGCCGGCAACGGCCAGCGCCCGCGCCGGCGATGCCTCGAGCCCTGCCGCCTCGGCGATCGCCCGCAGGCGCTGGAAGGCGCTGATCCGCACGACGCCGCCAAACACGATTTCAAGAATGCCCGCCTCGGCCATGATCTCGATCGTCTCCGGCGCGCCCGCCGCAGTCACCAGCCGCCGCACCTCGACGCCGATCCGCTCGGCCGAAAGGATGCGCAGCCCCGAGCGCAGGCGGATCGCCGCGAGCAGCCCCGTGCGGTCCGGCTCGCCCGTGCCATAGGCGGCGTGAAACCGGAAGAAGCGCAGGATGCGCAGATAGTCCTCGCTGATCCGAGTCGCCGCATCGCCGATGAACCGCACCCGCCGGGCGAGAATGTCCTCATAGCCGCCGACAGGGTCGTAAACATGGCCGGCCGGGTCCGCATAAAGCGCGTTCATCGTGAAGTCGCGCCGGTGCGCGTCGGCGACCCAGTCGCGTCCGAAGACGACGGTCGCGTGCCGGCCATGGGTCTCGATGTCCTCGCGCAGCGTCGTCACCTCGAAAGCGTGGCGCCCCGAGACCACCGTCACCGTGCCATGGTCGATGCCCGTCGGCACCGCCTTGAGGCCCGCCGCCACCGCTCGCCGCGTCACCTCGGCCGGCGTTGCCGTCGTTGCGATGTCGATGTCGCCGATCGGCACGCCCATCAGTGCGTTGCGCACCGCTCCGCCGACGATCCGCACCGCCTCGCCTTCGCCCTCGAGTGCTGCAAAGACCGCACCGAGATCGGCGTCGCCAAACCACGGCTGCGTCGCAAGCGATGGGATCCCCTCGGCGCGATGCGGCATGGCTTTGCCCTATTCGATATGGCCGGGAACGAACTTGCCGTCGATATAGGACGACGGGACATAGGTGCCGTCCCGGTCCGAGCGCCCGAACGAGGCAAGCGCCAAAAGCCCGGCGATGACGAGCGCCGCGCCGGCGAGCGACAGCCAGGCGAACGGCGCATCGGCCCAGGCCTCCGCCTCCGTGACCGGCCGCCGGCGGATGACGAGCCACAGCCCGTAGGCAAGAAACGGCAGTGCGAACAGCAGCACATGCACGGCAACGACGCGTATCATGATCCATAGACCTCTTCGAAGAGATTGCGCAGGATCCCCGCGGTCACGCCCCAGATATATCGCTCGCCATATGGCATGGCGTAGAATGTCCGCTGCTGCCCCCGCCACATCTTGCTGTGATGCTGGTGATTGGCGGGGTTCATGAGGAAGCCGAGCGGCACTTCGAATGCTTCCTTCACTTCAAAGGCATTGAGCACGAGATCGAATCCCGGCTCGACCATCGCCACAACCGGCACGATGCGATAGCCCGTCCCCGAATAATAGGGGTGAAGATGGCCGATCGGCGAAATGACGCTCCCCTTCAGCCCGATTTCCTCGTCCGCCTCGCGCAGCGCCGCCGCCAGCGGCGAGGCGTCCTCGGCATCGATGCGCCCGCCGGGAAAGGCAATCTGGCCGGCATGGGTCGACAGGTGATCGGTGCGCTGCGTCAGAAGCACCGTCGCCTCCCCGTCCCGCCGCACCACCGGCACCAGCACGGCCGCATCGCGCGATTTGGCCCGCTCCGGCGCTGGCATGCCGGGATCGACCCGATGGTCGCCGCCGGCGCGCGCGTCGTCCATGCGCGGCTCCGGCTCGAGCCGCAGCCGGGCCCGCGCCAGGAACGCATCCGCCGAAAAGCGATCGGCCGCGACGGCCGCCTCATCGCTCACGAAAACGTCTCCATGTCCTTTGCCGACGCGATCTCGAAGAAGACGCCGCCGCTCCAGATGCCGAAGGCCTCGTTCCGGATCTCCGCCCGCGCCACGAGGTCGTGCACGAGGCTGCGCGAGACGAGTGCCTCGAGCCCCGCCCGCACCTCGATATAGGGCTTGAGGCCGCCGGTTTCCGCTTCCGTCGCAAATCTCGGCGGATGGTCGGCGCCCGCCGCAACGAGATCGCCGACATTGGTCCGAAATGTCAGGCGCGCTTCCGCCCCCTCGCCCTCGGCAAACATCTCGACGGCGAGAAACGGCGCATCGTCGACCCGGATGCCGACCTTCTCGACCGGCGTGACGAGAAAGAAATCGTCGCCCTCGCGCTTCAGCACCGAGGCAAACAGCCGGACGAGCGGCATCCGGCCGATTGGCGAGCCCATGTAGAACCACTGCCCGTCGGCGGCGATTCGCATGTCGATCGCTCCGCAATAGGGCGGATTCCACTTCTCGATCGGCGGCAGCGCCCGCTGCGGCCCGGCCCGCGCGACCAGCGCCGCCAGCCCGGCCGGCAGTTTTCCCGCCATTGCGTCCCCGTCGTTTGCGTTCATGCCCGGGCCTTGTTTTCGCCGCTCTTCGGCGCTCCGATCCGCTGCCGAAAAACAGCCTGCCAAAGGGGCTCGTCTTGCCTGATGCCCCATGCCAAACTCGCCTCGCCCGCAGACTGGACGCATCAAGGTCCCAGCCCATCTACCCTTTTGCGAACCGGGCGACGACTTGATCCGACTATAGGAAGTGAGATGAACGTCAGCAACGACACCGCCATTGTCGAGAGGGCCGAGGCCGCCGCCGAAAGCGTTGCCGCCGCCCGCGCCGAAATCGGCAAGGTTATCTACGGTCAGGAAGATGTCGTCGCGCTGACGCTCGTCACGCTGCTCTCCGGCGGCCACGGCCTGCTCGTCGGCGTGCCCGGCCTTGCCAAGACCAAGCTCGTCGACACGCTCGGCACCGTGCTCGGACTTGATGCCCGCCGCATCCAGTTCACGCCCGACCTGATGCCCTCCGACATTCTTGGCTCCGAGGTGCTCGATCGCGGCGCCGGGGGCGAGCGCGTCTTCCGCTTCCTGAAAGGGCCGGTCTTCGCCCAGCTTCTGATGGCCGACGAAATCAACCGCGCCAGCCCGCGCACCCAGTCGGCGCTCCTGCAGGCGATGCAGGAATATCATGTGACGATTGCCGGCGCCCGCTACGACCTGCCGCGGCCTTTCCATGTTCTGGCGACCCAGAACCCGCTCGAGCAGGAAGGCACCTACCCGCTGCCGGAAGCCCAGCTCGACCGTTTCCTGATGCAGATCGACGTCGGCTATCCCGATCGCGACGCCGAGCGCCGGATGATGCTCGAGACGACCGGTGCCGGCACCATGACGGCGACCGCCGTGCTCGGCGCCGACGATCTTCTCGCCATTCAGGATCTCGTGCGGCGCATGCCGATCGGCGACAGCGTCGCCGACGCCATCCTCGAGCTTGTCCGCTCGGCCCGCCCCGGCGGCGGCGCCCCGGCCTCGGCCCATATCGCCTGGGGCGCCGGACCGCGCGCCAGTCAGGCCCTGATGCTGACCGCCCGCGCCCGTGCCCTCGTCGAGGGCCGTCTCGCGCCGTCCGTCGACGACGTCATCGCCCTTGCCGAGCCGGTCCTGCAGCACCGCATGGCGCTGACCTTCGCCGCCCGGGCGGATGGCCACACGGTCCGCACCGTCATTTCGGAACTCGCCGGCAGGCTTGGTTGAACCGATGGCCCCGACCGGCACCGATCGGCAGGACGGCACCGCCGGCTGGCAGGGGCAGGTTCACCGCGCCCGTGCCCTGGCGAGCGCGCTGCCCGATCTGCTGGTCGAGGCACACCATGAGGCCGCCAGCATTGTTGCCGGCTGGCATGGCCGCCGCCGTCCCGGCGCCGGCGAGACCTTCTGGCAGTTCCGCCCGTTTCACGACGGCGAGCCTGCCGCCCGCATCGACTGGCGCCGCTCCGCCCGCGACGAGCATCTCCATGTCCGCGAGACCGAATGGGAGGCCGCCCACACCATCTGGGTAAAGCCCGACATCTCGCCGTCGATGGACTTTGCCTCCCGCCTTGCCCGCGCAACGAAGCGCGACCGTGCCGTCGTCCTCTCTCTCGCCCTTGCCGAGCTTCTCGCCCGCGCCGGCGAACGCGTCGCCATTCCGGGTCTGACGCGCCCGCTTGCCAGCCGCAACGTCGCCGAGCGCCTTGCCGCAAGCCTTGCCCACGCCCCGCGCACGGCCGGCGAAACGAGCCTCGAAGGCCTGAAGCGCTTCGACGACGTCGTCATCCTCTCCGACTTGCTCGATCCGCTCGAGGAAACGAGCCGTTTCCTTCGCTCGGTTGCCGACACTGGCGCCAACGTCCACCTCGTCGCCATTCTCGATCCGGCCGAGGAGACGTTCCCCTATGCCGGACGCACCGAGTTCCGCGACCCCGAGACCGGCGCCCGCGTCCTTGCCGGCCGCGCCGAGAGCTGGCGCGAGACCTATCAGGCCGAACTCGGCGCCCATTTCGACGAGCTGCGCCGCCTTGCCGAGGGCTTTGGCGGCGCCCTGCTCGTCCATCACACCGACCGGCCGGCCGGCGAACCCCTGTTCGTGCTCCACGCCCGCTTCGCCGAGCGGCGCGAGGCCGGTGTTCGCCTGTCCGGCGCCGGAGCCGGCAGATGACCTTGCTCGGCCCGCTCGGTTTCGTCGCCCCGCTCGCGCTCCTCGGCCTCTTCGCCCTGCCGGCGATCTGGTGGCTGCTGCGGGCAACGCCGCCCCGTCCGCGCGAGGAGGTCTTCCCGCCGACGCGGCTGCTCGCCCGCCTCGCCCGGCGCGAGGAAACGCCGGCCCGCAGCCCATGGTGGCTGACGGCTCTGCGCCTCGTCCTTGCCGCCCTCATCGTGCTGGCCCTCGCCGGCCCGGTGCTGCACCCGGCCGGCGACGATCTGGCGGGCAGCGGCCCGCTCGTCCTCGTCATCGACAATGGCTGGTCGAGCGCCGCCGACTGGCCCGACCGGATGGCGACCGCCAGTCGCCTGCTCGATGCCGCCGACCGCGCCGACCGACCCGTCGTGCTGGCACCGACCGCCGCCGCCGGCCCGATCGCTGCCGCAACTGATGCGGCCACGGCGCGCGAACACCTCGCCGCCCTTGCCCCGGCGTCCTTCACGCCGGATCGCGCCGCGCTCGCCGATGCCCTCGCAACGGCGCTCGGCGCCGGCCCGGCAGAAATCGTCTGGATTGCCGACGGCCTTGAAAATGGTGGCGGACAGGCCTTCGCCGAACGCCTGAAAACCCTTGCCGGCACACCCCTTGTCTATGGCGCCGACAACGCCCCGGCCCGCGGCCTCGTCATCGCCGGCAGCACGCCGGAAGCGCTGCGCCTCACCGTCGAGCGCGTGCGCCCCGGCCCGGCCGAGGCCGGCAGCCTGCGCGCCCTCGACCTGAAGGGCCGGCTCGTCGCCGAACAGCCCTTCGCGCTCGCCGATGGCGCCGTCTCGGCCGATGTCGAGGTGGCGCTGCCGATCGAGCTGCGCAACGAGATTGCCCGCCTCGAAATCGCCGGCGAGAAGAGCGCCGGAGCCGTGCAGTTGCTCGACGAGCGCTGGCGCCGGCGCACCGTCGGCCTCGTTTCCGGCGAGACGAGCGACGTCGCCCAGCCGCTGCTCTCGCCGCTCTACTATGTCGAAAAGGCCCTCGCGCCCTTTGCCGACTTGCGGAAACCGCGCGCCGAAACCACCGCCGAGGCGGTCGCCGAACTCGTCGACGGCAAGGTCTCGATGATCGTCCTGACCGATGTCGGCACCCTTGCCGGCGAGACCGCAACAAGGCTCGCGGAATGGATTGCCGGCGGCGGCACGCTGGTGCGCTTTGCCGGTCCGCGTCTCGGCGCGGCGAACGACGTGCTCGTGCCGGTGCGCCTGCGTGCCGGCGACCGCACCCTCGGCGGCAGTCTCACCTGGGAAAAGCCGCAGGGCCTTGCCCCATTTCCGGCAGCCTCTCCCTTTGCCGGCCTTGCTGTTCCCGCCGACGTCGCGGTCGCCCGTCAGGTGCTCGCCGAGCCCTCGCCAGACCTCATCGAGCGCACCTGGGCCGAACTTGCCGACGGCACGCCCCTCGTTACCGCTGCGAGATCCGGCGCCGGCCGCATCATCCTTTTCCACGTCACCGCCGACACCACCTGGTCGAACCTGCCGCTCTCCGGCACCTTCGTCGAGATGCTGCGCCGGGTGACGGCCCTGTCGACCGGCACCGCCGGCAAGGGCGAGGCCTCAAGCGGCAATGCCGGCGAGGCGCCGGCCGGCCTTGCCCCGCTCCGCCTCCTCGATGGCTTTGGCGCCTTCACGCCGCCGACCGCGACCGCCGAGCCGCTGCCGCCATCCTTCGCGCCCGGCTCCGCTCCGGACATCCGCCACCCGCCCGGCTTCTACGGCACCGAGGATGCCTTCCGCGCCGTCAACGTTCTCGCCGGTGCCGGCACGCTCGTTCCCCTCGATATCGCCGCTCTCGACGGCATCGAGAAGCGCTCGATCAGCGCCGAGGCGCCGCGCGATCTGCGGCCGGCGCTGCTCCTTGCCGCCTTCGTTCTGGCCCTTGCCGATCTTCTTGCCATCCTCGCCATTTCCGGCACGTTTGCCGGCCTTGCGCGCCGCGCCGCGATCGGCCTCGCCCTTGCCCTCGTCGCCGCGCCCGTTCCCGAGCCGCGCGCCGAGGCATTGGCCCCTGCCGACCAGTTCGCGCTGGAAGCGACCCGCGAGACCCATCTTGCCTTCGTCCTCACCGGCAATCCGGCGATCGACGAGGCAAGCCGCGCCGGCCTTGCCGGCCTGTCGCGCTTCATCGCCGCCCGCACCTCGCTCGAGCCGGGCGAGCCGATGGCCGTCGATCCGGCCCGCGACGACCTCACCTTCTTCCCGCTGGTCTACTGGCCGATCGACCCTGCCGCGCCGCTGCCAGAGCCGGCAGCGATTGCCCGCATCGACGGCTACATGAAGCATGGCGGCACCGTGCTGTTCGATACCCGCGACGCCCTCACCGCCCTTCCCGGCAGGGGCATCGCCGACAGCCCGGCCGGCGCCCGCCTCGCCGAAATGCTCGCCGGCCTCGACATTCCCCCGCTCGCCCCCGTGCCGGGCGACCATGTCCTCACCAAGACCTTCTACCTGCTCGATGAATTCCCGGGCCGGTACCGCGATGGCGCGCTCTGGGTCGAGGCCCTGCCGGAGCCGAAGGACGCCGAGGACCGGCCGGCCCGGGCCGGCGATGGCGTCGCCTCGATCCTGATTACCGGCAACGACTTTGCCGGCGCCTGGGCCGAGGATGACGCCGGCCGGCCGCTTTACGCCACCGTTCCCGGCGACGAACGCCAGCGCGAGCTTGCCTTCCGCGCCGGCGCCAACATCGTCATGTACACGCTGACCGGCAACTACAAGGCCGATCAGGTGCACATCCCCTCGCTCCTCGAACGGCTCGGCCAGTAGGGAGGCGGCGATGCACTGGACGATCGAATTCGCCCCGCTCCTGCCGGTCTGGCTCCTTGCCATCACCGCGCTCCTGCTGCTGGCAGTGGCGGCCGTCGTCCTCTGGCGGCGCATGCGCGGCGGCCCCTTGCGCCTTGCCGCCGGCGCGCTGCTGCTCGCCGCCCTCGCCAACCCGTCCTTCGTCAGCGAGGACCGCCGGCCGCTCGATGGCGTCGTCGCCGTCGTCGTCGATGAAAGCCCGAGCCAGAAGCTCGCCGACCGCGCTGGTCAGACGGCCACCGCTCTTGCCGCGCTCCGCGAGCGGCTTGCCCGGTTTCGCGGCCTCGAGGTTCGTGTCGTCGAGGCCGGCCGCGCCGACGGCGTCACCGACGGCACGCATCTGTTCGGTGCGCTGGCGACGGCACTTGGCGACGTCCCGCCCGACCGCGTCGCCGGCGCCGTGCTGATCACCGACGGCGAAGTCCATGATGTGCCGGAAAAGGCCGGGGCGCTTGGCTTTGCCGCGCCTCTGCATGTGCTCCTGACCGGCCGGCCCGGGGAGCGCGACCGCCGCCTCGAACTTGTCGCCGCCCCGCGCTTCGGCCTCGTCGGCAAGGAGCAGACGGTGACCGTTCGCCTTGAAGACCGCGGCAGCGCCCCGACAGACGAACCGGCGACCATCGTCCTTCGCCGCGACGGCGAGGTCGTCGACAGCCGTCCGGCCCGGCCGGGCGAAACGCTGACCCTGCCGGTCACGGTCGAGCATGCCGGCGAGACCATCGTCGAGGTCGAGGCAAGCGGTCTCGACGGCGAGCTGACGCCGCTCAACAACCGCGTCGTCGCCCGCATCGAAGGCATCCGCGAGGCCTTGCGCGTGCTGCTCGTCTCCGGCGAGCCGCACCCCGGCGAGCGCACCTGGCGCAATCTCCTCAAGTCCGACGCCTCGGTCGATCTCGTTCATTTCACCATCCTGCGCCCGCCATCGAAGCAGGACGGCACGCCGATCAACGAGCTGTCGCTCATCGCCTTCCCGACCCGCGAGCTCTTTCAGGAAAAGATCGACGAGTTCGACCTCATCATCTTCGATCGCTATCGCCGCAGGGGCGTCCTGCCGACGCTCTATTTCGACAACATGGCCCGCTATGTCCGCGACGGCGGCGCCATCCTCATCGCCGCCGGTCCGGAATACGCCTCCCCGGACAGCCTTTACGATTCGCCCCTGTCGCCGGTGCTGCCCGGCGCCCCGACCGGCGAAATCATCGAGGCGCCCTATCTGCCGATGGTCTCGGCCGCCGGCGCCCGCCACCCGGTCACCCGCGATCTGCCCGGCGGCGAGAAATCCCCGCCCGGCTGGAGCCGCTGGTTCCGCCTCGTCGACATGGCCGCCCTTGGCGGCGATACGGTGATGGAAGGGCCGGATGGCCGGCCGCTGCTCGTCCTCGAGCATGAGGGCAAGGGCCGCGTCGCGCTCCTTGCCTCCGATCAGGTCTGGCTCTGGGCCCGCGGCTATGACGGCGGCGGCCCGCATGTCGACCTCCTGCGCCGCCTCGCCCACTGGCTGATGCAGGAGCCGGACCTCGAGGAAGAGGCGCTGCGCGCCAGCGTCGCCGCCGGCACATTGCGCGTCGAGCGCCAGACCATGGGCGACAGCGCCGCCCCGGTCACCGTCACGACGCCGGCCGGCGAAACGATCGAACTCGCCCTTGCACCGGCCGGACCCGGCCTCTGGCGGGCCGAGATCCCGGCAGGCGAACTCGGCCTTTACCGCGCCGGCGACGGCGAGCGCACCGCCCTCGCCCATTCCGGCACGCCCAACCCGCGCGAGTTTTCCGAAGTCATCAGCACGCCCGACCGCCTCGCCCCGCTCGTCGCGGCGGCCGGCGGCGGCATTTTCCGGCTCGCCGAGGCCGACGGCAGCGCCCGCGCCCTGCCGCGCATCGTGCCGATCCGCAAGGCCGCGAAACTGGCCGGCACCGACTGGATGGGCATCCGCCAGACCGAGGCCTCGGTCCTCGAGGGCATCGACCGCACGCCGCTGCTGCTCGGCCTGTTCGGCGTCGCCCTGCTGCTCGGCGCTTTCGCCGCCACCTGGTACCGCGAGGGCCGTTAGGGTCGGCGCCTCCCTTGCGCCTCAGATGCGCCGCCCCTCGACAGCGCCGGAAAGCGAGGACAGGACACCCTCCTTCAGCGGCGCGACGAGGATCCGCAGCGGGTCGACCGGCCCCGGCAGGGTAATCGAGCCGAACGGCACCTGATGAAACCCGAGCGGCCCGTAATAGGGATGGTCGCCGACGAGCAGCACCGCAACCTCGTCGCGCTTTACCGCCGCCGCCATGCCGGCCCTGACCAGCGCCTTGCCCGCGCCCTTGGCCTTGTAGGCCGGCAGCACCGCCAGCGGCCCGAGCAGCAGCGCCGGCTTGTCGCCGATGCTGATCGGCGAGAACCGCACCGAGCCGATCATCCGGCCCTCCTCGAGGGCAACGAAACCGAGCGCATCGACAAACGGAATGCCCTCGCGCAGCCGGAACGCCGTCCGCGCGAACCGGCCCGGCCCGAACGAGATTTCGTGCAGCGTTTCGATGTCGGCGGCATCCTGCGGCCGCTCATTGGCAATTTCGAAGGAAAGCGAGGTCATGGGACGGCATCCGGATTTCGGCGGTGATCAATCCCGCCGCGCGCCGCCCATATTGGCGATCCGTCTTGGATCCTGGGCCTTGTCAGATGGCAAACGCGCGACGGCAGCAAACGCGTGACCCGAGGTCACGGTTGCGAATTCGTCGTCGCTGGTTGGCCATGTGCGGCATCTAGCCTGTCGCCCCACTGAAGTGAAGCGTCGCCGATACCATGGAACCCCGCCCCCGTAAAGGCCCGCCGCTCGCCGGCACCTGCGGCGCACTGCCTCGCTGTTTCGAAATCCGAAACAATGCGGTCACGCCTTCCGTCTGGAAATGAACGGCGAAATGGCTACTTCATCGGCAACCGCAAATGCCCTCCGCAAGGCGGAAAGCCCCCGCAAGGCGGAAAGCCCCCGCAGGGCAGAAAGCCTCCGCAAGGCGGAAAGCCCCCGCAGCGCAGAAAGGAAGTCCGATGATCGAGCTTCGTCCCTTCGCCCGCCTCGGCCGGTTCGACTACGACTGGCTGCAGGCCCGCTACCACTTCTCCTTCGCCGACTATCACGACCGCCACCGCATGCATTGGGGTGCCCTGCGCGTCTGGAACGACGACCACATCCGGCCCGGCGGCGGCTTCGCCCGCCATGGCCACAGCGACATGGAAATCGTCACCTATATCCGCAAGGGCGCGATCACCCATCGCGATCACCTCGGCAATGAGGGCATCACCCGCGCCGGCGACGTTCAGGTCATGTCCGCCGGACGCGGCATCCTGCACGAGGAGCACAATTTCGAGGACGAGGCGACCGAGCTGTTCCAGATCTGGATCCTGCCGGCCGAAAAGGGTGGCGAGCCGTACTGGCAGACCGCCGAATTCCCGAAGGACGACCGCAAGGGCCGGCTGGTCGCGCTCGCCTCCGGCCGCGCCAACGACGACGGCGCTCTGCCGATCCGCCAGAATGCCGCCATCCTCGGCGCCCGCCTCGGTCCCGGCGACCGCGTCGAGCATGTGCTGGAACCGGGCCGCTATGCCTATCTGGTCGCCGCGGCGGGCGAGATCACGGTCAATGGCGTGAAGCTTGCCACCCGCGACGGCGCCGCCATCAAGGACGAGCCGAAACTCGTCATCGAGGTGCCGGCCGACGCCGCGTCCGACGCCGAGATCGTCCTCGCCGACGTTCCGGGGCTCTGATCGCTACCAGAGCGGATCGACGGGCTCGTTGCGAAAGAGTTCGCCGATCCGCCGGTGCACCGACGGCGACGTGTTCGCCGGCAGCGAATCGAGCGCGAAAAAACCCCGGTTGATGATTTCGCGCCCGTCCGGCCCCGCGCCCGTCGATCGCCACGAACGGCAGACAAACAGCGCGACATGATCCCGCCGGTCGATTCGGCCGTTCTGGTAGATGCCGACGAGTTCACCGGCATCCGTCAGCTCGACGCCGCCCTCCTCGCAGACCTCGCGGGCAAGCGCCTCGGCCATCGTCTCGCCGCGCTCGACGCCACCGCCCGGCAGGTGCCAGCCGGCCACGTAGGAGTGCTCTACGAGCAACACCCGGCCATCTTCGTCAAGCACCACCGCGCGGGCGCCGAGCGTCATGCCGCGCGTCAGCCGCCAGACGAAGAAAAGTGCTTTTCGCACGGATCTGGGCAGTTCGAACTGAATGGCCATAACCCTCTGGATTCAAAACATTTTCCGTATAGCCGAACGATGCTGCCATGACCAGCCATGCACCACGGTAAATGCTCGGTTAACGAAAGCGCCTCAGCCATGCAGCCGACGCATTGCTGCGTTGCGATATACCGTCTGGCTCTTTGCCGGCAACCTGCCTATATCGACGTCATCATGCACAAACCAATGGCATAACGCCTTTGGCTCTACAGGTACCATGTGAGGATATCATGCTTTCCTTCTTCCGGCGCCGCCGGGCTCGTCGCTTCGTCTGGAGCCCCGCGATCGACTTCACCGACCGCCGGGTCGCTGCCATGCTGATGGCCTTCGTCAAAGACTGATCGAACGCCAGCTATCGCAATCGTCCTGTCCGCTATGGATTTCGCCGGCCGATTTGTCTAAGTCGGCCTTATGACGACGATTGCTCACCTGTCAGACCCGCATCTCGGACCTTTGCCGCGCCCGCAGACCCGCGAGCTCGTTTCCAAACGCGCTTTCGGCTATCTGAACTGGCGCGCCAATCGCCACGGCGCGATGCTCTCCGGCGTTCTCGAAACGCTGATGGAGGACATCGCCCGCTCGGCGCCCGACCACATCGTGGTCACCGGCGATATCGTCAATCTCTCCCTCGATGCCGAACTTCCCCTTGCCCGCGCCTGGCTGACCGCGCTCGGCAAGCCGCAGGACGTTTCCATCGTTCCCGGCAATCATGATGCCTATGTGCCCGGTGCCATTGCCCGCGCCGGCCAGCACTGGGGCGATTTCATGTGCGACGACGACGCGCCGTTCGGACCCGGTGTGCCGCAATCGTCCGCAACGACGGTATCGTTCCCTTACGTCCGCCGCCGCGGCGAGGTCGCCATCGTCGGCACCTCGAGCGCCCGCGCCACCGCGCCACTGATGGCGACCGGCCATTTCGACCAGAGCCAGGCCATGCGCCTGCGCGAGACGCTGGAGCACCTTGGCCATGAGGGCCTGTTCCGCGTTGTGCTGATCCACCATCCGCCGGTGCGCGAGATGGGCGACTGGGTCCGCCGCCTCGTCGGCGGCAGCCGCTTCCGCGCCGCCATCGCCGCCGCCGGCGCCGAAATGATCCTGCACGGCCACACCCACAAGGCGGTCATCGAATATCTCGGCGGCCCGACCGGCCCCGTGCCCGTCGTCGGCGTTCCCGCCGCCTCGCAGGCCCCCGGCAGCCGCTGGACACCGGCCCGCTACAACTATTTCGATATTTCCGGCGAACCCGGCAACTGGCATTGCGAGATGGTCGAGCGCGGCTTCCGCGACATCCATTCCGGCATTGTCGAGGTCGCCCGCCGCCTCCTGCACGGCACCTAGGCGGAAAAGGAAAAATGCGGCCGATCAACGATCGGCCGCAGCGCTGGATTCCCACGAAATCGGAGGAGTTACTTCGTGGCAACCTCCAGCACGAAAGGCTTGGCCGGATTCTTCAGCGTGCCGCCTTCCTCACTCGTGTCCTGGGCAATCACGGCCGGCCTGTTCGGCGTCTCCGCATGGAGCCGCAAAAACCGCTCAGCTTCGTCATTTGGCGTCGTCCCGTGGACCTTGCGCAAATTCTCGACCCAGCGATAGTTCATGGGCTGGTAGAGCAATTCCGTCTCCACCGTAAACGGCCCTTTCGCCTCGCCAAGCTCCAGCGCGTAGGTCACAACGTCACCGCCGGCGACAGGAAATTGGCATCTTCCTTGGCGGCGCCATAGTACCTGGATGTCGTCAGGCGCATTGGCCTTGTAAAGCCATTCGGCAGAATCGGTTGTCCTTTGCGTACTTGGCACTGAGCAGCAGCGTGGTCGTCGGCTTGCCGTCACTGTCGACAAGATTGGCACTGATAGATCTGCACCTGCTCAGCCGATGTAATGACGTCGTGATGCGGCTCGATCGCGGCTTCCTGCTCGTCCTCGTCATTGCCGACGATGAGGCCGTCATCCCGCACGGCGCCGGATTCGAAAACGATCCGCACCTGAGGCATCAAGAACGCTGGTATGCAGCCAGGCACGCCGGGCCGGATAGGCCGTCGGGAATTGTGGCCGGTCTCCGACTGAACCCGAACCTGGAAGGTGAGCTTCGAGCCGATCCTCCTCAACGCCATCAATGTTGACCTTCGCCGTATTCGAGTTGAGGAAAGCGAGCGTCCGCTCGATATTGACGGCGAAATCCTCAGGATGTACAGGGGGTCTGCAGCTCCTCGCCATATTTACGCAGCAGCTCGAGAACGTAGTAGTTGCCGCCGATGAAGGAGTGCTGGTTGAAGCCGTGATGCGGGTCGCCGCCCGTCATCGAAAGCGTGACCCGGCCTTGCGCGACCGGCATGTGGCAGGTCTGGCAGGACTGCAGTTCCGCGTAGGCGCTGTGCTCCCATTCCGTGTACGGTACCTGCTCGGGAACCTCATACTCGCCGAGTTCGCCGTTTGTCTTGACGAAGGGCGTATAGAGATTGTGGCAAGTGCCACAAAGGGCCGAATTCTGGATATGCAGGCTGCGCGTCGGATCGAACCCTGACCCGACCTTCATTTCGGCAGCCTTGTCGGGATTGGTGATGTACTGACCGAAGATCGTAGCGTGCCCGCTCGTCTCGCCGCCGGCCTCCTTGGCTTTGACGGAGGCAATCGTGTAGTGGCCTGTGTAGCTCTCCCGTTCGCCGAGCTTGTCAGGCGTAATCTGGTGGCAAAGCGTGCAGGACACGCCGTCGAGCGCCATGAGATTGAGTTCATGTGACGGATTGGCGAACCCTTCGTCGAGAATGCCGATCGGCTTGCCGTCCACCGCCGCTGTCGTCTTGGCCATAGGCATATGGCAGGTCGAGCATTTTGCCTCGATCACCGGCCGCAATTCCGGATTGGCAATCAACTCGCCGCGCAACACCATTCGCCAGAACGGATCGCGCGCGGAATTCCCCATCATCGTCGCCCGCCATGCGGTGTCGATCGAAACGTCGTTACCCGCCTCATCCTTCAATTGCGTGTGGCAGAGAATACAGATACCCGACCCGGAGAAGTACTCCCCCTGAAAATCGGGCATCGCCACCTCTGCCCGCACCGCCAACGGCGCAGCAAGAAGAAGCGCCAAGCTTCCCCCTGCCAGAACTTGCACTGATCTGCGATAAATCATTTTCGTCTCCTTGCCGGCGCGCGTCGCATTCGAGCAAGTTCGGACGCCGGGCACTCGCCTTTGCCTGCAGCGGCAGTCACCCGCCGCCAGACGCCCCCAAGACAACAAGGAACACCAAAGCGAATCCGCCCCAGAATCGCCCATTACAAGGACAATACCTGGACCACCCCGAAATCTACGCGGATTTACGTTTTCTTGCGTCACAACATAAGTATAGAAAATCAAAACTAAACGCCTAAGTGACGGATCGCCGCTGAAATAATTTCATGAATATTGACAAATTGTCGTGACAAACAGGCATAAATGCGAAGATGCGAAATATTTAATTAATAATTGTCAATTTGAACAATTCTCAACTAAACCAATAATCTAGTGATTACATACAGAACCAGCGGGACCCTCGCAGCCCCGGACTGAAAAGATCCCGGGCCGCTTGCCGCAACCTATTCAGGGACCTGCCGAGCTACGGCGTTGGCGTCGCGCCGAAATAGGCCGCGACCGCAAGGCCGCCGATCACCAGACCTGTCACGAAGGCAACGACGACCCGCGCCGTCGACGGCCGCACCGGCGTGGCCTCGGCAATCGCCGGAATGCTCGCCTTTGCCGGCCCGCCGGCCGGCGTTGGCGCCACTTCCCGGGCCGGCCGCAATTCCTCAGCCGCGAGCGCCCGTTCCCGGGCAACGATCCGCGCCGCGACATACTCGGTGATCCGCTCGGCGATCTCGTCGGCATCCGTGCTCTCGGCGAGCACCACCCGCCCGAGCCGCGTGTCCTTCAAAAACCGGTAGGTTCGCTTGTCGCGCCCCATGACGACAAAGCCGGTCACATCGACCCAGAGCTTCGGCGTGTTGCCGGGCACGATTGCCAGCTCGAACTGGTCGTCGTCCGCCGGCAAGTCGCCGACGACGCCCTCGAGCTTCTGCAACACGACCTCGAGCCGCACCCGCTCGGCCTCGCGCAGCTCGACGATGACGTCGGCGCGTTCCGCCTCCGCAAGCTTCACCTTGCGGATCGCGTCCTTGAGGCGCGGCAGGTCGCGCACTGTCTCTGCCTCGTCCTTGATGACCGCCTGGTCCATCGGTTCACCCTCCGTCGGCAGCCTCCCCGCGCCAAAGATAAGGGGAACATCGGCCGAACGCCACTGCAAGCCTTGCCGCCCCGGCCCGCGCACCGATAAAACCGCAGAAGTCAGACAGGGAGACGACGATGACCGAACTGCCGTCCAGCGCCCGCCGCTTCGCCGACGCCGCCCAAGCCGCCGGCCTTTCCGCCGAGGTCGTCGAAATGGCCGCCTCGACCCGCACCGCCGAGGAAGCGGCCGCGGCCTGCGGCTGCACCGTTGCCCAGATCGTCAAGTCGCTGATCTTTCGCGGCGCGACCAGCGGCGACCCGGTGCTCCTCCTGGTTTCCGGCAGCAATCGCGTCAACGAGAAGGGCATCGCCGCAACGCTCGGCGAAAAGCTGAAGCGGCCGGACGCCGACTATGTGCGCGAGGTCACCGGCTATGCCATCGGCGGCATTCCCCCGCTCGGCCACGCAACGAAGCTGCGCACCTGCATGGACCGCGACCTCCTTGGCTATGACGTCATCTGGGCCGCCGCCGGCACGCCCCGCTGCGTCTTCCGCACCGCGCCCGCCGCCCTCGCCAAGGCCGCCGGCGCAGAGATCATCGACGTCACCTGAACTCGAATCAGTTTCTCAGTCTCTTGTCCGAAGAGGCTGACCGGAAATGGTTTTCGCCGCCCATGCGTCTTCCGGCGCCACCACGACAGCGCCTAACGAGGCCGCGGCCACCCGGCGCGCCACGACCAGCCACTCGTCGCGAAATGCGCCAAATGGCGGAATCACTTTCCCAGCAATCGCCCCGAGACCCTTCAGCCGACTCTACAATTTCCGCTGCCGGCAACGACCAGGGGCCTCCTCCCTGCCGATCCGGAATTCCAATTGTCGTCATCCCGCTTTACGGTTGCGGCTTGCCCCCATCGGGGCGCCGCACCAATCGCCGAACGGGGGCAGGATGAAAGTCGACGGCATTCCCTTCCGCACCATCTGGACCGGCCGCGACGGCCGCTCGGTCGAGGTCATCGACCAGACCCGCTTTCCCCACCGCTTCGAGATCCTGCGGCTGGAAACGGCGGCCGAGGCCGGCGAGGCCATCCGCAACATGGTCGTGCGCGGCGCCCCGTTGATTGGCGCAACCGCCGCCTATGGCCTTGCCCTGGCGATGCGCGACGACCCTTCCGACGGCAATCTCGACGCCGCCGCCGAGATGCTCGCCGCGACCCGGCCGACCGCGATCAACCTGCGCTGGGCGCTTGACCGGATGCGCGCCCGCCTCGCGCCGATGCCGCCGGCCGAACGCGAGGCTGCGGCTTATGCGGAGGCCGCCGCGATCTGCGAGGAAGACGTCGAGATCAACGCCGCCATCGGCCGCCACGGTCTTGCCATCATCGAGCAGATTGCCGCCACCAAGGCGCCCGGCGAACCGGTCCGCATCCTCACCCATTGCAACGCCGGCTGGCTCGCCACCGTCGACTGGGGCACGGCGACCGCACCGGTCTACATGGCCCATGACGCCGGCATCCCGGTCCATGTCTGGGTCGACGAAACCCGGCCGCGCAATCAGGGCGCATCGCTGACCGCCTGGGAGCTCGGCCATCATGGCGTGCCGCACACTGTCATCGTCGACAATGTCGGCGGCCACCTGATGCAGCACGGTCTCGTTGACATGGTCATCGTCGGCACCGACCGCACCACCGCCTGCGGCGATGTCTGCAACAAGATCGGCACCTACCTGAAGGCGCTCGCGGCGAGGGACAATGGCGTGCCCTTCTATGTCGCCCTGCCCTCGCCGACGATCGACTTCCGCGTCCGCGACGGCGTCGCCGAAATCCCGATCGAGGAACGGGCCGGCGCCGAGGTGTCCGAAATCGCCGGCCTCGGCCGGGACGGCGAAGTCGTCACGGTCACCGTCACGCCGCCGGCCAGCCCCGTCGCCAACTATGCGTTCGACGTCACGCCGGCCCGCCTCGTGACGGCGCTCGTCACCGAGCGCGGCGTCATCGCGGCAAACGAGGAAGCGATCGCCGCCGCCTTCCCTGAACGCCTCGCCTGAACGCGCCGCACCAGACCATCGCGCCCGACCGCCACCCCGAGAGAGGAAGCCCGACATGACCGACAGCGCCGACGAGGACCTGCGCCGCGCCGTGATCGAGGCCGCGCTGGCCACCAACACCCTTGGCATCAACCACGGCACGGCCGGCAATGTCAGCCTGCGCCAGGGCGACGGCTTCCTCATCACGCCCTCGGGCGTTGCCTATGACGAAATGGCGCCTGGCCAGATCGTTGCCGTCGGCCTTGACGGCACGTTCTCGGGCGACTGGCTGCCCTCGAGCGAATGGCGCATGCATCGCGACATCTATGCGAGCCGGCCCGAGGCAATGGCCGTCGTCCATGTCCACTCGATGAATGCCACGGCCCTCGCCTGCCTCCGGCGCGGCATTCCGGCGTTCCACTACATGGTCGCGGCCGCCGGCGGCGACGAAATCCTCTGCGCGCCCTACGCCACCTTCGGCACCGAGGAACTTTCAAGGGCGATGCTCGCCGCCCTCGGCCCGCGCCGCGCCTGCCTCCTCGGCAATCACGGCCAGATCGTCTACGGCCCGACATTGAAAAAGGCGCTCGGCCTTGCCGTCGAGGTCGAGGCCCTCGCCGCGCAATACCTCATCACCCTGCAGGCCGGCACCCCCGCCCTCCTCGACAAGGCCGAAATGGCAAGGGTCATCGAGAAATTCCGAACCTACGGCAAGCAGAAGACAGACATCTGATCGCTGCCCAGCCTCGATCGCGAACGCCACCGCGCGCGCCAGACGATCAGCGCCTTGGCCCCGCCTTACCACTCGCCTTCGGTCGGGATTTTCACCGTGTGGCCGCAATGCTTGCAGTGGACGGCGTCCGGCTCGTGCCTGTTGAGGCCGCATTCCGGACAGGTGTAGCGCACCTTCTGCGGCCGGAAGATCGTCTGGACGAGCCGCAGGAACAGGGCGACGCCGAACACCATGATCACCACGGCGACGAACCGCCCCAGCGTGTCCTGCATGGTGATGTCGCCAAAGCCCGTCGTCGTCAGCGTCGTCACCGTGAAATAGAGCGCATCCATATAGTTGTTGATCGCCGGATTGCGGTGCCCTTCGAGCACATAGACGACGGCGGTGATCATGAACACGAAGACGGCGAGATTGACGCTCGACTGGATGACCTCCTCGTGCTGGCGGAAGGCGGGGAACTCCTGCCGCAGCTCGCGCAGCACATGATAGGAGCGCAGCAGCCGCAGCATCCGCACGATCCGGAGGAAGGCGAGGTTCTCGAAAAACAGCGGCGCAACGAGCGAGGCAATCACCACGAGATCCGCCAGCGAGCCGAACGTCAGCAGGAACCGCACCGGCCGGTTGGCAATCAGCATGCGCGCTGCGAAATCGGCAATGAGCACGGCAAGGATGATGAAATTCACCACCGTATACGGCGCATCGTGATCGATCATCGACGACACGATGAAAAAGACGACGGTCGTCACATCGAACGCGAGCAGTCCGTAGCGGAACAGCCGGGCCTTGTCCGAATGGCCGTAATAGAGATGCCGCAACATCGGCCGCAGCCCGCGCTCGACGGCTCCCCCCGCTTCTTCCGACATGTCCTGCCGCCCCCCGTTGAACGACTGCGAGGATACGTCTCCAGCCTCGTGAAACAAGCCCGTCATCGCCCTGCCGCGGGCGGAACCTCAACTCGCCCGATGCCTGCGTTTTCCCCACCAGACTACTTTTGAATAATTCCGCTTTTCATTTTCGCCTTTTGGAGCATATCCTTTAGTGCGCCAACTTGTCGCACATAAGACAGACGCGAGAGGAAATGCCAATGGCCGAAGCCCCTGACCTGAGCACCACGCCGGGAGCGATCCCGGAGACCACGGTTCGCAAAGCCGACCCGAAGATCCGCGACATCCACATTTCCGACGTCGGCGATGCCCTTGCCGGCGGCCTGCGCGATTTTCAGCGCGCCCCTGTCTACGGCCTGTTTTTCGGCGGCATTTTCGCCATTGGCGGCATGGCGATCGTGCTCACCGCCTTCAATCTCGGCATGGGCTATCTCGCTTATCCGATGGCTGCCGGATTCGCCCTCATCGGCCCGTTCGTCGCCGCCGGCCTTTATGAAGTCAGCCGCCGGCTCGAGAACAACGAACCGCTGAGCTGGGGCCGCGTCCTCAGCGTCGTCTACGCCCAGCGCGGCACCGAGCTCGGCTGGATGGCCTTTGTCACCGTCTTCATGCTGATCGTCTGGATGTATCAGGTGCGCCTGCTGCTGGCCGTCCTGCTCGGCTTCCAGTCGTTCACCTCGATGACGGAGTTCCTCGACGTCCTCGTCTCGACGCCCGAGGGCCTGCTGTTCCTCGTGCTCGGCAACGTCATCGGCCTCATCGTCTCGCTGGTGCTGTTCTCGCTGACGGTCATCTCCTTCCCGCTGCTGCTCGATCGCGATGTCGACTTCATCACCGCGATGATCACCAGCGTGCGCGCCGTGACCGCCAACCCGGTCTCCATGCTGAGCTGGGCCGCCATCGTCTTCATGTGGCTGATCATCGGCTCGCTGCCGTTCTTCCTCGGCCACTTCATGGTGCTGCCCGTGCTCGGCCACGCCACCTGGCACCTTTATCGAAAGGTGGTCGAACCCGTCGACGCCTGAGCCGCGCCACACGCTCGGCAAAGGCATCGGCAGCAGGATTGACGGCGCGCGGGTCCGCTCGCGCGCCGGTTTCGTCCCCGCGGACTGGATGTCATGTGGCTGAAAAAGTCGGTCGTCGAGACGGCAGGCCGGCAGCGATCAGTCGAAGCGCTCGCCCGGATAGACGCCCCAGAGCTTGTTCTGCTCGATCCAGCCGGAAAACGCATCGCCCGTCAGAAGGCACCAGTCGCCGGTGCATTCGGCGACATCGGCAAGCACCCCGGGCTCAAGCAGCGCGGCGATATCGGACGTCACGACCGCTGTCTTGTGCAGCGTCAGCGGCAGCCCCTTTTCCCAGGGCGCGACGAGCGCCGTGCGCCGTCCTGAAACGAGGCTGTGGAACACCCAGCCCTCCGCCCCTTCCAGATCGCGCACCCGCCGCCAGTTCTCGAATTCCTGGATGACCTCGACCGGCAGCCCGCCGCGCATGGAGCACCCAGGAGACCTCGTAGCCGCCCCGGCCCGACGCGCACATTGACGCGGTTCGACTTCAGCGAGACGAATCGCGGCACCGGCAGGCCGCTCGGCTCCTGCCGTCGGCTCGGCCGCCATGCCTTCGCCGACCGGCTGGCTGGTCGTTGGCGCCAGCGCCTTTTCGGCTTCCTGCGCCGCCGTTCCCGGTGCCTCGCGGTCGATCAGCCGGTCGAGCGCGGTCGGCATGTCCGCCTCCCCGGTCTTGCCGCCGGTCTCCGCGACAGCCGGAGACGCCAGTGCGATCCTGAGCCCGAGGAGCAGCGGCGCCAGGGCGACGCGACGCAGATAACACGGATTTGCCACGACTGGTTACATCTCCCGCCGGATGCCCTTATCGGCAGTGCCGACACGGCGCCCTGTCTATCCTTCAGCCCGGCCGTCATCAAGCGGTCGCGTGTCGCCGCTACCGACGTCCGTCTGCCTTTGTCTTTCCCGGTCCATCTGCTAGAGAAGGACGTAACCGAGCGCTGCGTGGCGGAGAGGCTGATCCACTGAGTCTGTCGGCCCGCGGTTAACGACCTGTCAACACATCCCGTGAGGCGTAGCATATGTCCAAGAAAAGCCGCTGGGTCGTGGTGACGCGCAAGCTGCCCGACTCGGTCGAGACGCGGATGCGCGAGCTGTTCGAGACGCGGCTCAATCTTGACGATCGGCCGATGACCCAGGCCGAGCTCGTCGATGCCGTGCGCGTCGCCGACGTGCTGGTTCCGACCGTGACCGACCGCATCGACGCGGGCGTCCTGTCCCAGGCCGGCGAAAACCTTCACCTCATCGCCAATTTCGGCAATGGCGTCGACAACATCGACGTCGGCACCGCCAACAACCGTGGCATCACGGTGACGAACACCCCCGGCGTTCTCACCGAGGACACCGCCGACATGACCATGGCGCTGATTCTCGCCGTGCCGCGCCGTCTGACTGATGGCGCCCGCGTGCTCGAGGGCGGCGAAGCACAGGCCGGCTGGTCGCCGACCTGGATGCTCGGCCACCGCATCTGGGGCAGCGTCTCGGCATCGTCGGCATGGGCCGCATCGGTCAGGCAGTCGCCCGCCGCGCCAAGGCCTTCGGCCTGCAGATTCACTACCACAACCGCCGCCGCCTCGCGGCCTCGATCGAGAAGCGCTCGACGCGACCTATTGGGACAGCCTCGACCAGATGCTGGCCCGCATGGACATTGTCTCGATCAACTGCCCGCACACGCCCGGCACCTATCACCTGCTCTCGGCCCGCCGGCTGAAGCTGCTCCGGCCCGAGGCCTACATCGTCAACACCGCCCGTGGCGAGGTGATCGACGAGAACGCCCTCATCCGCATGCTCGAGCACAATGATCTCGCCGGCGCCGGCCTCGACGTGTTCGAGCACGAGCCGGCCGTCAACCCGAAGCTCGTCAAGCTCGCCCGCGAAGGCAAGATCGTGCTGCTGCCGCACATGGGCTCGGCCACCATCGAGGGCCGCGTCGACATGGGCGAGAAGGTCATCATCAACATCAAGACCTTCATGGACGGCCATCGCCCGCCGGACCGCGTCCTGCCGACGATGCTCGGCCGGTTCGCGTCTTTCGAAAGACGCCGCTTTGAAAATGACGCCGCCGCGACCTCACGCGGCGGCGTTTTTCATTGTGCAGGGTTCGGATCGGCGGTGCCCGGAGCTGCCGTCATTGGCACCGGCGCCAGCGGCTGGCGGGCAAAGTGCCGGGCCCCCGCGACGCAAAGAACACCGCTCGTCACCACGAGCATTGCCGGGCTGACATGCTCGCCGAGCAGCGCCGCCGCAAGACCAAGGCCGAGCAGCGGCTGCAGGAGCTGTAGCTGGCCGACCGCCGCGATGCCGCCCGCCGCAAGGCCGCGATACCAGAAGATGAAGCCGATCAACATGCTGAACAGCGAGACATAGCCAAGGCCGGCCCAGGCCGTCAGCCCGACCGCCTGCGGCGCGGCCGGCACCGTGACGAGCGCCAGCGGCGCCATCACCGGCAATGAGACGACGAGCGCCCAGCAGATCACCTGCCAGCCGCCGAGCCGCCGCGTCTGCTTCGCCCCCTCCGCATAGCCAAATCCGCAAACGACGATGGCAACGAGAAGGAGGATATCCCCGACCGGATCGGCCGCGACGCCCGCCGTCATCGCAAAACCCGCAACCAGCCCACTGCCGATAGTGGCGAACAGCCAGAACAGCGGCCGCGGCCGCTCGCCGCCGCGCACCACGCCGAAAACCGCCGTCGCCAGCGGCAGAAGTCCCAGAAAGACGGTCGAATGCGCCGCCGTCACCCGTGTCAGCGCCAGTGCCGTGAAGAGCGGAAAGCCGACGACGACGCCGAGCGCGATCGCGACGAGCGGCCCGAGATCGTGCCGCTTCGGCCACTCGGCCCGCAGCAGCAGGAGCGCCGACCCGGCCAGAACGCCGGCGATGGTCGCCCGCGCCGCCGTCAGGAACAGCGGATCGAGCCCGGCGACCGCAAGCCGCGTTGCCGGCAACGAGCCGCTGAAGATGATGATGCCTGTGAGGCCGTCGATCCAGCCTCTCGTATTCCTGTTCATGGCGATCTCCCTTGCCGCCATATCGATGGCAAAGGCGCTCGCCGGGCCATGTACAGTCCTGCACAATTCCCGCCAAAACTGTCATGGAGCGGAGACCGGTACAGATGGCCAGGGGCAACGCCCGCGAAAGCCTGACCGAAACGGTCATGAACGCCGTGCGCCAGCAGATTGCCGCCCGCAGCCTCGTGCCGGGCGCCCGCCTGCCCTCGATCCGCGCCTTCGCCCGGACAATGGGTGTTTCCACCTTCACGGTCACCGAGGCCTATGACCGGCTGGCGGCGGAAGGGGCGATCCGCGCCCGGCCCGGCTCCGGGTTTTATGTCGCCGCCCCGCTCGCGCCGCTGACCCTTGCCGAGATCGGCCCGCGCCTCGACCGCGAAATCGACCCCCTCTGGATCTGGCGCCAGTCGCTGGAAGACGAGGAAACACTGCTGAAGCCCGGCTGTGGCTGGCTGCCGCCCGACTGGATGCCGCAGGATGCGATCCGGCGTGCCCTGCGCGGTCTGGCGCGCGACGCCGACGCAACGCTTGCCAACTACAGCACGCCCCTTGGCCTGCCGGGCCTGCGCGAGCTCGTGGCCCGCCGGGTCGGCCGCTATGGCATCGCCGCGTCGCCCGACCAGATCGTGCTGGCCGATTCAGGCACGCACGCCGTCGACCTCCTGTGCCGCTTCCTCATCGAGCCCGGCGACACGGTGCTCGTCGACGATCCCTGCTATTTCAATTTCCACGCCCTGTTGCGCGCCCACCGCGCCAGGGTCGTCGGCGTGCCCTTCACTTCGACCGGTCCGGACCTCGACGCCTTCGCAACGGCCGTGTCGGCCCATCGCCCGCGCCTCTACATCACCAATTCCGCCCTCCACAATCCGACCGGCGGCAGCATTTCGGCCGCAACCGCCCATCGGCTGCTCCAGCTCTGCCAGGGCACCGGCATGACCATCATCGAGGACGACATCTTCGCCGATTTTCAGGACGAACCCACACCGAGACTGGCGGCGCTCGATGGCCTCGAACGGGTCGTGCAGGTCGGCAGTTTTTCAAAAACGCTCTCGGCATCCGTCCGCTGCGGCTACATCGTCGCCCGCCATGACTGGATCGAAGCCCTTGTCGATCTGAAGATCGCCACAAGCGCCGGCAGCAGCCATCTTGCCGCCGCGCTGGTGCTGGCGCTTCTCAAGGAGAGCACCTATCGCCGCCACGTCGAGACGCTGCGCCTGCGACTGGCGAGGAAAAGGGTCGAAACCGCCGCCCGGCTGCGGCCACTCGGCCTTGAACCGGCGATCGAGCCGCGTGCCGGCATGTTCCTCTGGTGCCGCCTGCCCGAGGGTCTCGATGCCGGCGCCATTGCCCGCCATGCCCTTGCCGCCGGGGTCGTGCTCGCCCCCGGCAATGCCTTCAGCCCGGCCCGGACATCCGGCGGCTTCCTGCGCTTCAATGTCGCCCAGTCGGACGACCCGAAGATCTGCGAGGTGCTCGCCGAAGCGATGGCCGCCACCGCCCGGACTATTCCTCCAGCTCCAGCTCCTGCACGTCGACATCGACCATGATGTCGGCAGCGATCCGCTCCAGCGCGTCGCGCAGGTCCTCAAGGTCGGCACCTTCCGGAACGATCACCTCGGCCTCGGCAACGAACATCGGCGCGCCGGACATCGAGCCGGCAAAGACGGTCGTGTTCAGGCGGTCGACGCTGACGCCCTGCTTGGCCAGCGTCGCCGAAACGTCGCGCACGATGCCGGTATGGTCCTGGCCGATGACGTTGATCCGCAGGCGCCGGCCGCTCGGCTCGTCATTGCGCGGGCCAAGCCGCCAGCTCACCGAGATATCCTTCTCGGAAAGCGCCGAGAGCGCGCCCTCGAGCTTTTCGACGGAAGCCTCCGGCACCTCGACCCGCACAATGCCCGCGAACTCGCCGCCAAGCCGCGCCATGGCGCTGTCGATCCAGTTGCCGGCAAATTTCGCGACCGTATCGGAGAGCGTTTCGACGAGACCGGGCCGGTCGCGTGCGATCACCGTCAGGACGAGTTCGACGGACATCTCCATCCCCCTTTGTCATTCGTGGAAAGGCCGCCGTTCTGTTTCGGCGGCCATGCTGTGTCTGTCGCCACAGTTTCGCATATTCGCGAGCTTGTCTACCGGCCTCTTGCGGCCGGCGCCGGCCTGCCGTAACGCCTGTCGACGCCAAATCAACGCCTGAGAGGGCCAAATGCTGGAAAACGGCTATCACGACATCCCGGCCGGCAAGATCGCCTCCGTCGTCACTTTCCTGGAAATGACAAGCCCGCCCGGGACGGCGGCCCCCGCCCGGCCGGACCTTGACCTGAAGGCCTGCAAGGCGCCCGATATCGACTGGTATCGCGCCCTCTATTCTCGCGTCGGTGCCGAATGGCTGTGGTACTCGCGCCTCGAGATGCCGGCCGCGAAACTTGCCGCGATCCTCGCCGACCCCGGCGTCGACGTCTTCGCCCTCACCCGCGACGGCGCCGACATCGGCCTTCTTGAACTTGATCGCCGCACCCCCGGCGAGGTCGAGATCGCCTTTTTCGGCCTCGTCGCCGAAGAGGTCGGCACCGGTGCCGGCCGCTGGCTGATGACCGAGGCCCTGAAGCTCGCCTTTGCCGGCAATCCGGCCCGGGTCTGGGTCCACACCTGCAATCTCGACCACCCGGCCGCGCTTGGCTTTTATCGGCGCTCCGGTGTCCGGCCGTACAAATACGCCGTCGAGGTCGCCGACGATCCGCGCCTCACCGGCACCCTGCCGCGCGACACGGCGCCCGCCGTTCCGGCGATCGGCTGAAACGCACGCGAACGAAAACGCGCGCCGGCGACAAGGCCAACGCGCGTTTCCCGAATTTTCAGGCCGGGCGCGAAGCGCGCGCCGCAGCTACTGCCTGTATTGCTGAATTCGTGTGGTTCTGAGGCCCGCAAGGCCGTGCTGGTCGATCGAGCTCTGCCAGGAAAGAAACTCTTCGACGGTCAACGTATATCGGTCGCATGCCTCTTCCAGGGAAAGAAGGCCACCGCGGACCGCCGCGACAACTTCCGCCTTCCGGCGAATGACCCACCGCTTGGTATTCTTCGGCGGAAGGTCGGCAATGGTGAGGGGGCTGCCATCGGGGCCGATGACATACTTCACCCTCGGACGCAACTGATCGGTCATTTTACTCTCACACTCGAACTGACCTGTTCAAATACGAGAGTAGGCCATCCGCTTTAAAATTTGCCTAAAGCGCTGGCAAGAAACGCTTAACGACCGCCAGTCGGCGGCCGTCATCTCTTGCGGATACTTTGTGGACCGGTTTCGCGGCGCTTTTATGACGCCGCGATCGACTTGACCGAGGAAATCGGCAGGCGCGTTTCGCCGATCTCGAGCACCGGTTCGTCGCCGGAAAGGTCGATTCCGGTCACCTTTCCGGCCACCGAAGTATTCACGTCGATGCCCTTGCCGGAACTGGTGCGCGCGTCGATCGTGATCGTATAGCGCCCGTCCGGCGCCGTCGTTCCGGTCGATGTCTTGCCGTCCCAGGTATAGGTGCCGGTGCCGCTGTTGAGGTTCGCCGTATCGGTATAGACGACGGTCCCGCTGGAATTGCGGATGGTGATCGCCGCGCCGTTCGAGGACTGCGGCGAGTCGTAGTGCCAGGTGGCACTGCCGTCGGTCAGATCCGTGGTCGTGCCCTCCGCCGTCACCATCGTGCCGAGATAGCCGACGATCGAGCTCGAGGCCTGGGAGGAGATGAGGGTGATCAGATCCTCCAGATTGCTGTTCATGTTGATCTGCTGCTCGACCTGCGAGTACTGCACGAGCTGCTGGGTGAATTCGTTCGTATCCATCGGATCGAGCGGATTCTGCACCTTGAGCTGCGTCGTCAGCAGCGACAGGAAGGTCTCGTAATTGCTGGCCAGCGTCTTGGCGCTGGTCGACGACTTCGAGGTCGATGCGCTTGCCGCCGCGCTGGCGGCGGTGCTGGTGTCGACGATCGACGAAATGGACATGGGACCTTTGCCTTTCCCTGTCTGCCGGAACGCCCGCGTCGGGGCGCCCTTCCGGCTCAGACCATGACGTTGAGGCGCGACGAAGCGTAGAAGCTCTGACGCGTGACGGCCTCGGCGGCGCTCGCCTCGGCCAGGGTTTCAGTCTCGGTGCCGCCGGTTTCGCTGGCGCCGGAATTGCCGGCAAAGCTCTCGTTCTGCTGGCCGCGACCGGTGTTGCCGTCGCGAAGGCTGAACGACAGCCCGCCCTTGTCGGTGTCGAGGCCGGCCTGCTGCAGGGCCTTTTCAAGGCCGCGCGCGTCGCGCTGCAGGAGATCGAGGGTTTCCGACCGCTCCACCGTCAGATGCGTGTGCACCTTGCCGTCGCCGTCGATCTGCAGGCGCACGTCGACGCGGCCAAGCTCCGGCGGGTCGAGACGGATCTCGAAGCTCGTCTTGCCGTTGGCAACGCCCTTGGCGATCTCCACCGCGAGCGTCGGCACCGTGGCGGCGCTCGCCGCCGTCGACTGCAGGTGCGTGCCCGCCGGCGTCAGCCGGATGTCGGTGCCGGCCATGCCCGGCCGGGCCGCCGAAATCGCCAGTTGCGAGGGATCGAGCGTGTCCGTGGTGGCTGCCGCCGGCTGTGCATTGCCGCCGGCGCTGCGCATCGCCTCGACGAACACCGAGGCAAAGCCGCGCGGCGCGCTCGACTGGGACGCTGCCTGGGCATTGGGATTGACGCCCGGCTGGGCGCTCGGGTCGGCGTCGTGGCGCTGCATCGGCCTGGCCGTCTCGCCGGCCTGCTTGCCTTCCGCCTGACGCACCAGCGTCTCGAAGGACGAGGCAACGCCGCCGTCATCCTCGCCGGCCGCCGCCACGGCTGCAGCCGGATCGGCCGCCGCCGCCGCGGCACGCGCCTTCAGTGCCTGCGGGTCGATCGCTCCCTTGCCGCCCTCCCCGGTCATGCCGCTTGCCGCCGCCGCGACCGCAAGGCCGGCGCTGGCTTCCCCGGCCGGACCGGCCATCGCCACAGCAAGGCCGCCCTGCGTCGCGGCGAGGGCCGCAGTCTCGGCGCCGGCAACCGTTTCCGCATCCGGTGTAGCGGCGGGTACGGCATCGCCCTCGCCGGTCGCGCCTGCAGCGGCAATCTCGGCGGCCATCGCCAGCGCCTGTTCCGCCTGCTGCGCAACCGGCATCACAACGGCTTCAGCTTGCGGCGCCGCTTCGGTGCCATCGCTGGTTGCCCCGGCATCGGCAGCCTCGTTGCCCCCGGCATCGGCCACCTCATCATCCCCGGCCGCTGCCGCATCCTCGGCCGGCACAGCATCCTCGCTCGGGGCGGCATCATCGGACGCTTCTGCCCGTTCGGCCCGCTCGGGTTGGTCGCTTCGCTCGGGCCGTTCGGCGCGCTCCGGCCGCTCCGCCCGTTCTGCCGGCGCAACATCGTCATTCGCCGGCTCCGCCCGCCGCACGACCTCATCATCGCTGCCGTAGGACGTCTGCGCATCATCTGTCGAAACGCGCCTCGCCAGTCGCGCTGCCCGCTCGGTATCGCTGCCGGACGCGACTTCGCGCGCCGCATCGCCGTCCTCGCTGCGCCCCATCGCCAGGATGTCGGAAAAGCTTGTTGCCGTGTCGACGCGCGCATTCGCCTGCCGGCCGCTGCCGGTGAAGGCCGATGCAAGGGTCGATACTGCCGAAACTGCGTTACTCGCCACGCTCGTTCACTCCGGTTCGACAAGAGCGGATTCCAGTCCGCAATTTCAGCAGCAAGCCTCGGGCCAGTCGTCAGATAGAATTAAAATTCCAGTATTTTCCGCTATTTACAGAAATACAGCATGGCCAGCGCCCGCCTCGCCCGGCGCCACGACCCGGCAGAATCTGCAGCCCCGGCAGGCCTTGCCGGGATATCGCTGCAAGCTGGAAGCCTTGAAGATGAAGCGCCGGACATTATAGTCGCACCCGAATGGACGCTGCCGCGCCTGCGCGGTCGGAGCGCCTGCGAGCTTTGTCTGGACGTGCCGACATGATGAACAGCCTCGACCTGCCGGGCCGCCCCGAGGACACGCGCGTCGTCGTCGCGATGTCCGGCGGCGTCGACTCGTCGGTCGTCGCCGGCCTGCTGAAGCGACAGGGCTATGACGTTGTCGGCATGACGCTGCAGCTTTACGACCACGGCGCCACCCACCGCAAGGGCGCCTGCTGCGCCGGCCAGGACATTCAGGACGCCCGCCGCGTCGCCGAGCGCCTCGGCATCCCGCATTACGTCCTCGACTATGAGGACCGCTTCCGCGAGGCCGTCATCGACGCATTCGCCGAAAGCTACATCTCCGGCGAGACGCCGGTGCCCTGCATCGCCTGCAACCAGACGGTCAAGTTCCACGACCTGCTGGAAACCGCCCGCGACCTCGGCGCCGCCGCCCTTGCCACCGGCCACTATGTCCAGAGCCGGCCGGCGACCGGCGGTCGCGCCCTCTATCGTCCGGTCGACCGCGACCGCGACCAGAGCTATTTCCTGTTCGCCACCACCCGCCCGCAGCTCGATTTCCTGCGCTTTCCGCTCGGCGGCCTGACCAAGCAGGAGACCCGCGACATCGCTCGCGACCTCGGCCTGCCGATCGCCGACAAGGCCGACAGCCAGGACATCTGCTTCGTTCCCTCCGGCCGCTACAGCGACGTCATCGAGCGCCTGAAGCCCGGCGCCGCCGAACCCGGCCGCATCGTTCATGTCGACGGCCGCGAACTCGGCCATCACGACGGCATCATCCGCTACACCGTCGGCCAGCGCCGCGGCCTCGGCATCGCCGTCGGCGAGCCGCTGTTCGTCGTCCGGCTTGATGCCGACCGCCGCGAAGTCGTCGTCGGCCCGCGCGAGGCGCTGCTGACCCGCCGTCTCGTGCTGCGCGACGTCAACTGGATCGGCGGCGGCGAGCTTGCCGATATCGGCCCGGACGGCATCGAGGTCTACGCCAAGGTCCGCTCCAGCCGGCCGCCGACCCCGGCTCTCGTGCAGGTGCGCGGCAACACCGTCACCGTCGACCTCGTCGGCGGCGAGGAAGGTGTTGCGCCGGGACAGGCCTGCGTGTTCTACGAGAGCCAGGACGATGTTGCCCGTGTTCTCGGTGGCGGCTGGATCGACCGTGCCGCCGGGCCGCTCGAGGCGATCCCGATGCGCGGCGCCGAGCCGCTCCCGGCAGCGACCTGACGGGCACGCATTTTTTTGAGGGACAGCACCATGACCGACGACGCGGCCGGCAAGGCCACGGCGAAATCCGCCGCCGACAGGCTCGACGACGACCTCCACCCGGTCGACGAAGGCGCGATCCTTGCTGCCTATCGCCGCTATGCCCCGCTCTATGATGTCGTCTTCGGCGGCATCACCATGCCCGGCCGCCTCGCCGCCGCGCGCCACGTCAACCACCTTGAGGGCCGCGTCCTCGAGGCCGGCGTCGGCACCGGCCTGTCGCTGTCGCTTTATGCCCCGCACCTGCAGGTGACCGGCATCGATCTCTCGCCGGAGATGCTGCAGAAGGCCCGCGAGAAGGTCGCCCGTCGCGGCCTTGCCAATGTCGAGGCCCTGCTCGAGATGGATGCCGGCAATCTCGCCTTCCCCGACCATCATTTCGACGGCCTCGTCGCCGCCTATGTCATGACGGTGGTGCCCGACCCGGCCCGCGTCCTTGCCGAATTTGAACGCGTCGTCCGTCCGGGCGGCATGGTCGTCCTCGTCAACCACTTCTCCGAGGACAAGGGCGCCCGCGCCCGAATCGAACAGTCGATGGCGCCTTTTGCCGCAAAGCTCGGCTGGCGCCCGGAATTCCCTGTGGAAAAGGTGCTCGGCCGGCCGCATCTCGAGCTCATCGAGGAAACCCGCCTGCCGCCGTTCGGCCTCTTCAAGCTGCTGGCGTTCCGCCGCACCTGAGGCGGCCCGCCCGAACCGCGCCGAAAGGCATCGGCCGGGGCGCACCGCCTGCCATCCCGTCAGGAAAGAGGCTCGATTCCTGACTTTTCGGCATTCGGTCGGAAACCTCGATCTGCAACGCTTGACAGCACCTTACCTCGGTTCTTATATGCCGCCTGTTCGTCGCGCCGCCCTTCGGGGAGGACGCGCCGGGGGCGGAGTAGCTCAGTTGGTCAGAGCAGAGGAATCATAATCCTTGTGTCGGGGGTTCAAATCCCTCCTCCGCTACCAACCCTGAACGAACAGACGAACGAGCCGGCCGAAAGGCCGGTTTTTTTGTCTGGACAAAGGGCTTCGCAAAAGGCCGCAAAATTCAGTGGACTGGTGCCGGCCCAGGTCATCCCTGCCGGACGACATCTTGCCTGCCCGTGCCGACAGGGCCGGGACATAGCGGAAAGGCACTGCCGCCGGCGCCAGATAGAAGATCACGACACCGGCATAGCCAAACCGGTAGTCGGGCTCCGGGATGAGGAACTGCAACAGCCCCTCATGGCAGCCCGACGCCGATAAAGACGGCCAGCGCCTGATCGAGCCGTCGCGCGCCCTGCAAGTCCCGTGGCGGCCTGCACGCCGGGCGGAAGAACCCGCAAATCACGACGCGATCGCGTCTTCTCGCTCGAACGCCGCGTCGCCGGCAAGGATGGCGCGGGGCTGGAGACACGAGACCTTTCGGCCCGCATCTGCCGGACACCAGCCGGTCGCATCCGCAAGGCCGGCGCGCTCGGCGATTTCCCCGGCCTTCTGCGCCGGAATGAAATTGATGACGTCGGCACGCACTTGCCCGTGCACGCCGAAAAGCACGCGACCGGCGGCATCGACACGCTCGATGGCGCCGAACTCGCGGCCGGAAATATATTCAATTCGCCCGTCAGAGTTTCCGGCGATCCGCTGTGCCCGGCCCGCGCCGGTATCGCCGTGATCGAGAACCAGCACCTTTGATGCCGGCTTGTTGCGGCCGAGATAGGCAGCGATTTCCGCGGCGCGGGCGAACGGCCCGTCCGCAAACCGCATCCGGCCGGCGGGAATGCGGATCAGCACTGTCCCGCCATCGGCCATGGCGCGGATCTGGGCCGCCAGCCGGCGGGTGCTCGCCGTGCCGAACCAGCCGTGCGGCAGGAAATCGGCGGCATCGCCGTCATATCCGGCAATGCCTTCGTCGCGCCCGCTGATGCCCGGTGCGACAACGATCCGGTCAAAGCCGAACACGCGGCCGCTGATCGCGCCGGCCCGGCCATTCACCCAGTCGATATCGCGGATTTCATCGACGGCGACCTCGATGCCGGCGGCATGAAGCCGCGCAAAGCCAGCGCCTCGGGCCGGACCGGCAACGAGGCTTTCCCCTGCCGCGGGGCGAAGCTGGGTCGGGTCGCGCTCGACGAGGAGGAGACCGGCGTCAGGGCGGGTCGACCGCTCGGCCAGCGCCGCCGCCGCGCCGGCCTTGCCGCCGCCGACGACGAGAACGCGTTCCGCCGCACCGCCCTTGAGAATGGCCGGCATGGCCGGAAGCGCGCAGGCCGCGCCAAAGGCGGCACCGGCAAGCAACAGATGTCGGCGTGAGAATTCAGGCATGGCTTGTCTCCTTCCAGCCGGATTCGCTTGTCTCTGCCCGGGCAAGGGTCGCGGTTCTCTTCAAGAGCGCCGCCAGCCAGGCCGTCTGGCGGGCTTCGCGGCGCTTCTTCATCATCGCTGTGCGGATTTTCCCGCGCGCCGCTTCGTATGGAACGACCCCGGCCGGATAGATCTTCTCGCAAAAGAGCAGATGGAAGCCGATCTCGCTCTCAATAGGCTGGCTGGTCTCGCCTTCCATCATCTCGAACAGCGCGCCGTCGAGCGCGGGATAGAGCTGGCCGCGGCCGAGGCGCCCGAGCCGCCCGCCGTCGAGCGCGCTCGGACATTCCGAGTGCCGGCCGGCAAGATTGTGAAATTCAGCAAGGCCGCCCCGCATCCCAGCCCGAAGCGCGGCAATGCGGCCAAGCGCCATCGACCGGCTGTTGTCCGGCATGTCCTCGTTGATGGTGATGAGGATGTGCCGCCCGAGCCGTGTTTCCGGCTGGTCGAACTTGTCCGGATGGGCGTCGTACCAGGCGCGGACGTCGGCCTCTTCGACCGGCGATGCGCCGGCCGCGATTTTCTCCAGCACGGCCTCGACCTTCAGTTCGCGGGCAAGGGCCTCGCGAAGCCCGGCCTCGTCGAGCGCGTTGCCGGCAAGATCCGCCGCAAAATCCTCCGGGCTGTCATAGCGGCTCTGGACGTCGCTGACCGTTTCGTCGAGGGCGCTCGGCGGAATGACGACGCCGGCCGCCTCTGGGCTTTCAAGCACGGCCGCCTCGACGATGAGCGAGCGTTCCGCCTCGCGGATTGCGGCAGCTCGCTCGATCGCGTCGAGATCGCTCATGGTGCGCCCGTAAAGGGCGAGCGCCGCGCGCAGCCGGTGATGAGCGACAATGCCCGCCTTCAGCACGACGCACCCTCCCCGTCTCCCGCACCGCCTCCCGCGCAATTCTCGCCCGCCCCGCGGCTTCCCGCGCCGGCCGGCGCATCCTCGAGCGCGGTTTCGGGCACCTGCAACATCCGGCCGGGGAAATTGACGTGATAGGCAACGCCGCCCGGCAGATCGCGCAGCACCTTGATGATCTCGCCGACCTCCCCGGCCTCGACGACGATCTTGCCGCCAATGCCGAGGGCGAGCCGTGCCGCCACCATCTCGCCGAACTCGAAGCGGCTCGGCACCCAGGGGTCGTCGATGGCGATGACCTCGCGATCGCGGCAGCCGACGAGAATGTCGGCCTCGGTGAAATGGATCGAATAGATGATCTGGTCCTGGAGGAACGTGCCGATATCGCGCACCACGCCGATCGAGCCGCGCCGCACGAGCAGGCTGCCGGTCGCAACGCCGGGGAACGTGCCGTCGTTGCGCAGATTGCGAACGACGCGCACCTCGTCGCCGTAGTCGAAGCGCGGTCTCTCCATGGCGCCCGTCCCTACTTCAGCAGGTCTTCGAGCGGCACGAAGGCGGGCTTTCTCGCCTGGTCGTGGGAAGACCTTGAAGACCTTCTCGGTTCGCTGCATCCGAGCCGACGAAATCGTCATAGGCACGCCGGAGGTTGCGGGTGTAGTAGTCCCACCACGACTCGCCGCCCTGCGGCCCCGCCATGTCGATTTCGAGATAGTCGTGGAAGCGCTGCAGGATGTGCAGCCGGTTGACGAACACCACCCTCGGCTCGGTCTCGATGTCAAAGAAATGGAAGAAATCCTCGGCGCTGGAGAGGTCTTCCAGTTCGGCTTCGAGCTCGGCGTTTCTCATAGGATGCTCCCGGTTTCTGACAGATCCGACACAGTCTTGCGGGCAAGATCGAGCAGACCGGACCCGCCGAGCCGGTCGGCGGCATCGAGTTCGACCAGCTTTTCAAGCGGCGCAACGGCGTCCTCGAAGCGGCCGAGCCGCATCAGCAGATAGGCCTCGCCCTTCAGCGCCCAGAGATAGAACCGGGTCATCGCCATGCTGGCCCGCCCGGATCGCTCGATGTCGGCCGGCTTCAGCGCGCGCCAGTCGCCGGGAATGTTGAGGCGGCGTCCGGCCGCGTTCATGGCAAGGGCGGCGACGGGCAGCGCGGCGGCGAAGTCGTGCTGGAAATAGAAAAACCGGTAGAGCGCGACGATGACGGTGAGGTCGTCCGGGGCGAGGCGCAGCGCCTCTTCCAGCCGCGCCCGTGCCAGAGCCGGCGCTGGTGCCGCTTGCGCGGTCGCGATGAGTTCGGCCACCACCGGCAGGTTCGGCTCGTCGAAATAAAGCGCCTCGCCGGAGAAATCGAGAAGGTCGATGGCCGCCGTCGGCGCCCGCAAGGGTTCAGCCATGCGCCGCCTCCTTGCGCTGGACAAGCCCGGATTCGCAGACCGAGACCGCGCCGCAGCTCTCGCATTCGTCCGCCGGGGCCGCAGCGCCCGCAAGCTGGCTCTCCAGCCGTTCGATGCGCTCGATGAGGCAGCCGATCGCCTCGGCGACCGGATCGGGGATGAGGTGGTGGTTGAGGTCGATGCCGTAGGGATTGAAATAGGCGATTTTCTCGGGCCGGCGCACCACACGGCCGGGAATGCCGACGACGGTGGCACCCGATGGGACATTGCCGACGACGACCGAATTGGCGCCGATCTTCGCGTTGCAGCCGATGCGGATGGCGCCGAGCACCTTGGCGCCGGCGCCGATGACGACATTGTCCTCGATGGTCGGATGGCGCTTGCCCTTGTTCCAGGTCGTGCCGCCGAGGGTGACGCCATGATAGAGCGTCACGCCGTCGCCGATTTCCGCCGTCTCGCCGATGACGACGCCGGCGCCATGATCGATGAAGAAACGCCGGCCGATGGTCGCGCCCGGATGAATGTCGACATTGGTGAAGAACCGGCCGGCCCAGGAAACGAAACGGGCGAGAAAGCGCCAGTTGCCGAGCCAGAGGCGATTGGCGATGCGGTGCCAGATGAGCGCATGGACGCCCGGATAGGTGGCCAGAACCTCGAGGGTGGAACGCGCCGCCGGATCGCGCTCGAAGACACAGGCGATGTCGTCGCGGATCGTGCCGGCGAGCGTCATGGCCTATCCCCCGCTCGCCTGCATGGCCTGATGGAAATCGAGCAGCTCGAGCACTTCCGGCGGCCGTTTCTTCGCCTCGGCGAACCCGCGGATGGCGCCGAGCAGGCGGCCGGCCTCGTCGCGACTGACCTTGAGGCCGATCGCGCCATAGGCATGGATGACCGAGGCCGTACCCGAATGCTTGCCGAGCACCAGCTCGTGGCGACGGCCGATCTCGGTCGGGTCGACGCCCTGGTAGTTGCGCGGGTCCTTGAGGATGCCGTCGACATGGATGCCGGACTCATGCGTGTAGACCGAGCGGCCGACAATGCTCTTTTGCAGCGGAACCGGCCGGCCGGAGGCGGCCGCGACCAGATCGGAGACCTCGCCAAGGGCGGCAAGCGCGATGCCGGTGTCGCGACGGTGAAGGTGCTTCATCGCCATGGCGAATTCCTCGAGCGGCGCGTTGCCGGCGCGCTCGCCAAGTCCGTTGACGGTCGTGTTCACATGCGTCGCGCCGTTCATGGCGGCGGCAAGTGAATTGGCGGTCGCCAGGCCAAAGTCGTCGTGGGCATGCATTTCGAGTTCGAGATCGCTTGCCGCCCGCAGGCGCCGGAATACCGCCGCCGTGCCGAACGGCTCCATGACGCCGACGGTGTCGGCAAAGCGGAAGCGGCGCGCCCCGGCCTCGGCCGCCGCCTCGACGACCCGCTGCAGGAAATCGAGATCGGCGCGCGAGGCGTCCTCGCCGCCGACGCAGACGTCGAGACCGGCATCGAGCGCGCGTGGCACAAGGGCACGGATGCGCTCCACAACCGCCTCGCGATTGCCGGCAAGCTTGTGCTCGATCTGCTGGTCGGAGACCGGCACCGAGAGGTCGACCATGCCAACGCCGAGACCGGTCGCGGCGGCAAGATCGGCCGCCGTCATCCGGCACCAGACGAGAAGCCGCGCGCTGAGGCCAAGCCCGGCGATGGCGCGGATGACGTCCCGCTCCTGCGGCCCCATCGCCGGAATGCCGATCTCCAGCTCCGGCACACCGATGGCATCGAGCCGTCGGGCAATCTCAAGCTTTTCGGCAAGCGTGAAGGCAACGCCGGCGGTCTGCTCGCCATCGCGCAGCGTCGTGTCGTCGATGATCACCGGCGGGTGCGGGTCGGCCATCGCAAGCCCTCACGAATACGCCGGAGCGAACGCCGCGGCGGGGTCGGCGACCGGGCCGTTGTCGCTCCAGTAGGGCGAAAGCTTGCGAAGCTGGGCGATGATCGGCGGCACGGCGGCGATCACCTTGTCGATCTCCTCCGCGCTGTTCTCGTGCGAAAGCGAGAAGCGGATCGAGCCGTGCGCGGCGGTATAGGGGATGTCCATGGCCCGCATGACGTGCGACGGCTCGAGCGAGCCCGACGTGCAGGCCGAGCCGGACGACGCGGCGATGCCGAGCTTGTTGAGAAGCATCAGGATCGCTTCACCCTCGACGAACTCGAAGGCGATGTTGCAGGTGTTCGGCAGGCGGTTGTCGACGTCGCCGGTGGCAAAGGCATGCGACACGGCAGCAAGGATGCCGTCCTCGAGACGGTCGCGCAGCGCCCGCACCCGGGTCTGCTCGTCCTTCATGCGCAGCAGCGCCAGCTCGGCCGCCTTGCCGAGCGCGACGATCGAGGCCGTGTTCTCGGTGCCGGCCCGGCGGCCGCGCTCCTGATGACCGCCACGCAGCAGCGGCCGGAAGCGGACGCCGCGCCGCAGATAGAGAACGCCAACGCCCTTCGGGGCGTGCAGCTTGTGGCCGGAGAGCGACAGCATGTCGATCTTGCTGTTCTTCAGGTCGATCGGCACCTTGCCGACCGCCTGGACCGCGTCGGTGTGGAACATGACGCCGGCGGCGTTCGCCAGCCGGGCCATCTCCTCGACGGGAAACAGCGTTCCGGTCTCGTTGTTCGCCCACATTGCCGAGACGATCGCCACCTTGTCCGACAGCAGCTTGCGATATTCGGCAAGATCGAGCCGGCCCCTGACGTCGACCTTGAGGTAGTGGACGGTATAGCCGTCCTTCTCGAGGTTCTCGCAAAGAGCCAGAACCGCCGGGTGCTCGACATTGGTGGTGATGATCTCGCGGCGGGCCGGCTGGGCCTTCAGCGCCGAGAGGATTGCGGTCGAGTCCGATTCCGTCCCGCACGAGGTGAAGATGATCTCGCTGTCGTGTTCCGCGCCAAGCAGCGCCTGGATGCGGCCGCGCGCCTCCTTGATCGCCTGGCCGACGCGATTGCCGAACTGGTGCATCGAGGACGGGTTGCCGAACTGCTCGGTGAAATAGGGCAGCATGGCCGAAACCACGGCCTCGTCGACCCGGGTGGTGGCGTTGTTGTCGAGATAGATGCCGTCCATCGTCGTCTTCCTCACGCCTTGGCAAGCTGGCTGGCCGGCAGGACCCGGACGAATTCGCCAAGCGCCTCGACAAGCTTCTGCTGGATGCCGTTGAGCGTGACCGACGCCATCTGGCAGTTCATGCAGGCACCCTTCATGTTGACGAAGACCTTGTCGTCGACGACCTCGACAAGTTCGACGTCGCCGGCATCGGCCTGCAGCATCGGCCGCAGGGACTCGATCACCTCGTCGATCTTGCGGATCCGCTGGACGCCGGTCATTCCGGCAACGAGCGCCTCCGGCGTCGTCTCGACGACCGGTCGCGGCGCCGCTTCCGGATCGAAGGTCTGGCCGCGCTCGGCCAGCACCCGCGTCAGGATCTCCTCGATCGCCTCGTGGCAGGACGAGCAGCCGCCGCCGGCCTTGGTGTAGAAGGCCACCTCCTCGACCGTTTCGAGATCGTTGGCGCGAACGGTTTCCTCGATCAGCACCGCATCGACCGCAAAGCACTTGCAGACGAGCGCCCCCTCCTCGTGGTCGTCCTTGAAGGTCTCGCCGCGATAATTGGCGACTGCCGCCTGCAGCGCTTCGCGACCCATGACCGAACAGTGCATCTTCTCCGGCGGCAGGCCGTCGAGATAGTCGGCGATGTCCTGGTTGGAGACCTTGAGGGCGTCGGCAAGCGTCATGCCCCTGATGATCTCGGTCAGCGCCGAGGACGAGGCGATTGCCGAACCGCAGCCGAAGGTCTGGAAACCGGCGGCCTCGATCACCTCGGTCGCCGGATTGACCTTCAGCGTCAGGCGCAGCGCGTCGCCGCACGACAGCGAGCCGACATCGCCGACGGCATTGGCATCCGTCACCGCACCCGCATTGCGCGGATTGTAGAAGTGATCCTTGACGGTCTCGGAATAGTCCCACATGGCTTCGTCCCCCTTCGATGGCTGACCGGGCGGCGATTGAACTCAGGCGGCAAAGCTCTTGCCGCAGGAGCACTTCTGCGAGGCGTTCGGATTGTCGAAGGTGAAGCCGGAGCCCTCGAGGCTCTCGACGTAGTCGATGACGGTGCCCTGCAGGATGACGGCGCTGTCGGGCGCGACATAGACCTTGACCGGACCGCAATCGATGGTGAGGTCGTCCTCGCCCGCCGCCTCGACGAGACCCATCGCATACTGCAGGCCGGAGCAGCCGCCGGAATTGACCGCGATCTTCAGCCCGGTCAGCGGCTTGTCGGTGGAGGAAATGAAACGGGCGATGGTGTCGCGCGCCTTGTCCGTCAATGTCAGCATGGTCGGCACCCTTCGTGTGATCCAGTCCTGACGATGGATTTGGCAAGAGCTGTGCCAGCCCTCAGGCCTCGCTCAACCGCATGAATTAATTGACTTTTATCAATGGATGCCGGGAACCGGATTTGTCGTGTTTCCGACAAGGCGGCGACATCGCGCTTGTCCCGAGAGCGACAGGCCACCCTTCAGGCCGGTCCGGCAAGAGCGACGCCCTTGATCAGCGCATGGACGGTATCGCCGACAGCAAGGCCGAGGGTCCGCCATGACCTGAGACTGATGCGGGCAAGCAGCGGCGCCCCGCGGCCGGACGGACCGATGCGCAGATAGACGACCATCTGATAGGGACCGGCCGGCTCGGCAGCGACAATGCGCGTGATCGGGGCATTGAGAATGCTGGAGCCGGCAAGTGATCGCGAACGGGCCAGCGCGACGTCCGACGCGGCGATGCGCATGCGGCAGACGGCGCCGATGTCGCCGACCTGGCCCGGAACGAGGAATTCGGCACCGCTGACCATCACCGTGGAGAGGCCGAACTCTGGGTCGAAAGCCTCGACACGGGCGGAAACGATGGCGCTTGCCTCGGGCTGACGCGACAGCGGCAACGCCGGATCGGCCAGCACCGCGCCAACCGAACCGCTGGCCCGGACCCGGCCCGCCTCCAGCAGAACGAGCTGGTCGGCAAGCCGCTCGACCTCCGCAATGTCGTGGCTGACATAGACGATCGGCATCGCCAGTTCGTCATGCAGCCGTTCGAGATAGGGCAGGATGTCGTTTTTCGTCAGGCGGTCGAGCGCCGACAGCGGCTCGTCCATCAACAGGATTTCCGGTTTCGACATGAGCGCCCGGCCGATCGCCACCCGCTGGCGTTCGCCGCCGGAGAGCCGCGCCGGCGACCGGTCGAGCAGATGGGCGATGCCGAGCAGGTCGGCGGCCTCGTCAAGATCGACCGCACCGCCCGGCCCCCCGCCGCTGCGCCGCCGGCCATAGAGCATGTTGGCCCGCACCGAGAGATGCGGAAAAAGGTTCGCCTCCTGGAAGACGTAGCCGATCGGCCGCTTGTGGCTGGCAACGAACGTCGAGGCCGATTGCCAGACCCGGCCGTTGACGACAAGGCTGCCGCCGGCCATTCGCTCGAGGCCGGCAATGCACCGCAGAACCGTCGTCTTGCCGCATCCCGAGGGACCGAACAGCGCCGTCACGCCCCGCTCCGGCGCTGAAAAGGCGACATCGAGTTCGAAGGAACCGAGCCGTCCCTTGAAGCGGGCGTCGATGGCGTTCATGTCAGCCTGTGCCGGAGGCGCCGGTCGGTCACGGTCGTGACGAGGATGACGATGAAGGCGAACGCGACCATGCCGCCGGCTAGGATGTGCGCCTTGTCCCACTGCAGCGTCTCGACATAGTCGTAGATCGCGACTGACAGAACCTTGGTTTCGCCGGGAATGTTGCCACCGATCATCAGCACGACGCCGAACTCGCCGACCGTATGGGCAAACCCGAGCACGGCGCCGGTGACGAGCCCCGGCCGGGCGAGCGGCAGCGCCACCGTGAAGAACGCATCGAGCGGCGAGGCGCGCAGCGTCGCCGCGGCCTCGAGCGGCCGCTCGCCGATCGCCTCGAAGGCATTGCGAACCGGCTGGACGACGAACGGCATCGAATAGATGACCGAGGCAACGACGAGGCCGGCGAACGTGAACGGCAGGGTGTGGCCGAAAATGGCCGCGGCGAAGCGCCCGACCGGGCTCTGCGGTCCAAGCAGGAGGAGCAGGTAGAAGCCGAGCACCGTCGGCGGCAGGACCAGCGGCAGCGCAACGACAGCCCCGACGATTTCCTTCCAGAAGGCCCGCGACCGCGCCAGCCACCAGGCAAGCGGCGTTCCGAGCAGAAGCAGGAGAACGGTCGTCAGCAGTGCCAGCTTGAGGGTGAGGAAGATTGCTTCGGCCATCATGGCACCGTCAGTCGACGCCGTAGCCGAAACGGACAATGAGCGCCCTCGCCTCTTCGTCCTTCAGGAAGTCGAGAAAGGCCGTTGCCGCCGGATTGCCGTCGCCCTTCTTCAGGAGCACCGCATCCTGCCGGATCGGTTGATACAGCGTTTCCGGCACCACCCAGCTCGAGCCGTCCGCCGACCCGATCACCTGGGAAAGGGCGACGAAACCGACCTCGGCATTGCCCGTCGAGACGAACTGGAGGACTTGCGCGAGGTTGTCGCCGCGCACGATCTTCGGCGCGAGCCTTTCGGCAAGCCCCATCGCCCCGAGGACCTCCATCGCCGCAACACCATAGGGCGCCGTCTCCGGATTGGCGATCGCCAGCCGCCCGAAGTTGCCCTCGGCAAGCACCCTGCCATCCGCGTCGACGACGCCGGGCATTGCCGAATGGAGCGCCAGCCTGCCGATCGCATAGGTGAAGCGCGAACCGGCGACGGCCCTGCCTTCCGCCTCGGCCTGCAGCGGACGCTCGACATCGGCGGAAAGAAAGACCTCGAACGGCGCGTCGTTGGCGATCTGCGTATAGAGCTTGCCCGACGAGCCGAAAACCAGGACGGCCTCGTGTCCGGTCTTGTCCTTGAACGCCGCTGCGATTTCATTGGCCGCAGCGGTGAAGTTCGCGGCGGCCGCCACGGTCACTTCGCCCGCTGCCGCCGCCGTCATCGTGCCGGCCGCAGCGACCAGCGCGCCACCGAGAACGACACCACGCATCATCGAGAAAAGCGTCATCGCCTGACCTCCCTTGCCGAAACTTGCCGCGCTGTCCTGTCCGTTGCCCGCACCGGGCCTTCGCTCAGCCGCCCATCACCGTCTCGAAGGCGGCGCGCAGCAGCGCCAGCTCGTTTGCCGGCAGGCTGCGGGCGGCGGACATCTCGATGAAGCGGCCGCCGCACCGCTCGGCAAGGGCGAATGGCGGGTCAATTGTCGTGAAGCGCGCCAGATGGATGGCGATATCGCGGCCGCCGGCCCGCGCCGTCATTCGAAACTCCGGCTCCGCGACGAGGTCGCCACCGGCGATGCCGAGTTCGGCGGCAGCGGCAGCGACGATTGCCGGCGGAAAGACGACGACCGCCTCGGCCCGCCCGGCCGAAATCTCCACCGCTTCGGCAAGACCGCTGAAGCCGCAGATGCCGCCATAGGAATGAACGTAGATGCGGACCCGGGCGCTCGTTGCCTGCTTGTGCAGGAGAATGATCCGGTTCGCCGCAAAGAGCTCGCCGGTCATCCTCAGCTCCAGGCTTCCGGCGGCACCTGCAGACGCGCCACCGGCACGCCGCCGACGAGATGTTCCTCGATGATCGCGGCAATGTCGGCCGCGCTTTCGACCTTGTGGTACTTCACCGCATCCGGATAGACGATGATCGTCGGCCCCATGGAACAGGGGCCGCCAAGGCAGCCGGTATTGGTCACCTGCACGCGGCCGTCGAGACCACGGGCGCGAACCTCGGCCATCATGGTCATGAACACGTCCTCGGCCTTTTTCTCCGAGCAACTGCCGAACGGATGGCCCGGCGCGCGAACCTGATTGCAGACGAAGACGTGCTTTTGCGGTTTGGGAAGCATCGGCCGGTTTCCTGTTCTGTCGGAAGGAAAAGGGGTCGGGCTCAGCCGGCGACGGTCGCCGGTCCGTGGGTGAAGCACTTCTTCGGGCAGATCTTCGAGCAGGCTTCGCAGCCGATGCAGTCGAGCCGGTTTTTCAGCGTCATCACCATCGAGGTGTCGTCGGAAAAGCCGTCGTCGTCATCGCCATAGGGATCGTCGTCGCCATAGGCGTCGTCATCCTCGAGGTCGAGGTCGTCGCGCTCGACCAGTTCGAAGACGTCGCGCGAGCAGACGCGGAAACAGCGGCCACAGCCGATGCAGCGCTTGGCATCGAGCTTGAGGACGAATTGCGCAACCCACTCGGCACCGCCGAGGGTAAGGCCCGTGATGTTGGCCATAGATTCAGACTCCCTTGCTTTCCAGCGCCGCCTCGGCGGCCGCGAGTTCCGCTTCCGCCGCCGCCCAGGCCTTGCACGCCTCGTAGGTCTCGCCGGCCACCAGCATCAGTTCCTCATAGGCTTCCGGCAGCCGGTCCTCGACGAGGTCGTGCAGCTCCATCGCCTTTTCGCCGGCAATGCGCCGGGTCCGTTTGGTGGCCTTGCGCAGGTCTTTCAGCTCGTCGGTCATCACGCAGGCTCCTCAAAGGCTGGCGACGTCGCGATGCGCCTCGATCAGCGCCGCGGCCGAGGCAATGATCCGGCCGGCTTCCTCCTCCATCTGGGCGAGGGACTTGAAGCCGAAGCGATGCACGTCTCGAAGATTGCGATCGGAAACGATGAGCTTGCCGACGGCGATGATCGCCCGGCCGAAGCCCTCATGGGTCAGGTTGACGAGCGGCACCGCCATCATGCCGGTCGCCGCCTCGATCGCCGCCGACAGCGCGTTGTACCAGGCCTTGATCCGGGCAATGGTGAGCTCGTCCGGATCGCCGATGATCGGGACGTCGCGCTTGCGCTCCTTGGTCATCACGAAGGGATCGAGAATCTCGTGCTTGCCGGCATTGTCCCAGGTGCCGTAGCTGTCGATCGCCCGCATCTGGCGCACCATCTCGGTCATGAAGGCCGACCCGAGGACCGGATCGTCGGCAGCAACGACCAGTTCCGCCCAATCGCTCATCGATGAATTCCCCCTGTTGCCGCCGGCCGGACCGAGTTGGTCACTCGTCCCAGCCTTCCGCTTCCATGTCGTCGAACCGCCCGGCCGGACGCACGCCCTCGAGCGCCTTCAGGATCCAGAAGGCCGGCCCGTCGCGCAGCTCGCCCTGCAGGAGGCTGATCTGCGCCTTGATCGGCGTGCCCGGCGCGACCTTCAGCGGCTGCACACCGGTCTGCTTCAACTGCGCGATGGCGGAAGCGCCGACCGCCCGGCAGTACACTGCGGCGCAGCCGGCCAGCGCGCCGATGCGGGCCGCCAGCTTGTCCTCGTTGCCGTCCTCGGCTGCCGCCTCGAAGGCGACGACCTCGGCAAGGCGGGCCTCGTCCATGGTGACGCGATAGATCGCAAAGCCGACGGCCGAGCCGAAATGCTGGTCGATGCTCTTCTGGTCCGAGGTGGCGAAGGCCACCTTCAACGCCCTGTCCATGAATTCCTCCGCCGAGCCGTCGACGACAGTGAGGCGCCGCGCCAGTGCCGTTGCCATCACGCCACGCCCCCCTCGTCCGCCACCTGCGCAAAGACCGAGCGGTAGGGTTTGATGTGCCCGGGCCCGGCCTCCAGCAGCAGGTTGGCAAGGTCGAAAAGAATGCGCCGGCTGCCGCGATAGCCGACCGACAGGACGGCGGGGGCGCCGAGACGGTCGAACTGCGGGAAGCCGGCGCGAAGCAGCGGCACCCCGAGGCGTTCGGCAGTCGCGACCGCATGGGCATTGCCGATGACGATGTCGGCGCCGTCCTCGCGGCAGAGCGCCTCGAGGTCCTCGAGGTCGCCGATCTTGACCAGCGGTGCGAGCGCGCTTTTCAGGATGCGGGCATTCGAGGATGCAACAGCGGCGACAATCTCCGCGCCCACGCCGGCAAGAAGATCGCAATGGGCCTTCAGCAGATCCGGGTCGGCGGCCACAGCGACACGCGCCATGCCGAGGAAGAAATGCGCGTCGAGCATGGCATCCTGAAGCTGGCGCCGCTGCCGGCGCAGCTTTTCCGGCACCGGCACGCCGGCGACCGTCGACAGCGTCTGCAGGAATTCATCGACCGCCTCGAGCCCCATCAGATGGTCGAAACGGTGATCGGCAATACCGGTCCGGTCGGCAAGGAGATCGGCCGCCTCGGCAAGGCTGTCGCCGATGACGAATGTCGCCCGCGCCTGATGCAGCCGGCCGAAACGCTCCACCGCAAATCCGCCAGTCGTCAGCGGCGAGAAATCGGCGTCGGCAAGATGGCCGTCGAGACTCCCCGAAAGGTCCGGCAGCACCACCGGCACAAGGCCGAAAAGCTCGACGATTTCCTTCAGTTCCTCGATGTCGCCCGGCGACAGCGAGGCGTTGACGAGAAGGTTCAGCTCCCGCGACGCCGGATTGCCGCCCTTTGCCGGCGCCTCCGGCACGAGCCGATCGATCATCGCCACGATCGCCTTGGCAAAGCCGCTTTCCAGCGAGCCGGCATAGTCCGGCGTCTCGACCGGCACGACGGCGACGTCGCCGTGTTCGGGATGCTTCTGGCGGAAAACGTTGACCGCGCCGGCAACGTCCGAGCCCTGCGTCTCGGCAAGTCCGGTCGTCGGCAGGCCGATGAGCGCCGGCTTCTGCTTGGCCGCGACGGTCGCCAGGCCCTCGACGACATTGTCGTCGGCGCCCATCACCGTGCTGACCTGATCCATCGCCGTCGTCTGCATCGGCACCGGCTCGCGGAAATGGCCGATGAGAAAGATCTTGCCGAAGGCGGTGCAGCCCTGCGCGCCGTGCAGCATGGCGATCGACCGCTCGATGCCGAGAAAGGCAAGGGCAGCCCCCATGGTGGCGCTGGCTTTCAGCGGACTGACGGCCAGCGCCTTGTTGCGCTTGATGATTTCGGCCATGACGCTCACTCCGCCGCAACGCCGAGGGTGGTGTCCCAGGGCGCCGGAGCGCGCACCGCCTTCCACACCGGGCTCTCGATGGTCTGGGCAAGCTGGCGCGCGAAGGTGATCATGCCTTCGTAGCCGGCATAGGCGTGCTCGCGTTCCTGGTTGATGTGCAGGAACGGAATGCGCGCCTTCAGCGAGGTGTACATGTTGCGGCCGCCGGCGATGAGCACATCGGTGCCGGTCTCGTGCACCATGTCGATCAGCGCCCGGGGTCCCTGGCTCTCGTCGAGCATGCGCGTCCTGTCGCCCATCAGCTCGCGGATCTTTGCCTTGTCGTCCTCGGTCGACTTGCGCGTCGAGGTGGCGACCACCTCCATGCCGAGGTCCTGCAGGGCCGAGACGATCGACCAGGCCTTGACGCCGCCCGTGTAGAGCAGTGCCTTGCGGCCCTTCAGGCGCGCCCGCCAGGGCTCGAGCGCGGCATCGATGCGCGCCTCCTCGCGGGCGATCAGCGCCTCGGTGCGGCTGGTCAGGGACGGATCGTCGATGAGCCGGGCAAAGTCGCGCAGCGCCACGCCCATGTCGCGCACGCCGTAGAACGAACCCTCGAACCAGGGCGTGCCGTAGCTGTCGCGAAGCTTCCGGGCGACGCTGATCATCGCCTTCGAGCACACCATCATGCCCACCTCGGCGCGGTGCATGGTCTGCACCTCGCGGAAGCGGGCATCGCCCGAAAGCGAGCCGAGACGAAGGCCGAGCTCATCGAACAGCGGCAGCACATGCCAGAGTTCGCCGGCGATGTTGTATTCGCCGATGAGCGAGATGTCGTGACAGTGATCCTGTCGCGCCGCAGGTGCGCCGGCACCGGATCGGGCTCGCGCGTGCCGATGACGTATTTCTGACCATCGCCTCGCCGGCGATGCGGTTGCCAAGGTTCTTGTGCCGTAGAATCCGTCACCGACTGGTACGACCGGCACGCCCTGCCGCCGTGGCCGCCTTGCAGACCGCTCGATGTCGTCGTCGACAAGCGCCGGAACGCAGGTGTTGTAGACGAACACCGCCTCGGGAGAATGGGCGTCGATGGCCTGCTTGATCGAGCGGAACAGGCGCTTCTCGCCGCGCCCCATGATGACGTCCTGCTCGGTCAGGTCGGTCGTCAGGCCGCGCTTGTAGGAGCTGGGCCGGACGACTTCGAGCCGCGATTGTCCCAGGAACTGCCGGCGCAGGCGATCGAGCCGTGCACGACATGGGCGACATCGGCACCGGCAGCGCGATCTCGCGCCCCGATCAAGCAGCAGCCGCCGCCGCCGCACCAGGCTTCTGGCCGGGCGCACCCGGACTTTGATTTCGTGTTGTGCTCGCAGGCGGGCTCGTCGAGGAGTTCCGCGATGTCCTTCGGCTTCATGCGACAAACCCCTGTTGGCGGGTAACCGTCGGGATCGATATCGCAAGCCCTGTGCCAAGGGCTGTCAGGCTGTTTTTCCGCCGTTTTTCCGGATTTTGGATTGTCGGAAACCCGACAATCGACAGGGCGCTTGTCGGCCCTTGCCGCTCAGAAGCTGTACGGCTTGCGCATCCAGCCCTTCAGCACCGGCACGTCGCAGGACGGCAGGTAACGGTAGTTGCGCTCATAGTCGAGCCAGACCGACTGGGCGATGTCGGTCATCGCCTTCTTGCGGATGAGCATGGCGAAATACCAGGCCATCGGGAAGCCGGCGGCGTTGTCATAGGCCTGCAGGAAATTCGACAGGGCAGCGCCGCTGATCGTCCCCGCGACCGCATCCGCCGGCGGCGACGATCACCGGCGTCGCCTTCGATCTTGTGTTCGCCGAACCGGTCGCGGAACGCAGCAGGCGCAGCACGGCGGGTCGCGGCAAACGCCCTGGCCGCCGGCGCTCGACCGGTCCTGTTCCTCCAGGAAGCGGATGTAGCGCAGGTCCGATCCTTCCGACGTCACCGATCGGCAACGAGATCGTCGATGTCGGTGCGATGGTCCAGTAGATATAGCGGCGCCGACAGCGCCTGCGTCGACCCGGCCTCGATCGCGCCCGGCGGGTCGAGAAGATCCTCGATGTCATCGGGCATTTCGTCGTCGACGAACAGCGGCCGGTCGACGACTTCGAACGAGTTCGACCTCGAGCTGGAAGAAATCCGGCGCCCGTTCGCCGGTCGGGGCGACGGAAATAATGGGTCCGGCCGTCGAAGCGGGTCGTCAGGTATCCGCTGTCGGCATAGTCCTCGTAGAGCGAGAACATGTCGTGCTCGGATGCCGCCTCGGCCCATTGTCTGAGATTTGTGGCAACCCGATCGAGGTCGGCGGTGACGACGCCGCCGATGCGATGCCAGCCGGACCGCGTCAGGGCGTGGCGGAACGGCAGGTCGGGAAGCAGCTCGCGCACCGCCGCCAGCAGCGCCGCATGATCGGGCGCCGGAACCGCCTCGCCACACGCCTTGTCGAGGTAGATTTCGTTGAGGACGGCTTCGATCATGACACGCCTTGGGTTCTGTCACTCGTCCGTTTCGGCGATGACGAGGCCCGTCGCCGCGTCGAGCGCGGTCGTGAAGGCGATGCAGCCGCCCTGCCCGGAAACGAGATAGATGTTGAAATCAGTGCCTTGCCAGACCGGCCGGGCGGCCGGGATGTCGTCGTCATGGCAGCAGGTGAAATGGACCGCCGGCCAACGTTCGCGCAGGCGCAGGGCGAGAGTGTCGATGAGCCCGCATTCGACAACGAAAGCGGCGACCGCCTCGACATCTCCGGCCGCGATCACTGTTCGGCCTCCGCCATGAGGGCTGAAGCGTCTCCGCCGGCACTCCCATGACCCGCGCTGAGCGGGCGGCGGCGCGCCGGCAAGAACCTTCTGCAGGTCGGCGACGACATCGCCTGCCTTGCGGCCCTCGGCATGCTTGATCGGGTGCACATTGGCGCGCACCACCTTGGCCGCCGCCGGACCGCCGATGGAGACGACATTCAGCACCTGGCAATCGGCGATGAGGCCGGTGCGCCAGACGTTCTTGTCGTCCGTCCTCCGGCGCTTCGGTCGAGCGCACGTCGATGAGCCGCGCCTCGCTGGCCGAGACCTGATAGACGAGAAACCGCGCGCAGGAGCCGAAATGGCCGTCAAGGTCATCGCCGCGATTGGACGCGCAGGCGACACGGATCGAGGCCGGCATGTCGCCGTCGGAATAGGGCACCGGGCTCGGCAGGTCGACCACGGCCGGCGCCCCCTCGCCTTTCAGAAGCTTCAGCGCTACCTTCAGGTCGTCGACGGGCACGGCGAGCAACGCTTCGCCGCCGGCCTGGCGAAACGCCTTCATGGTAAGGCCGGCCAGCTTCTCCTCGGTCATCGGCACGCCGATCCCGTCGACCAGCATGGCAACGAGCGCCCCGGTCTCGATGCCCGGCAGCGCGCGCGCCGCAAGGCCGATCCGCAGGGCGATCTCGCGGCTAAGGTCAGATCCGCTCATCATCCACCTCCGAGCATCCAAATCGGCGCATCCAGATCGGCCCGCCGCCGGCCGGCGACCGGCTCTCCATGCGGCGAAGGCAGGCGCACCCGCCTCCCCGCAGGAGCGTTTGTCAGGCAGCCGGCACGATGCAGTTGTCTTCCATGCACAGCTCGAGGCAGCGCGGATTGTCGTGCTCGCCCTCGCACTCGGTGCACTTCGTGGCATCGATGGCATAGACGCCCTTGAACGGATGGATGGCGTTCGTCGGGCATTCCGGCTCGCAGTCGCCGCAGGACGTGCAGATGGAGGCGACGATCTTCATGGCCATGGTGAAAATCCCCCTGTCGTTGAGCGTCGCTAGACGCGATTGAAGCGCAGAGTCGTCGGAAAGGCCGGCGGCGGACTGATCGGCTCGATGAAGTATTTCGATCCGTCCGAAAGCTCGACCGTCCCGCCCCAGGCATCTTCCGTGTCGGTCTCGACCGAGACGATCGTCTCCTCGAGATCCTTCTTGGCGACGTAGAAGAGAAGCGTTCCCTCCTCGTTTCGGCGAAGCATGACGCTGGGCATTGATACCTCCTTGGTCTCCCCGCCCTTCCGGCGCCGCAAGAGACGATCCCGCGGCGCCGCAAGAAGCAGGTTTCCCCGTTTCCCCGAAGGAGTTAGCGGACGAGGTCGTAGTTGTAGTCCGTCGTCCCCATGCCCATCGTCTCCTTGTCGAGCTGCTCGAGCACGGCGTTGACGAGGGTGGTCAGGATGTTCATCGCGCCCTCGTAGCCAAGGGTCGTCTGACGATGCAGGTGGTGACGATCGAAGATCGGGAAGCCGATCCGGATCAGCGGCACCTGGAACTCGTCACCCTTGTACTTGGTGTCGCGCTCGATGAACTTGCCGTAGGAGTTGCCGATCATGAAGTCGGGCCTGTCGGTGAAGACCAGCGAGCGCATGTGCCAGAGATCGGCGCCGATATGGACTTCACATTCCTTGCCGTAGGGGCTGTCGGCGAGCACCTTCTCGACCGCCTTCTTCCAGCGCTTGTTGGCGTGGTGACAGACGATGTGGCGCGGCTCGGCGCCCAGTTCGAGCAGGAACTTGGTCATGCCGAGCACGAAATCGGCATCGCCCCAGAGCGCGTACTTCTTGCCGTGCAGCCAGGCATGGCTGTCGGTCATCATGTCGACGAGCCGGCCGCGCTCCTTCTCGATCGAGGCCGGGATTTCCTTGCCGGAGAGCTCGGAAACCTTCATCAGGAACTCGTCCGTCGATTCAAGCCCCATCGGAATGGAGATGTTCGGCGTCGAGTGGTTCCAGGTAGTCTCGGCGAACTTGCGGGTCTTGACGAGCTGCCAGGGCTGCAGCAGCAGCGTGTCGATGGCGTTCGGCGCGTCCTTGACTTCGTCCTGGCTGGTGCCGCCGGAATACATCCGGTACTGCCCGTCGGCCGGCGTATCGAGCACCTCGGAGGGGTCGCACAGCAACGAGTAGGAAACCCCCATTTCCTGCATGTAGCGGTGCATCACCCGGTAATTGCCGAGATAGGTCTCAAAGCCCGGAACGATGTTGATCTTGCCGTTCGAGCCGACTTTCTTGTCGTCCATCGTGTTCAGCGTGAAGTAACGCATCACGCCCTCGAACATGTTGTCCCAGCCGGTGGTGTGGGAACCGACAAAGCTCGGGGTATGGGCGAAGGGAACCGGGAAGTCCTGCTCGATATGGCCTTCCTTCTTGGAATTGCCGATGAAGGCGTTGAGGTCGTCGCCGATGACCTCGGCCATGCAGGTCGTCGACACCATGATCATGTCCGGCTTGTAGAGCGCCTTGGCGTTCTTCAGGCCGTCGAACATGTTCTTCTGGCCGCCGAACACCGCCGCGTCCTCGATCATGGAGTCGGAAACGCAGGCGATCGGCTCCTTGAAGTGGCGGTTGAAATAGGTCCGGAAGTAGGCGACGCAGCCCTGGCTGCCATGCACATAGGGCAGCGTGTTCTCGAAGCCGAGCGAACAGAGCACGGCGCCGAGCGGCTGACAGGCCTTGGCCGGGTTGATCGTCAGGGCCTCGCGGGAGAAGTTGAGGTCCTTGTATTCGGCCGTCGTCGTCCACTGGAAGACCTCGTCGATCTTCGTCTGGTCGACCTTCTCCTCGAACATGACCTGCTTGTTCGTCAGGGACGCCTTGTAGTCCTCGTCACGAAAAAGCGGATAGCTCGGCTTGATCTTCTCGATAGTCTGACTCATCTGATCCTCCTTCGTGCCACCAATCCGTGGACAAACGAAGTTTGATGGGAGTTTGCGCGAGAATTACTCGGCCGCGACCGCCATGGCACTGCCCGACCGCTTCCAGGGCGGCGTGATGCTGTCCCAGCAGGGGTTGTTGAGCGTCATGTCCATATCGCGGGCGAAGATCGCAAAGCCGTCGTAGCCATGGTACGGGCCCGAGTAGTCCCAGCTATGCATCTGGCGGAACGGAATGCCCATCTTCTGGAAGATGTACTTTTCCTTGATGCCCGAGCCGATGAGGTCCGGCTTGATCTTCTTGACGAATTCCTCGAACTCGTAGCCCGTGACATCGTCATAGATCAGAGTTGCGTCGCCCATCTCCTTGATCGTGCGATCGTAGTCGTCATTGTGGGCGAATTCGTAGCCCGTGCCGACGACTTCCATGCCGAGATCTTCATAGGCGCCGATGATGTGGCGCGGACGAAGACCGCCGACGTAGAGCATGACGCGCTTGCCCTCGAGACGCGGCCGGTATTTGGCGACGACCGCTTCCCATTCCGGCTTGTACTTGGCGATGACCCGCTCGGCGCCTTCCTTGATCTTGTCGTCGAAGCGCTCGGCGATGCGGCGCAGCGACTCCTCGATCTTCGTCGGGCCGAAGAAGTTGTATTCGAGCCAGGGAATACCGTACTTTTCTTCCATGTGCCGCGAGATGTAGTTCATCGAGCGGTAGCAATGGAGAAGGTTGAGCTTGGCCTTCGGCGTATTCTCCATCTCGGCGAGCGTGCCGTCGCCGGACCACTGGGCAATGACCCTGAGGCCCATTTCCTCGAGCAGGATGCGCGACGACCAGGCATCGCCGCCGATGTTGTAGTCGCCGATGACGGTGACATCGTAGGGGGTCGACTCGAACTCCTTGCCCTCGGCCCGCGAGAACACCCAGTCGCGGATCGCGTCATTGGCGATATGGTGGCCAAGCGACTGCGAAACGCCGCGGAAACCTTCGCAGCGAACCGGAACGATGGTCTTGTCGAGGTCCTTGGACTTCTTCTTCGAGACGGCTTCGATGTCGTCACCGATGAGACCGATCGGGCATTCCGACTGAACCGTGATGCCCTTGTTCAGCGGAAACAGCATCTCGATTTCGTCGATGATCTTGTCGAGCTTCTTGTCGCCACCAAAAACGATGTCCTTCTCCTGGAAGTCCGAGGTGAAGTTCATCGTGGTGAAGGTGTTCACGCCGGTGGTGCCGACGTAGTAGTTCCGCCGCCCCGCCCGCGAATACTGGCCGCAGCCGACCGGTCCGTGCGAAATGTGGATCATGTCCTTGACCGGACCCCACACCACGCCGCGCGAGCCGGCATAGGCACAGCCGCGAATGGTCATCACGCCGGGCAACGACTTGCGGTTCGAAGTGATGCACTTGCTCGACTTCTCGAGCGACTGGTCGTTGGCCGTCAGGTGCTTGACGCGATCCTTGCGGGCCTTTTCCGGATAAACCTCGAGCACCTCCTGGATGAGGGCCTCGGTTTCCTGTTTCGTCATGGTCGACATAGGCAAATCCCCATTTCGCCCGAGGCCGGGGCAAGGGCCCTTCGAGGGCTCGCCCCATTCTCCTCGTCCAAGTGATCAGGCGGCGGCGCCGGCCTCTTCGGCTTTCTGTCCGACGATGCTCTCGTCTTCGATTTCCATGATGCCGAATTCCATCAGCAGTTCTTCCAGGTCATCCATTGCGATCGGGGTCGGAATGACGAACTTGGTGTTGTCGATGATCTTCTGGGCGAGCGTGCGGTATTCGTCCGCCTGCTTGGCCTTGGGATCGTATTCGATGACCGTCATGCGCCGGATTTCGGCATGCTGGACGACGTTGTCGCGGGGCACGAAATGGATCATCTGGGTGCCGAGCTTGGCGGCCAGCGCCTCGATAAGCTCGTCTTCGCGGTCGGTGTTGCGCGAGTTGCAGATGAGGCCGGCGAGGCGCACGCCGCCGGAATTGGCGTATTTCACGATGCCCTTTGCGATGTTGTTGGCCGCATACATGGCCATCATCTCGCCGGAGCAGACGATGTAGATTTCCTGCGCCTTGTTCTCGCGGATCGGCATTGCGAAACCGCCGCAGACGACATCGCCGAGCACGTCGTAAAAGACGAAGTCGAGATCCTCTTCGTAGGCGCCCTCTTCCTCAAGGAAGTTGATGGCGGTGATGACGCCGCGGCCGGCGCAGCCCACACCCGGCTCCGGACCACCGGACTCGACGCACTTGATGTCGCCGTAGCCGACCTTCAGAACGTCTTCCAGCTCGAGATCCTCAACGGAACCGGCATCGGCAGCCAGATGCATGATGGTGTTCTGGGCCTTGGCATGGAGGATCAGTCGGGTCGAGTCCGCCTTCGGATCGCAGCCGACGATCATCACCTTCTTGCCGAGCTCGGCGAGACCGGCAACGAGGTTCTGCGTGGTGGTGGACTTGCCGATGCCCCCCTTCCCGTAAATCGCGCATTGACAAGTGCCATAGTGCTTCTCCTTGGCAGTGGTGCGTTCGGTGCTCCGCGACACGAACAAGATTGCGAAATGCTCACGCCAAGGGATTGAGCAAAGGCTGTGCCAATCCTTAATTTCGGAATTAACACATTGTTTTTACACGATTTGTTTGACCTCTTCCGGTTGTCGGACTTGCGCATCTCTGGTGGCGTCGCCAACAATTCCAGGGGTGCATTGTCGGTTTGCCGACAGCCCGACGGACACCGTCGGCAGGCGCCTGCCACGCTGCCGGCCCTTGCAGCAAACCCGACAAAATCGCGGCATTGCGACAGGCCCGCACCCCTGCTTCAACGATTTCAATGGGTTGGCGGCGTGTCGCGGCTGGTTCGCTTCTTGCTAGCCGGTAATCCAGAACACAACGGATGAAGCGAGCGTGGAAAGATGCAGCCAATCGACTCCGCCGATATCGTCGCCGGCCTACGCGCCGGCAACGTCGTTCCCTATCTCGGGCCGGGAGCGCTCGCCGGCGCACACGACAAGGCGACGGGCGCGCCGATACCGGCGGACAGCGACAGCCTCATCCTGGCCATGAACGGCGGTCGGCCGATGGCGCCCAAGCTGATGTTCGAGTTCCCGCGCGCCGCCATGAACCCGAAGCGCGGCCGCCGCTTCATCGACCAGTTCCTGACCAAGACCTATGGCGAGACGAAGTGGACACGGGCGCCGCTGCACGACTGGCTGGCAACCGTGCGCCCGGCCTATGTCATCGACGTCAATCGCGACACGCAGCTTCAGGAGAGCTATGCGACGGTGCCGCACCTCCTGGTGCGCGGTGTCGCCCGCATCGGCGGCACTGACTATCGCTTCGTTCTTTCACAGCATGACGGCACGGCCTATCGCGGCGTCAGCCTCGAGCAGGCCGACACGAACCTGCCCGTCCTCTTCAAGCCGGCCGGCTCCCCCGTTCCCGAGCCGCTGTTCATCGCCTCGGACGCGGACTACGTCGACTACATCACCGAGCTGATGGGCGGCTTCGGCATGCCCTCGTTCCTCAAGTCCGGCCGCGTCGGCAAGCGCTATCTCTTCCTCGGCATGCGGTTCAACCGCGACACCGAGCGCATGGTCATGTCCGACATCATCCACGATGCCGGCGAGCCGGCCGGCTGGGCGCTGATCCCCGAGCCGACCGAGAAGGAAATGCGGTTCCTGAAGAAAAAGCGGATCGAGGTCATCCGGATGGATGTTGCCGGCTTCCTCGAGGCTGTCGCAAACGCGCCCGTTGCCGCCTGACCGAAACGTCCTGTTGCAGGAGAGGCTCCCCATGCCGCAACACCCGACCGAGACGGAACGGAAAATCCGATCGACCACCTGCCCTGCCCCGGCATCGCGGAACCTTGCGACGCCGCCCTGGCTGCACGGCGGCAAACGGCGCGAAAACGCGCTGCCGCCCGGCAACGCGGCGGGCTGGTCGGCCTCGCCGACGGCGAAAATCGTCGACCTCGCTGCCGTCCGCCGCGGCCGCCGCGCCCGCATCCAGACGCTGACGCCGGACCTTGCCCGATGACCCTGCTCGTCTGGAACGACGATCGGCACCGGCTCGATGTCGCGGCGATGGATGAGATGCATCGCGAATTCGCCGACCTCGTGAACCGGCTCGACGCAGCGCCCGACAGCGCCGCGTTCCGGGCGCTCTTTGCCGAACTCGGCGCCCATACCGTCGCGCATTTTGCCTTCGAGGACGAGCTGATGGTCGAAAGCGGCTTTCCCGCGCTTGGCGAGCATCGCAGCGAGCATGATCGCGTGCTCGGCCAGATGCGCCAGATCGGCAACCGGGTCGAGCGCGGCTTCCTCGCCTTTGGGCGCGAATATGTGCGCGAACTGCCGCGCTGGTTCGATCTCCACGCAGCGACCATGGACAGCGCGCTCGCCGCGCACCTGAAAGCGAAAGGGGCCACGTCATGACCGTCGAATCTCCCCTCGCGCCTGACCTCGCCGACCTCGTCGAGGCGGAAGCGACCGTGCTCGCGCGCGACGGCCGGTTCCTTCTTCTCTTGCCGCACCGGACCGCCGGCTGCGCCACTTGCGGCATCGCTTCGAGCTGCGGCACGGCGACCTTGTCGCGGCTCGTCTCCAGCGCGCCGGCAACGCTGCGGGTCGCGACCGACCGCGACTTTCCGGTCGGCACGAGGGTGGTTCTCGGCATTCGCGAGAGTTCGATCGTCGCCGGCGCGGCAATTGCCTACCTCATTCCGGCAGCGGCCATGGTCGTCATGGCCGCGATCGCGGCCGGCCTTGGCACCGCCGAGGTCGGCGTCGGCCTTGCCGCTGTCGCCGGCCTTTGCGGCGGCTACCTCGTCGTCCGCTCGTCCGGCCTCGCCCGGGGCCTTGCGCCGGTTCTCATTGGCCCGGCCCCCGCATCCGGCTGCGACGTCGAATGACCATGCGGGCCGGCGTCCGCTCCATTCTTCTGCTGGCGAGCGCGGTTCTGTTTGCCGCCTGCGAGCCGGATGCCGGGGAATATCGCACCACGCTTTACGTCTTCGGCACGCTGACCGAGATCGTCATTGCCGAAAAGGACCGCGAGCGAGCCGCGCCGGCCCTCGCCGGCATCGCCGAAGGCTTCGGCCGCATGCAGCGCGACTGGAACGCCTGGAAGCCCGGCGAGATGACCGACCTCAACGCGGCCTTCGCCGAAGGCCGGTCGATGGCGGTCTCGCCGCTCCTTGCCGACGCGATCGAAACGGCAAGACACCTCGAGGAGACGAGCGGCGGACTGTTCAATCCCGCCATCGGCAGCCTCATCGGCCTTTGGGGCTTTCATGCCGACGACCTGCCGCAGGGCCCGCCGCCGGACGCCGGCAAAATCGCCGCGCTCGTTGCCGGCGCCCCGTCGATGGCCGACGTCCGGGTCGAGGGCGCGGTGGCATCATCGCGCAATCCCGCCGTTCAGCTTGATTTCGGCGGGTTCGCCAAGGGCGCGGCGCTCGACTGGGCCGCCGGTGAGCTGGCGTCGGCCGGCATAGTCGACGCCGTCATCAATGCCGGCGGCGGCGTCAAGGTGATCGGCCGGCATGGCGCGCGGCCCTGGCGGGTCGCGATCCGCGATCCGCGCGGCTGGGGCGTCATCGCCTCGGTCGAGCTTGCCCCCGGCGAAGCGCTGCACACGTCGGGCAACTACAATCGGTTTCTCGAGCACGACGGCATCGTCTATTCGCACATCCTCGACCCGCGCACCGGCTGGCCGGTCCGTGACATCGTCTCGGCGAGCGTCATTCATCGGGATGGCGCATTGGCCGATGGCGCGGCAACGGCGCTGTCGGTGGCAGGCCCCGGCGAGTGGCCGGCCGTCGCCGCCCGCATGGGCGTCACCGATGTGGTGCTCGTCGATGGAGCCGGTACCCTCTATCTCACGGCCACGATGAAGTCGCGGCTGCGCATCGAGGACGGCAAGGACCACAGGATGGTCGTCGCCGGTGCGGCAACGGTGCCGCCAGCCGCCTATTCGGCCTCGGCCGGCACGAAGCAGTTGCCATAGTCGGCGCAGGCCTCGCAGCTCGGCGCCCGGCAGGCATGAACCCCTTCGGCCTCGCAGAGCTGCTTGTAGAGGAACCGCTTCCATTTCATGTTGCGGCTGTTGGCGGCGGCAAGCGTCGGGAAATTCAGCATCATCAGGGCACTCAACTGATCGCGCGAGAACAGCCCGAGATCCGACCAGAGGTGATCGCCGCCCATGCAGCCGAGGGCGACGATTTCCGTCATCCAGAGTTCCGAAATCGACCGGCCGGCGCGGTGGCTGTCGAGCAGCATGCGCACGTCGTCGAGTTCATCGGGACGGGGCAGCGCCGCAACGCCCGCCCGCCGGTCGTCGAATGGGCCGATGCCCGGAAAGTGCCAGTCGAGCATCTGCCGGAATAGGCTCGGGTCAAGCCCCATGGCCGATGGCAGGACACCGCGCCCCGCCATCCAGCTTGCCAGCATCTGGGCGACGAACACCTCGTTGAGCCCGCCGCGCCCCATCCGCATCAGGCGCTGCTGGAGCGCCTGATGGAGGGTGAGGCCGCCAGCGGCAAGGCCGGCGCCCGGTCCGGTCACAACCGCTTCTCGTATGTGATGCGGATGTCCTCGTCGCGAACGATCATCTGGCAGGCCAGACGCCACTCGCTCGGCAGGTCGTTGACGACGACCTTTTCCAGCTCGTCCTTGCTGAGCTTGCCGATTTCGCGCAGGACCGTCTTTTCCTTGTCGGTCATGTGCGTGCCCATGTGGGTCGGCCCGCCGGCAAGGTCGGTGACGCGGATGACGCAGGTGCCGCACTCGCCGTCGCCGCAGTCGAAGTTGATCGGAACCTTGAACTCCTTGGCCAGCGACAGCACCGTCTTGCGGTGGCTGCCGGCCGGAGCGTAGACCTCGATCTCGTCATATTCGGGATGTTGAAAAATGATCTTGGGCATGTGCCTCGTTCCGTTTTCCAGTGCTTGGGAGGTGATCGGCGCGCGGCCGTCAGGCCGGGCGCACCTTGACCTCGCCGTCGCCGATGACCTGGGCCTGGCAGGCAAGGCGCATGTCCTTTCCGGCCATGTTTTCCTTCAGCACCTTGTCCTCGAGCGCGGTCGGCTCGGACAGGAACTCCATGCCGGACTCGACCCGCATCAGGCAGGTGCCGCAGTCTCCCTCGCGGCAGCCATAGATGATGCCGGCACCGACCTTTTCGGACACCTCGATGACGCGGGTGCCGGCCGGCACGTTCACGGTCACTTCGATATCGGTGAACGTCAGTTTCACTTTGGCCATATCCGTCTCCTTTGAATGACCCCCGTAGAAAAAACCCTTGTCCCCCCTGCCCCGCCGGCCGTCACAGATCGGCGAGGTCGACCACTTTCGGCCTGGTCTTGCCCGCCAACGCTTCGGCGAGTGCCCGGCCGTAGGCACGGCAGACATCGAGCTCGTCGTCGGTGGGGTGGAACTTCACGCGCGGCCCCTTTTCCGGAACGCGCATCTTGAGACCGCGCAGACGGTCCTCGATCATCGGCACCGCCTCGCCGGACCAGCCATAGGAGCCGAAAGCGCCGCCGAGCTTGCCCCGCGTCTCGATCGAGATGAGCGAGGCAAGCACATCCCAGACCGGCTTGACGGCATCGCCGTTGATCGTCGGCGAGCCGAAAACGAGGCCATCGGCACCCTCGATGAGGTCGACGAAGGGTTCGATCTCGCCGCCCTGCAGGTCGTAGAGCGAGGCACGGACACCGCTGACCCCGCTCGCCCCCTCATAGACGGAGCGGGCCATGTCGGCCGTCGCGCCATAGGCGCTCATGTAGAAGACGAGGAGGCTCTTCTCCTTGCCCTCGACTTCGTTTGGCAGGTAGGAGTTCGACAGTTTCCGGTAGCTGCGAACGTAGTCGAGCGGGCTGTCCCGCAGGATCGGCCCGTGCGCCGGCGCGATCAGTGCCGGATCGAGCGGCACGATCTTGTCGACCGCCTCGAGCACGTAGCGCTTGAACGGCCGCATGATGTGCTTGAAGTAATATTCGTAGGAAAAGCGGAAATCGCCGACGAGGTCGTTGTAGAGACGCTCGTCGCAGAAATGGCAGCCGAAGACGTCGCCGGAGAACAGCACCCGGCAATCGGCGAGAAACGTGCACTGCGTGTCGGGCCAGTGCAGATAGGGCGTGTTGACGAAGGTCAGCACCCGGTCGCCGAGGTCGCAGGTGTCGCCCGTGCCGGTCAGCGTGTAGCCAAGCTTGTCCAGATCGTCCTTGAGCAGGGCCGAGAGCAGCTTCAGGCCCCGCTGCGACACGTAGATGTGGGCCTGCGGCGCCCGGCGCATCAGCTCGGGCACCGCGCCGGTATGATCGGGCTCGAGATGGTTGAGCACGACCGCCCGGATCTCGTCGTAGCGCGCCACTGCTCGAGACGCTCGAAGAAATCGGCCGAGAACTCTTCCTTGACGGTATCGACGACGGCAACACCGTCCGAGCCGCGCACCACATAGGCGTTGTAGGTGGTGCCGTTGGCGGTTTCAGGATGAGGTCGAAGGTCCGCAGATTGGGGTCGAGCCCCGATCCAATGCACCCTGTCGGCGATTTCAACGGCTTGCGGCCCCTTCAGCGGCATCGCTTCACCCTCAGAGGACGCCGGCGGCGGCGAGCTGCTGCAGCCTTTCGGGCGGAATGCCTGTCAGCGACCCCGGCGGATTGGCGGCAAGGCCCTCGGCATCGAGAATGGCGCCTTCGACCGGGCAGATGCTGGCGCATTGCGGGTCGGCATGTTCGCCCTCGCAATGACTGCATTTCCGGGCATCGATGGTGAAATGCGGCTTTGCCTCGGCGATCGCCCGGCTCGGGCAGACATCAAGGCAGGCAAAGCAGTTCACGCAGAGCGCTGTGATCGAATAGGCCATGACCTTGTCCTCAGGCGCTTTGCGCAAGGCTGTCGGTGACGAGCGCGCCGGCCTCGGCCATCTCGCGATAGACTGCGGCAACGGCCGCCTCGATCGGTTCCATCGCGTGCTCGCCGTTCGGCTGGATGCCGGCGGCTTCCAGCGCCCCCCACGGTTCGATGCCGATCTTGGAACAGAGCACGACCTCGCAGCCGGCAAGGGCGCGGATCGTCCGCTCGAGCGCCGTCTCGGTGTCGCCGCAGGTCGAACTGCCGACGCAGTACTGGTCTGTCTTGCGATGGCCGACGAAGCGCACGCCCGACGGCCCGGCCTCGTAGATGAGGAACTCCCGGGCATGACCGAAATGCTGGTTGACGACACCCTGCCCGGCACTGGCGACCGCCATCAGCACCAGACGCGCGTCCGCCGGCAGCGCGGCGACCGGCGCCGGCGCGGCAGCAGTGCGCTCCTCGTCCCTCGCCGCCTCGATGGCGGCATGGATCGTCGCCCGCCTTTCCATCGCGGCGGCGTAGTCGATCTCCATGACGTCGATCTTGTCCATGGTGAATTCCTGGCCGCGATCCTCGCCGAGAAGACCGACGGCGTCGGCCCGGCACTGCCGGCAGTGGCGCATCATGTTCATGTCGCCGCAGGAATCCTGCAGCGCCGTCAGTTCGGCCTGGGTCGGTCCGCGCTGGCCCATGACGCCGTAGTACGTTCCGTGTTCGGCCTCGGCGATGAGCGGCATGACGTTGTGCAGGAACGCGCCCTTGGCCTTGACGACACGGCTCACCTCGACGAGGTGGTCGTCGTTGACGCCCGGAATGAGGACCGAATTGACCTTCACCAGCACGCCGCGCGCGACCAGCATTTCCAGGCCGCGCTGCTGCTGCTCGATCAGGATCTCGGCTGCCTTGCGGCCGCGGATGCGCCGGTTTTTCCAGAAGATCCACGGATAGATGCGGGCGCCGACCTCGGGGTCGACGCAGTTGATGGTGATCGTGACGTGGTCGATGTTGTGGCGAACGAGTTCGTCGACATGTTCGGGCAGGGAAAGGCCGTTGGTCGACACGCAGAGCTTGATGTCCGGCGCCTTGTCGGAAAGCTGGCGGAAGGTCTCGAAGGTGCGGGACGGATTTGCCAGCGGATCGCCGGGGCCGGCAATGCCGAGCACCGACATCTGCGGGATGGCGGCGGCAACCGCCAGCGTCTTGCGGACCGCCTGATCCGGCGTCAGCAGTTCGGAGACGACGCCCGGCCGGCTCTCGTTGGCGCAGTCGTATTTGCGATTGCAGTAGTTGCACTGGATGTTGCAGGCCGGCGCGACGGCGACATGCATGCGGGCATAATGGTGGTGCGCCTCTTCGGAATAGCAGGGATGGTTCTTCACCCGCTCGCGGATCGCTTCCGGCAGATGGCTCATCTGGTCGGCGGTCGAGCCGCATGCACTCTTCGAACACCCGCCGGCGGACGGCTTGGCCGGTCCAAGAACCTTCAGTTCCATGCCATGGCTCCATTCGTGCGCTGGGTCCTGCAAAGCAGGCCCGATCACGGATCCCGAGCCTTCATCAGCAACCGCCATGCCAAGCCGGCCGGAAGGGATATATGATTGTTTTTGAATAGTATTTCCGGACCGCCATCGGCACTTCGCTGTGGCAAACCCGACAATTGCGGCAGCGCGGCATTGTGCTGTTCGTGACAATCCCTGCCCGGCCTGCGGAAATGCGAAATGGCCGGCCCGGCATAATGCGGACCGGCCGTCGCGATGCGGGCTTGGCGACCTCAGATGCGGCGCATCTTGATGTCGAGGATCTTGACCCGGTAGGCGATCTGTCGCGGCGTCATGTCGAGCAGCCGGGCGGCCTTCGCCTGCACCCAGCCGGCCTCCTCGAGCGCGGCGATGATCCGCTCGCGCTCGTCGGCCTCTGATTCCGGCACAGTGCGCGCCGGCACGGCGGGCCTTGGCTGCACCGCCTCGGCCGGCGGCACGGGCTTTGGCGCAGGTTGGGCGAACGGCCGCGGCGGCGCCGTTCCCGCAGCCTTGTCCTGGATACCCGAGGCAACGACGGCATCGCGGTCGATCGTCCCGTCCAGGCTCATGATCGCGGCGCGCTCGACGCAGTTGGCGAGCTCCCGCACATTGCCCGGCCAGGTGTGCCGCATCAGCAGGCGCACGGCGCTGTCGGTCAGGATGAGGTCGCGCCCCTGCTTTGCCGCCACCTGGCCAACGAGGAAGCGCGCCAGCTCCGGAATATCGTCGATGCGCTCGCGCAGCGCCGGCATGTTGATCGCCATGACGTTGAGCCGGTAGTAGAGGTCCTCGCGGAAGGTGCCGGTCTCGACCGCCGCCTCCAGATCCTTGTTGGTCGCCGCGATGATGCGCACGTCGACCTTCAGCGTCCGGTTGCCGCCGACGCGCTCGAACTCGCCTTCCTGCAGCACGCGCAGCAGCTTCGACTGGAACGCCGGGGAAATTTCGCCGATCTCGTCGAGGAAGAGCGTGCCGCCGTCGGCCTGCTCGAAGCGGCCCTTGCGCATGCTGGCAGCGCCGGTGAATGCCCCCTTCTCGTGACCGAAAAGCTCCGATTCGAGCAGGTTGTCCGGCAGGGCGGCACAGTTGAGCTTCAGGAACGGGGCGCTCGAGCGCGGCGAATTGTAGTGGATCGCATTGGCGATGAGTTCCTTGCCCGTGCCGGACTCGCCGCGAATGAGCACCGTCGTGTTCCACTTGGCAACGACACGGACCTGATCGAAGACCATCCGCATGGCGGGCGTATCGCCGACGATGCGGTCGAAGCCGTGCTGCTGCTTGACGTGCCGGCGAAGGCGGTCCCGTTCCGAGCGAAGCTGCGATTGCTCCTGCTCGATCGACTTTGACAGATGCAGCGTCTGGGCGATGAGCGAGGCGATCATCTCCATCAGCTTGGCATGATCCTCAAGGAAGCGATCGCCGGCGGCCGGCTGGGCGGCCAGAACGCCGAGCGTCTCGTCGGCGCCATAGAAAATCGGCACGCCGATGAACGGCAGCTCCGGATCATAGACCCCGAGGCGGCCGAGAAAGCGCGGCTCGTCGGCGATGCGCGGCACGATGATGCGGTCGCGGGCGGCCAGAACAGCGCCAACAATGCCCTCCCCGGACCGGTAATGCGTGCCCGGCGTTCCGGCCCCGCCATGGACATCGATCGCATTCAGCTCGCCGGTCTCGTTGTCGAGCAGGCAGATCATGCCGTGGTGCAGCAGCCCCTCCTCGTGCAGCAGCTCCAGCACGTCATGCGTCGTCTGCTGCAGGTCGAGCGAGCGGCCAAGCACGCGGCTGACCTGATAAAGCGTCTCCAGCTCCTGCTTGTAGAAGGCGCAGAAAACCGGTCTCGGACAGATGCGGCTGCCGCCGAAATTCTCGGGGATATCGTTCATGCCTGCGGCTCCCCCTTGTGCGGCCGGCAAGCGGGCAGCCAGACGCACATCCCGCCGCCCTCCGACGGCGCCGTGTCGATGTGAATGTCGCCGCCGAGCTCGGTCAGGATCTGCTGGGCAATCGCAAGGCCCATGCCGGCCGAGCGCGGACTGCGCGACCAGGCCGAAAAGAACGGCTCGAAAACCTTGGAGCGGATCGACCGTTCGATGCCCGGGCCGCCGTCACGCACCCAGAGCTCGATGACCTCGTCGTCGGCGCGGGTCGCCACCCGCACTTCGCGGCTCCGCGATCCCGGCTCGCCGACCGCGGTAATCGCGTTGTCGACAAGCACCTTCAGAAGAATCCGCAGCAGGTTTTCCTGGCCGAACACCGACGGCAGCTCGCGATCCGGCTGCCAGTCGACAACGATGCCGTTGGCCGAGAGGCGGTCGGCGGTCAGCACCAGCACGTCGCGGATCACCTGATTGAGATTTACCGGCGACATGACCTCGCGCGAAAACGGCGGCAGCGAGACGCGCAGGCGCTCGACGGCGCGATTGCCGGACGACAGCGCCTCGTCGACGGCATGGCCGAAACGGGCGTCCTCGCCCTCGCGCCGCTGCAGCATGCCGGCCATAGCCTGGATGATGTTGAGCGGCCCCTGAAGCTGGTAGAGCGCGCCGTCGATCATCTCGCGGGTCGTCAGGCGCATTTCCAGATCGGCCATCTGCGCCCGAACGGCAAGGAACCGCGTCTGCTCGTACTGCCGCTTCAGGCCGGTGATTTCGCTGATGACCAGCAGCATCGCGTCCTGCACCCGGGTCTCGAAATAGGTGTCCGCCGACAGCTCGAACTCGCGCACCCACTGCGTCGAACAGGAGAACCACCGCCCGCCGGAGCCGCCGCCCTGCGGCCAGCGCACCTCGGCGCCGGCAAGCGTCCTCTCCTCGGCGCTGGCATCGACGAGATCGTCGCCGAGCTGCGGGCGCAGCATCTCGACGAAATAGCTCGCCGGCTCGACGTCCTTCATGTCCGCGGCAAGGCGTCGGTAGGCGCGATTGGCGACGAGCACGACGCCCTTCAGGTCGATGAGGACGATCGCCACCGGCGCACCGTCGAGGATGCTCAGGATGAGGTTCTTCTGGTTCTCCACCTTGCGCTGCAGGTGGTGCATCTCGGTGATGTCGCGGTGCATGCCGAGAAAATAGCCGATGGCGCCGGCGCGGTTCTTCACCGGGACGATCGACAGCTCGGCGAGGTAGAGTTCGCCGCCGCGCTTGCGGTTGATGAGGCGGCCCTGCCAGACATTGCCGCCCCTGATCGTTTCCCAGAGCTCCAGATAGACGGAGCGCGGCGTCCGCTTGTTCGAAAGAACGCTTTCGTTCTGGCCGACGATGTCCTCGGAGGCATATCCCGTCAGCCGCTCGAAGGCCGGATTGACATAGAGGATCTTGGCGTCGCGATCGGTGATCGAGACCGCGACCGACATTGCCTCCACCGCTTCCTGGTAGAGCCGCGGCGGCAGGTGATGATCGTGCGGCGTCAGCGCCGCGCCGAAGATGCTGCGGATCTCCGGCGGCAGGTCTTCCGGCAAGGACGTGAGCACCGCAGCAAGCGCTTCGGTCGCGCTTCGCCTGTCGTCGCCTGCGTTCCGCTCTGTCATGGCGCGCCTCCGCCAAAGTCACGAACCCGACAATCGCATCGCAAAAACCATGCCTTCGGGGTGAATTGCCGGGAGAAGCGCCGGATTTACTGCACGACGACAGTCTTTCCTTGTCGGCTTCCCGACAAACCCGGTGTCGGAGCGGTCGTCGTTGTCGGATCGCGGACAAATTCCGGATCGGCCGGCAACTCGCGGAAAGCACGGACTTTTCCGCATCGCAGCATGTCCGGCGCGCCGCTGGCACGGTTAATGCTGCTCGCTCACCGGACGCAATCGATGGCGACGGAGCGGTCGGGCGTATGGAACATTATCTCATCATCCTGCTCGGGACGGCGCTGGTGAACAACGTGGTGCTGGTCAAGTTCCTTGGCCTTTGCCCGTTCATGGGCGTGTCCAAGAAACTGTCAGCCGCCGTCGGAATGGGCTTTGCGACGACGTTTGTGCTGACCGTTGCGGCAACGGCCGGCTGGATCCTCGAGCATCTGGTGCTGGCGCCGTTCGGGCTCGGCTACCTGCGGATACTGACCTTCATTCTCGTCATTGCCGCCGTGGTGCAGTTCACCGAGCTGGCGATCAAGAAGATCTCGCCGGTGCTGCATCAGGTGCTGGGCATCTATCTGCCGCTCATCACCACCAATTGTGCCGTGCTCGGCGTCGCGCTCCTGAACGTGCAGGAAGACCACAACCTCGCCGAGAGCATGCTCTACGGCTTCGGTTCGGCCGCCGGCTTCACTCTCGTCATGGTTCTTTTCGCCGGCCTGCGCGAACGGCTGCGGCTCGCCGACGTACCGGCGGCCTTCTCGGGTGCGCCGATCGCTTTCCTCACGGCCGGGTTCCTGTCGCTCGCCTTCATGGGCTTTGCCGGGCTCGTTGCCCAGTAGCCGGTTTCAGGGAGAACGCCAATGATCGAGGCCATGGGCATTCTGATGGGACTGGGCGTCGCCCTCGGCGGCGGCCTCGGCCTGGCGGCGCGGCTGCTGCGGGTCGAGGGCAATCCGGTCGCGGCTGAAATCGAGCAGATGATGCCCGGCACCAATTGCGGCCAATGCGGCTTTCCGGGCTGTTCGGCGGCGGCCGAGGCGCTCGCCGAAGGCGCGGCCCCGGTATCGCTCTGCCCGCCCGGCGGCAAGGCGCTGGCGACGGCCCTCGCCGACAAGCTCGGCATCGCCTCCGACCTCTCGGACATGGAGGACCGCGGCGTTGTCATCGCCTTCGTTTTCGAGGACCTGTGCATCGGCTGCACCAAGTGCCTGAAGCGCTGCCCGACGGACGCCATCGTCGGCGCGTCGCGGCAGATCCACGGCGTCGTCGACGACGCCTGCACCGGATGCGAGCAATGCGCCGAGGTTTGCCCGACCGGGGCGATCGTGATGCGCCCGGAAACCGACACCCTGACGACCTGGCATTGGCCGAAGCCGGCCAACCGGCTTGCCGCCTGACGGCGAAGGGACGAAGCGATGAAGCTATTCCGCATCAGCGGCGGCATCCACCCGAGCGAGCGCAAGGAGCTGTCGGCCGAAAAGCCGATCGAGCGCCTGGCGCTGGCCAGCGTCCTGCGCATTCCCCTGCAGCAGCACATCGGCGCGCCGGCCGTGGCCGTCGTCGATCGCGGCGACGTCGTCAGGAAGGGCCAGTTGCTTGCCACCGGCCGTGGCATGGTCTCGGCGCCGGTTCATGCCCCGACGTCCGGCCGCATCGTCTCGATCGGGCGTTTCATCGCGCCGCATGCGTCGGGTCTTCCCGGCCAGACGATCACCATGCGCCCGGACGGAAGGGACGAGTGGGGCGAGCTCCCCGCCCCGCTCGATCCTTTCGCCGTAGATCCCGCCGCAATTGCCGAGCGCGTCGCCGCGAGCGGCATCGTCGGCATGGGCGGGGCAACCTTCCCGTCAGCCGTCAAGCTCAACCTGCGCAACCGCCACACGCTCGAGACGCTGGTCATCAACGCGGCTGAGTGCGAGCCCTATCTGACCTGCGACGACCGGCTGATGCGCGAGCGCACCGGCGACGTCGTCGACGGCATCCGCATCATGCGCCATGGCCTCGGCGTCGCAAGGGCGATCATCGCCGTCGAGGCCAACAAGCCGCAGGCCCTCGCCGCGCTGCGGCTCGCCGTTGCAGCCGGCGGCTTTGCCGACGTCGCCGTCGTCGAGGTGCCGACGCGCTATCCGATGGGCTCGGAAAAGCACCTCGTGCAGGCGCTGACCGGCAAGGAGACGCCGGCGCGCGCCCTGACCGCCGATATCGGCATCGTCGTCCACAATGTCGCGACCGCCTATGCCGTGCATGAGGCCGTGCGGCACGGCCGGCCGCTGATTTCACGCATCGTCACGGTGAGTGGCGGGGCGATGGCCCGCACCGGCAATTTCGAGGTGCCGATCGGCACGCCGGTCTCCCACCTCATCGAGCATTGCGGCGGCTTCGTCGGCGAACCGAAGCGCCTCTTGCTCGGTGGCCCGATGATGGGCCAGCCGCTGTCGAGCACCCGCGCCTCGATCGTGAAGGGCATCAACGGCATCCTCGCGCTCGGCGCCGACGAGGCACCGCGCGAGGCGGCAATGCCGTGCATCCGCTGCGGCTCCTGCGTCAGTGCCTGTCCCTGCGGGCTGACCCCGCTCGAAATGGCGGCGCGCATCCGCAAGGAGGAACTCGACGGGGCGGTGAAGATCGGTCTTCTCGACTGCATTGCCTGCGGCTCCTGCGCCTGGGTCTGTCCGGCCAACATCCCGCTCGTCCAGTACTTCAACTACGCCAAGGGCAAGCTGACCGCGCAGCAGCGCGCCAGGCACAAGCAGGAAGAAACCAAACGCCTCGCCCGCCTTCGCACCGACAGGATGGAGCAGCAGCGCAAGGCCAAGGAAGAGGCCATGGCGCGCATGAAGGCCGAGCGCGACGCCAAGAAACGGCAGGCCGACGCGGCCGCCAGGGCACAGGTGGACGCATGATCGCCAAAGGACCTGTCGGCGGGCCGCACGCCCATTCCGGCGCCAGCATCGGCCGCACCATGGGCCTCGTCGTCGTCGCGCTGCTGCCGGCGACAGCCTTCGGCATCTATGCATTCGGCTGGCCGGCGCTGTTTCTGTTCCTGGCAACGATCGCCGCCGCGATTGCCTTCGAGGCCGCCTCGCTGCGCGTTGCCGGCAAGCCCGTCCGGCCGTTCCTGCTCGACGGCTCGGCGCTCCTCACCGGCTGGATCGTCGCCATGACCCTGCCGCCCTGGGCGCCATGGTGGATCGGCGTCCTTGGCGCTTTCGTCGCCATCGTCCTTGGCAAGCAGGCATTCGGCGGCCTCGGCCAGAACGTCTTCAACCCGGCCATGATCGCCCGCATCTTCCTGCTGATCTCGTTCCCGGTCGAGATGACCCAGTTCCTCGAACCGCGGCCGTTGTTCTCGGCCGGCTCACCCGGCATTGCGGAAGGCTTTTCGATCTTTCTCAGCGGCCATCCAGACTTCGACGCGGTTTCCAGCGCGTCGGTTCTCGGCTCGGTGAAAACCCAGCTCGGTCAGGGGCTGGCCCTTTCCGACATCCTCAAGGGCGGCCACGACACCCTGTCGCTCGCGGTCGGCATGGTGCCGGGATCGCTTGGCGAGACATCGGCCGTTCTGCTCGTTGCCGGCGGCATCCTGCTGCTTGCGACACGGGTCATCACCTGGCACGCCCCGGTCGCCATGATCGCCACGATGGCAGCGCTCTCGGGCACGTTTCACCTCATCGACCCGCAGCGCTTCCTCGACCCGGCAGCCCATCTCCTCTCCGGAACGTTCCTGTTTGCCGCCTTCTTCATCGTCACGGACTACGTCACCGCGCCGGCAACGGGCACCGGCAAGCTCCTTTTCGGCGCCGGTGTCGCCCTCCTCACCTTCGTCATCCGCACCTTCGCCGCCTATCCGGAAGGCATCGGCTTTGCCGTGCTGCTGATGAACGCGACCGTGCCCATCATCGACCACACGATCCGGCCACGCATCTACGGGCGCAAGCGCTCGGGCGAGCCGATCCGCTATGACGAGAAATGAGGTCGGACGATGGACAAGCCAGCCAGCGACACCTCGTTTCTCGACCGCCTGAAAGCCCGGCTCGGCCTGGCCGGTGGCGGCACGTCCCGGGCGGGCGGGCGCTCGCCGCTCTATCTGGCGGCCCTGCTCGGCGCCTTCGCCCTCGGCGGCGCCGGCCTGCTCGCCTCAAGCCACAATGCCACGCAAGGCGCCATCGCCGAGCGGATGAAGGAAGACCTGCTCGGATCGCTCGCCCTCGTCGTACCGGCATCGGTTCATGACAACGACCCCGTCCGCGACCAGTACACAATCGCCATGACTGACGGCACCGGCCGCACCATCTACCCGGCCCTCTCCGGCGGCGAGGTCAGGGCGGTCGCCTACGAGGTCACCGGCCAGGGCTATGGCGGCGCCATCCGCATCCTGATGGGCGTTGCCGCTGACGGCAGCCTGCTCGGCGTGCGGGTGTTGCAGCATGCCGAGACGCCGGGCCTTGGCGACAAGATCGAGGAAGCGAAAGGGCCCTGGATCCTCGGCTTTGCCGGTCTTTCCTTCGGCAATCCGCCGAAGGACAAGTGGGGCGTGAAGAAGGACGGCGGTCATTTCGACCAGTTTTCCGGAGCAACCATCACGCCGCGCGCCGTCGTTGCCGCCGTGCGGGAGGGGCTCGAATTTTTCGACGCCGAACGCCCGACACTCACCGCACGGCCAGGGGGAGAAAAGAAATGAGCACCGGTTATCGGCAGATTGCCCGCGACGGCCTCTGGGCAAACAATGTCGTCTTTTCGCAGATGCTCGCGCTTTGCCCGCTGCTCGCGCTGACCGGAACGGCAACGAACGGCCTCGGCATGGGGCTGGCGACAACGGCCGTCCTCATCGCCTCCGGCTTCCTCATCGCCGTCATGCGGCGGGTGATCGAGCCGGAAATCCGCATCCCCGCCTTCGTCCTGATCATCGCCATCCTCGTGACCATCGTCGATCTCGCCATCAATGCCTGGCTGCATGACCTCTACAAGGTGCTCGGCCTTTTCATCCCGCTCATCGTCACGAACTGCGTCATCCTCGGCCGGGCCGAGAGCTTTGCCTCGAAATCGCCCGTGCTGCCGGCAATGTTCGACGGCCTGATGATGGGCCTTGGCTTCACCTTCGCCCTCGTCGTCGTCGGTGCGATCCGCGAGATTCTCGGGTCGGGTACGCTCTTTGCCAACGCCTCGCTGCTGCTCGGCGAGCATTTCCGCGTTCTCGAGACGACCGTCATTCCGTCCTACAAGGGCGTCTTGCTGCTGATCCTGCCGCCCGGCGGCTTCATCGTGCTGTCGCTGCTGCTCGCCGCCCGCCGTGCCTATGAGCTGCGGCGTCGCGCAACGCAAAACCGCGGCGCGGCAGCCGTGGAGAGCGGCGGCAAGGAAATCACGATCTAGGACATTTCCGGGAAAATCCCGCCACAGGAGACCACCCGCATGAACATCGGCGTCGCCTACGTCACCCCGGTGCACAAGGTGTGGCTGCGAATGGAAATGCCGGACGGCTGCACGGTGCACGAGGCCATCGAGCGCTCCGGCATTCTGGTGCAGTTCCCCGATATCGACCTGGAGCGCCAGAAGGTCGGCGTCTTCGGCCGCATCATGAAGCTCGACGCCACCCTCGAGGAAGGCGATCGCGTCGAGATCTATCGGGCCATCACCGCCGATCCGGACCAGATTGAGCGCCGCGATCAGTGACCGCAAGGATCAGGGGATCCGGTGCCGGTCCCGGTCGTCCTTGCCACGCGGCGCGCGGCGTGCCCGTGCCGACAAGGCCCGGAGATAGCGGAAAACCGCCGCCGCCAGCGCCAGATAGAAGATGACGACGCCGGCATAGCCGAACCGGTAGTCGGGCGCCGGGATGAGGATGAGGAACAGTCCCTGATAGCAAAGCCCGACGCCGAGGAAGACCGCCAGCGCCCGGTCGAGCCGGTCGCGCGCCCCGAAATGCAGGGCAATGAGCAGAACGAAGGCGCCGGTCATCGGCACGATATGGCTGGCAAGCAGCCGCGGCGACGCATCCATGACGGCGTTCATCGCCTCGACCCCGGCCGGAAAGTACGACCTGATGTCCGGATGCGGGTCGATCCCCGGATGGTACCGCCACTCGCCCCTGAGATAGGCCTTGATGACCGGCCAGCGCACTTCGAGATAATCGAGCGGGTTGGCAAGAATTGCCGCGATCCAGCGCCGCCGCAGATCGGCGAGATCCTCGCCGGTGACGAAGACCGCCATCTCCTCCTTCGGCACGCCCCAGACCAGCGTGTTGACGCTCGAGGGATGGAAATGCCGTTCGAGCACCTGAAGATCCTGCGCCGGGAACGCCGCCGGCGGCAGCAGCATTTCCTGCCGCTTCAGCGACAGGCCGACAAGATCGAAAAGGTAGATGATCGAATCGGGGCCGGTCTTCTCGGCCCGCGCGACACGATCGACGAAAACGCCGTTGAGCGCCGGCACAACGAGCCCGATGGCAAGGAACGCCGCCATCGCCGCAACACCGGCGCGCCGGATGAAGGCGTCGCCAAATGCGAGCAGCGGCAGCAGCAGCACCGTCTCCGGCCGGATGACGACCGCAAGGCCGGCAAGGAGCGCCCGGACGACGAACGCGCCCCGTCCGCCGCCGACGACCGCCAGCCCGAACAGCAGCACGAGAACTGCCGCGGTCCAGCTATCCTTGGAAACGCCGGTCAGATAGCCATGCACCGGGGGAAAGAGCGCCAGCGCCGCCGCCGCGACGCCCGCCCGGCCCCGCGACAGGCCGGCAGCGCGGAAGATCATCAGGAAGGCCCAGACGAACGCCACAACGACAATGACGGTTTCGGCTGCGATCAGCCCCGGCGAAACGCCAAGCCGGTGCCAGATCCACGGGATCAGCACCACGTGCTGGTCGGTGTAGCTGTCGAACACCGCCTGCTCGTACATGTTGAGAGAATCGGCACTCATCCGCCCCGGCAGCGACGGCAGGGCAACGATGACGGCAATGATCAATGCCAGCAGGAGATCGGCAATCTCCGGCCGGGCCGTTTCAGGGTCGTCATGCATCGACATCGACAAGGCGGCAGCCGTCCTTTTCAGATTCCGAACCAGCGCCGGAGCCGCCGCCGGAGCCAGCGCCGCGTCCAGCCGATGTCCCGCCGGATCAACTCGCCGTAGGTCGGTCGCTTGCGCCGGGCGAGTTCGTGCTGGCGCTCGAGGTGAACGGCATGGCCGATCGCCACTCCGAGGCCGAGCGGCGCATGTTTGACGAAGGCACGGGCGCTGCGCGCAAGGTTGGTGTCGACGTCGGTGGTGCGCAGCATCCCCGTCGTCGAGACGCGATAGTGAAAGAGCGCGCGCGGCACGAGATCAAGCCGGTAGCCGGCGATCATCGCCTGCGCGAACATTTCCCAGTCCTCATAGCCGATGCCGTAGTCGGTCGTGTGGCCGCCGAGATCGAGATAGACCTGCCGCCGCCAGAACGCATTGACGCTGCCGAAGGCGTTCTGGAAGATGCCCGCGCCAAGCGCCCCGCCGAGCGCCACCCAGAGCCGCTCCGGCCGCGCCGGCGGCTCTGCCCCCTCAAAGAGGCTCGACGCGCAGGTCAGGATGTCCGCCCCGGTCCGCCGGGCAACGGCAACGAACGTTGCCACCTCCTCGGGCACGGCAACGTCGTCATCGTCCATGAAAAGGATGTATTCGCCCCGCGCCGCCGCCGTACCGGTGTTGCGCGCCGCCCCGACATAGGCGTTCTCCTGCCGCAGCACCTGCCAGCCGCGCGGCGCGAACGCTGCGGCCAGCCGGTCGAGCGCGGCAAGCGTCTCCGGCTTGCGGCTGCCATCGTCGACAACGACGATCTCGATTGCCGGATAGGTCTGCGCCTCGATGGAGGCAATCGCCTCGGCAAGCAGCGCCGGCCGCTCGAAGGTCGTGATGCAGACCGTGACGAGCGGCGTCTCGCCGTCGGCCTTGCCCATTGCCGGCGCGCCAAGCAGCATCCGTCGCCGCCAGCGTCCAGTCAATCCAGCGCGCCCGCACCTCCCCTGCCGCAACCGCCCGCCGCGCCGGCCGGACGCCGTCCCGGAGCGCCCGCCGAAGCTGGCCGGCAAGCCCCTCCGGCGTTGCCGGAAAGAGCACCTCGTCGCGGTCGCGCGCATCAATGAGCTCGGCCGTACCGCCGGCCCGTGTCGCCAGAAAGCCGATGCCATGATGCAGGCATTCAAGCACCGTATAGGGCGAGTTCTCGCTCTTTGACGGCATCACCGCCAGCGTCCCGGCGCGGCAAAGCCGGCCGAGCGCCGCCTCGCGGTCGAGATCGGTGCGCACCTCGACCTTGGCGCCCCAGGCTGCCGAGCGCTCGGCAATGAACCGCTCCGGATCGAAACCCGGCGCCGGCACGGCCCGGCCGAAGAAATGCACGGTTTCGATCCCGCCCCGCTCTTCCGCCGAAAGCCTGTCGATGGCATCGCAGAAGAGCTTCAGGCCCTTGCGCTTCTCCAGCCGGCCGAAAAACACGACATCGCGCACCGGCCGCCGCTCGGTGCCCGGCACCGTTTCGAGTTCCTCCGGATTGAGCAGGTTCTGGATGACCTCCAGGCGCGGCGCCACCTCCCAGCCATAGTCCCGCATCCAGTCGAGAAGAAAGGCGCTCGGGCTGACGACGAAATCGGCACGCCGCACCGATTGCCGCTCCATGTAGTCGCGGTCGACGTCGTCCGCCGTCTCGGCAAGGACGAGATTGGCGTCCTGCGTCCAGGTCGAGGGGCCGTGCGTGTTGACCGCCATCGGCAGGTCGCGATAGGCGATGCCCTGATCGCGCGCCAGGAGCGCGTAGAAGCCGACGCCGGTCCAGTCGGGAAAGACAACGAGATCGTAGTCTCCCGCCCGCGGTTCCAGCCAGTGGTGAACCTGCCATGCCGTCGCTCGCAGGTCCGACACCGCAAGCTGCGGCAGGTCCGGCAGGGTATCCGTCGCGATCGGAATGAATTCGATGCCGAGCTGCCCGTAGTGCGCCGTCCAGTGCGCCCGGTCGTAGGGCTGGCGCAGCGCTTCCTCGACATAGGCAATGGTCGCGCGGGCGCCGGCCTCCTGCCAGAGCCGGGCGAGCGCGTTGAACGCCGTTGCGATGCCGCCATTGCGGATCGGCCCGAGGATTTCCGGCGTGACGATCAGCAGCCGCTTGCCGGCAAGGGCGCCGGCCAAGGCTCCCGACCGCTCCCCTCCAGTGGTCATGACTAAGCCCGTTCCGTCCCCGTCGCGATCGAGAGCACCCCGATCGCCGCGATCTTACCGTCGCACAGCAGCCGCACGCGCACCAGATCGTTTCCCCCGGAAGTGCCCGCCGGGCGCGCATCGGCAACGAGCGCCGCATCGGGCAGGATCGGCGCCGCGAACGAGAGCTGGAACTCGCCAACCTCCCGGCCGGCAAACCAATGCCGCACCGCCCGCTCCATCAGCGCCATGGCAAGAAGCCCGGGCACCGGCGTATCCGCAAGGCCGGCGATCGCCGCGACGGCAGGGTCAAAATGCACCGGATTGCCGTCGCCGGAGATTGCCAGATAGCCCGAAAGCGCGTCCCGGCTGATGCTGCCGAGCGCGACCGGCGCCATCTCCCCGGCCACCGTCATTGTCCCTCTCCCGCTGCCACCGGCAGCAGGAGCACCGTCGAGCGCGCCTCTACGACCTCGTTGCCGTCCGCGTCGCGCACGGTGATGTCGACAAGAAGGTTTTCCTTGCCGCGAACCTCGGTCCGCTCGCCGGCGACCGTGACGTGATAGCGCCCGCCCTGCCGCAAGGGCGCGGCATAGCGGAACACCTGCCCGACATGGATCGGCACATGGTCCTTGCCGACGAGACCGCCGAGCAGCGCCTGCGTTTCCGGCTCGAACAGCCAGAACGCCGGGAAGACGAGCGGCACGGTATCGCCCGGCAATCCGAGGCTTTCCGCGAACCGGGCGGCGCGCGCCGGCTCGACGACCGCCTCGAACGCGATCGTTCCCGATTTTCCAGCGCTCTCGCCCATCGGCGCCCCCGTCTCAGGCCGCGGCGCGGCGCAGCGCAATCACCGCGTTGATGCCGCCGAAAGCGAAAGAATTGCTGAGCGCCGTGCGGATCTCGGCCGGCCGGCCGACATTCGGCACGACATCGAGCGTGCATTTCGGGTCGGCCTCGAGCCAGTTGATCGTCGGCGGCAGGAAGCCCTCCGTCATCGCCCGCACCGTAACGATGAGCTCGAGCGCGCCGGATGCGCCAAGGCAATGGCCGTGGATCGGCTTCGTCGACGAGACCGGCACGGCGTTCGCCCGCTCGCCAAGCGCAATCCGGATCGCTTCCGTCTCGGTCACGTCGTTGAGGATGGTGCCGGTGCCATGGGCGCTGACATAGTCGACGTCCTCCGCCGCGATCCCTGCTTCCTCGAGCGCCAGCCGCATCGCCCGCGCCGCGCTCGCCGCGTCAGGACGCAGAAGGTCGGCCGCATCCGAGGTCGTGCCGTAGCCGGCGAATTCCGCCAGCGGACGCCCGCCCCGCGCCAGCATCGACTGCTCGCTTTCAAGCACGACGATGCCCGCGCCCTCGCCGAGCAGCATGCCGTTGCGCCCCCTGGAGAACGGCCGGTTGGCGTCGGGCGTCAGGACGCGCATCGATTCCCAGGCCCGCATCACCGCCGAGGTGATCATCGTCTCCGAGCCGCCCGTCACGGCGCGGTCGACAACCCCGGCCCGCACCAGCGCCGCGGCTATGCCCATCGCCTGATTGGCCGAGGAGCAGGCCGAGGAGACTGCGAAGGTCGGGCCATTCGCCCCGATCCGCATGCCGATCTGGCAGGCCGCGGCATTCGCCATGACCTTCGGCACCGTCAGCGGATTGGTCCGCCGCTTGCCGAGCGCAAAGAAGTCGTGGCAGCCTTCCTCGAAGGTCGTCGAGCCGCCGATGCCTGTGCCGACAATGACCGCCGTCGACGGCCCGGCCAGCGACCCGGCATCGAGCCCTGCCTCGGCGAAGGCCTCGTTCGCCGCGATGACCGCGAATTGCGAGAACCGGTCGAGGCGCGAGATATCCTCGCTGCCGAAATAGGCCTCCGCGTCGAAGTCACTGAAGCGGGCCGCATGCTGCACGGCGCCGATGCCGCGCTCGAACTCGATTGGCACCGACCCCGAACGCCCGTCCCGCGCCGCGCGCCAGAGAACATCGCTGCCGATGCCGTGGGCGGTGACGGCGCCAAGTCCCGTAATGAAAACCTTGTTCATTCCGCCTGCGGCTCTGCCGCCTTCTTTTCGACGATGCCCTTGATGACGCCGAGCAGATCGCCGACCGTGCGCACTTCGGACATTGTCTCGTCGATCGGCACATAGATGCCGAACTCTTCCTCGATCCCGTTCAGGATCATGACGACTTCGACCGAATCGACCCCGAGATCCTCGAGCGTCGCCTCCGGCACGAGCTTTTCGCGATCGATCATGCCCTCGCGGACGACGATCGCGACGATACGCTCTTCCAGCGTATCAGTGCCTTCCTTGCCAGCCGTTTCGGTCATCTGGTCATACCCCCGCTTTCAACGACCGCCCGTCGGGGCGGCCAACTCCTTGTCGAAGATGCCGTAGGTCTTGTCCACATTGCCACCGACCTTTTCGATCAGTGCGCGGACTTGCAAGTTATCCTCCAGCACCCAACCCATCTCGATCTCGTCGACCTGCCAGCCATCGCCCTTGCTGCGCTGGATGAGTTCGTCGATGAGAACGATCGGAACCGCCGCACCGAGAACGCTTGAGCGGACGGCGCCGGCAACGCCCATCAGGATGATCCGCACCGACCGGCACTTGCGCCCAAGCGCCCACCTGCCAAGCTTCAGCCAGTTGAACGGCAACAGCCTTCCATTGAACTCATGGACGATTTCGGCAAGGTTCGGCAACGCCAGCGCAAAACCGATCGGCTTTCCGTCCGTCTCGAAAACGACGCCGAAATCGCGATGCAGCATCAGCCGCATCGACGTCAGCATCTTGGCGATCTCCGCCTGCGTGATCGGCGCAAAACCCCAATTGCCGGCCCAGGCATCATTGAAGAGCGTCGCGAAAATCTCCGCCTCCCGCGCAAGGTTCGCCATGTCGAGGCCGCGCACCCGGTTTCGGCCAGTGACGAGCCGCCCGCGCAGCGACGCCGCATGGGCATTGTCGGTGTCGGCCTCGAGCGCCATGCGGTAGGTCAGAAGGCGCTTGCCAAGCTGATATCCGGCGCGCTCCAGATGGTCGGCAAGATAGGCCGGCGACCAGCCCATCATCACCATCGCCGGCGTCATCTGCCCTTCCAGCAGGAGGCCGCTCTCGCCATTGATCGAGAGCATGAACGGACCGCGCGCCAGTCTCGCACCCTCGCCGGCGAGCCAGCCTTCCGCAGCCGTCAGCAGCGCCTCGACGACGGCGAAGTCATCGATGGCATCGAGGCAGCCGAAAAGTCCCTCGCCCGGCCGGCCGAGGTCGTCGATCTGCGCCGAGATGCGGCCGACCGCGACCCCGTCCCGCACGGCAAGGAAGTAACGCGCCCGGCCGTGGCGGAAGAACGGCCCGCGCTTCGGATCGAGGATTTCGGCCTGCTCGAAGTCGAGGCGCGGCGAGAAGCCGGCCATGCCGGCATAGATGAGGCGCGGCAGCCGCAGGAAGAGCTTCAGGTCTCTTCTTGTCTCGACAGTGCGGATTTCCGGTTTCAGCCCGGTTGCCATGCGCTTACTCGATACAGCCGATCGTCCAGTCGCGCGACAGCGGCGCCGGACTTATCTTTATTTCCATATGTTTCCAGAGGACGACAGCCTCCGTCCAGTGCCAAGCCCTTGAAAAAACCGGGGCCTTTTGCCACGCAACCACCTCTCATGACTAGAATCCGACCTTCACCCGGCGCGTCACGAACTCACCGGTTGCAAGGTCCTCGCCGATCACGTCGATGAACTCGATTTTCGGGATGAAGGCGCGGTCGCCAAGTTCTGCATAGGCATAGACGACCCGGACATCCCGATCGCCGAGCTTGCCGACAATACGCGCCTTGCCGTCCGGGCCGATCTCGAGCACGCCGCTTGCCCCGGCATAGGCCGCAAGCCGGATGGCGTACCGCTCGGCCGCGCCCTTTGCCCGCGAGGTGCGGGCGCCGAAGACGAAAAACCGCTCGAAGAAGGTCAGCTCGTCGCGCTCGTTCTGGCGCGAGAACCGCCGCCAGAAAACATCGACGGGATCGCTGCGGTCGAGCCCGCCGCCGGCCCCCTGCCGCGTCGTATAGACGATTGTGTTCGGGTTCTGCGAATGCTGGATGTAAAACAGCAGTCCCGCGTCGCTCGGCACCGGCGTGTCCGGCCGACGCACCGGCATCGCCTTCGACACCGTGATTTTCGAGTCGGTGATCTCGTAGCTCGGCAGCCGCATGTCGTCGCCAAGCGCCCTTTTCGCCGTGGCCGGCACGACGAGCGCACCGCCGAGCAGGCCGAGCACACCGCGCCGCGTCGCCCGCATCGCGCCCTCGCCCCGCTTGTTCCTCCGGTCCATGCTCATCGCGCATGCTCCGCGATGAGTTCCCGGCACCAGCCGATCCAGTCGGCAACGATCCGTTCCCGGCCATAGACCGCGAATGCCCGCTCCCGCGCCGAGGCGACCCGCTCGTGGAACGCAGCATAATTCCGGCCGGTCTCGGCAATCCGCGCCGGCCAGTCCGCCTCCCCGGCCACCAGCACCTCCTCGTCGAGACCGATTGCCGCAACGGCGCGCCGGTTCTCAGGCGTGTCGCTGGCAAGGAACGGCAGGCCGAGCCCGGCGCACTTCACCAGCCGGTTGGCATTCTTGGCCCTGGTCGCCGCGTTGAGCTCGACCGGCAGCAGCGCAAGGTCGAAATCCATCAGACTCCGGTCAATGCCCTTGGCATCGAAATCGATGTCGCCGCCGCGCGTGATCCGCGTCACCTGCAGCCCGGCCGCAACCCGCTCCAGCATCCAGGCATTCTCCGGCATGCCGAACCACACCAGCCGGCCGCCCCACGGCCGGGCCTCATGGACGATATCGATATCGAGTATATCAACCATGTTATCAAGGAGATATCGACGTTTATTGAAGTCACCGAGCAAGTCGTCGAGGAAATGCGAGCCGACCGAGACGCCGTCGACCATCCGGCTGAAAGCGCCGATATCGAGACGCCGCCGCCGCGTCTGGACGAGTTCGTTGTCGTCGAGATCGTAGACAATCGTCCCGCCGGAAAGCCGGGCAAGGGCGAGCGCATCCCAGCGTCGCACCTTCTGGCAAACGACGAGGTCCGCCCTCAAGGGCCGGTTGACCGCCACCGGCCAGCCGACAAGGTCAAGATAGTCGGCAATGAGAAACGCCCGGAGCCGCGAGCTTGGCAACAGGAAGCTGCCGCGCGTCAGGAAGCGCAGGCTGAGCGGGGCAGCAACATCGAAGATCTGGACGAGACGCACATCCGTGATTGTGAGGTCGCCATCGCTCTCCGGCCCCGGCCCCTCGATGGCCAGGGACAGCGGCCCGGCCGGCGCCCCGGCGAGACGAAACTCGAGGCGGCAGCGCTGCCAGTCGGTGCCGACATCGAAAAGCCCGCGCGCCACCTCGCGCCCGCTCTCGGAAACAATGAGCCGCAGCACCCCGCGCCGCGCCGCGCCCCGCGCGGTGACCCGCACGGCGAAGCGCCCGCCATCGATGCCGTCGACGCCGTCGACATCCTGGCGAATGCTGGAAACCGTACCCGCCGGCAGTTCGACACCATGACTCGCATGCGGCAGGCCGTAGCGATCGAACCCCGGCAGGAAATGCGCCGAACGCCGGCCGGAACCGCCCAGTGCGCGGCGCTCTCCCCGGCCGCGCGCGAGAACCCGCCATTGACGACGAGGTTCGCCGACGACAGAAGGCCGCCCTGCTGTTTGCCGTCCGCCATCGCCCTAGCCATTTTTCGAGCCGGCGACGGCACCCGGCAGGAAAAGACCGAGGAAGCCGCGCGCGAAGGAATAGGGCGGCGACAGGCGCCAGGCGAGATCCTGCACGAACCGCCGTCCGCCGCCGAGCATCAGCGTCGCCGCAAGGCCGATCTCGGCCCCGATGAGCGCCAGCGCGACGAAGGCGAAGTTCGCATCGACCTTGCCGATGACTTCCGTGACGAGAACGATCGCGAGGTGAATGGTCAGCACCGCGCCGCAGAGAAACGCCGCGAAATAGCCGTGCCGGTCCGTCATCAGACCGAACAGCGTCAGGAGCTCGAGGCCGAGCAGCGTGTGGGCGATTGCCAGCAGCGGCAGGGCAAAGCGTTTCACCGCCTCCTTGGCCCATTCGCGCGCGCCCTTGCCGGTTTCGAAAGCCGCCGCCCGCGCCGACAGGAATTCCGGCGTCGCCAGCTCGTCATAGAAATTGTAGCCGCGCCCCATCTGCTCCAGCGCCGCCACCGGCCGCCATTTGAGCTGGTTGAAATCGACCTTGCGGATTTGCTTGGCACCGCGCCGGGCGATCACCACCGAACCGTCGAGCAGCGCCACCCAGCGATCGCCGTGGCCACCGCCGAAAATCGCGTGGTCGGCCGTGTAGACCTTCTCCTGCAGGGGCTCCGGCTCGCCGTCGGTCTCGACCTGGCGGATGAAGACCTTGGTGATCTGGTCGTGCCCGACCTTTTCCTGAAAGAAGATCACCTGGCCGTCGCGGCCGAACTGGTTGAACTTGCCCGCCTGCAGCAAGTCCGGGTTCATGTCCCGGCGCAGCGCGAACAGCACGTCATGAACATATTTGGCGCTGTCCGGGGCAAAATGCAGCGACAGCACATAGCCCGCCGCAACCGCCATCAGGCCGATGAGAATGGCCGGCAGTTTGACCGCCAGCGTCGAGCGCCCGGCCATGTAAAGCGTGACGAGCACGCCCTCGGCCAGAAACTGCCCGTAGACCCAGATGATCGTGCCGGCAACGAGGATCGGCATCGTGTGAAAGAGGATCATGCAGGAGATGCCGTAAAGCGCCGGCCAGAGCAGCGACGCCGACACAGAGATCAGCGGCACATGGGTCATCAGCGAAATGAGGATGATCGGCCCGGACAGCCCGACCGTCGCGAGCAACGCCGCCAGCGCCAGACGCCGCGTCATGTATCTGTCGACGGTCTTCATTTCACATCCGGCCGGACAATGCTCATCTGCCCGTAACGCGCCCCCGTTCCCCGTTTCAAGAAATATCAGGAAAAACAACGCCAAGGCCACCGCAAAGCGTGGCACAGGCTGTGTTCAGCCCCCTCCTCCGGCGTTTTTTCCACCGCCGGGCAGACGCGCCATGGCAACGACCTCCCCGGCCATGCGCGGCAGGCCGAACCGGCTCGCCATGGCAAGCCCGCCGGCCCGCAGCCGTTCGTGGAGATCACGGTCGGCAACGACCCGCGCGAGCGCCGCGGCAAGGCCGTCCGCGTCGCCATCGGCAACGACGAGCGCGCTCTCGCCATCGACCATGTGCTCGAGCCCGCCGCCGCCGGCAAAGCCGACCACCGCCGCCCCGCAGGCCATCGCCTCGAGCGGCGGCAACGCAAAGCCCTCCGGAAATCCGAGGGCGAGGAAGATGTCCGCCGACTGGTAGGCGGCGATCATCTCGGCCTCGCTCATCCGGTTCGGCAGCTCGACGACCTCGATGCCCGCCCGCACCGCCGGATCAAGCTTTGCCAGCGCCGCGCGGCCATATTCCCAGGTCGCCTTGCGCTTCAGATAGAGCACCCGCCCGACGCGCCTTTTTTTCGGCGCCGGCCGGAATTTCGACAGGTCGATGCCGTTCACCGCGACATGCACTGGCAGCCGCGTCCGCGACGCCATGAACGCGCCAAGCCAGCGACTGCAGCAGAGCACATCGGTGAAGCCGAAATCGCCGTAGTCGCGGCCGCCGAGCGCCTTGTCGACGAGCCCGCCATTCTGCACGAACGCCACCCGCCGCCGGCAGGAAAACCCCGCGCCGGCCTCCGGCACCCGCTCCGGCACGACGAGCACGTCGTCAGGCGTTGCCAGTTCCAGCGCTTCGGCAAGCCCGAGCGGCCGGCAATGATGCTCCATCCAGTCCACCCGGAAGTCGCCGAGATGCACCGGATGGGCCTCGATGCCGGCTGCCACGAGCGCATCGCAATGCTGGTAGATGACCTTGACGCCGCCGGTCGGCACCCGCGTCCCTCGCCTGAACATTCGCCGCTGCAGGAAGGCGAGCGGCGTCTCGTCAGCCATCCGGAAACGGCTGTCGGCCGTGACGAGATAGAAGAACCGCGCCGCGCTCATCGTCCCTTTTTCTCCGCCTTCCGCAGTTGATGGAAACGCCAGCAGGTCATCCAGTGCTGCAGCGGAAAAAAGGTGAGGAAAGCCGGGTTCGGAAATTCGCCGGCGCGCACCATGTCGCGCCCGTTCCGGAACGGCGACAGAAAGAACCGTCTCAGCCCGGTGCGCAGCGGCGCCCGGCGGATCGCCTCCCACTTTGCCGGCCAGGCCGCGTCGTCCCAGCGCCAGCAGGCAAGGTCCGTCGGTTTGCCAAGGAGCGCGCGGGCGATCTCGGTGTGCCAGCGCCGCGACGTCGGCCGCATCAGCGTGTAGCGGATGCCGTAGGACGGCCGGTCCGGCTGATGGCGGAGCACGAGGTCGAGCGGCTCGAACCTGCCGTCGGCGATCGGCCCCTGGTCCGCCATGCCGAAATAACGGACCCGTGCCCGGTTGAAGAGCATGACGCGGCGCGGCCAGCGCCGGGTCCGCTCGCGCCGCCCGTCCCAGAGCGGCCAGATTGCCGTATAGCCCGATATTTCGCCTGCCGGCTCGGCCGCCTCGCGAAAGCGCCGCAGCCAGTCGGCAAGCGTCTCGGACGGGAACTCGTCCGCATCGAGCCGCAGGATCCAGTCGTGCGCCGCCTGCCCCCAGGCGAACGGCCAGTGCGGCTCCTGCTGAAAGGCGCGCGGCCGCTCGAAAAACCGGCCGCCATGAGCCTCGACTATAGCCCGGCAATTATCCTCGTCGGGACCGTCATGGACGACGACGAGATCGTCATGGCACCCCTCGGCCTGCATCAGGAGCCGGGCGAGAAGATCGCCCTCGCGGTGGAGACAGACGACGAGCGTGATCTTCGGCATCGCTCAGCCTCCGCCGCCCGGCGTCATCGGGCCGAACCAGCTCCGGACCTTGTCGAGAAAGGCCCTTGCCGGATGCGGCCGGTAGCGCAGGTGATCGACGAGCAGCGGCTCGTCGCGCCATGGCGAGGCCCTCTCGATCTCGCGATAGCTCTCCCGCATCGGATGGCGCGAGGTGATATGCCAGGGTTTTTCCCGCCCGGTGAAATGCAGGATCGCCGGATCGGCGAGCGCGGCCTCGAATTCCCGTCGCACGCCCGGCCAGAAACGCTCGAGGTCGTTGGCAAGACTGGTCTTGTAGAAATAGCCGGACTGCACGTTGAAGCGCAGCGGCGCCCAGGCGATGCGCCCGCGACAGGCGACGTTGAGGAGGTCCTGATCGGCGAACTGCATGAACCGGCCATGCCGTTCGGCAAGCTCGGCAAGGCGGGCGTCGATCCCCTCGGTCCGCATTTCCGCCAGATTGAGAAGCAGGACGCCGGCATTGAAATAGGGCTCGCCGTCGCCGAGAAGACCTTGCCGGCGCAGGATTTCCGGCGCCTCGACATCCTGGTTGGCGACCGCCGCGACAAGCTTTCCATCAAGATCGAGCGACCAGAGTGGCGAGAGATCGGCCCGGCAAATGATATCCGTGTCGAGATAGAGCACCCGCGCCAGATCCGGCAGAATGCGGTGCGCCTTCAGCCGGAAGAACGTCTCGAGCGTGATGTAGCTCATCTGCCGGCTGAAGCTCATTGCCCGGGAAAACCCGGAAAATTCGGCCGGGTCGACGCGGTAGTCATGAAGACGGAAGGCGCGCCCGGCGCCGAGGCTGGCGAGTTTCGCAAGGTTGCCGGCGCTCATGCCCTGATGCAGCAGATGGAAGTCGAGGCGCATGTCCGCCGGCTGCGACCGCAGCAGCGACAGCATCGTCACGCCGAGATGGCGGGCATAGCTGTCGTCGGCGGCGAACAGGACATCCATCTGGCGCGTTCCGGCAAGTGTCCTCAGATCGGTGCCGCGACACCGAGCAGGCGGTCGACATCGCCGGCCGGGATCGCGGCAAGCAGGTCCTCGAAATAGGCGATCGTCGGCTTCAGTCCCTCTTCGAGCCCGACTTTCGGCTCCCAGTCGAGCGCCTCGCGGGCGCGGCTGATGTCCGGCTTGCGCCGATACGGATCGTCCGCCGGCCGCGGCCGCAATACCAGCTTCGACTTCGAGCCGGTGAGGTCGACGATCTTCTCGGCAAGCTCGCGAATGGTCATTTCCGCCGGATTGCCGAGATTGATCGGCCCGGTCACCTCGTCCGGCGTCGCCATCAGTCGCACCATCGCCTCGATGAGGTCGTCGACATAGCAGAACGAGCGCGTCTGCTCGCCGTCGCCATAAAGGTGGAGATCGCGGCCAAGCAACGCCTGGATGATGAAATTCGAGACGACGCGGCCGTCGTTCGGCTGCATGCGCGGCCCGTAGGTGTTGAAGATCCGCGCCACCTTGATGCCGAGCCGGTGCTGGCGCCGGTAGTCGAAAAACAGCGTCTCGGCGCAGCGCTTGCCCTCGTCATAGCATGAGCGCGGGCCGATCGGATTGACGTTGCCCCAGTATTCCTCGGTCTGCGGATGCACTTCCGGATCGCCGTAGACCTCCGAGGTCGAGGCCTGGAGGATTCGCGCCCGCAGCCGCTTGGCAAGGCCGAGCATGTTGATCGCGCCGTGCACGCTGGTCTTGGTCGTCTGCACCGGGTCGTACTGGTAGTGCACAGGCGACGCCGGACAGGCGAGATTGTAGATCTCGTCGACTTCGACATAGAGCGGAAAGGTGATGTCGTGCCGCAGCAGCTCGAAATGCGAATTGTCGAGCAGGTGCCGGATGTTGCGGCGTGATCCGGTGAAGAAATTGTCGGCACAGATGACGTCGGCGCCCCCTGCGACCAGCCTGTCGGCAAGGTGCGAGCCAAGAAAACCGGCCCCGCCCGTGATCAGAATGCGCGATTCAAGATGCATCGCCCTCACCCCCGTCCTCACCCGCCGCTTCGGCGAGAATGCGCTCATGCGCGGCAATCATCCGGGCAAGCGAGAATTCCCGCTCGACCCGCTCGCGCCCGGCGCGCCCCATTTCCCCGGCCAGCGCCGCATCGCCAAGCAGCGCCAGCAGTGCATCGGCAAGCCCCGCCGCATCGCCCGGCGCCACCGTCAGCCCGGTCACACCCGGCACCACAAGCTCGCCGGCCCCGCCGGCTTCCGTCGTCACCACCGGCAGGCCGCTGGCCATTGCCTCGATGATGACGTTCGGCGCTCCCTCGTCTACCGAGGAAAGCGCGAAAACCGACGCGGCGGCAAGATGCGGCCGGATGTCGCCCGGTGCTGCCAGAACCTCGACGCCCGGCGCCGCCGGCACATCGAGCGGCCCGTTGCCGACGATCCGCAACCGCGCCTCGGGCATCCTTGCCCGCACGCCCGCGAATGCCGCAAGCAGCGTCGGCAGATCCTTGCGCCCGACCCGGCGTGCGACGCAGAGAACAAGCGGCATCTGCGCACCGTCATCCTCGCGCGGCCGGAAAAACGCCGTATCGACGCCGTTCGGCACGACCGCGACCTTTGCCGCCGGCACGCCGAACCGCTCGACGAGAACGCCGCGCAGCCGCTCGGCATTGGCGACGATCCGGCGCGAGAACCGGGACAGCAGCCATTCGTGCTGGCGCGGCAGATAGTTGCGATAGCCCGAAACGACAGGAATGCCGAGCAGCCCGGCAAACGCCCGCCCCCAGATATTGGGCAGCACCGTCAGCGTGTAGAGGACGTCGGGCCGGTCGCCGAAAAGGCGCAGGGCAAGCCTCAAAATCGCCAGCGGACCGACTTTCGCGGTCCGGCCGAGATCGACGACCGGCACGCCGGCCGCCTCGACCACCGGGCGGAAATCGTCGCCGCCGCGCAGCGTCCAGAGCACCGGCCGGAAGCGGTCGCGGTCAAGATCGCGCAGGAGATAGGTGGCAAAGCGCTGCGTGCCGCCGAAATCGAGATCCTCGAGGAGCACCACGAGCCGGATCGGTTGCCGCGCCGCCGTCATTGCCGTGACCCGATCCCTTCGTAAAGGGCAAGGACACGCCGGTGGTTCTTCTCCGGATCGAAGCGCTCGTGCACCCGCGCCCGCCCGGCCTCGGCAAGCCGCAGCGCGAAGTCCCGGTCGCCGGCAAGCTTGAGGATTGCCCCGGCCAGCGCTTCCGGATCGCGCTGCTCGACCAGCATCCCCGTCACCTCGTTCTCGACGAGCTCGGGAATGCCCGAGACCGCCGTCGAGACCACCGGCAGGCGATGCAGCAGCGCCTCGATGATCACCGTCGGAATGCCGTCGCGGTCGTCCGATGCTGCGACGACGCAGGGCATCACCACCATGTCGGTCGCCATGAAATAGGCCCCGACCTGATCGTAGGAGACATAGCCAGGAAAAATCACCCGATCGGCGATGCCGAGTTCGGCGCCAAGTGCCTCGAGCTGGCCGCGCAGCGGCCCGTCGCCGGCAAAAGTGAGGCGGAAATCGACGCCGCGATCGGCCATCAGCCGCGCCGCGCGGATGAGCTGGTCGAACCCCTTCTTGGCAACGAACCGGCCCATCGCCAGCATCCGCACCGGCTGCTGCATCGGCACCTCCGCCGCCCCTTCGGCGACGAGCGGCACGCCGTTGTAGGTCAGCTCGAATTTCGTCTCCGGCTGGCCGGAAATCGCCATCAGGTGCTTGACGTTGGCGCCCGTCTCGCAGCGCACGAACGCCGCCTCGGCGATCTTCTCACCGATCAGCGCATCCGGCGGATAGATGTCCCAGGCCCGCGCCGTGAAGGTGAAGGGCTTGCCGGTCAGTCGCGCCGCGACCCAGGCCGCCGTCGCCGGCCCGCTCGCCCAGGGCGCATGAATGTGCTCGATTCCCTCTTCCCGAAAACGCCGGGCAAGGTGGAAGCCGGCAAGGAAGGCCCAGAGGTTTTCGGCCGTCTTCTCGACGCCGGACCAGCGCCGCAGCAAGGCCGTGCGAACGAGCGCGCCGACCTTTCCCGGCTCCCGCGCCAGCCAGTAGGCAATCCCGGAGACGATCTTCGGCAGGCCCCTGATGCCGAGCCGCTCGGTCCGGTCGGCGACCGAGGCCATCTCGGCCGAAAGGTCCCGCGTCCACGGGCCATAGAGCGAGAACATCTTCAGCGGCAGCCCGAACCTTTCGAGGTTGCGCACCTCGCGGAAAATGAAGGTCTCGGTCGGTTTCGGAAACCAGAGCAGGATATAGGCGGTACGCATGACGCTTGCTGAGTTGCCGGCCCGCGAATTGAGGCCGTAAGGAAGGTTGGCCCGCTGTCAGTTGCCCATCAGGCCGCAACAGCGCGTGCAAACCGGCATCAACCCATCCTTGGCAAGGCTGCGCCGGAAATCGCGATATTTGTCGTTGTTCCAGATGCCGGTGATCGTATCGTCCTTGACGTTGCCGACGACGTAGTCGTGGTAGTCACGGCAGGGCGACATGTCGCCATTGGCGTTGATCTCGACCGCCCGATAGATCGACGAGCACCGGTCATGGCCGAACGTCGCGCCGTGATCCGTGTAGTAGCGCTCGAGATCGGCCGCGCTCGTCAGATGCGGCAGGATGAACACCGCCGGCCCTTTCGGCGACAGCGAGCGGCGCGCAAGCTCGGTGAGCTGCTGGGAAAGCGCGGTGTAGTTCTCCGGCCGCCAGCCGCCGATCCAGCCGAGATGGCGATCCGGGGCAAAGCCGAAACGGCGGCTGAAGTCGTCGGTGTGCTTTGCCGCCGCGTCTTCGTCGATCCACCAGGAGAGGTAGAAGACGAGCACGTCGAGCTTGTCGGCAAAGGCTTCGTAGACGTCGACGAGATGGTCGGCGTTACGCTGGTTGATGGTGCAAAGCCCGGCAAGGATCGGCAGGCGCGTGCCCTTGCGCTCGCGCTCCGCCTTCAGCGCGTCGAGCGCCCCCATCACCGTGCGGAAATTGTCGGTCGAGGGACCGGCGCCCGGCCGGCAGGCGTTGTGCACTTCTGCCGAATGGCCGTCGATCGACATCTGCGCCAGATAGAGCGGCGCGGCGACAAGCGCCTCGGCGTTCTCGGCGATGCGCGAGCCGTTCGTCGCGATGCTGGTCGGCATGCCGAGATCGGCCGCCTCGCGGATGAGATCGATGGCGCCGCGATAGAGCATCGGCTCGCCGCCCCAGAGATAAAGCCCCGGCCGATGGCCGTTGGCGGCGAGATCCTTGACGAGCTCGATGTAGCGCTCGGCCGACACCTCGTTGCGCACGAGATCGGCAAGCGACTTGTCGAGCAGATAGCCGTTGTCGCCCCACTGGCCGCAGGTATGGCAGCGCAGATTGCAGCGGTCGGTGATGCGGATGCTGACCTGGCGGATACCGGCGCCGACGCCGTCGCGCGGCACGCGTCTGTCGAGAAGGAGGCGGCTGACGAGCAGCTTTCCCGTCTCCAGCGCAAAGCGCGGACGCTCCAGCATGGTGGGCGCGAGCTTGACGATACCGGCTGCCTGATACGCGAGCATGGACATGGACTGACCGACTCCCGGCACTGCCGCCGTGTTCGGCCGCAAATGCCCTCCTGCCCCCGTTATGCAAAGCCGGGGCGACGTTTTGTCCGTATCCGCTCCCCGGCTTCGCTCGTTGCCATCGGACCGGCGGAATATGTTACGGATCGTTTCGGGCGGGGTACCACCTCGCGACATTCATGCCAAGGGGAACCGGCTGCGCGCGGCCGGAGCAGGAACCGGATGACACGACCAGTCCTTGTTGTCGGCGGCGCCGGCTATATCGGCTCGCACACCTGCAAAGCACTGTCGAGAAATGGTTTTTCGCCGATAGTCTTCGACAATCTGTCGACCGGCCATGCCGATTTCGTGCGCTGGGGGCCATTGGTCGAAGGGGATATCCGCGACACTGCCGCCCTCGAGCGTGTCCTTCGGGACACAAGGGCCGAGGCGGTCCTGCACTTCGCCGCCTGCGCCGAGGTTGGCGAGTCCGTCCTCGACCCGCAGAAATATTATGACAACAACGTCGCCGGCGCCCTGTCGCTGCTTGCCGCCATGCGCGCCGCCGGCTGCGGCCGCATCGTCTTTTCCGGCACCTGTTCGGTTTACGGCAATGTCGACAGGGTGCCGATCGCCGAAACGACCCCGATCGCCCCGATCAATCCTTACGCCCGCACGAAGCGGATGATCGAGCAGGCGCTGGCCGATTTCGGTGCCGCCTATGGCACGCGCTCGGTCACCCTGCGCTATTTCAATGCCGCCGGTGCCGATCCCGACGGCGAGATCGGCGAGCGCCACGACCCGGAAAGCCACCTCATTCCCCGGGCGATCCTCGCCCTCCTCGGCCGCATCGCCGACTTCGCCGTCTTCGGCAGCGATTTCCCGACCCCGGACGGCACCGCGATCCGCGACTATGTCCACGTCACCGACCTTGCCGCCGCACACGTCGCCGCGCTCGGATTGCTGAATTCCGGCCATGACGGCGGCATCTTCAATCTTGGTTCCGGCACCGGCAATTCGGTGCGCGAGGTTCTGGCGGCGATCGAGAAGGTCTCGGGCATGGCGCTGCCGGCGATTTCCGGCCCGCGCCGGCCGGGCGATCCGGCCGCTCTCGTCGCCGATCCCGCCCTTGCCCGCGCCACCCTCGGCTTCGATCCGGTGCATTCCGGCATCGAGACGATTGTCCGCACCGCCTGGGACTGGCATCGCGCCGAAGAAATGCGGACAGGGGAAAAAGCTTAGAGCCCGACCCGGACGAGTTCGTCGAACCGGTCGGCGACCGTGCGCTCCGACCATGGCCGGTAGCCGGCGAGCCGCTGCCTTAACCCCTCGAGATCAACTTCGAAGCGGTCGAGTGCTGCCCGCGCCTGCCGTGCCTCGCCGAGAGCGCCATAGCCGGTCTGCTGAAGCTGCCAGGCATTGAAATACTGCTCGTATTCAAAGCCGAGCGGAAAGGCGAGCAGCGGCTTGCGGAAGTGCAACGCCTCGGAAATCAGGTTGTGGCCGCCATGACTGACGACATAGGCGGCGCTGGCGAGATCGGCGAGGAACCCGTCCGTCGAATGGCGCCGGAAGACGAGATTGCCCTCTTCGCCTTCCCTGCCCTGGCCATAGACGACGAAGCGCCGCTCGCGGCCGCCGAAAACCTCGCGGATACGTTCGATCGTCACCCCGTAGAGATAGACGACGGCGTGCTCGTCTTCGGCCGGCGAGAAGCCGCTCAGATCGCGGCGGATGACCGGCGGATAGACCTCCGCGGCGATCGGGTCGCGTGGCTCCATCGGCGCGAACGACACGACCATGTAGCGGTCGGCGGCCATCTGCATCGAGTGGAGAATGCCGAGCGACAGCGCCCGCGTGCCGAAATGCCCGGGCGGCCGGTCGTACTGGCAATGGGTGATCGCGTGGTGCCGGTCGAGACTTATCGCTGGCCGGCCGAGCGCCCGCGCCGCCCGCGGCAGGAAAAACTCGAAGTCAGTGACGATGAGGTCCGGATCGTATTCGTCAATGAGCCCCTTGAGGTGCTCGATTGTCTGGCGGTAGCGCCAGAGTTCGCGAATGGCCCCGGTGATCGTCGCGGCAAGGTCGATCCGCCCGCCCGTCATCTCGGTGCCGATCATCGGCGTGCGCTGGAAACTGAAGCCGTGCCGCTCGACCTCGCCGATCCGCCCGCCGCCGACGAACAGGATCTCGTGGCCGGGCAGTTCGTGGGCGACGGCGATCGCCCGGGACAGGTGGCCGCCGCGATCGCCCATGACGCCATAAAGGATGCGGCCCATCCGTCCTGTCCTCCGCCCGCCCCGATGCCGGGCGGGCTCTACGCAACTCTCGGCAGGGCCGCCTCCCGGCCCGCCGCCTTAATCGGCCGGCTCGGTCGTGCGCGGCCGCACCGCGCCAAGCTCGGTCGCAACGCCCGCGAGAATGTCGACCGCGCGGGCGATATCCGCCTTTTCGTGCGCTGCCGAGAAGAAGAAACGGATGCGCGGCATGTCTTTCGGCACGCCAATCTGCACGATCGGCGGCGCATAGAAGCCTTCCTCGAGAAGCCGTTCCGAGGCGATCATCGTCTCTGCCGCCCTGGCAAAGAAGATCGGCACCACCGCCCGGCCGATCGCCGGCCCGGTGTCGAGCCCGGCGGCATGCGCCAGCTCCATGAAATAGGCCGTGTTCTCGGCAAGCTTGCCGACCCGCCAGCTCTCCCTCGAGACCAGCTCGAGCGCCTTCATGGCCGATGCCGTCACCATCGGCGGCATGCCGACGCTGAAGACGAAGCCGGGCAACGAGAACCGCAAGAGGTCGATGACCGACTTCGCCGCGCCGATGAAGCCGCCGCATGAAACGAAGGTCTTCGACAGCGTGCCGACGACAAGGTCGATCCGCGCCGGATCTTCGCCGAAATGCTCGGCGATGCCGCGCCCGCCGGCGCCGAGCACGCCATGCGAATGCGCCTCGTCGATGAGCAGCCAGGCCTTGTGACGGTCCTTGATTTCAAGGAGCCGTGTCAGGTCCGGCACGTCGCCATCCATGCTGTAAAGGCCCTCGACGACGATCAGGCAGTGGCCATGGCCGCCGCGCTGCGCCGCCAGTACGTGGTCGAGATGATCGAGATCGTTGTGCCGGAACTTGTAGGTCGTCGCCCGGCCGCATTTCGTGCCGTTGACGATCGAGGCATGCGACAGCTCGTCGATGACGATGCAGTCGTTCGGCCCCATGATGTGGCTGATCAGCGACGCGTTGGTGAGAAAGCCGCTGACCAGCGTCAGCGCGTCCTCGCTGCCGCAGAAGCCGGCGAGCGCCCGCTCGAATTCGCGATGGATCGACCGCTCGCCGCCGACGATGCGCGAGGCGAGCGCCCCGGTGCCGAACCGCTCCAGCGCCCCCGCCGCCGCCCGCTCCACCTCGGGATGGCGCGACAGGCCGAGATAGTCGTAATTGGCAAAGGAGACGAACCGCCGCCCTTCCGCCTCGGCCGCCAGCCGCGCCTCGTCGAGGGCGAGAAAATACGGGTTCTGCCGCCGGCCACCGCTGCTCCGCCGCCGAGCCGGAACAACCGTGCCGCATAGGCATCAAGGGAATGAAGGTCTTCGGCCATTCGAATACTCACACGCAATTTGCCGGCGGGCGTCCCCAATCAGTAGCCGCGGCGGGAAAATTGTCAAACACCGGTCGTTTGTTGCCGTAGCCAGCCTCAGGGATGCTCGTTGCGGTAGATTTCTATCGCCTCTTCGATGTCACCGTCGAAGATGAGGCCATGCCGGTCGATGACGAGCGCCCGGTCGGCCAGAAGGCGCAATGCCCCCGCGTCGTGGGTGACGAACAGCTTGGTCACGCCCGCCATCTGGTTCTGCAGGAAGGCGTAGCACTTCTTCTGGAAGAACTGGTCGCCGACGGCCAGCGCCTCGTCGACGATGAGCACGTCCGGACTGACATGGATCGCCACCGAGAAGGCGAGACGCACATACATGCCGCTCGAATAGGTCTTCACCGGCCGGTCGATGAACTGGTCCTCGACCGCCGCGAAGGCGAGGATCGACGGCAGCAGCCGCTCGATCTCGGCATTGGAAAAGCCGAGAATGGAGGCATTGAGGAAGATGTTTTCCCGGCCGCTGAATTCCGGATTGAAGCCGGCGCCGAGCTCGAGCAGGGCCGAGACGCGCCCCTTGACCGAAACCCGCCCGCTGGTCGGCACCATCACCCCGGCAACGACCTGCAGCAGCGTCGACTTGCCGGCGCCGTTGACGCCGAGAATGCCGACAGACTCGCCCTTGCGCACCTTGAAGCTGACGCCGGAAAAGACGGTGAAGACATGCTCGTCCGGCGGCTCGCGCCCGGTGATATGGCCGAGCAGCCGCGCCCCGCCGCGATTCCACCGCGTGTCGAACCTCTTGGAGAGGTTTTCGGCCTCGATGACGTATTCTTCGCTCATGCGATGACAGGCGCCGGCGTTTTGTTTTCCCGTTCGCACAGAGGTTTAGCCACTCGTCCCGGTTCCGTCTATAAACCAATGGCAATGATCGTTGACGCCGGACGTCCCGCCGCACCCGCGCCGCGCCGGCGTTCCGATGGTGCGTTGGAAAGCGTCTGCGCGATTTCGCCTGCCGTTTGCCGAACCCGGAGCCGCTGAAAGCCCATGTCCAGAACCCCGCCACGTCCCGCCTCGGTTCTCATCACCGGCGCCTCGAGCGGCATCGGCCGGGCATTGGCCCTCGAATACGCCGCACCCGGTCGCCACCTTGTCCTCATCGGCCGCAACGCCGATCGCCTTGAAGAGGTCGCCACCGCCGCCCGGCAGAAAGGCGCGACGGTAACGATCGGCGCCATCGACGTGCGCGACCGCCTCGCACTTGCCGGTTTCATCACCGCCATCGATCGCGAGACCCCGATCGACCTCGCCATCGCCAATGCCGGCGTCACCGGCGGCATCGGCCGCGATCGTCCGTTCGAGACGCCCGAGGCGGTCCGCGCCCTCCTCGCCGTCAATCTCGTCGGCGTCCTCAACACCGTCGAGCCTTTGCTCGAGCCGATGTCCCGCCGCCGGGCCGGCCGCATTGCCGTCGTCGGCTCGATCTCGGGCCTGAAGGGCATGCTCTATTCGCCGGCCTATTGCGCGGCGAAATCGGCCGTGCACGCCTGGGCCGATTCGATGCGCGGCAGCCTTGCCCGCTTCGGCGTCGGCGTGACGCTGATCGTCCCGGGCTTTGTCACGACGCCGCTCAATGCCGATCTCGAATGCCCCAAGCCCTTCGCCATGCCGCCGGAGCGCGCCGCCCGGATCATCCGTCGCGGCCTTGACCGGGGCCGCGCCGTCGTCGCCTTCCCGCGCATCATCGTCTTTGCGACGGCGCTCCTGCGCTATCTGCCGCGCCGCATCGTCGACCGCGTCATGGCCGGCATCGAGGTCGAGATCACCGAAACGACCGACCGGGTCGTCGAATGGATCGGCCGCCCCGGCGGCAAGGCCTGAGATTAGGCGCCCTCGCCGCCGCCGACTTCGAACGACGCCCCGCGCCATGTGACCTTGCGGGCAAACCAGGCCCGGACCCAGAGGGCGAGCACCAGCGCCTCGCGGGCAACGATCGCCGCCGGCGTCGCAGTCGGCACGCCCCAGCCGCGCGCGGCGAGGAACAGCATCTCGGTGACGATCCAGACCAGCGCCACGAGCCCGGCGAGCGCTGGCCCGCCAATCCCGATGACCGGCACCGCGAGCACTGCCGCAAGCACCGCGAAGCTTGCCGTTGAAAGCGGCTCGGTGAGGAAGGCGGCAAAGGCCTGGTCGCGCCGAATGACCATCCAGCGCAACTGCCGGTCCGCGACATCGGCGATCCGCCGTCGCCCGAGCGGTTGCCACACCGGCGCGCCGGTGAACGCGGTCCGCAGACCGCGGGACCTCAGCGCCATGGCGAGCGCATGGTCGTCGCCGAAATGCGGCGCCATCACCCGGATGCCATCGATCGCATCGAAGTCCGGGCGCCGCACCAGCATCACCTTGCCATAGCCGATGTCGAGCCCGAGCGCCGAACCGGCAAGGACCAGCGGCGCGGCATGGCCGTTCATCACCGACTGCTCGATCTGCGAGGCAAAACCGTCTGCTGCTTCCGCCACCGGGATCGCGCAGACAAGGCCGACGCCCTCGGCCAGTGCTTCAACCAGCCGCGACAGCCCGTCCGGCTCCATCACGATGTTGGAATCCTTGATGAGCAGCAGCTCCCGGCTGGCGACCGCGACGCCGGCGGCAAGGTTGGTGATCTTCGGATTGGGGCCAACGCTGCGGGTCGCGAGCGCGAAGGAAACCGGCACTGGCGGCGTGGCGCCAACGATCGCCCGCGCCGCCGCGAACGCCGCTTCCGAGGCCGCATCGCCGCAGATGACGATTTCGAAATCCGGATAATCCTGCCCGACAAGCGAGACGAGCGCCTGCTCGAACGCCGCATCGACGATCTTCACCGGCACGAGCACCGAAACGCCCGGCCGGCCGTCGCGCCGCGCCCGCCGCCGCGCCAAAGCCGGCTGCGCCGCGGCGATGACGAGCGAACCGATCCGCACCGCAAGGGCGACGACAAGGATGATCGCGGCGAGGACTTCGATGGCAGCCACACGCGCCCCCGGTCAGAGCAGGTCGGCGAACTCGCCCCGCAGCCGCTGGAAAACCCGGAAGCCGAGATGGGCGACAAGCACCGAAAGAAGCGCGTAGACGACGAGCGCCAGCACCGACGGCCGCTCGAAATGGAACAGCACCGCCCGCACCCACTCGATCGGTACGGTCAGCGGATTGATGTAGAGCACCGCCCGCCAGGTCGCCGGGATCATCGTCGAGGGAAAAAACACCGGGCTGATGAACATCAGCACCGGCGCCAGCGCGCCGATGAGAAGACCGACATCCTTGGCATAGGCGCCGATTGCCGACACGAACCAGATGATGCCGAGGGCAAAGAGCGCCAGGAACGCCAGCGGGATCGGCAGGAGCAGGAATTCGAGCGGCAGCGACCCATGCGTCGCGACGTAGAGCAGGAGCAGCAGGAAAACGCCGATGACCAGCCGGAAGGCCGCCCCGAACACCACCACATAGGCGAGGATATCGACCGGAAAGACCATGCGCTTGATGTAGAAGCGGTGGTCATGCATCAGGTTCGACGAGCGGTTCAGGCACTCGATGAAGAAGTCGAACAGCACGAGGCCGGAAAAATAGATCAGTGCGACGTCGGTCTTGTGATCGACCGAAGCCTGCCAGCGCGGCTGGATGATGGCGCTGAACGCCACCGTGTAGATCGACAGGATGACGACCGGCGACACCAGCGCCCAGTACATGCCGAGCCGCGAGCCGCGGAACCGGCTCTCGATGTCCCGGCGTGTCAGGCGCGCCAGCAACTCGCGCCGGCTGACCAATGACCCGAGGAAGGAGCGATCGAAAATCGCCCGCATGACCTCCCGTTCCGCCATCTGCCTGATCCCGTCCACTGCCATGTTCCACGGCGAAGGCAGCCGAATGCCGGTTCTCCCGCCAGCCTTTGCCGGCCCCGCCCTCGGTCCTTCATAGCAATCGTGGCGCCGGGAAAAAAGTCGCGTGATTACCGCACCTTGCCGACCAGCCTTGAATCTGGATAGCAGGTCGGCGAAAGGCCGTTGTCGGCCTGCCAGACGCCGACCGCGACGCGGGTGCGAAAACCGACGAGCCCGTCGGCGCCGCCGACGTCGACGCCGCGCTTTTCCAGCCGTTCCTGCATCTGGCGCACCGCCAGCCGGTTGAGCTTGTCGACCTCGCCCCAGGTCCCGGCGAACGGCTTGCCGCCGCGCATCCGGTCGGCAAGGTGGCCGATGAAGAGCGCGTAGAGATCGCTCTCGTTATAGGCCTTCAGCACGTAGAAATTCTCCGTCGCGATGAACGCCGGACCAAACCGGCCGGCCGGCATCAGGAGGAACCCCTGCCGTCCGCGCTCGCTTGCCGGAAACTCCCGCCCGCCGACGCGGGCAACGCCGGCCTTTTCCCAGGTCGCGATCGGCTGGCCCTTGTCCGGCCCCTCGAGCGCGCAGGAAACCGCCGCCGGCACATCCGCCTCGAAACCCCAGTCGCGGCCCGCCTGCCAGCCGTGCTTTTGCCACCCGGGTAGTTGCCGATCGAGCCGAGCGTATCGGGAACCGAATCCCAGATGTCACGCCGCCCGTCGCCGTCGAAGTCGATGGCATGGGCAAGGAATTTCGAGGGCAGGAACTGCGGCTGGCCAAGCGCCCCGGCCCAGGAGGAATGCAGCCGGTCGGCGGTGATGTGGTCAGCCTCGAGGATTTTCAGCGCCGCGATCAGCTCGGCGAAGAAATCCTCGCGCCGCGCCCCCATGAAGGCAAGCGTCGCCAGCGACCGGATCGCCTCGTTCGGCAGCTTGACCCGGCCAAAGCCTGATTCCCGGCCCCAGATGGCAACGACGATCGGCCCCGGCACGCCGAACCGCTTCTCCACCGCCGCCAGCGTGTCCTTGTATTTGGCAAGGCGCTCGCGCCCGAGGCTGATCAGCGGCGCCAGCTTTTTCTCGTCGAAATAGCGCCCCGGACTGCCGAATTCCGACTGCCGCATGTCGCTCGCCGGCTGCTTTGTCCCCGGCGGCACGAGATCGGGCAGCGACCAGTCGAGTTGCGTTCCGTCCATGACCGCGAAGGTGGCGCGCGAAATGCCGGCCTTCTTCGCCGCCGGCCAGACGTCGCTCTCGATCCAGGCGTGGAACTGCCGCTCGACGCCCGCCTTGTCGAGGGCCAGCGCCGGCTGTGCCATGAGTGCTGCCAGCAGCATCACCAGCATCGGGGCGAGAGCAGCGAAAGCCGCCGCAAGGCCCGGTCGCGCAGGTAGCAAGTCGATTGGTTCCCGCATGGCTCCGTCCAGCGATTCGCCTCTCCCGTGCCGCGACCATATCATGTTGTGGGCAGCCCGCCGGCCGGCCGCCTGCCGGGTCGCCGCCGCCGCCCGTCCGTGCCATAGTCCGCCGATGACAAACGCCCCCGCCCCCGAAAAGCGCCCCCTGAAGGCCGGCGACCACCTCTTCCTGGTCGACGGCTCGGGGTACATCTTCCGCGCCTATCACGCCCTGCCGCCGCTGACGCGCAAGTCCGACGGCCTGCCCGTCGGCGCCGTCGCCGGCTTCTGCAACATGCTCTGGAAGCTCCTGCGCGAGGGCCTGACCCCGGCGGAGGGCGACGAGCCGACCCATTTCGCCGTCATCTTCGATGCCAAGGGCGACACGTTCCGCAACGAAATCTACAAGGATTACAAGGCCAACCGGCCCGCCCCGCCGGAAGACCTGGTGCCCCAGTTCGCGCTCATCCGCAAGGCGGTCGTTGCCTTCGGCCTGCCCTCGGTCGAGCTTGTCGGCTACGAGGCCGACGATCTCATCGCCACCTATACCCGCATCGCCACGGCGGCCGGCGCCGAGGTCACCGTGATCTCGTCGGACAAGGACCTGATGCAGCTCGTCGGCCCGACGGTCTCGCTTTTCGACACCATGAAGGACCGCCGTATCGGCCCGGACGAGGTTGTCGAGAAGTTCGGCGTGCCGCCCGAGAAGGTCATCGACGTGCAGGCGCTTGCCGGCGATCCGGTCGACAATGTCCCCGGCGTTCCCGGCATCGGTGTCAAGACCGCCGCCCAGCTCATCGGCGAATATGGCGACCTTGAAAGCCTGCTCGCCCGCGCCGGCGAGATCAAGCAGCCCAGGCGCCGCCAGAACCTCATCGAATTCGCCGATCAGGCGCGCATCTCCCGCCGCCTCGTCGAGCTCGACACGGACGCCCCGGTCGAGGTCGATCCGGAAGATTTCGGCATCTGTCCGGTCAATGGCGAAACCCTCGTCGCCTTCCTGAAGGCGCTCGAATTCAACACGCTCACCCGCCGTATCGCCGAGGCAAGCAATCTCGACCCGGCGGCGATCGCGCCTGCCGATATCCGCGTCGACGGCTATGGCGGCCCGGCCGCCGACCCGGCCCCCGCCGCGCCGGAAAAGGCCACAACGGAGCAGGCAGCGGCGGGCAGGCCCGTCGCCGCGAGCACTGCCGGCGCGCCCGTGCCGGAGGGCGCCCTCGCCCCGGCGATGCTGGTCGAGCGCCGCAAGGACGAGGCGACCGCCGGCAGCATCGACACGAGCCGCTACGAAACGGTCACGAGCCTTGCCCGGCTTGACGAGTGGATTGTCGAAGCCACCCGGATTGGCGTCGTCGCCGTCGACACCGAGACGACCTCGCTTGACGCCATGAGCGCCGACCTCGTCGGCTTCAGCCTCGCGACCGCGCCGGGCCGGGCCTGCTACGTGCCGCTCGGCCATCGCGAAGGCGCCGACGACCTTCTCGGCGGCGGTCCCGTCGCCGGCCAGATCGGTCTTGCCGAAGCCATTGCCGCGCTGAAGCCGCTGCTTGAAAACCGCGCCGTGCTGAAGGTCGGCCAGAACCTCAAATACGACTGGCTGCTGTTGTCGCGCTACGGCATCGAGATCGCCCCGTTCGACGACACCATGCTGATTTCCTATGTGCTCGACGCCGGCCGCGGCGGCAACGGCATGGACGAGCTCTCCGAGCGCTGGCTCGGCCACAAGCCGATCTCCTTCAAGGAGGTCGCCGGCACCGGCAAGGCGCAGGTCACCTTCGACCGCGTCCCCCTCGACAAGGCGACCGAATACGCCGCCGAGGACGCCGACGTCACGCTGCGCCTCTGGCGCGCCCTGAAGCCGCGCCTCGTCGCCGAACGGCTCGATACCGTCTATGAAACGCTGGAGCGCCCGCTGGTGCCGGTGCTCGCCCGCATGGAGCGGCGCGGCATCCAGGTCGACCGCCAGATCCTGTCGCGCCTGTCCGGCGAATTCGCACAAGGCATGGCCGCGCTCGAGGCCGAGATCCACGAGCTTGCCGGCGAGACCTTCAACATCGCCTCGCCCAAGCAGCTCGGCGAAATCCTCTTCGACAAGTTCAGCCTGCCCGGCGGCAAGAAGACCAAGACCGGCGCCTGGGGCACCGGCGCCGACGTTCTCGAGACGCTCGCTGCCGAGGGTCACGACCTGCCGGCCCGCGTCCTCGACTGGCGCCAGATGTCGAAGCTGAAATCGACCTATACCGACGCCATTCCCGGCTATGTGAACGCCGAGACCCGTCGCGTCCACACCTCCTATTCCCTCGCCTCGACCACCACCGGCCGGCTTTCCTCGTCGGAGCCGAACCTGCAGAACATTCCGGTGCGAACCGAGGCCGGCCGCAAGATCCGCACGGCCTTTGTCGCCGAGCCCGGCATGAAGCTGATCTCGGCCGACTACAGCCAGATCGAGCTGCGCGTCCTTGCCCATATCGCCGACATTCCGCAGCTTCGCGAGGCCTTCGCCGACGGCCTCGACATTCACGCCATGACCGCCTCGGAAATGTTCAACACGCCGATCGAGGGCATGGACCCGATGGTCCGCCGCCGCGCCAAGGCGATCAATTTCGGCATCATCTACGGCATTTCCGCCTTCGGCCTTGCCGCCCAGCTCTCCATCTCGCGCGAGGAAGCGCGCGCCTATATCGAGAAGTACTTCGAGCGCTTCCCCGGCATCCGCGACTACATGGAAGACACCAAGCGCAAGGCCCGCGCCAACGGCTATGTCGAGACCATCTACGGCCGGCGCGTCCACTATCCGGAAATCAACACAAAGAACCCGAACATGCGCGCCTTCCTCGAGCGCGCCGCCATCAACGCCCCGATCCAGGGCTCGGCCGCCGATATCATCCGCCGCGCCATGATCCGCATGGAAGCCGCCCTCGAAAAGGCCGGCCTTGCCGCGCGCATGCTGCTGCAGGTGCACGACGAACTGATCTTCGAGGCGCCGGAATCGGAAGTCGACAAGACCCTGCCGCTCGTCGTCAGGGTCATGGAGGAGGCCCCGGAGCCGGCCCTGCAGCTCGCAGTCGCCCTCAAGGTCGACGCCCGCGCCGCCGACAACTGGGACGAGGCCCATTAGGAACCGCGCCGCCGGACCGATGCCGCCTCAGCCGGCCGTTGCCTCCTGTTCGCGTGCCAGCGCCGGCGGATGGCCGAAGACCCGCGAATAGGCCCGCGAGAACGCCGCCGCGCTGCCGAAGCCGACGAGCCGCGCCACCGACTTGACGCGCCCGCCGCGCAGCAGTTCGCGGCGCGCCAGCGTCAGCCGCCAGTGCTCGAGATAGGCGCCCGGCGTCGTGCCGACCAGCAGGCGGAACTGGTCGATGAACCGGCTCCGCGACATGCCGGCAATCCGCGCGAGGTCCTCGACCAGCCACGGCCGGCCCGGTTCGTCATGCATGGCAACGATCGCCCGGTGCAGCATCGGATGCGACAGCCCGGCAAGCAGGCCCGGACCGGTCGCCCCGCCATCGATTGCCTGCCGGAGCACGAAAAGCACAATCACCTCGCACAGCCGGTCGAGCGCCACCTGACGGCCGCACCGCGTCCCGCCGGCCTCGGCAACAAACGCCTCGACCACCGGCCGCAGCAGCGGCTGCCCGTCGAGCAAGACCTCGAACCGCTCCGGCAGCGCGCCGACGAGCGGATTGGTGAGCCCGCCGAACTCGACCCGCGCCGCGGCAAGAACTTCATCTGGGAGCCCGCAGGCCGCGTCGCCCCGCGCCGCGAATACGACGGACGCCGCCCGGCCGTCATCGCCGACGACGGCAAGGTTCGCGACCCTGTCGATCTCATCCGTCCGGACGACGGAAACCTCCAGCTCGAACGTTGCAAAGAACGCCGCCAGACGATCCCGCTTCGCCGTTTCCGGACTATCAGTCATGTTTTTCGGAAAATTCATGCCAAATCGTATGGCAGAACTCGGGCATCCAATCAACCCGGCACCAAGGTTGCCGCAACACCAGGGATCGCCCGATGCTCGTACCCCGCCAGCCTGCCCCCGCGCTCGCCGTCGAGACCCTCGACAACGGCCGCTTCGACCTCGCCGGCGAGGTCGCCGAAACCTTCATTCTCGTCTGCTTTTATCGTGGCCTGCACTGCCCGGTCTGCGCCACCTATCTGAAGGAGCTGGAACGCCTGACGCCGGAATTTAAAAAGCGCGGCGTCACGACCATCGCCATCAGTTCCGACGGCGAGGAACGGGCGCGCCTGATGGCGCAGAAGATCGGCGCCTCGAGCCTTCGTTTCGGCTACGGCCTTGATCTCGCCAGGGCCCGCGAGTGGGGCCTCTATGTTTCGGCATCGCGCGGCATGACGTCGATCGGCATCGAGGAACCGGCGCTCTTCTCCGAGCCCGGCGTCTTCCTCATCCGGCCCGACCGCACGATCTACTGGCTCTCCGTCCAGTCCATGCCGTTCAGCCGTCCGCATTTCGCCGAGATGGTGCAGGCGATCGATTTCGTCATCAAGAACGACTATCCCGCCCGCGGCGAGGTCATCGGCGCCGCCTGATGCGTTCGCCGATGTCAGCCCGTCAGTGGTGCGGGTTGCCGCCGCTCGCGATCATCAGGTGATGCGCCTGATGGTGCATGCCTCGCGTGATGACGCCGAAAAAGCCGAGGGCGCGGATCTTCACCGCGTCCTCGGGCGAGGCACCGGTGACCGTCATCGCCGCGCCGCCGGCAATCTCCTCGGCCGAGAAGTGCCAGCCATCGCTGCCGTCCATCGTCGCCGCATGCGCCGGCACCATCCGCCGGATCGACTCGGCAACGGCCTCCGTGCCGGTCACCTCGAACCGAGCGCCGCCCTCGATATCACGAGCGGTCGCGACCGCATGCAGCGTGACATTGTCCATGTCGGCGAGATGGGCCCGGAGCGCATCGATATTGACCGCCGACCAGTCGGTTTTCGGATCGGCCTCAAGCAGCGCAACGATCTCGGCGACCGCCGCAAAGGCACTCTGCCCCGGCTCGCTCGGCATCGCGGCCGGCGCGGCGCCGTCCGCCATCATCGCCATGTGCGCGGCATGGTCCATGCCGGGTTCGTGCATGTGCTCTGCCGGCTCGGCGGCAAACGCTGCCGCCGGCAGCAACAGGGCAAGGGCAATGACTGTCGCGCGCATGGAACCACCTCCGCCGGATGAAAAAAACCATGTCAAAAAACCCACGGCGCGCCTGCCGGCAGGCCGTGGGCAAGAGTTCGAGCTGGCTTTGCGGCCCCTTATCGGGACCAGGTCTCGGCGTCGCACATCGACTGGCCAACGGCGCAGCCCTTGACCACGAGCTTGTCGCCCTTGAGCGTGACTGTGCCGTTGAAGGTCATGAAGCCCGGCATGTCCGGATGCTTCATGTCGCCCTTCCATGCGTCCTTGCCGGACGGCGCGATGCCGTTGAACATCACGAAGCCCGGCTTCTTGCCGGACGAGATCTTGGCGCAGAGCTTGCCGCCGCAATCAGAAACCGCGGCGACGTCGCCGTTCGGCCGCTTCCAGTTGCCGGCAGCGTCGCTGGCCAGCGCCGCCGAACCGATGGTGAGCGACAGACCAAAAGCCGCGACTGCACCGATGAGAACCTTCGACATACTTCCTCCCGAGACTACTTTTCCGGCCTTTGCGGCCTCTTCCCGCCTGCTCTGGGCCGCGGCGCCGTCCCCTTGCGGTCGCCGGTCCCGGCAGGATGCTAATTAGAATAAAACAATAGTCTAATCCTTCCTATCGTTTTCTGATATCGGGCGATCATGACGGAACCATCCCGCATTGGTTGCCGAATGCCGCGTCGCAGCACCCGCCGTGACCGCCCTGATTGGCCGCCCTGATTGGCAGCAGTGACTGGCCGCAATGACTGGCCGCCCCTCCCCGAAGGCGCGCCAGCCCGACACACCCTTGACCGAAGAGCGCCGCGCCCCTATATTTCAAACAATCGTTTGATTGAAAGCCTGATGACACCAACACCCGCCCCTTCCGGCACCATCCAGCCCGGCGACGCCACCAGCCGCCCGGACGCCCGCGCCCGGCTGATTGCCGCCGGCATCGACGCTTTCGGCTCGGCCGGCTTTGAGGCCGCCTCGATCCGCGCGATCGCCAGTGCCGCCGACGTCAATATCGCCGGCGTTTCCTATCATTTCGGCGGCAAGGAAGGGCTCTACCGGGCCTGCGCCGAAGATATCGTCGTCAGGATCAACGAACGCCTCGCCCCGCGCCTTGCCCGCATTGGCGAGACCGCCGCGTCCGATCCGCAGGAGGCCGCCGACGCCGTCATCCTGATGCTGAAAGGCATCATCCGGACGCTGCTCGGCGAAGCGCCGATGGACCGGATCGCCCGCTTTGTCGTGCGCGAGCAGATGGACCCGACGCCCGTCTTCGAAATCCTCTACGAAGGCATCATGCGGCCGCTGCACACCCGGTTCTGCGCACTCTGGGCGCTGGCGACCGGCACCGGGGTCGAGACCCGCGAGACGCAACTGCGCCTCTTTGCCATTGTCGGCCAGGTCATCGTCTTTCGCATCGGCCGGGCAACCGTTCTCGGCCGCACCGGCTGGACCGGGGTCGGCGAGCGCGAGGTCGCCGAGATCGAGGCCGTCGTCATTGCCAATACCCGCCATGTGCTGGCCGCCGAGGCGGCCGCGAACGGCCGGATGCTGCAGCTTGCAGAGCCGTTGCCGAACGAGGACTGACCGATGCTGGAAACGATCTGCTCGCTGGCCTTCCTGAGCGCCTTGCCCTTCTGTTCCGGCCTCGATGGCGCGGCCTTCGGCGGCTATGTCGAGGGCGACTACACCGCGATCGCGCCGTTGTCCGTTGCCCGCGTCACCGAGATCGGCGTGCGCCGCGGCGAGCATGTCGCCGCCGGCGCCCTGCTCGCCCGTGTCGAGACCGAGGATGCCGAACTCGCCGTGCGCCAGGCCGAGGCCGTTGCCGCCGAGGCCCGCGCCGTCGTCGCCAACCTGAATTCCGGCAAGCGGCCGGAGGAGATCGCCGCCATCGAGGCCTCGCTCCGTTCCGCCGAGTCGCAATCGAGGGAAGCCGCCCAGACGCTCGAGCGCCGCCAGCAATTGCGCGCCCGCGGCGTCGCCTCGCAGGCCGAGCTCGACCAGGCCGAATCCGCCCGCGACGTCGCCCTCGCCAGGGTCAAGGAGATCGAGGCGAACCTCGCCGTCGCCCGCCTGCCGGCCCGCGACGAGGAGCTCGCCGCCGCCGGCCAGCGTCTGGCCCAGGCCGAAGCCGCCCTGGCCACCGCCCGCTGGCAGCTCGACCAGCGCCGGCTCCAGGCTCCGGCCGCCGGCCTCGTCGAGGACGTGCTGCGCCATGCCGGCGACACCGCCGGGCCGACCGCCCCGGTGATTTCCTTCCTGCCCGATGGCGCGGTGAAGCTGCGCTTCTACGTGCCCGAGGAGGCGATCGCCGAAATGCGCCCGGGCCGCCGCGTCGCCGTCGCCTGCGACGGCTGCGCCGAGGGCCTTTCCGCCAGCATCAGCTACGTCTCGCCCGACCCCGAATTCACCCCGCCGGTGATCTACTCGGTCGAGCGGCGCCAGAAACTCGTCTATCTCGTCGAGGCACGGCCCGACGACAAGTCCCTGTCCCTCCGTCCCGGCCAGATCGTCGATGTCCGCCCCCTCGCCGAATGAGCCGAACGTCATCGACGTCGTCGGCCTGACCAAGCGCTTCGGCGAACGCACCGTCGTCAACGACGTCTCGCTTGACGTCGCCCGCGGCGAGATCGTCGGTTTCCTCGGCCCGAACGGCTCCGGCAAGACGACGACGATCCGCATGATCTGCGGCCTGCTCACCCCCGATGCCGGCTCGGGCACGGTGCTCGGCCTTGACGTTCTCACCGACAGCCTGCTGATCAAGCGCGAGGTCGGTTACATGACCCAGCGCTTCTCGCTCTATGAAGACCTGACGATCGCCGAGAACCTCGATTTCGTCGCCCGCCTCTACCGGCTGAAGCCGCGCGCCGAGCATGTCCGCAGGACCCTCGACGACCTCGGCCTCTACACCCGCCGCAACCAGCTTGCCGGCACGCTCTCGGGCGGCTGGAAGCAGCGCCTGGCGCTTGCCGCCTGCATCATGCACAAGCCGAAGCTCCTGCTGCTCGACGAGCCGACCGCCGGCGTCGACCCCAAGGCCCGCCGCGACTTCTGGGACGAAATTCACCTGCTTGCCGCCGACGGCCTCACCGTTCTCGTCTCGACCCACTACATGGACGAGGCCGAGCGCTGCCACCGCATCGCCTACATTTCCTATGGCCATCTCATCGCCCGCGGCACCGTCGAGGAAGTCGTCGCAAGCTCCGGCCTTGCCACCTTCTTCGTGCGCGGCCGCAACCTGTCCGGCATCGCAAGGACGATCTCCGGTCTCGATGGCGTCGAGCAGGTCGCGCCCTTCGGCCAGACGCTGCATGTCGTCGGCTCCGACGCCGACCTGCTGCACGCCTCGCTCGACCGCTTCGCACGGGAGACCGGCGCCACAGTGACGCGCGGCGAGACCAGCCTCGAGGACGTCTTCATCAAGTTCATGGGCCGTGGCGGGGACAACGCGTGATGACCGGCGACTATTTCTCCTTCGCCCGGCTGACGGCGGTTCTCGTCAAGGAATTCATCCAGATGCGGCGCGACCGCGTCACCTTCGCCATGATGCTCGGCATCCCGCTGATGCAGCTCGTCATGTTCGGCTACGCCATCAACACAGATCCGAAAGGTCTGCCCGCCGCCCTCCTCGCTCTCGATCATGGCCGCTATGCCCGCGCCGTCTCGGCGGCGATGGAAAACACCGGCTACTACCGCTTCGAATACCAGCCCGGGAGCCACGCCGAGGCCGAGGCGCTGATCGCCTCGGGCACCGTCTCCTTCGTCGTCACCATCCCGAGCGATTTCGGCACGAAGGTCGCCCGTGGCGAGCGTCCCTCGGTTCTGGTCGAGGCCGATGCGTCCGACCCGGCCGCCTCGAGCGGCGCCGTCGGCACCCTCGGCGAGGTCTCCCAGCGCGCCCTTGCCCGCGAGTTCGCCGGCAACGCGGCCGCCGCCACGGCCCCGCCGATCGAGATCATCACCCACAAGCGCTACAACCCGGAAGGCATCACGCAGTACAACGTCGTGCCCGGCCTCCTCGGCGTCATCCTGCAGATGACCATGATGATGATGACGGCGATGGCCCTGACCCGCGAAATCGAGCGCGGCACGATGGAAAACCTGCTCGCCATGCCGGCCAATCCGTTCGAGATCATGGTCGGCAAGATCGCGCCCTATGTCGGCGTCGGCGCCGTCCAGGTCATCGTCATTCTCGGCGCCGCCAAATACCTGTTCGCGGTGCCCTATGTCGGCTCGTTCTGGCTGATGGTGCTCGCCATCCTGATCTTCATCGTCAGTCTGGTGCTGCTCGGCTACACCTTCTCGACGCTCGCCCGCAACCAGATGCAGGCGATGCAGCTCACCTTCTTCTTCTTCCTGCCCTCGATCCTCCTGTCCGGCTTCATGTTCCCCTTCCGCGGCATGCCGGAATGGGCCCAGATCATCGGCGAAGTGCTGCCGCTGACCCATTTCCTGCGGGTCATCCGCGCCGTCATGCTGAAGGGATCGGACTGGCCGGCCGTCGCCGGCGAGATCGGCATCCTGACGATTTTCGTCTTCGTCGCCGCCGCCCTTGCGCTGCTGCGGTTCAGACGGACACTCGACTGAGGAACTGGCCTACAGCGCCCGCGCCATGCCGGGAACGAGCGGCACGAACCGAACCTCGAGAAGAGCAGTCTCGAAAAGGCCCTCCGTCGTCCGCTCGACAAGCGTCAGCGTCTGCACGCCGCCGTCCGGCCCGACCGGCATGATCAGCCGGCCGCCGATGGCAAGCTGCCGGAGGAGCGTTTCCGGCACTTCCGGGTAGGCCGCCGTCACCATGATCCGGTCGAACGGCGCCTCCTCCGGCCAGCCGAGGAACCCGTCGCCGGCCGCCAGCGTGACATTGTCGAGCTTCAGCGATTTCAGCCGCGCGTCGGCCGCCTCGACGAGGGTGCGGTAGCGGTCGAGCGAGAAGACGTGCAGGGCGAGATTGGCGAGCACTGCCGTCTGGTAGCCGGAGCCCGTGCCGACTTCGAGGACGATGTTCTCGGCCTCGACCGCGAGTTGCTCGGTCATGAAGGCAACGATGTAGGGCTGGCTGATCGTCTGGCCGCAATCGATCGGCAGCGCCCGGTCGGCATAGGCGGTGCGCCGCCCGGCCGAGCCGACGAAAAGCTCGCGCGGCACCCGTTCCATCGCGGCGAGCACCCGGCGGTCGCGAATGCCGCGCTTGCGCAGCATCAGCACGAATTCGGCCTTGGTCACCTGTCCGGGTCCGGCCGCTCCGCCCTCCCAGGGGCCAATCCAGTCGTCGTCGCCCTGCATCCGCCCCTGCCCCGTAGAGCCTTGCCCCGTCGAGCCCTGCGCGTCCGGCCCTTGCCGGCCGGAATACCGCTACTGCCCGAACGCCTCCGCCAGCCGGCGCCGCGTCTCCTGCGCCGTCAGGTCGAGCTGCAGCGGCGTCACCGAAATCCGTCCGTCGCGCACGGCCCGCAGGTCGCTGCCTTCTTCCGGCTCTTCCGGTCCGCGCTTGAAGGCGATCCAGAAATAGGGATTGCCGCGGCCGTCCTCGCGCGGGTCGATATAGAGGAGATCCTGGTTCCGCTTGCCCTGATGGGTGATCTCGATACCCCCGACCTCGGCTGCCGGACAATCGGGAAAGTTGATGTTGAGCAGCGTGTTGTGCGGCAGCTCGACACCCGTCAGCCGGTCGATCAGCGCCGGTGCCAGTGCCTCGCCGGTCTCCCAGGGAACCCGCGCCCGGTTCGCCCAGCCATAGGCCTGGCTGAGCGCCATCGAGCGCACGCCGAGCAGCGTGCCCTCGATCGCCCCGGCGATGGTGCCCGAATAGGTGACGTCGTCGGCAAGGTTCTGGCCGCGATTGACGCCGGAGAGCACGAGGTCCGGCGCCGACGGCAGCACATGGCGCACGCCCATGATGACGCAGTCGGTCGGCGTGCCGCGCACCGCGAAGGTCTTGTCGCCGATCTTCCTGAGCCGCAGCGGATCGTTGAGCGTCAGCGAATGCGACGCCCCGCTCTGGTCGGTCTCCGGCGCGACCACCCAGACGTCGTCGGAAAGCTGCCGGGCGATCCGCTCGAGAACCGCAAGCCCCGGCGCATGAATGCCGTCGTCATTGGTGATGAGGATGCGCATCTCGCCCGCCATGTCCCTCGCAAGGTTCTCTCTCGGCCGTCAGGCCGCGCCGATCCGCTCGATGCCGCCGAGATAGGGCCTGAGTGCCTCCGGCACCGTCAGCGAGCCGTCGGCATTCTGGTAGTTCTCCATCACCGCGATCAGCGCCCGGCCGACCGCGATGCCCGAACCGTTCAGCGTGTGCACGTAGCGCACGCCCTTGCCCTCGGCGGGGCGGAAGCGCGTGCCCATGCGCCGGGCCTGGAAATCGCCGCAGACCGAGCAGCTCGAAATCTCGCGATAGGTGTTCTGTCCCGGCAGCCATGCCTCGATGTCGTAGGTCATCTGCGAGGCAAAGCCCATGTCGCCGGTGCACAGCGTCACCACCCGATAATGGATGCCGAGGCGCTTCAGCACCTCCTCGGCGCAGTCGCGCATCCGGTCGAGCTCGGCCCGTGAGCCGTCCGGCGTCGTGATCGACACCATCTCGACCTTCATGAACTGGTGCTGGCGCAGCATGCCGCGCGTGTCGCGCCCGGCCGAGCCCGCCTCGAGGCGGAAGCACGGCGTGCCGGCGGTCACCCGGATCGGCAGCTCGGCCTCGCCGAGGATCTTCTCGCGCACGAGATTGGTAAGCGGCACTTCCGCCGTCGGAATCAGCCAGCGCCCGTCCATGGTGCGGAACTGGTCCTCGGCGAATTTCGGAAGCTGCGCCGTGCCGAACATCACCTCGTCGCGCACCATCAGAGGCGGCGCCACTTCGGTATAGCCATGCTCGGTCGTGTGCAGGTCGAGCATGAACTGGGCGAGCGCCCGCTCGAGCCGGGCAAGATGGCCCTTCAGCACCACGAATCGCGCGCCGGACAGCTTGGCCGCCGCCTCGAAATCCATCAGCCCGAGACCCTCGCCGATCTCGAAATGCTGCTTCGGCTCGAAATCGAACACCGGCTTCTCGCCGTGGACGTGATGCACCGGATTGTCGTGCTCGCTCTCGCCGAACGGAACCTCGTCGAGCGGCACATTCGGGATCGTCGCCAGATCGTCGTCGAGCAGCGCCGTCAGCCGCCGCTCTTCTTCCTCGCCGTTCTGGATGAAGCTCTTCAGGCTGGCGATTTCATCGATGAGAGCCGCCGCCCGCGCCTCGTCGCCCGAGCCCTTGGCCTGGCCGATTTCCTTGGAGGCGGCGTTGCGCCGCTCCTGGGCTTCCTGCAGCCGCGCCACATGCGCCCGCCGCGCCTCGTCCATCTCAAGGAGTCGCGGCGACGCCGGCGCCATGCCACGGCTCGCCAGCGCCTTGTCCAGCGCTTCCGGATTGTCACGTATCCACTTGATGTCGAACATGGAATTCCCCCGGGATGAGGAGCCGCGCGGCCGCCCGGGGAAAACGGTTTCAGCCGAACCTCAAAGGTTCGCCACTTCCCGCTTGGCTTCCGCTTCGGCCCGGCGACGCTCGATCAGCCGCACCGAATAGATGGACAGTTCGTAGAGGAGGAGGGTCGGCACCGCAAGCCCGATCTGGGACACAGGATCGGGCGGCGTCAGGATCGCTGCCGCGACGAAGGCGAGCAGGACCGCGTATTTCCGCTTTTCCTTCAGCGTCTGCGCCGTGACGAGCCCGGCCCGCGCCAGAAGCGTCAGCACCACCGGCAACTGGAACACGAGGCCGAACGCAAAAATCAGCGTCATGATGAGGCCGAGATATTCGCTGACCCGGGCAACGAGTCGGATCGTCGCAACGCCCTCCCCGTGCTGCTCCAGCGACAGGAAGAACTGCATCGCCAGCGGCATCACGCCGAAATAGACCAGCAGCGAGCCGGCGATGAACAGGATCGGCGTCGCCACCAGATACGGCAGGAACGCCGACCGCTCGTGCTTGTAGAGCCCCGGCGCCACGAACATGTAGACCTGCACCGCGATCACCGGAAAGGCGAGGAACAGCGCCCCGAACAGCGCCAGCTTCATCTGCGTGAAGAAATATTCCTGCGGTGCCGTGTAGATCAGCTCGAGGCTGCCGATGTCGCCCGCCGCCCGCTCGTAGGGGTAGAGCAGGATGTTGAAGATGTGATCGGCAACGATGAAGCAGAGGACGAACGCGATCGCAATTGCGATCAGCGCCTTGACGAGGCGCGAGCGCAGCTCGATCAGGTGTTCGATGAGCGGCGCCTTCGAGGCTTCGATGTCTTCGTCGTTCACGCCGTGCCTCCGCCGGCACTGTCGGCGCCGGAACCTGTCTTGGTCGCCTCGCCCGCCGGCGCCGCCCCGCCCGCCGGTGCCGCCGCGCCCGTCGGTGACGTTGCGCTGGCCGGCTGCGCCGCCGCTGCCGGCGGCTCGGGCGCTTCCGTCATGCCCTCGAGCGCCGAGCCCGCCGCGGCCGGGCCCGGATTGCCGGACGTCTTGGCCGGCGAGATCGCGCTGCCGGACATTTCACTGCGGAACTGGTCGTCGAGATGCCGGATCGGATCGAGGCTGGAGCGGATGTCCTTGAAGGTCGCCGCATCCTTGATGCTCTCGACGTCCTTTTTGAGGTCGGCGAGCTCGGCTTCCTTCAAGGCTTCGTTGAAGGTGTTCTGGAATTCGCCGGCCATCCGGCGCACCTGGCCGATGGTCTGCGCCAGCGTGCGCAGCACGCGCGGCAGGTCCTTCGGTCCGACCACGACGATCGCAACCACGGCAATGACCAGAATTTCCGTCCAGCCGATGTCGAACATCGTTGCGCGACGCCTCCGCGCGACCGTCCCGCCACGCCGCTAGCCCTGACGGGCCGCGGCCGGCTTACCCCGATCGCGAACTGCCGGTTCAGCCCGCCCGGTGCGGATCGTTCGACTTCTCGGCCCGGGCCATCGGCTCGACCGGATCATGATCGATGGTCTTCGAGGGGCCGCTGGCGACAGGCGTGTCGTCCTCGTTGAGGCCCTTCTTGAAGCTCTTGATTCCCTTGGCGACGTCACCCATCAGCTCGGAAATCTTGCCGCGCCCGAACAACAGGACGACGACGACGGCGATGATGACGATCTGCCAGAAACCCACGGACATTTACGCGCTCTCCTCAACTCGTTGCCGGGTCGGCGGCTCGGGGGCGCACTATCGCAGAAAGCCCCCGCTCCCGCAACAAACCCCCGCCATCCGCATGCGGGCACATCAAAACATTGAAATAATGTCGTTTTCAGGACAGTTCGGGGTGTGGATCGCCATCCGCCGCGAAATCCGCCACCTCGGCGGCCGCCTCCCCGTCGCCCTCGTCCTCGGTGCCGTCGAGCGGGTCCTCATCCTCCGTAAGGATCGAATCGCGCGGCACCGGCATCTTGAACGAGGGCGGCAGCGCCTGATCAAAGAGCCCGGCACCCTTCAGCTCGTCGAGCCCCGGCAGGTCGCCGATCGCCTCGAGGCCGAAGTGGACGAGAAACCCCTCCGTCGTGCCATAGGTGATCGGCCGGCCCGGCGTGCGTCGCCGTCCGCGCATGCGGATGAAGCCGACTTCCATCAGCACGTCGAGCGTGCCTTTCGACATCGACACGCCGCGAATGTCCTCGATCTCGGCCCGTGTCACCGGCTGGTGATAGGCGATGGTCGCCAGTGTCTCGAGCGCCGCCCGCGACAGCCGCCGCTCCTCCGGCTGGCCTTCGCGCACGAGGAGACCGAGGTCGGCGGCGGTGCGGAACATCCATTTGCCGGCAACCGGCACGAGGTTGACGCCGCGTCCGGCATAGTCCTCGACGAGCGCCGAAATCAGCACCGCGACATCGGCGCCGGCCGGCAGTCGCGCCGCGATGTCGGCGACCGACAGCGGCTCGGCCGAGGCAAACAGCAGCGCCTCGACGACGCGAAGCCGTTCCCTGTCGAGCTCTGTTCCGAGCTCATTGTCGGGCTCATTGTCCGATCCCGGGCCGGCCCCTGCCGCAACCGCCTCTTCCTCGTCCATCGGGAAATCCTCGCCGCTCATGCCTCGTCCCGCCCGTCCCGCTGGCCGTCGCCCTCGCCATCCGGCCGCCGGCGCACATAGAGCCGCCCGAACGGCTCGGCCTGCCGCAATTCCATCACCCCCTCGCGCACCAGTTCGAGGCTGGCGCTGAACGACGAGGCGATGACGCTGGTGCGGCCCTCCGGCGCATCCTCGAGATAGTCCGCCAGAAAGCCCTCGATCGGCACCCAGTCGACCGCGCCGCCCATCAGCCGCATCAGCATGTCGCGCGCGTCCGGCAGCGACAGCACCGGCCGGCGCCGCACATGCACCGAGGAGACGATCGTGCGCTGCCGCAGCGAGCCATAAGCCTTGAGGAGATCATAGAGCGTGTCGGCGAAAACGGCCTGCCGGCGCACCTCGAGCGGCTCCGGCGCCCCGCGCGCAAAGACGTCGCGTCCCAGCCGGTCGCGCGCGAACAGGCGCCCCGCCGCCGAGCGGACCGCTTCCAGCCGCTGCAGGCGGAAAGCGAGCATCGCCGCCAGTTCCTCGCCCGTCGGCTCCTCGTCGCCCGGCGGTTCGGGCAGCAGCAGGCGCGATTTCAGATAGGCGAGCCACGCCGCCATGACGAGATAGTCGGCCGCCACCTCGAGCCGCAGTCGCCGCAGGTTTTCGATGAAACCGAGATACTGCTCGGCCAGCGCCAGGATCGAGATGCGGGCAAGGTCGACCTTCTGGTTCCGCGCCAGCGTCAACAGCAGGTCGAGCGGCCCTTCGAAGCCGGCGACGTCGATGACGAATGTCGGATCGGCGCTCGCCCGCTCCTGCTCGGCGGCCGCCTCGCTCCAGCCCTCGTCCTCGCCTCGCGGACCCGCCATCCGATCTGCCGCCCCTCACCCTTGCCGTTTCAGGCGAGCGCGGAAAACAGCCCCTCGAACTCGCCGCGCGCCGCAATCTCGTCGAACGGAGCCCGCCCGCGCGCGAGCAGCGCCATCGCCGCCGCCGCGCGCCGCGCCGCCTCCCCGGCAAGCACCGGCGCCGCCTCGGCGACTTCCGCCATTTCGGCGGCCTCACCATTGCAGTGAAGCACGACATCGCAGCCGGCCGCAATCGCCGCCTCCGACCGCTCGCCGATGCTGCCCGACAACGCCTTCATCGAGACGTCGTCCGACATCAGCAAGCCGTCGAAGCCGATATGCCCGCGGATGATCTCCGATATCACCGTCGGCGAGGTCGTCGCCGGACGATCCGCGTCGAGCGCCGAGTAGACGACATGCGCGGTCATCGCCAGCGGCATGTCGGCAAGCGCCGCGAACGGCACGAAATCCGTCGCCGCCAGCTCCGCGGCCGGCGTGTCGACGACCGGCAGTTCCAGATGGCTGTCGGCCATCGCCCGCCCGTGGCCGGGAATGTGCTTGATGACTGGCAAAACGCCCGCCTCGAGGAGGCCCTCGCAGACCGCCCGCCCGAGCGCGATGATGGTCGCAAGCTCGCCGCCATAGGCGCGATCGCCGATCACCTGATGCGTGATCGGCAGGCCGACGTCGAGCACCGGCAGGCAATCGACGTTGATGCCGAGACGGATGAGGTCCTCGGCGATGAGCCGCGCCCCGAGCCTTGCCGCCCGGAGCCCGGCGCCGGATTCGATCGCGTGCAATTCGGCAAAGCGCGCCGCCGGCGGATAGTTCGGCGCCAGCGGCGGCCGCAGCCGCTGCACCCGGCCGCCCTCCTGGTCGATCAGCACCGGTGCATCCGGCCGGCCGACGACGTCGCGGAAAGACGCGACAAGCGCCGAAATCTGCTCGGCGCTCTGGCAGTTGCGCTGAAAGAGAATGAGGCCCCAGGGCGGCGCCGAGGCAAACAGCGCCTTTTCGCCGGCATCGAGTTCGGTGCCCGCGCACCCCGAGATATACGCCCGAACGGTCATGCCGCTGTCCCCGACCGGATAACGGTCACTGAAGAATGGAAAAGCCTCCCGGCCGGGAGCCGGGAGGCGGAAGGATGATGGCTCAGTTGCGCTGCACGATGCAGTCGCCGCCGGCCGCCTTCAGCTTGCCGCAGAAGGCATTGGCTTCGTCGCGGCTGGCCATCGGCCCGACGCGGACGCGATAGAACACGCCGCGCTCGCCAAGGTCGGCCTTCTGGATGTCCGGCGCCTCGCCGCCGAGCACCGAGGGGAACTTGCGCTGCAGTCCGGCATAGGCGGCCCGCGCCTGATCCTCGCTGCGCTGCGAGCTGACCTGCACCACATAGCCACCGGTAACCGCCGGCGTCTTCGGCGCTGGCGCTGTGGCGGCAGGCGCCGCCGGTGCGGGCGTCGTCGGCATCGGTGCGGCCGGAGCCGCAGCCGCCGGCGCAGCCGGACGGGCTGTCGGCTTCGGCAGGGTCGCGACCTGCGGCGAGGGTGTTGCCGGCGCCGCCATTGCCGGAGCCTCGGCGGCCATGCCGGCCGGACGCGGCAGCGGCATCGAGCCGCCCTGCCCGGGTTCGCCAAGGTCGCTGGCGGCCGGCGCGGCCGGCGTCGGCGCCTCGGCAACGGCCGGAAGCGTCGGGACCGGCGCCGCGACGGCGGGTGCCGTATCGGCTGCGGCCTGCTCGTCGCCGCCGATGATCGTGCCATCCGGCTTGACGATGACGGTGCGCACCCGGCGCGGCCCGGTCGTTGCGGCCCCGCCCGTCGCATTCGACGGCGGCAGCACCACGCGCGGGCTGTTGCCGTTGCTGTCCATGGCAACGACCGGCTCCTCGCGCGGCACGATCCGCTCCTCGGCCGGGTCGGCCGCGTTGCCGCCGACGCGATCATAGATGAGCTTGTTCTGGTGCGGAATTTCAGTGCCGCCCGGATCCTGCGGCGCGACCTTGGTCGGCTCGTTGTCGGCCCGGATGACCGGCGGCGGTCCGTCGGTGGCGCCGCCGAAAATCATCTTGTAGGCAAGCGCGCCGCCACCGCCGAGAACGACGAGGCCGAGAACGGTTGCAGCCACCAGCATGCCCTTGCGCGACGACGGCTCGGTCGGCACCGCACGCTCCTCGTCGATCGAATGCGGCGGCAGCACGCCTTCGCGATAGACCGTCGGATCGGCCTCGTCCGCCGCTGCCGCAATGGCATCGGAATCGTATTCGTAGCGGTCGCCATAGGAGGCCTGATTGTAGGTCTCCTCATAGCCTTCGCCGCGCCAGGCGTTTTCCTCGTAGCCCGGCACGTCCTCCTGCGGGGCATGACGCGGCTCGGCGGCCGGCGCCGCGTTCCAGCTATCCTGCGCCGCCCATTCGTCGGCCGGCGCCGCAAACCCCGGCTCGCGCCGCCCGCCATCATCATAATGGCGCTCATCCTCGTAGCCGCGCGCGTCGTCATAGCCGCCGGCATCGAGATCGGCCGGCTGATAGCGCTGCTCGGGCTCGAAGGTCGGCTGGACCGGCCGGCGCACCGCCGGCGCCTCATAGGCCGGAGCGGCCCGCTCGGCCCGCATGAAGGCCGGCGGCTCGTCATAGCCGTCGTCCGCTGCCGCGCTTTCCGGGGCAAGCGCGCCGCGCTGATCCCGGAGGAACGGATTGCCGGCGGCAGCCGCCACCCGCGGCGTCGGCGCCGCAACCGGCGGCGCGGCAACGGCCGGCGCCTCGTAGTAATCCGGCTCCGGCGGCACCGCGTCCTCGTCGTATTCCTCGATCTCGTCGAGATAGGCTGCATCCTGCTCGAAGGTCGCCGCACCGCCGGAATAATTGTCGGCGTGCCCGCCATAGCCGGCCTCGCCGGCGCCATAGCCGGCCGCGTCTTCTTCGTAGTAGGACTGTTCCTCGTAGCGCGGCTCCTCCGGCAGGGCAGCCGGCTGATAGCCGCCTTCATCGCCATAGGTCGAGCGCAGTTCGCCCGAGATCTGCGCCTCCAGATCGGCGAACGGATCCTCCGGAATGGCCTTGCCGGCCGGCGCGGCAACAGGCGCCGGCTTCGGCGCTGTCGGCCGCTCGGAAAACGCATTGTTCTGGCTGACGATGCGAGCGAGCTCGACCAGCGGATCGTCATCCGGCAACGCCGCCAGCTTCTGCTCGAGGCTGCTGGCACCGGCGGAGTAATTGCTTCGCGGAACCGCGCGGCGGGTATTATCGGTCATCGTCACTACGTCCCTTTTCGACGGCCCGGGACGGCAGACACTCGCCGTCCTTGAGGCCGCGAACGGGAGGTCACCGCATCTCGTCTGGTGCCTCGACGCCGAGTATCTCGAGCCCCGAAGAAATCACGGATGCGACCGCCCGCACAAGCGCGAGCCGGGCCGTCGTCAAATCTCGATCATCATGCTTAATAAAGCGTAATTGCGGCGACTCTTTGCCCTTGTTCCACTGCGCGTGGAACTCGCTGGCAAGATCGTAGAGATAAAACGCCAGCCGGTGCGGCTCATGACTTGCCGCCGCGCTTTCGATGAGGCGCGGGTACTCGGCAAGCCTTTTGATGACCGAAAGCTCGCCCTCGTCGTCGAGCCGGCCGAGCGGCGCCCGCGACAGCGCTTCGTCGTCGACCGCAAGGTCCGGCATCTCGTCCCGTGCCATGCGGAAAATAGATGCCGTGCGGGCATGGCCGTACTGGACGTAGAACACCGGGTTGTCGCGCGACTGCTCGGTCACCTTCTGGAAATCGAAGTCGAGCGGCGCATCGTTCTTGCGATAGAGCATCATGAACCGGACGGCGTCCCGGCCGACCTCGTCGACGACGTCGCGCAAGGTGACGAAATCGCCCGACCGCTTCGACATCTTCACCGGCTCGCCGGCCCGGAACAGCTTGACGAGCTGGCAGAGCTTGACGTCGAGCACCGACTTGCCGCCCGACACCGCCGTAACCGCCGCCGCCATGCGCTTGACGTAGCCGCCATGGTCGGCGCCCCAAACATCGATGAGCGTGGTGAAGCCGCGCAGGAACTTGTCGTAGTGATAGGCGATGTCGGAGGCGAAATAGGTGTAGCTGCCGTCCGACTTCATCAGCGCCCGGTCGACGTCGTCGCCGAAATCGGTCGAGCGGAACAACGTCTGCTCGCGATCCTCCCAGTCGTCGGGAAGCTGGCCCTTCGGCGGCGGCAGGCGCCCCTCGTAGACGAGCCCGCGCTCGCGCAGCACGCCGATGAGTTCGGCCACCCGGTCCTGGCCGCCGGCAACCAGCGACCGCTCCGAGAAGAACACCTGGTGCCGGACATTGAGTGCGGTGAGATCCTCGCGGATCATGTCCATCATCGCCGCGACCGTGAAGTCGCGCACGATCGGCAGCCATTCCGCCTCGTCCATCGCCTTCAGCGTCTCGCCGTGACGCTCGGCCAGCGCCGCGCCGACCGGCACCAGATAATCGCCGGGATAAAGCCCCTCCGGGATCGTGCCGATCGTCTCGCCGAGCGCTTCGCGGTACCGCAGGAACGCCGAGCGGGCGAGCACATCGACCTGCGCGCCGGCATCGTTGATGTAGTATTCGCGCGTCACGTCATGGCCGGCAAAGGCAAGCAGGTTGGCCAGCGCATCGCCGACCACCGCGCCGCGGCAATGGCCGACATGCATCGGCCCGGTCGGATTGGCCGAGACGTATTCGACGTTGACCTTCTCCCCCGCCCCGGCGCTCGAGCGGCCGAACGCGCCGGCATCGGCAAGGATCGCCGCCAGCATGTTCTGCCAGTAGGCCGGCTTCAGCGACAGATTGATGAAGCCGGGCCCCGCGACCTCGGCCGTCGCGACGTCCGGGTCGCGCGCCAGCGTCATGGCGATGCGGGTCGCCAGCTCGCGCGGCTTGAGACCGGCCTGGGCTTCGACAGGACCATCGCCGCGTTCGTCGCCAGGTCGCCATGGCTCGCGTCGCGCGGCGGCTCGACCACCACCTTGGAGACGTCGAGCGGCGCACCGTCGGCGGTCTCGATCCGCGCCTGGTCGATCGCGACCTGCACCCGCTCGAGGAAATCGGAAAACACGTTCATGACAGGAACTCGCCTCATGGACCGACCGGGAGATCCCGACGACACCGGAAAAAGGTCGCCAACTCAAACCGGAAATAGCGCAAAATCAACGAGTTGCCGCCAATTCCAGAATCCCGTTAAGTTGCAGACGCTCTTAACGCAATTCCGGAGTGGCGTCAAACAGCCGCCGGTGCTCCATCAGGGCATAGCGATCCGTCATCCCGGAGATGAAATCGGCGATGCGCCGCGCCCGCCGCGACGGGTTGCCGTCAAGGCCGACCCGCCAGTCCTCCGGCAACTCGTCGAGATCGGCCATGTAGACCGCGAACAGCTCCTCGATCACCCGTTCCGCCTCGGCCATGACCCGCATCACCGACTGGCCGCGATACATGCGCTTGAACAGGAACTCCTTCACCTGCCGGTCATGCGGCGCCATCTCCGGCGAGAACGCGACAAGCGCGCCATCAAGCAGCCGCACGTCGTCGACCGACTGCGGCCGCAGCGTCGCCACCCGCCGTTCGGTCTCGGCGATGACGTCCTCGATCATCGCGGTGATCAACCGGCGCAGCACCTCGCCGGTCTCGCGCGATCGCTCGAGGCCGGGATAGCGGCCGCGCACATCGGCAATCGCCTTGCCGACCCGGCCGATGCCGACGAGGTCGTCGAGCGAGAACAGCCCGGCCCGGATGCCGTCGTCGATGTCGTGCGAGTCATAGGCGATGTCGTCCGAAATCGCCGCGACCTGCGCCTCGGCGCTCGGCCATGACCAGAGCATCAGATCCTGCAGGGACGAATAGGCCCGGATCGCGTGCGGCAGCCCCTCCCCGGCATGACGCCCCGCCGGCGTGCCGTCGCGATCGGTCAGCGGCCCGTTGTGCTTGACGAGCCCTTCCAGCGTCTCCCAGGTCAGGTTGAGGCCGTCGAACTCGGCGTATCGGCGCTCCAGCCGTGTCACCCAGCGAAGGCTCTGGGCGTTGTGATCGAACCCGCCATAGCCCTTCATCGCCCGGTCGAGCGCCCGCTCGCCGGCATGGCCGAACGGCGGATGGCCGACGTCGTGCGCCAGCGCCAGCGCCTCGGCAAGGTCCTCGTCGAGCTTCAGCGCCCGCGCGATCGAGCGGGCGATCTGCGCCACTTCCAGCGTGTGGGTCAGGCGCGTCCGGTAGTGGTCGCCCTCGTGATAGACGAACACCTGGGTCTTGTGCTTCAGCCGCCGGAACGCCGTCGAGTGGACGATCCGGTCGCGGTCGCGCTGGAACTGCGAGCGCCCCGGCGCCGGCGGCGTCTCGGCCACGAGCCGGCCCCGGCTCCGCCCCGGATCCGCCGCATAGACCGCGCGCTGCGCTCCGATCCCGAACATCCTTGCGTCCCTCTCCCCGCCGATCGGCCCACCGCCATTGACCGACGCAACCGGGAACTTACCTATCCGTCATCGACAAAAGCAACGGACGCGCAGAATATATGCGCAATGCGGCCGTTGCATGTGTCGCGGCAAGATGAGATCGGGGAACCGCCATGAACCAGGCTGCCACAGGGACCGAGGAGTCCGACGAATTGCGTCTCGACGACCGCACCATCGAGGACGAGATCACGCTGACCGCCAGCGCCGTGCGCCGCATCACCAGGGTGCTCGCCGCCGAGGCGCCCGGAACCGCATTGCGCATCGCCGTCGAGGGTGGCGGCTGCTCCGGCTTCCAGTATCGCTTTGACTTCGACACCGCCCGCAACGAGGAGGATTTCATCCTCACCGAGGGCGACGCCGTCGTCGTCGTCGACTCGATGTCGCTGATGTACATGCGCGGCTCCGAGATCGATTTCGTCGACGACCTGATGGGCCAGTCGTTCCAGATCCGCAATCCGCAGGCGGTCGCGTCCTGCGGCTGCGGCACGAGCTTTTCCGTGTGACCGCCCCCGGGCGAACCTCCACTGCACCGCGAAGCCTCGCCGCCGCCGGCCTCGTCGAGGCCGACGGCTGGCGCCTGAAGCGCTACGTCCTCGTTGCGCCGGATCGCGCCGCCGCCGAGTTCGAACCGTTTCTGCCGGCGATCGAGAAGCGCATCTTCCGCGACCTGCCCGACGCCGGCCCGTTCGAGGGCGATTTCCCGAACGAGGGGCTCGGCTTCGTCGTCGTCCATGTCGGCGAGACCGGCACCTGGATCACCGTCTGGTGGTGGGTCTTCGGCGACAGCCTGCAGAACCGCGTCTATCACGTCGACCGCGACAACCCGGCCGTCCTCATCGACCTTTCCCATGAAGGCCTCGTCGGCGGCGTCCATGAACTGGCGGTCGTCGACTTCGAGCGCCGGACGTGGATGGCAGCGGCGATGGCCTCCGGCACGACCGACGCCGCTGCCTATCTCGCCGCTCTCTGGTCCGCGTGAGCAATCTGCCTGGGCGCCGAACTGATCCGGTGCCGAACTGATCCGGCGATCCTCTCGCGTGCGATTGTCGCGGCTGCCCGGCCTTGACCGGATTTCCTCCCGATATCAATCTTGCCCATTCGCCTTTTGTCGAACACGCGGCGCGTCCCCTTTTGAACGCGACGCTTCCGCGACGGCGAACCAAGACGATCGGCCCGGCATCGACCGCGCCGGCAGCCCGAGGAGGAACACCACGCATGGCCCTGCCCCTTGTCCAGCGCGCCCTGTCGATCGATCTTGCCACCGGCGCCTTCCGGATCGACGACATTGCCCCCGACAGCGGCATCATCGGCCCGGTCGATTTCGGCTGGCAGGCCTTCAAGGAAAATCCCGACTGCTTCACCTTCGGCGAGGGCCTGCTCGCCTCGAGCTCCATTCCCGGTTCCCGCCGCCTCGTCTTTTGCGCCGAGAGCCCGCAGTGGCAGAGCTTCTACATCTCCTCGATGGGCGGCGCCGCCTACACCTTCCAGCACCTCGGCGTGAACTACGTCCGCCTCGACGGCCGCGCGCCGGCGCCCGCCGTCCTCGTGCTCAACAATGACGGCGAGAGCGTCTCGGTGCGCATCGAGCCGTTTGCCGAATACGAGACCGCCTGGGCCGGCTATCGCGACCCCGACGGCGAAACCCTCATCGGCATCTATGCCCTGCAGCAGGCAATCTTCGACCGCTGGGCCGGCGAATATCCCGAGCGCCGCGTCCGCCTCTTCGTCGTCGGTCCTGCCGCCGCCGTCACGCCGGAAGGCGCCATCGGTTCCAACACGCTGAAGAAAGGCCGCTTCCTGCCGGTCGTCGACTGGTGCGGCCGCGGCGGCCTCGGCTCGCGCCTGTTCCAGCAGCACAACATCGTCGGCTGCATCTTCGGCGGCAACTGGGTGAACCCCGACGCCATCACCAACAAGCAGACCGACCCGATTTTCATCGAGCACTTCGGCAAGAAGGGCACCCAGGTCGATCAGGACATGACGCTGAAATACCGCTACGACGACAAGATCGGGACCGGCGGCACCTTCGGCGCGAACCTGCATTCGATCGGCGACAAGCTGATGACCTTCAACTACCGCTCCACCTTCGCCCCGAAGGAGGAGCGGCTGCGCCAGCATCGCGACTTCATCCTCGCCCACTACCTGAAGCAGTTCAACGAGGAGACCATCAAGCCGAAGCACTTCGAGCATTGCGGCGAGCCGTGCGCCGTCGCCTGCAAGAAGATGCAGGGCAAGTTCAAGAAGGACTACGAGCCCTACCACGCGCTTGGTCCGCAGGTCGGCGTCTTCGACCAGCGCGGCGCCGAAATCCTCAACGACTACGCCGACGCCATGGGCCTTGATGCGATCCAGGTCGGCGGCATGCTCGCCTGGATGATGGAGATCGTCGCCGAAGGCCTTGTCGATCCGGCCGACTACGGCCTGCCGCCGGCAAGCGACATGGTGTTCTCGCGCTTCACCGCCGATACCGCCGAGTTCGACCTCGTCGAGGACAGCATGAAGAACGCCCGCTATGCCATGGCGGCGATCGACGCGATCCTCTTCGACGAGCGCGCCGCCCCGTTCCGCAAGGGCATCCGCGTTGCCGCCTACGAACTCGACACTCGCCATCCCGACACCCGGCCGGGCGAGCGCGCCGTCTACCTCGCCCATGGCGACACCGGCTGCATGGTCCCGAACCAGTACTTCGTTCCCGGCATGGGCAGCCCGATGCCGCTGATGGGCAAGTACTACGTCTTCTACGGCAAGGACATGCTGACGCCGGCCGAACTCGGCCGCAAGAACGTCGAGCGCATGGTCTACGAGCTGATGAACGACAATTGCGGCATCTGCCGCTTCCACCGGCAATGGGCCGAACCGCTGCTCGGCGAACTCGTCAACGGCCTCTTCGAGCTCGGCGTCGACTTCAAGCTGCACCACTTCGCCCTCGCCGACGAGATCGCCCGCCGCGAGCTCGGCAAGGGCGTGCCGTGGGAAACCGAACGCATGGCCGACATGCTGTTCAACTACCTCGCCGACCTCGACGACGGCGGCACCGAAGACCTGCCGCTGATGCGCTGGTCGACCCACGCCGACCGCATGACCGCCGCGCAGGCCTTCTGGCAGGCCATCCTCGATGGCCAGGAACGCGCCTTCAAACTCGGTCCGGAGTTCATTTCCGACAGCCCGACACCGCTCGGCCGCAACCGCCCCGGCCGCGCCTGAGCACCCTGCCAGCACGGACGCCTGCATCTGCGGAAACTGGCGTTGCCAGCCGGCAGCGCCGCCGCAAGCGCACTTGAATCAGTTTCTCAGGCGATTGAATCTACCTCTGAAGAGAACGGTTTAATAAATTAAATTCAATTAGATAGGCGGGATTCCGGAATCATTTCCTGACCAACCCGGCAACACCGGGTCGACAACCACGAGTCTGGCCAAAAAGCAAAACGGCCCGCCCGGCACGAGGCAGGGCGAGCCGCCGAAAGTGCGTGTCGGCTCCGGTCAGTTGGCAAGCTTGCCCGGCTCGACCGGCTTGCCGAGACCGTCCCATTCGGTGATCGATCCGTCATAGAGCCGGGCGCCCTTGTCGCCGAGCAGCTCGTTCGCCACGAACCAGAGCAGCGAGGCGCGGTGGCCGGTGTTGCAGAAGTCGATCTGGTCGCCGGCGGTCTCGACGCCGGCCGCCGCAAACTTCGCCTTGAGCTGGTCGACCGGCAGGAACTTGCCGCCCTGCTCGTCGACAAGCGTGTATTCCGGCAGGTTCCGCGCCCCGTGGATCGTGCCCGGCGACCGCTTGGCGCCGGTGAACTCGTCGGGTGTGCGCGCATCGACCAGTGCCACGCCATTGCCGGCGGCCGCTGCCTCGACGTCCTCGACCGTCACCAGCATCTCCGGCCGCAGATTGACCTTGAAGATCTTCGGCGTCGCCGTCATCGCCCCGCCCTCGAGCGGATTGACCGGCACGCCGTTCTTGCGCTCCGCCGCATAGGCGATGAGGCCGCCGTCAAGGATCGAGACGTTGTCGTGGCCGAGCACCTTGAAGGTCCAGAAAATCCGCGTCGCGACACCGACGTCGCCGGCATTGGCCCCGATCGGCAGGATAACGACATGGGTGTCGTTGTCGATGCCGAGCGCCCCGATCACCGCCGCGAGCTGCTTGGGGTCGGCCGGGAGCTTGCCCGGTGCCGCACCCTGCTTCTCGCGCCAGCCGTCATGGCCATAGTCGGTGTAGACCGAGCCCGGGATGTGCACCCGCTCGAATTCCTTCTCACCGCGAATGTCGACCAGCACGATGCCCGGCTTGCCGAGATTGGCGACCACCCAGTCGACATCGACGAGCGGCTCGGCTGCCCGCGCTGACAGTGTCGCGCCGGCAAGCATGAAGGCCAGCACCACCAGCCGGCCGAGAAAGCGGATTGCCATGCGAATTTCTCCTCATCCGTCGAAATCGGCGTTTCGCCGCACGCCTCGTCGAGGCGTCTCGCGGCTGTCGCCGGAAACTCCGTGGCCCCTTTAGGACATCCGGCGTCGGCCCGCATTGACCTTTGTCGGCCGTCAGGCTTCCTCGATCGCCCGCTGCTGGTCGAGCCGGCGGCACACCACCTCCTCGCTCGCCCCGAGCCCGGCGGGCACCCGGCCGGCAAGCTGCAGGCTTGCCTCGATCGCTTCCGGCACCGCCATGCTCGCCCCTGCCGCGATCAGTCGCCGGGCATGGGCGCCGTCCCGCGCCCGGGCGTAGATCGGAATGAGCGGCCATTCCTGGCGGATTTCGCGCACGATCCGCTCGGCCGTCGCCGGCGCGTCCATGGTGATGACGACGGCCTGCGCCGTGGCGATCTGTGCCCGGTTGAGAATGGCAAGCCGCGAGGCATCGCCATAGAACACCGGCCGGTGCTCGGCCCGCGCCACCCCGACATTGGCCGCGTCGGCGTCGAGCCCGACAAGAAGTGTTCTCGGCCTCCAGCGTCTCGGCAAGCGTCCGCCCGACCCGGCCGAACCCGGCAACGATGACGTGCCCCTCCAGTTCCCGCCAGGCGGCAAGGCCCCAGGCCAGCGTCTTCTTCGCCGAGTTCTTCTCCAGCCGCGACCCGAGCCGCGCCGCCAGCGAGCCGACAATCGGTGTGACCAGCATGGTGAGCCCGGCGACGATCAGCATGAACTGGCCGACGTCGCGCGGCATCAGGCCGAGCGAGACCGCAAGCCCGATGACGATGAAAGCGAACTCGCCGCCCTGCCCGAGCAGCAGCCCGGCCTCGATCGCGGTATGGCGCGGCAGCCCGAAGGCGACCGAGAGGCCGGCGGTGATGAGCGCCTTCAGTCCGATGAGGCCGACGACCGAGGCCGGAATCCAGAACGGCTCGGCACCGACCTCCCGCCAGTCGATGCCCATGCCGACCGACATGAAGAAGAGCCCGAGCATCAGCCCCTTGAACGGCTCGATGTCGACCTCGACCTCCTGGCGGAATTCCGTCTCGGCGATGACGAGGCCGGCCATGAACGCCCCGAGCGCCATCGACAGCCCGGCAAGGCCGGTGATCGCCGATGTGCCGATCACGGTGAGCAGGATCGCCGCCATGAACATCTCGGGGCTGCGCGCCTGCGCCACCACCCTGAGGACCGGACGCAGCACCAGCCGGCCGGTAACGTAGATGAGGCTGATCGCCAGCCCCGCCTTGCCGAGCGCCAGCAGGAGATCGAGCCCGATGTTGGCCTCCTCGTCGGCGCCGAACACCCCGACGAGAAAAAGGATCGGCACGACCGCGAGGTCCTGCATCAAGAGAATGGCAAAGCTTGCCCGGCCGACCGGTGAACCAATCCGCCGGCTGCGCATCAGGAGCTGCATGACGATCGCCGTCGACGACAGCGCAAGGCAGGCGCCGAGCACGATCGAGGCGGCGATGGAATTCTCGAACAGATAGGCGATGAGGCCGATGACCAGCCCGGTGACGAGGATCTGCGCCCCGCCGAGCCCGAACACCAGCCGCCGCATCGACCAGAGCCGGTCGAATGACAGCTCGAGGCCGATCATGAACAGCAGGAAGACGACGCCAAGCTCGGCAAGCGGCCGGACGCCCTCGATGTCGGAGATCACCGCGTAATGAAGCAGCGGCACGTCGGCAGCGAGCAGGCCGAGCCCGAACGGCCCGACCACGCCGCCGACGACGAGATAGCCGAGCACCGGGCTGATCCGCAGCCGGTTGAGCAACGGCACGACGACGCCGGCCGAGACGAGAAAGATCACCACTTCCCTGAGATACGGGATGCTGCTGTGGTCTTCCATCTGGCTCCGCGGCTTTGTCTGGTGACGCTTGCTCGGCGCCGCGCGGATTGCGCGCGACGCTCCCGTCAGTCGGTACGCTTGGCCGTGCCGGGCCGGATCAGCCGATGCCGAGCTTCTGCTTCAGGAGATCGTTGACCGCCTGCGGATTGGCCTTGCCGCCGGTCGCTTTCATCACCTGGCCGACGAACCAGCCGAGCAGCGTCGGCTTGGCCACCGCCTGGGCGACCTTGTCCGGATTGGCCGCGATGATGTCGTCGACCGCCTTCTCGATCGCCGACATGTCGGTGACCTGCCGCATGCCGCGGCTCTCGACGATGTCGCGCGGCTCGCCGCCCTCGGTGTAGACGATCTCGAACAGGTCCTTGGCGATCTTGCCGGAAATCGTGCCGTCGGCGACGAGGTCGATGATCGCGCCGAGCTGCGCCGACGAAATCGGGCTTTCCTCGATGCCGTGGCCTTCCTTGTTGAGGCGGCCGAACAGCTCGTTGATGACCCAGTTCGCCGCCTGCTTGGCGTCGCGGCCGGCCGCCACCTGCTCGAAGAAATCGGCCGAGGCCTTTTCCAGGACGAGCACGCTCGCGTCATAGGCCGGCAGGCCGAAATCGGCGATGAACCGCGCCCGCTTGTCGTCCGGCAGCTCCGGCAGCTCCACCGCCAGCCCGTCGACATAGTCCTGCGTGAATTCCAGCGGCAGCAGGTCCGGGTCCGGGAAATAGCGGTAGTCGTGCGCCTCTTCCTTGGAGCGCATCGGCCGCGTCTCGCCCTTGCCCGGGTCGAACAGGCGCGTCTCCTGAACGACCTTGCCGCCATCCTCGATGAGGTCGACCTGACGCCGCGCCTCGTATTCGATCGCCTGTCCGAGGAACCGGATCGAGTTGACGTTCTTGGTCTCGGTTCGGGTGCCGAGCGCCTCGCCCGGCCGGCGCACCGACACGTTGACGTCGGCGCGCATGGAGCCCTCTTCCATGTTGCCGTCGCAGGTGCCGAGATAGCGCAGGATCGTGCGCAGCTTCGTCATGTAGGTGCGCGCTTCCTCGGCAGAGCGCATGTCCGGCTTCGACACGATCTCCATCAGCGCCACGCCCGACCGGTTGAGGTCGACATAGGAGAATGCCGGATGCTGGTCGTGGATCGACTTGCCCGCATCCTGTTCCAGATGCAGCCGCTCGATCCCGACCTCGACCCGCTCGCCGTCCAGCATGTCGAGCACGACGATGCCCTCGCCGACGATCGGCTGCTTGAACTGCGAGATCTGGTAGCCCTGCGGCAGGTCCGGATAGAAATAGTTCTTGCGGTCGAACACCGAGCGCAGGTTGATCTGCGCCCTGAGGCCGAGACCGGTGCGGATCGCCTGGGCGATGCACTCCTCGTTGATGACCGGCAGCATGCCCGGCATCGCCGCGTCGACCAGCGAGACGTGGTCGTTCGGCGCGCCGCCATAGCTCGCCGAAGCGCCGGAAAAGAGCTTCGCCCGGCTCGTCACCTGGGCATGCACCTCAAGGCCGATGACGACCTCCCAGTCCCCGGTCGCGCCCTTGATCAGCTTCCTTGCGTCGATTTTCCGCTCGGCCATGTTCATGACGGACGAAATCCTCTCGAAAACCCTGCACCCTGCCGCCGGCTCCGCGCCGGCCGGACCAATGCCCGGCCGAACCCTGGCGTCAGGCCTTGCCCAAACGATCTTCCTCGCGCGCGATCGACCAGTCGATGATCCGCCGCCACAGCGCCTCGGCGAGATCGGCGTCGAACCCCTGCCGCTCCGCCTCGCCGCGCACCTTGGCAACGACATCCTCGACCCGCGACGGTATCGAGGCCGGCAGCCCCTCGCGCGTCTTCAGCACCACGGCCCGGTCGATGTGCCGGACCCGCTCGGCGAGCATGCCGATCAGCCGCCGGTCGAGCGCGTCGATCGCCTCGCGCAGCTCCGCCAGCGTCTCGCAGCTCTCGGGCCCCTTGCCGTTCATCGCCGTGGCTCGCTTACCACCAGCGCTCCGGCCGGAAGCTGCCGGCGGCGTTTTCCACCACCTGCCCGAGCCGGAACAGCGTCTCTTCGTCGAACGGCCGGCCAATGAGCTGCAGGCCGAGCGGCAGCCCCTTGGCGTCAAGCCCGGCCGGCACGGAAAGGCCCGGCAGGCCGGCCATGTTCACCGTCACCGTGAAGATGTCGTTGAGGTACATCTCCACCGGATCGCCGCCCGCCATCTCGCCGATGCCGAAGGCCGCCGACGGCGTTGCCGGCGTCAGCACCGCATCGACCCCCGCCGCGAAGGCGTCGTCGAAGTCGCGCTTGATGAGGCTGCGCACCTTCTGCGCCCGCAGGTAATAGGCGTCGTAATAGCCGGCCGACAGCACGTAGGTGCCGATCATGATGCGCCGCCGCACTTCCTTGCCGAAGCCCGCCGCCCGCGTCTTTTCGTACATGTCGATGATGTCGCGGCCCTGCTCGCGCAGGCCGTAGCGAACGCCGTCATAGCGGGCAAGGTTCGAGGACGCCTCGGCCGGCGCCACGATGTAATAGGCCGGCAGCGCATACTTCGTGTGCGGCAGCGAGATGTCGACGACCTCGGCGCCGGCATCCTTCATCCAGGCGATGCCCTTCTGCCAGAGCTCCTCGATCTCGGCCGGCATGCCGTCGACGCGATATTCCTTCGGCACGCCGATCTTGAGGCCCTTGGCGCCGCGCCGCAGCGCCGTCTCGTAATCCGGCACCGGCGCCGGCACGGACGTCGTGTCCTTCGGGTCGTGCGAGGCCATCGTCTTCAGGAGGATCGCCGCGTCGCGCACCGTCCGGGCGAACGGCCCGGCCTGATCGAGCGAGGAGGCAAATGCCACGATGCCCCAGCGCGAGCAGCGGCCGTAGGTCGGCTTGATGCCGACCGTCGCCGTGAACGCCGCCGGCTGGCGGATCGAGCCGCCCGTGTCGGTGCCCGTCGCGCCGGCGCAGAGCCGCGCCGAGACCGCCGCCGCCGAACCGCCGGACGAGCCGCCCGGCACGATCGGCGTAGCATCGCCGGCCCGCCGCCACGGGCTGATGACATCGCCGAAGGCGCTCGTCTCGTTCGACGAGCCCATGGCGAATTCGTCGCAGTTGAGCTTGCCGAGCATCACCGCGCCGGCCCGCCAGAGATTCGACGTCACCGTCGATTCGTAGGTCGGGGTGAACTCGCCAAGGATTCGGCTGCAGGCCGTCGAGCGGACGTCCTTGGTGCAGAACAGGTCCTTGACGCCGAGCGGAATGCCCTCGAGCTCGCCGCCCGCCTCGCGCGCCAGCCGCGCATCCGAGGCCTTCGCCATGTCGAGCGCCTTTTCCGGCGTCTCGAGCACGAAGGCATTGAGCCCGCGCGCCGCTTCCATCGCCGCCAGATAGGCCTCGGTCAGCTCGACCGCGGTGATCTCGCGCTCGATCAGCAGCTCGCGCGCCTCGGCGATGGTCAGTTCGGTAAGATCCGTCATCGCCTCACTCCACAACCTTCGGAACGACGAAATAGTTGTCTTCGCTGATCGGCGCATTCTTGACGACGTCGGCGGGATAGCCCCCGTCGGTGACCTCGTCGGTGCGCTTCTTCATGCTCATCTCGACGACGCTGGTCAGCGGCTCGACGCCGGAAACGTCGATCGCGTTCAATTGCTCGACCCAGCCGAGAATCGAATTCAGCTCATCCTGAAGATGCGGAACTTCCTCGTCGGAAACGGCAATGCGCGCAAGATGCGCGATCCGGCGGACCGTGGCCTGATCGACCGACATGGGGCATATCCTCGATGTCTCTGGCGAGCGCGCTTGGGAGGGCGGCGCACCATCATGGCAAACCTCCCTGCCCTCATATCATTGGCGAAATGGGGGGGCAACGCGACGACCTGCCAAAATGATGGCCATTGCCAGGACGGCAGGCAGCATTTGCCCGAAGGTGCGATACGCTCCGCTATCGCACCCTGCAGTCCGGACGGCACCGCAGTTCCGCAGGATGCGTTGGCCGAAGGCGTAACGCACCGCCCGCCACAAGCCGCCGCCACCGTCCATCATCCCGCAACGCCGCCCGGGCACCCCTCTTCCGCCCGCTCCCCTGAACCTCGCCTTTGCGTCCCGGCGCCGTTTGCGCTAGGACCCCTTGTCCGGCGCGACTGCCGGAGCGACGCGAAAGCGCCATTTCCCGGATTGCCAGCCACGAGCCCGCGTCACGATGCGCCCCGTCTCCCTCTCGGACGCGATCTTCTTCAATCTCGGCGACCGCTACATCACGTCGGTCTGCGTGTTCGAGACGCCGTGCGATCCGCGCCGCCTGCGGGCCGAGCTCGCCGCCGCCGCCGCCGCCAATCCGGCCCTGCGCGAACGCGTCCGCCGGCGCTGGCCGGGCTTCGTCGCCGTCATCGACAAGGGCTTCGACATCGAGAACCACGTCGCAATCGTCGAGGCGCCCGAGGTAGTCGACGACCAGGGCTTCGTGGCGTTCGTCGACCGGCTGCGCCGCATCCGCCTGCCCGCCGGCCGGCCGCCCTGGAAGGCGTTCATCGTCAATCCCGCCGCCCGGCCCGGCACGCGTTCGGCGGTGATTTTCCATTTCAAGCACGGCCTCTCCGACGGCATGCGCGCCCTGCAGACCTTCGCTGCCATCGCCGGCCGCGTCGATGTCGCGCTCGACCCGGCGCCGGTTGCGGAAACCAGTCCGGCCGAGCTCTTTGCCGGCGCCCCCAATCCGCTCGTCGATGATGGCGGCCTTGCCTTTGCCCGGCTCGACCGCCGCCGGCTTGCCCGTGCCGGCGATGGTGATGGCGGCGCCACCGGCGCTCTCGTCGGCGCCTCGGCCGCCATCGTCGGCGACGCGACGCTGATCGCCCCGCCCCGGCCGTTGACCGGACGCATCGCCCATACCCGCGTGCTGATGCGCCGCCGCTCCGGCGAGGCCGGCGACCTTGGCAACCACCTCGAGACGACCTTCACCGAGACGCGCGAGGCCGCGCCGAAGCGCCGGCCGCTGCTGCGCCTGCCCGGCATCGAGCAGGCGCAGACCTCGTCCTGGAGCCAGCATCTCGTCGCCAAGGCGCTGCCGCCGATCGCCCGCCTCGCCATGCGCATCTGGATCGCCCGCTTCGACGCGATGATCTCGCTCATTCCCGGCCCGACCCGGCCGGTCGCGCTCGGCGGCGCCGGGATCACCGCCGTCTATGGCGTGCCGCCACTCTCCGGCCCGATCCCGCTCGCCGTCGCTGTCATCACCTATGCCGGCACCGCACACCTCACCGTCATTCCAGGCCGGACCGCGCAAAAGACCCCGGCCGCAATCGCTGCCCGCATGCTCGAGGAACTGGAGCGCCGGGCCGACAGCGAGCCGGAGCCGGCCACCGCGAACCGCGATGAGGCGCCCGATCGGACCGAGGAAGACTGACCATGGCCGCCGACCCGACCCTGACGCTTGCGGATTTTGCCCGCGCCGTGCCGCCCGGCGCCCGCCTCATCGGCCTCGACCTCGGCGACAAGACCATCGGCCTTGCCCTCTCCGACGTCGCCCGCATGATCGCCTCGCCGCTCGAGACGATCCGGCGCAGCAAGTTCCGCCCCGATGTCGAGCACCTGCTGGCGCTCGCCGGACGCGAGGGCGTCGGCGGCCTCGTCATCGGCCTGCCGCTCAACATGGACGGCACCGAAGGCCCGCGCGTCCAGTCGACCCGCGCCTTTGCCCGCAATCTCGCCCCGCTCACCGGCCTGCCGATGCTGTTCTGGGACGAGCGGCTGTCGACCGCCGCCGTGACGCGCACGCTGATCGAGGCCGACCGCAGCCGCGCCCGCCGCGCCGAGCTCGTCGACAAGCTCGCCGCCGCCTACATCCTGCAGGGCGCCCTCGACCGCCTGCGCTCGCTTCCGTCCGACTGAGGAACCCGCCATGACCGCCTTTTTCGAAAGCCTGCTGCCGGTCTTTCTGGTCATCGTCGTTGGCGGCGTCGTCAAGCGCCGCCTCGTGCGCGAGGATGCCGCCTGGCATGGCTTCGAACTCATCACCTTTTACGTGATGATCCCGGCGCTGCTGTTCTCGGCGACCTACAAGGCCGATCTCGGCACCTCCTCGATCTCGATACTGACCTTCACGCTGCTTGCCGCCGTGCTCACCATGGGGCCGATCGCGCTTGCGACCCGCTGGCCAATGCGCGCCATCGGCGTTTCCGATTCGACCTTCACCACCGTGTTCCAGACCGCGACCCGCTGGAACGGCTTCATCGCCCTGGCGGTCGTCTCGCGCCTCTATGGCGAGGCCGGCCTCACCCTCGTCGCCGTCGCCATGGCGATCATGGTGCCGGTCATCAATGTCGAGAACGTCGCCGTGCTCACCGTCTTCGGCTCGGGCGGCGACCGGCGCATCGGCCGCATTCTCCTGACCATCCTGAAGAACCCGCTGATCTGGTCGACCGTGCTCGGCATCTCGGTCAACCTTGCCGGCATCAAGCTCTATGGTCCGCTGTCGACGACGCTCGACGTGCTCGGCCGCGGCGCGCTGGCGGCCAGCCTCCTCCTCGTCGGCGCCGGCCTGTCGCTCGGCAGCCTCCTGCGTCCGACCGTGCCGCTGGTCGTCACGACGACGCTGAAGCTCGCCGTCATGCCGCTGCTCGTGTTTCTCTATGGCCGTTATTTCGGCGTCGGCGGCGATGCGCTGATGGTGGCGATCGTCTGCGGCGCCGTCCCGGCCGCCACCAATGGCTACGTCCTTGCCCGCCGCATGGGCGGCGACGCGCCGCTCTACGCGACCGCGACCACTGTCGAGACGATGCTGTCCTTCCTGACGATGCCGCTGGCGCTCTATCTCGCCGGTCAGGCCTCCGGGCAGATCTGATCGAGGATCCGCCGCGCGTCGTAGCGCATGTCGAGCATGCCATAGGTCGCCCGCCAGCGCCCGCCGAGCCGCGAGCCGAGAAACGCCTCGGCAACGAGCCCCGGCGCCAGCCGCGCCAGCGCCGCGCCGGCGACCGTCAGGGCAAGCTGCTCGACGAAGAACCGGGCCGAACCCTCGTCGGCGAGCGCCAGATCGGCCGCCGCCCGCAGCACGTCGACCGACGACTGCGCCCCGCCGCCAAGCCGCGCGGCGATTTCTGCCGCAACCGCGTCGAGCCCGCTCCTGTCCCGCGACAGCGCCCGGATGACGTCGAGCGCCATGACATTGCCCGAACCTTCCCAGATCGCGTTCACCGGCGCCTCGCGATAGAGCCGCGGCAGCGTGCTTTCCTCGACGTAGCCATTGCCGCCAAGGCACTCCATCGCCTCATAGACGAGCGGCGGCGTCGCCTTGCACACCCAGTACTTGACTGCCGGCGTCATCAGCCGGGCGAATGCCGCCTCGGCCGGATCATTGCCGGCCCGGTCGAACGCCTCGGCAAGGCGCAGGCTGAGCGCCGTTGCCGCCGCCGCATCGAGCGCCATGTCGGCAAGCACCCGCGTCATCATCGGCTGGTCCGCGAGCTTCTTCTGAAACACCGTGCGGTGGCGGGCGTGGTTGGCGGCCTCGGCGAGCGCCACCCGCATCAGCCCGGCCGAGGCGACGGCGCAGTCGAGCCGGGTCAGCGTCACCATTTCAAGGATCGTCGCGATGCCGCGCCCCTCGTCCCCGACAAGGTGGGCAAGCGCCCCCTGGAACTCGACCTCGGACGAGGCATTCGAGCGGTTGCCGAGCTTGTCCTTCAGCCGCATCAGCCGGATCGCATTCACCCGGCCGTCCGGCAGAAAGCGCGGCAGCAGGAAGCAGGAAAGCCCGCCCGGCGCCTGCGCAAGGACGAGGAAGGCATCGCTCATCGGCGCCGAGAGGAACCATTTGTGGCCGGTGATGGCAAAAACGCCCGCCTCGCCGGTCGGCGCCGCCGTCGAGGTGTTTGCCCGCACATCCGTGCCGCCCTGCTTCTCGGTCATGCCCATGCCGAGGGTGACGCCGCCCTTTTCCGCCGCCGGCCGGAAGGTGCCGTCATAGGCCCGCCGCCGGATAGCCGGCAGCCACGCCCCGGCCAGTGCCGGCGCATGGGCGAGCGCCGCCGCCGCCGCGTTGGTCATCGTCATCGGGCAGAGATGGCCGCACTCGGCCTGCGCCGTCATGAAGAAGCGGGCAGCGCGCAAGAGATTGCGGTGCCCCGCCTCGGCCTCCCCTTCTTCCCGCGTCGAGCCATGCAGGCCCGCCGCCGCGCTGCGCGTCATCAGCGCATGCCAGGCCGGATGGAACTCGACCGTATCGGAACGCCGGCCCTTGGCATCGAAGCTGCGCAGCACGGGCGAATGCACATTGGCAAGCCGGCCAAGCTCGAACGCATCGGCCGAGCCCCAATAGGCGCCATGCAGCAACAGCCCGTCGTCGAAGCCGCCGCCCGCTGCCGCCTTTACCGCGCTCGCCAGCACCGGGTCGGACGCGTAGAGATTGGCACCCGCGAACGGCGGCGACTGGTTGAAGACCTCGTGCGTTTCAAACGGAATTCCGGTCATCAAAAAGTCCTCCCTGACGACGCCAAACGGGCTCAGGACAGAAGCGAGCGGGCGAGCAGCAGCGCGTTGCGCGGATTTTCGCCGATCCGCCGGATCGCGTAGGGCCACCAGTCCTTGCCGAACGGCACATAGAGCCGGACCCGCTCGCCGCCGCGCGACAGACCCTCGGCGACATCGCCGCGCACGCCCATCAGCATCTCGAATTCATAGGTGCCCGCCGGCCAGCCGTTCCGCCGCGCCACGTCCCGGGCATAGGCATGCAGACGGTCGTCATGGGTGGCGATGATCGGATAGAACCCGCTCGCTCGCGCCGTTCCGGACAGCATGAGGTCGACGAGCCGGCGGTAGTTCGCCTTGATCTCGGCATGCGTGGTGAAGGCGATGTCGCTGCCGGCAACGAACGCGCCCTTGACCAGCCGCACCCGCGCCGGCCGCTCGATGAGACGGAGAATGTCGGCCTCGGTGCGCCGCAGATAGGCCTGCAGCGTCAGCGCCACCGGAAAGCCCGCCGCCGCCAGCCTGTCATGCAGCGCGATCGTCCGGTCGACGACCGTATGGTCCTCCATGTCGATCATCATGCAGTGAATGCCGCCCGGCGCGCCGGCAAGACCACCGATCCGCCGCGCGATCGCATCGGCATTGGCATCGAGCAGCCCGTCGTCGACGCCGGCCCCGATCTGCGGTCGGGTCGACCGAGACATGAACGTCGATGCCGGCTTTCGCGAGTTCGCCGGCGACCGCGACCTTGTTCTCGACCGCCTCGGCGATCTTGTCCCGATCCTCGACATATTCGCCAAGGAAGAACAGCGACGAGCGCACTTTGCCGTCGGCAAGGAGCGCCTGCGCCCGGGTCATTCCGGCCGCCGCGTCCCGGCCCGCGACATAGCGCGACGACAGTCCGGACATCAGCCGCGAGCCCTGCACGAGCCGCGTCAGCGCCCCCGATCGCGCCAGGGCGATCATCGTCGCCTGCCAAATTCGTCTCAGCATTCACCACTCCGAAAATCCGTTGTGCACGAACCCACTATAGCCCGGATTCGGTCCTTGCCGCCCGTCCCAAACCCGCCTATAGGAACGGCTTTAATGACCAAGATCGCTGCATCCTCCAATTTCGCCTTTCCGCACCGCCATCTCCTCGGCATCGAGGGGCTGACCGCCGAGGAAATCACCGGACTCCTCGATCTTGCCGAGGACGCCGTTGAGGTCAGCCGGCAGGTCGAGAAGAGGCGCACCACCCTCTCCGGCCGCACCCAGATCAACCTCTTCTTCGAGGCCTCGACGCGGACCCAGTCCTCCTTCGAGATCGCCGGCAAGCGCCTTGGTGCCGACGTCATGAACATGGCCGTCGCCTCCTCGTCGGTGAAGAAGGGCGAGACGCTGATCGACACCGCCGTCACGCTGAACGCGATGCACCCCGACATTCTGGTGGTGCGCCATTCCGCCGCCGGCGCCGTCGAGCTGCTCGCCCAGAAGGTCGGCTGTTCGGTCATCAACGCCGGCGACGGCGCCCACGAGCACCCGACCCAGGCGCTGCTCGACGCGCTCTCGATCCGCCGCGCCAAGGGCCGCATCGCCGGCCTCAAGGTCGCCATCTGCGGCGACGTCCTGCACAGCCGCGTCGCCCGCTCGAACATCCATTCGCTGAGCGCCCTTGGCGCCTATATCCGCGTCGTCGGTCCCTCGACGCTGATGCCGCGCGGCATCGATCGCATGGGCGTCGAGGTGCACACCTCGATGAAGGACGCCCTGCACGACGCCGACGTCGTCATGATGCTGCGCCTGCAGCGCGAGCGCATGAAGGGCTCGCTGGTGCCGTCCGTGCGCGAGTACTTCCACTTCTTCGGCCTCGACGAGGAAAAGCTCGCCTACGCCAAGCCCGACGCCGTTGTCATGCATCCGGGCCCGATGAACCGTGGCGTCGAGATCGACAGCGCCGTCGCCGACGGGCCGCGCAGCCTCATCCGCGACCAGGTCGAGATGGGCGTCGCCGTCCGCATGGCCGTGCTCGAGGCCCTCGCCTCGAACCTGCCGAACCGATAACCGAAGAGCCGGGGACAAGACCGATGAACGAGATCGACGGCCGTCGCCCGCTGGTGCTCGCCAATGCGCGCATCGTCGACCCCTCCCGCGATATCGACACGAGGGGCTCCGTTCTCGTTGCTGATGGCCGCATCATCGCCGCCGGGCCCGAGGCAACGAGCGCCCGCCTGCACGGCGCCGAGATCTATGACTGCCGCGGCGCCGTCGTCGCGCCCGGCCTCATCGACATGCGCGTTTTCGTCGGCGAACCCGGCTACGAGCATCGCGAGACGCTCGCCTCCGCCTCCCAGGCCGCCGCGGCCGGCGGCGTCACCACCATCGTCACCATGCCGGACACCGACCCGGTGATCGACGACATCGCCCTCGTCGACTACCTGTTTGCCCGCGCCCGCGAGACCTCGGTCGTCAACGTGCGCCCGACCGCGGCCCTGACCAAGGACCTGAAGGGCGAGGCGCTGACCGAGATCGGCCTGCTCAAGGATGCCGGCGCCGTCGCCTTTACCGATGGCCACCGCGCCGTGACCAGCTCCCGCATGCTGCGCGGCGCCCTCACCTACGCCCGCGACTTCGACGCCCTCGTCGTCAACAATCCGCAGGACCCGGACCTGACCGGCGACGGCGTGATGAACTCCGGCGAGACTTCGACCCGCCTCGGCCTCAAGGGTATCGTCAAGGAAGCCGAGGTGATCATGGTCGAGCGCGACGTCCGCCTCGCCCGCCTCACCCGTGGCCGCTACCACGCCGCCCAGATCTCGGTGCCCGAATCGCTCGAGGCGATCCGCCGCGCCAAGGACGAGGGCTTTTCCGTCACCTGCGGCACGACGATCAACCACCTCACCCTCAACGAGCTCGACATCGGCCCCTACCGGACCTTCTTCAAGATGTCGCCGCCGCTGCGCACCGAGGTCGACCGAAAGGCCATGGTCGCCGCCCTCGCCGAGGGTCTCATCGACGTCGTCGTCTCGGCGCATGACCCGCAGGATGTCGAGACCAAGCGCCATCCCTTCGCCGAGGCCGCCGACGGCGCCATCGGCCTTGAGACCATGCTCGCCGCCGCCATGCGCCTCGTGCATGCCGGCGATATCGGCCTTGTCCAGATGCTGGCGGCGATGTCGTCGCGCCCGGCCCGCCTGCTCGGGCTCGACGCCGGCACGCTGAAGCCCGGCAGCCCGGCCGACATCGTCGTCTTCGATCCGGACATGCCGTGGGTCGTTGCCAACGAGGATCTGAAGTCGCGCTCCAAGAACACCGTGTTCGAGGGCGCGCGGATGCAGGGTCGGGTGCTGCGCACGCTGGTTGCGGGCAAGACCGTCTACGAATACCCTCGCCCGGTCGACTGATCCCCTTTGCCGTGAGATGCCGCGATGGCCGCGCCGGTCAGCCTTGAACTTCCCATGCTCGTCCTCGCCGTCGCGTTCCTCGTCGGCTACCTGTTCGGCTCGATCCCGTTCGGGCTGATCCTGACCCGCCTTGCCGGCCTCGGCGATGTGCGCGCGATCGGCTCGGGCAATATCGGCGCCACCAACGTGCTGCGCACCGGCAACAAGGCAATCGCCGCCGCCACCCTTCTCGGCGACATGCTGAAGGGCACCGCGCCGGTTCTCCTCGCCGCCGCCCAGGGCGGCGAGATCGCCGCGCTCGTTGCCGGTCTCGGCGCCTTCCTCGGCCACCTCTTCCCGGTCTGGCTGAAGTTCAAGGGCGGCAAGGGCGTCGCCACCTATATCGGCGTGCTCCTCGGCGTCTACTGGCCGATGGCCCTCGTCTTTGCCGCGATCTGGCTGGCAAGCGCCTTCATCACCCGCTATTCCAGCCTTTCCGCGCTGATCGCCAGCGCCGTCATGCCGGTCGTCGAGATCGTCGTCGGCAACTGGCATCACGCCCTTCTGTTCGCCGTGCTCACCGCCATGCTGTGGTGGAAGCACGGCGAGAACATCAAACGGCTTCTCGCCGGCACCGAGAGCCGCATCGGGAGCAAGGGATGAGCCGCGACGCGGCGGGATCGAGCACTTCCGGCGTCCGACTCAGCGATAATCAAAGGCTGAACTGGCTGCGGCTGATCCGCAGTGAGAATGTCGGCCCGGCCACCTTCCGCGACCTCGTCAATCATTTCGGCACCGCCGAACGCGCCCTTGCCGCCATTCCCGAGCTGTCGCGCCGGGGCGGCGCCCGCCGCCAGATCCGCGTCTGCCCGATCGAGGATGCCGAGCGCGAGATGGCGGCAGCCAGTCGCGCCGGCGCCCGCTTCATCGCCCTCGGCGAGCCCGACTACCCTTCGGCGCTGCGCCATGTCGACGGCCCGCCGCCGCTCGTTGCCGTGCGCGGTTCGGCCGGCGCCTTCACCGCGCCGATGGTCGCCATCGTCGGCTCGCGCAATTGCTCGATCGCCGGCCGCAAGATGGCGGCAATGCTCGGCACCGGCCTCGGCGAGGCCGGTCTCGTCGTCGTCTCCGGCCTTGCCCGGGGCATCGACACCGCCGCCCACGAAGCAGCGCTCGCCAGCGGCACGATCGCCGTCCTCGCCGGCGGCATCGACCGCATCTATCCCGCCGAGAACGAACCGCTGCTCGACCGCATCATTGCCGCCGGCGGCGCCGCGATCACCGAAATGCCGTTCGGCTGGAGCCCGCGCGGCCGTGATTTCCCGCGCCGCAACCGCATCATCTCCGGTCTATCCCTCGGCGTCGTCGTCATCGAGGCCGCTTCCCGCTCCGGCTCGCTGATTACCGCCCGCCTTGCCCTTGAGCAGAACCGCGAGGTCTTCGCCGTGCCCGGCTCGCCGCTCGACCCGCGCTGTGAAGGCTCGAACCTGCTTCTGAAGCGCGGCGCGACCTTCGTGACCGAACCGCGCGATGTCCTCGAGGCACTCGCCCCGCTGATGGGCGACCTCTTTTCCCGACCGTTCGACGGCGAAGCCCGCGAACCGATCGAGGAACGGCCGGACGCGGCGGCCGCCGAGCCGGGCGACGACGATCGCGGCGCCATCCTCTCGGCTCTTGGCCCGACGCCGGTCGAGGTCGACGAGATCGTCCGCCATACCCGCCGGCCGGTGCAGACCGTCTATCTGGTGCTTCTGGAGCTGGACCTTGCCGGACGGCTGGAGCGCCACCCCGGCGGCCGGGTCTCTCTCTCGGGCTAGATGTGAGCTTTCGGGAGGTTGTCCATTCGGACCGGACCGGGGAGACTGGAGTTACCAAGCTTCAGTGACCACCGGAGGGTCCGAATGAACATCCACAAGAATGCCCGCCTGACACCGTTGCGTCGAGAGGAGATGGCGCTGGCGGTGATCGAAGGTCGTCTTTCCAAAGCCCAGGCGGCGGCTCGGTTCGGCGTGTCGGGCAAAGTTGTGGCGCGCTGGGTAGAGCGATATGCGGTGGAGGGCCGGGCCGGCATGGCCGACCGCTCGTCGCGGCCGCATCGCATGCCCGGCGCGACGGATGCAGCCGTGGTCGAGCGCATCGTGGCTCTCAGGCGCCAGCGCTGGACCGGCAAGCACATCGCGATGGAAGCCGGGGTATCGCCAGCCACCGTCAGCCGGGTTCTCAAGCGGGCCGGGTTGTCACGGCTGAAAGACCTCGAGCCGGCCGAGCCGGCTCGCCGCTACGAGCGCAGCTCTCCCGGCGAGATGATCCACATCGACATCAAGAAGCTCGGCCGCTTCGACCGTGTCGGCCATCGCATCACCGGCAATCGCCGCGGCCAATCCAACAGCCGGGGCATCGGCTGGGAGTTCGTCCATATCGCCATCGACGACGCCTCGCGCATCGGATTCAGCCAGATCCTGCCCGACGAGAAGAAGGAAAGCGCCGTCGCCTTCCTCGAGGCAGCCCTGGCCTATTACAAGGGCCTCGGCATCACGGTCTCCCGCGTCATGACCGACAACGGTTCCTGCTACAAGTCGAAAGCCTTCGCAAGGGCCTGCCGCAGCCTCGGCATCAAGCACATCCGCACCAAGCCATATACGCCGCGCACCAACGGCAAGGCCGAGCGCTTCATCCAGACCGCCCTCAGGGAGTGGGCCTACGCTGTCGCATACCCAACCTCACATCACCGCGCCGCAGCATTGCCGGTCTGGCTGCATCGCTACAATTGGCATCGGCCTCATGCCGGCCTGAAATCCAAAACGCCAATCAGTCGCCTCGGCCTCACCGGGGACAACCTGTTGAGGCTCCACAGCTAGCCGCTGGCGCCGGTGCCAATGACGGCAGCTCCGGGCACCGCCGGTCCGAACCCTGCACAATGAAAAACGCCGCCGCGAAGGTGCGCGGCCGCGTCATTTTCAAAGCGGCGTCTTTCGAAAGACGCGAACCGGTCAGAGCATCGTCGGCAGGACGCGGTCCGGCGGGCGATGGCCGTCCATGAAGGTCTTGATGTTGATGATGACCTTCTCGCCCATGTCGACGCGGCCCTCGATGGTGGCCGAGCCCATGTGCGGCAGCAGCACGATCTTGCCTTCGCGGGCGAGTTTGACGAGCTTCGGATTGACTGCCGGCTCGTGCTCGAACACGTCGAGGCCGGCGCCGGCGAGATCATTGTGCTCAAGCATGCGGATGAGGGCGTTCTCGTCGATCACCTCGCCACGGGCGGTGTTGACGATATAGGCCTCGGGGCGGAGCAACTTCAGCCGGCGGGCCGAAAGCAGGTGATAGGTGCCGGGCGTGTGCGGGCAGTTGATCGAGACGATGTCCATGCGGGCCAGCATCTGGTCGAGGCTGTCCCAATAGGTCGCGTCGAGCGCTTCCTCGATCGAGGCCGCGAGGCGGCGGCGATTGTGGTAGTGAATCTGCAGGCCGAAGGCCTTGGCGCGGCGGGCAACTGCCTGACCGATGCGGCCCATGCCGACGATGCCGAGACGCTTGCCCCAGATGCGGTGGCCGAGCATCCAGGTCGGCGACCAGCCGGCCCAGGCTTCGCCGCCCTCGAGCACGCGGGCGCCATCAGTCAGACGGCGCGGCACGGCGAGAATCAGCGCCATGGTCATGTCGGCGGTGTCCTCGGTGAGAACGCCCGGGGTGTTCGTCACCGTGATGCCACGGTTGTTGGCGGTGCCGACGTCGATGTTGTCGACGCCATTGCCGAAATTGGCGATGAGGTGAAGGTTTTCGCCGGCCTGGGACAGGACGCCCGCGTCGATGCGGTCGGTCACGGTCGGAACCAGCACGTCGGCGACGCGCACGGCATCGACGAGCTCGGCCTGGGTCATCGGCCGATCGTCAAGATTGAGCCGCGTCTCGAACAGCTCGCGCATCCGCGTCTCGACCGAGTCGGGCAGCTTGCGCGTCACCACGACCAGCGGCTTTTTCTTGGACATATGCTACGCCTCACGGGATGTGTTGACAGGTCGTTAACCGCGGGCCGACAGACTCAGTGGATCAGCCTCTTTGCCACGCAGCGCCCGGTTACGTCCTTCTCTAGCAGATGGACCGGGAAAGACAAAGGCAGACGGACGTCGGTAGCGGCGACACGCGACCGCTTGATGACGGCCGGGCTGAAGGATAGACAGGGCGCCGTGTCGGCACTGCCGATAAGGGCATCCGGCGGGAGATGTAACCAGTCGTGGCAAATCCGTGTTATCTGCGTCGCGTCGCCCTGGCGCCGCTGCTCCTCGGGCTCGGGATCGCACTGGCGTCTCCGGTTGTCGCGGAGACCAGTGGCAAGACCGGGGAGGCGGATATGCCGACCGCACTCGACCGGCTGATCGACCGCGAGGCACCGGGAACGGCGGCGCAGGAAGCCGAAAAGGCGCTGGCGCCAACGACCAGCCAGCCGGTCGGCGAAGGCATGGCGGCCGAGCCGACGGCAGGGCCGAGCGGTCTGCCGGTGCCGCGATTCGTCTCGCTGAAGTCGAACCGCGTCAATGTGCGCGTCGGGCCGGGGCGGGGCTACGAGGTCTCGTGGGTGTTCACGCGCGGCGGGCTGCCGGTCGAGGTCATCCAGGAATTCGAGAACTGGCGGCGGGTGCGCGATTCGGAAGGGGCGGAGGGCTGGGTGTTCCACAGCCTCGTTTCG
>JAWKVW010000008.1:0-148617 GCA_041397845.1 Hyphomicrobiales bacterium | reverse complement strand
CTCCACCTTGGAGAGCTTGTGGAAGGCGGCGACGACGGCGGCTTCCCAGCTATCGTCGCCAAGGCGCAGAGACTCGCGCAGCGCCATCTTCTCGAGCTCGCGCCGCAAGGCGGAAATGGAGCGGAAGTCCTCGGGCGAAATCGGGGCGACGCGAAAGCCCTTCTGGCTCTCGCTGACGACGAGAGTCTCGGACATCAGCCGCGACAACGCCTCGCGCACGGTCGTCGCGCTGACGCCGAAGTCGGCGCGCAGGCGCTCGACGCGCAGCTTCTCGCCGGGCTTCATGGCACCGGTCAGGATCTCGCCGCGCAGCTTGGCGTAGACCTCCTCAATGGCGGTGCGATATTGCGGCTTGTCGTCGCTCGCTTCCATCAACAGGAGATCGACAACGCTCATCATCATCCGGTTCCTCGCCGAACCCTCCCCCGGGGGCGCCAGAATTCATTCTTCCCGGGAGGGGTGCTCGCGACCGAAAACCGGCTTTCCCGAAGCCGCTGGCGGCCGGGAAATTTCCGGTTTTCTTTCCTGAGGCACTGCCCCCTCGCGGAGGGGCGAGCCGCCTGACATTCGCATCGAACGGATCGGCGCGACAAGTGAGCCGTCGCAAATACCGCGACGGATGACGCGAACGCTTCTCCAGATGCGAATGACTCTCCCCGATTCTTGTAAATATCGCAGAATATCCAACCAGTTACAAGCAGCTTAAAAGATGCCGCCAAAAAATCGATTTTTTAATTGACAAGCGATAATCGCTTCAATGATCATGATTGCCAAGGCACGGGATGCGGCGCCGCCCGACGGCGACCGCAATCAAAAAAGTGCCAATCAGAACTCCGGGAGAAGCGCCTTGACGGTCGGGTTTTCCGACATTGCCGAATCGACAATTCGGGTGACCCGCATTCGGCGGGGCATCTATGTCGAGTTCGAGTATTCCCTGTCCGACGAACTCTTGGTGGTGGAGCTCGTGATGCCCTATCCGGCATTCGTCGAATTCTGCACCGATACGAAAGCCCGATTGCTGGATCCGGAAGCGGATGCGGCCGGGCCGCTCGCGGCGCTTGCCGCGCGCTTCAAGTCGTCGAGCCAGGGCGGGCGCATTCCCGGAGCCGGAGTCCATCGCGGAGGAGGGAATTCGCTGTGACAACAATAGAAATAAAAACGCAATCGCTTGAGCCGAGGCGACATACGTTCGGCAATATCGCGCGCCGCTACGGCGCCGACAAACCGGCCTCGCGCTACGACGAGTCGATGCTCGACCTGCAGGCCGACGTCAATTTCCACTATCGTCCGCTCTGGGCGCCGGAGTTCGAAATCTTCGACAAGCGCCGTTCGAAGATCGAGATGGCCGACTGGTATTCGCTGCGCGATCCGCGCCAGCTTTACTATGCGTCCTACAACATCCAGCGCTCGCAGCTCGTGCAGGCGGCCGAGCAGCAGCTCGCCTTTGTCGAGAAGCGCAACTTCCTTGCCGGGCTCGACGCGGACTGGGCGGCGGCGGTGAAGGCCTATCTGCTGCCGCTGCGCCATTATGAGTGGGGCGCCAATCTCAATTCGCTGCAGATGACCCACCTTGGCTGGGGTGCGGCGGTGACCGTGCCGACCTGCTTTGAGTCCGGCGATCGTCTCGGCATGGCGCAGCACATCTCCAAGATCGGCCTCCTGTTCGACGAGAACAGCGGCGACTCGCTCGATGCCGCCAAGGACGCCTGGATGGGCGGCGCCGAGTGGCAGGGCGTGCGCAAGATGGTCGAGGACAGCCTCGTCCTTGACGACTGGTTCGAGATGTTCGTTGCCCAGAACCTTGCCATGGACGGCATGGTCTACGGCCTCGTCTACGACCAGTTCGACGCCGTCGGCGCGATGAAGCCGGGCGGCATGGCGGTGGTCATGCTGACCGAATTCCCCAAGACCTGGTTCGGCGATCACTCGCGCTGGGTCGACGCCGTCATCAAGGGCGTCGTGGCGGAATCGCCGGCCAATGCGGCGCTCGTCTCCGGCTGGTTCGCGGACTGGTCGGCAAAGGCGACCGAAGCATTGCGGCCGCTCGCCGACAAGGTGCTCGGCGCCGGTGGTCCGGCTGCGGTCGAGGCTGTTGCCTCGGCGCTCGCGGCCCGGGCCAAGAAGCTTGGCATCGCGTGAGGAGAAGCGGACATGGCACGTAACGTCTCCATCACGCTGCAGAACACCGAGGACGCCCGGCCGATCATCGAGGCCATCGAGGCGGACAACCCCGAAGCTGTCGTCGTTCAGTATCCGGCGATGGTCAAGATCGACGTTCCCAACCGCATCGTCGTCAAGCGCGACAGCGTCACGGAACGGCTCGGTCGCGACTTCGATCTGCAGGAGATCCATCTCTCGCTGATCTCGCTCAATGGATACATCGACGAGGACGACGACGAGTTCGTCCTGAGCTGGCGCTAAGGGGGGGAGGCAACAATGGCTAAGAAGCTTGGCCTCAAGCAGAAATACCAGATGATGACGCGCGGCCTCGGCTGGGACACGACGTTCCAGTCGATGGACAAGGTCTATCCGTTCGACAAGTTCGAGGGCATCAAGGTCCATGACTGGGATGCCTGGGAAGACCCGTTCCGGCTGACGATGGACGCCTACTGGAAGCTCCAGGCGGAGAAGGAGCGCAAGCTCTATGCCGTCATCGACTCGTTCAGCCAGAACAACGGCCATCTCGGCATTTCCGATCCGCGCTATCTCAACGCGGTGAAGCTGTTCATCCAGGGCGTGTCGCCGCTGGAGTACATGGCGCATCGCCATTTCGCCCATGTGGCGCGCAACATCCGCGGCATCGGCCCGGCGGTGGCGGCGCAGATGCAGTCGCTCGACGAGCTGCGCCATGCCCAGACGCAGATCCACACGATCAGCCACTACAACAAGTTCTTCGACGGCATCCACGAGTGGCGGCACATGCATGATCGCGTGTGGTACCTGTCGGTGCCGAAGTCGTTCTTCGACGATGCGGTCACGGCCGGCCCGTTCGAGTTCCTGACGGCGATCTCGTTCTCGTTCGAATACCTGCTGACCAACCTGCTGTTCGTGCCGTTCATGTCCGGCGCCGCCTATAACGGCGACCTGGCGACCGTCACCTTCGGCTTCTCGGCCCAGTCGGACGAAAGCCGGCACATGACGCTCGGCCTCGAGGTCATCAAGTTCCTGCTCGAGCAGGACGAGGCGAATGTGCCGATCATCCAGCGCTGGCTCGACAAGTGGTTCTGGCGCGGCTACCGCCTCCTGACCCTCGTCGCGATGATGATGGACTACCTGCTGCCGAAGAAGATCATGTCCTGGCAGGAAGCCTGGGAGATGTACTACGAGGAAGCCGGCGGCGCGCTGTTCCAGGACCTTGCCCGCTACGGCATCGTCGAGCCGAAGAGCGCCGAAGTCGCGCGCAAGGAAAAGAACCGGCTGTCGTCGGAAGCCTGGGCGATCTTCTACCAGTACACCCACGCGGCGGCGTTCCATACGTGGGACATCGACGAAGAGCACAAGGCGTGGCTGTCGGAGAAGTATCCGGAGACGTTCGACCGGCTCTATCGGCCGCGGCTCGATCACTGGGCCAGCGAGGCGGCTGCCGGCCGGCGTTTCTACAACAACGCCCTGCCGCAGCTCTGCACCACCTGCCAGATCCCGATGGGCTTCACCGAGCCGGACGATCCGACGACGATCGCGTTCCGCTCCTCGGAGTACAAGGGCGAGCACTATCACTTCTGCTCGGACGGCTGCAAAGACATCTTCGACCACGAGCCGGAGAAGTACGTGCAGTCGTGGCTGCCGGTGCACCAGATCTTCCAGGGCAATTGCGGCGGCGCGTCCGTCGAGGACGTCCTGAAGTGGTACCGGATGAACCTTGGCGCCGACAATCTCGATTTCTCGGGCTCGCCCGAGGACAAGCTGTGGACCGAATGGCATCGCCCGGCGGGTCACGCCGAAGCGGCCGAGTGACGTGGCGGCGGGGCCGCCGAACGGCCGGCCCCGCGCCCGTTGCATGACAACATTTTCGGGAGGACGAGCCCATGGCTGTCATGGCTCTCAAGGACAACTACATTGGCGAAGTCGCCGACCGGGTGGAGAATTTCCACGGCAATCAGGTCGTCTACTTCAACTGGGAAAAGCATCTGATGTTCTGCTCGGCGACGGCGTTCCCGCTGCCGCCGGACATGCCGTTCGGCGCGGTTCTGGAGCAGATCCTGCCGACCTACTACGGCATGCACCCCGACTTCTCCAAGATCGACTGGGCAAAGGTCGAGTGGACGGTCGACGGCAAGGCGTTCACGCCGGATCCGGCCAAGAGCCTCAAGGATCATGGCATCCGGCACAAGTCGCTGATCCGCTTCACCACCCCCGGCCTCACCGGCATCGGAGGATCGTGCAGCTAGACGCGATCGGACTTTCACTCCCACACGGTCGCGAAGCCCCTCCCTTGACGGGAGGGGCGTTCGGCCGTCGAGGGACCGGTAACAAAAGGATGGCGGCGCGACAGGCGCTGCGAGAGGTACAGGGAAGGTAAAGGCGCATGCCACAGCTCACCATCGAGCCGCTTGGCGAGACGATCGAGGTCGAGGAAGGCCAGACCATCCTCGATGCGGCGTTGCGCGCCGGCGTCTGGCTGCCGCATGCCTGCTGCCACGGCCGCTGCGGCACCTGCAAGGTCGACGTTGTCGACGGCGAGATCGAGCATGGCGATGCTTCCTCGTTCGCGCTGATGGATTTCGAGCGGGACGAAGGCAAGGCGCTGGCGTGCACGGCGACGCTCGTCTCGGATGTGACGATCGAGGCCGAGATCGAGGAAGACGAGGACGCACGGCGGATCGCGGTGAAGGATTTCACCGGCGTCGTCACGGCGCTCGAGATGGCGACCGGCGACATTCTCGTCATCCGGATGAAGGTCGAGGGCGAGCCGCTCGACTTCCAGGCCGGCCAGTACATCAATCTCAAGGTTCCCGGCATCGAGCCGGCGCGGGCCTTCTCGCTGGCCAATGCGCCGGGCGAGGGCGAGGTCGAGCTGCATATCCGCAAGGTGCCGGGCGGCAAGGCGACAGGCTTTCTGCACGAGGGCCTGAAGGTCGGCGACAAGCTCGGCTTCACCGGTCCCTACGGCCGGTTCTACGTTCGCAAGTCGGCGGAAAAGCCGATGATCTTCCTTGCCGGCGGGTCGGGCCTTTCCAGTCCGAAGTCGATGATCGTCGATCTGCTCGCCGAGGGTTGCGAGCTGCCGATGACGCTCGTGCACGGCGTGCGGACGGCCAGGGACGTCTATTTCGCCGACTTCTTTGCGGCGCTGGCGGCCAGGCATCCGAACTTCCGCTATGTGCCGGCGCTGTCGCAGGCCGAGGCGGATGTGCCCTGGGAGGGCGAGACCGGCTTCGTGCACGAGGTCGCCGAGCGCCTGTTCGAGGGCCGGTTCGCCGGCCACTCCGCCTATCTGTGCGGCCCGCCGGTGATGATCGAGGCGTCAATCCGGGCGCTGATGAAGGGACGGCTGTTCGAGAAGGACATCTTCACGGAGAAGTTCCTGACCAATTCGGACGGCGAGGAAGCGCTGGCGCGCTCGCCGCTGTTCAAGCGGATCTGAGGGAAGAGCCGATGTCGAAACCGGAAACGGTCCGCTTTGAGGTGAAGATCCTCGATACCGGGGAGACCTTCGCCTGCACGGCATCGGACCATCTCCTGCGGGCGATGCTGGCGCTCGGGCGCAAGGGGATCCCGTCAGGCTGCCATGGCGGCGGCTGCGGGGTGTGCAAGGTCAAGGTGACGCGCGGCACATACACCTCGATGGTGATGAGCCGGGCACACATCAGCGAGGAAGAGGAACGGCAAGGCATCGTGCTCGCCTGTCGCGTGATGCCGACGTCGGACCTGGAAGTCGAGGTCGTGGGAAAGCTGAAGAAGGCGATCACGCGGCCCAAGGCATTCGGCCTGGTCTGATCGGCCAGCCGGGAATTTGACGAAAGCAAACTCTGGAGAGGAGAAAGCAAGATGGGAGTGATGCGCATAGGGCACGTGAACCTCAGGGTTCTCGATATGGATGCTGCCCTTGGGCACTATCTGAACGTGATGGGCATGAAAGAGACCCATCGCGACGCCGCCGGCAACGTCTATCTCAAGTGCTGGGACGAGTGGGACAAGTACTCGCTCATGCTGACCGCGTCCGACCGGGCCGGCATGAACCACATCGCCTACAAGGTTGAGAAGGACGAGGACCTCGACACGTTCAAGAAGCGCATCGAGGACTACGGCTCGTCGGCCGAGATCGTGCCGGCCGGCACGCTGCACGGCTGCGGCCGGGCGCTGAAGTTCAACCTGCCGAGCGGCCACGAGTTCTACCTCTATGCCGAGAAGGAATTTGTCGGCAAGGACGTCGGCATCACCAACCCGGCGCCGTGGCCGGCCGACAAGAAGGGCATTGCCGCGCACTGGCTCGACCATGCGCTGCTGATGTGCGAGCTGAACCCGGAGAAGGGTATCAACAAGGTCGAGGAATCGACCGACTTCGCGGTAAAGGTGTTCGACTTCCACATGGCCGAGCAGGTCGTCGTCGGTCCGAACCAGGACATCAAGGCGGCGGTGTGGCTTTTCCGGACCTCGACGCCGCATGACCTCGCCTTCGTTGGCGGCCCGGTGATGGGCCTGCATCACATCGCGTTCTTCCTCGACGAGTGGAACGACGTGCTGAAGGCGGCCGACGTCATGGCGATGAACAACGTCAAGGTCGACGTCACGCCGCAGCGGCATGGCATCACCCGCGGCTACACGATCTCACTTCTTCGATCCGTCGGAGTAACCGCAACCAGAGACCTTCGCGGGCCTTGGCTATCTCGCCCAGCCGGACATGCCGACCATCACCTGGACCGAGGACCAGCTGTGGCGCGGCATTTTCTACCATACCGGCGAAGGCCGGCGATTACTGACGTCTACACCTGATCGGATGGCAAAGATGCGGATCGTCGAACCATCGGCGACCCTCACTCTGGAAGCGGCGGAGGCGATTGTCTCCGCCGCGATCCGGGAGGGTCTGAAGAACGGTGTTCCCCTCAACGCGGCAGTCGTCGACCAGGGCGGCAACCTCATCGCGTTCCTCGGGAGCACCGGGCTGTTTCTGGAATCCATCAAGATCGCGCAGGACAAGGCGCGCTCGGCGGCCGGTTTCGGCATGTCGACCGATGCGCTGACCGGGGCCCTGCGCGGCGATGACGACGTCTACAACGGCATTGCCTTCCGGGCTGGTGTCACCGCTTTCGGCGGCGGCTTTCCGATCCGGGTCGAGGGAATGCTGGTCGGCGGCATCGGTGTGTCGGGCGGCAGCCTTGACGACGATCGCGGTGCGGCCAAGGCCGGGCTTCTGGCCGTCGGCATCGAGCTTTGAGTTTTGCGGGCCCCTGGCGCCGTCACGTTTCGGCGACGGGCTCTTAAGGATGGCAAGGACCCGGCGGGTCCTTTAGCGGGTGCGGCGCCGGGCCGCCACCCCTGAACGGAGGGCATATCCATGAATGTGCAGGCGTTGCGGAACCCCGATGCGAAGGGCACCGTCGACCAGCTGAAAATTTATCGGCGGCGAGTATGCCGTCAGGTCGACGAGCAAGACCTTCGAGAACCGGTCGCCCGCCGATGGCCGACTGCTCGGCCTCGTGCACGAAGCGAGCCGCGACGACGTCGCGCGGGCGGTGGCGGCGGCCAAGTCGGCCCTCACCGGTCCCTGGGGGCGGATGGGGATCAACGAGCGGGTCGATCTGCTGTTCGGTCTCGTCGACGGCATCAACAAGCGCTTCAACGACTTCCTCGAGGCCGAATGCGCCGACACGGGCAAGCCGATGTCGCTCGCCTCGCATGTCGACATTCCGCGCGGTGCCGCAGGCTTCAAGATCTTCGCCGACATCATCAAGAATGTCGGTTCCGGAGTTCTTCACGATGGCGACGCCAGACGGCGCAGGTGCGATCAACTACGCGCTGCGCCGGCCAGGACGTCATCGCGGTCATCCGCCCGTGGAACCTGCCGCTGCTGCTGATGACGTGGAAGGTCGGCCCGGCGCTGGCCTGCGGCAATGCCGTCGTCGTCAAGCCGTCCGAGGAGACGCCCTCGACCGCAACGCTGCTTGGCGAGGTGATGAATTCCGTCGGCATTCCGGCCGGCGTCTACAATGTCGTGCACGGCTTCGGCCCGGGCTCGGCCGGCGAGTTCCTGACCCAGCATCCGGACGTCGACGCCATCACCTTCACCGGCGAGACGCGGACCGGCGAGGCGATCATGAAGGCGGCGGCGAACGGCGTGCGCGCCGTCTCGTTCGAGCTTGGCGGCAAGAACCCGGCCATTGTCTTTGCCGATGCCGACATGGACAAGGCGATCGAGGGCACGCTGCGCTCGGTCTTTGCCAATTGCGGCCAGGTCTGCCTCGGCACCGAGCGGGTCTATGTCCAGCGGCCGGTCTTCGACGAATTCGTCGCGCGGCTGAAGAAGGGCGCCGAGGGCATGAAGCTCGGCCAGTCCCACGGCGAGACGGAAGTCAGCATGGGTCCGCTGATCTCGCAGGAGCATCGCGACAAGGTGCTGTCCTACTACAAGGTCGCGGTCGACGAGGGCGCGACGGTCGTCACCGGCGGCGGCGTGCCGGACATGGGCGAGGAACTGGCGGGCGGCGCCTGGGTGCAGCCATTTGACCATCTGGACGGGTCTGCCGGAGTCGAGCCGGGTCGTTCAGGAAGAGATCTTCGGCCCGTGCTGCCATGTGCAGCCGTTCGATACCGAGGAAGAGGCGGTGCGGCTTGCCAACGACACCCCGTATGGCCTTGCCGCGGCGGTCTGGACCGAGAACGCCTCGCGGGCGCACGTCGCGGCGCAGATGGATGTCGGCATCTGCTGGGTCAATTCCTGGTTCCTGCGTGATCTGCGCACGCCGTTCGGCGGTTCGAAGCATTCCGGCATCGGCCGCGAGGGCGGTGTCCACAGTCTCGAGTTCTATACGGAAATGACCAATGTCTGCCTGAAGCTCTGACGGGCGGGCAGCCAGCACGATACCCGCGGCAGGCCCGCGCCGGCGACCGCAACGATCGCCGGCGGGGCAGCCGCTTCCAGGCGGGAACAACGGAAGCCTTCGGGTGACCGGCCCCGCCATCCGGGCAAGCGGGGCGACGGTCTTCCCAAGACGCCGGCGACCCGAGAAGGAGACGCGAGTTGACGGACCAGAAGAACATCGAAGAGGCGGCACGCCGTCTCAGGACCGCCTGGGAAACGGGCACGCCCTGCGATCCCGTCCGCGACCTCATCGGCGAGACCGATGTGGCGGCGGCCTATGCGGTGCAGAACATCAACACCGAGCACTGGCTGGCCGCCGGCCGCCGGCTCGTCGGCCGCAAGACCGGCCTCACCGCCAAGTCGGTGCAGAAGCAGCTCGGCGTCGACCAGCCGGACTACGGCATGCTGTTCGCCGACATGGACATTCCGGAAGGCGAGGACATCTCGCTGAAGCGGATCATGCAGCCGAAGGTCGAGGCGGAAATCGCCTTCGTCATCGGCGACGACCTCAATGACGACCAGTTGACGACGGCCGACCTGCTGCGCTCGATCGAGTTCGCGGTGGCGGCGATCGAGGTGGTCGGCAGCCGGGTGGCGAACTGGAACATCCGCATCGCCGACACCATCGCCGACAACGCCTCGTCCGGCCTCTTCGTGCTCGGCCACGAGCCGCGCCGGCTCGGCGAGTTCGACCCGCGGCTCTGCGGCATGGTGATGGAGAAGCGCGGCGAGCCGGTTTCGGTCGGCTCCGGCGCGGCATGCCTTGGCTCGCCGATCACGGCGACGCTCTGGCTGGCGCGGGTCATGGCCAAGGTCGGCCGGCCGCTGCTCGAGGGCGATGTCGTCCTTTCCGGCGCGCTCGGGCCAATGGCTCCGGCAGCGCCCGGCGACGTCTTCGAGGCGCGGATCGAGGGTCTCGGTTCGGTGCGGGCGGCGTTCGCCGCCGACTGAACGACCTGCGGCCGGCGAGCGGCCTCGTTTTCGGAATTCATCATGCGGGGGTCCGTCGCGTCGCTTCCTCCCGGGCCGCGACCTCTCCCAGACAAGCGAAGGACGGGACAAAATGTCCAAGATCAAATGTGCCATCATCGGGTCCGGCAATATCGGCACGGACCTCATGATCAAGATCATGCGGCTGTCGAAGTCGCTGGAAATGGCGGCGATGGTCGGTATCGACCCGGAGTCGGACGGCCTTGCCCGCGCCGCCCGGCTCGGTGTCGCCACGACGCACGAGGGCATTGACGGCCTCGTCAAGCTCGACTGCTACAAGGACATCCGCATCGTGTTCGATGCGACGGCAGCGCCCATCACCGGCACAACGAGGTGCTGCAGCGCGACGGCAAGCAGGTCATCGACCTGACGCCGGCGGCGATCGGCCCGTTCACCGTGCCGTCGGTCAATCTCGACGCGCATCTCAACGCGCCGAACGTCAACATGGTGACCTGCGGCGGCCAGGCGACCATTCCGATGGTCGCGGCGGTGAACCGCGTCTCCAAGGTCCACTACGGCGAGATCGTCGCCTCGATTTCGTCGCGTTCGGCCGGTCCGGGCACGCGCGCCAACATCGACGAGTTCACCGAGACGACCAGCCACGCGATCTCGGAAGTCGGCGGCGCCGAGCGCGGCAAGGCGATCATCATCCTCAATCCGGCCGAGCCGCCGCTGATCATGCGCGACACCGTCTACTGCCTGACGGACGACGCCGATCAGGACGCGATCCGCAAGTCGGTCGATGACATGGTCAAGACCGTGCAGTCCTACGTGCCGGGCTATCGCCTGAAGCAGGCGGTGCAGTTCGAGCGCTTCGGCAACAACAACCCGCTTTACATCCCGGAGATGGACAAGCGCTTCACCGGCCTGAAGACGACCGTCTTCCTCGAGGTCGAGGGCGCGGCCCACTACCTGCCGGCCTATGCGGGCAATCTCGACATCATGACGAGCGCGGCCATGCGCACCGCCGAGCGGCTCGTCGAACTCAGGAACTGGAGGGACGCGGCATGACCTCGACCAATGGCAAGGCGGACTTCAAGCCCGCCAAGAAGCTCTACATCCAGGACGTCACGCTGCGCGACGGCATGCATGCCATCCGTCACCAGTATTCGCTCGACCATGTCAAGGCGATCGCCAGGGCGCTCGACGAGTCGCGCGTCGATTCGATCGAGATCGCCCATGGCGACGGCCTGACCGGCTCGACCTTCAACTACGGTTTCGGCGCCCACACCGACTGGGACTGGATCAAGGCGGTCGGCTCGGTGCTCAGCCATGCCAAGCTGGCGACGCTGCTGCTGCCGGGCATCGGCACGGTCGAAGACCTGAAGAAGGCGCACGATCTCGGCGTCTCCTCGGTCCGCATCGCGACGCACTGCACCGAGGCCGACGTCTCCAAGCAGCATATCCAGGCGGCGCGCAAGCTCGGCATGGACGTCGCCGGCTTCCTGATGATGAGCCACATGACGAGCCCGGACAAGCTCGCCGTGCAGGCCAAGATGATGGAAGACTACGGCGCGCACTGCATCTACGTCACCGATTCCGGCGGTGCGCTGACGATGGACGGCGTTGCCGAACGCTTCGCGGCCTATGACGCGGTGCTGCGGCCGGAGACCGAGCGCGGCATCCACGCCCATCACAATCTGTCGCTCGGCGTCGCCAACTCGATCGTTGCCGTGCAGAACGGCGCGATCCGCATCGACGCCTCGCTTGCCGGCATGGGCGCGGGCGCCGGCAATGCGCCGCTCGAGGTGTTCATCGCCGCCGCCGACGTCTATGGCTGGGAGCACGGCACCGACCTCTACCGGCTGATGGACGCGGCCGAGGAGCTGATCCGGCCGCTGCAGGACCGCCCGGTCCGCGTCGACCGCGAGACGCTGACGCTCGGCTATGCCGGCGTCTATTCCTCGTTCCTGCGCCACTCGGAGAAGGCGGCCAAGGACTACGGCATCGACGTGCGCGACATTCTCGTCGAGCTCGGCCGGCGCAAGATGGTCGGCGGCCAGGAGGACATGATCGTCGACGTGGCGCTCGACCTTCTGAAGGCCCGCGAGGAGGCAGCGCAGTGACCGATATCGCGAAACTGGCCGAGACGGTCGACGAGGCGGCGCGGTCCGCCAGGGCGATCCCGCAGCTCACGATCACCGATCCGGACCTTTCCGGCGCTGCCGCCTATGCCATCCAGCGGACGTCCATTGCCCGCCGGCTGGCGCGCGGCGAGCGGCTCGTCGGCATGAAGATGGGCCTGACCAGCCGGGCAAAGATGGCGCAGGTCGGCGTTGACGAGATGGTCTGGGGCCGGCTCACCGATGCGATGCGCATCGAGGACGGCGCTTCGATCAGCCGGGCGAAGTTCATCCATCCGCGGGCCGAGCCCGAGATCGCCTTCCTGATGGGACGGCGGCTCGAGGGCGCGGTGTCGCCGGCCGAGGCGATGGCTGCGGTCGAGGCCGTTGCCGCCGCCGTCGAGGTGATCGACAGCCGCTACGAGAACTTCAAGTTCACCTTCCCGGACGTCGTTGCCGACAATTCGTCGTCGTCGGCCTTCGCGGTCGGGCCGTGGGCGTCGCCCTACACCGATGTCGCCAATCTCGGCATGGTGATGGAAATCGACGGCCGGGCGAAGCAGATCGGTTCGTCGGCGGCCATTCTCGGCCATCCGGCCCGTTCGCTCGCCGCGGCGGCCCGGCTTCTGGCCGAGGAAGGCATGGCGCTCGAGGAAGGCTGGATCGTGCTTGCCGGCGGGGCGACCGCGGCCGAGCCGCTGTCGCCGGGCATGTATGTGCGCCTCGTTGCCCAGAACCTAGGCCAGGTGGCCTTCTCGGTCGGGGCGTAAGGAACCGGCCGTCGCCCTCCCCCTTGCGGGGAGGGCAACCGGAGCTTCGCCTTGTCGCTTTGTGGCAAGGCGTTAGCGGAGGTCGGGTGGGGGGATGGCGAGTTGCCTTCCCCGTCCCCCACCCAGGCAGCGCTATCGATTTGATCACCTGATCAAATCGGAGCGCCGCCATCCCTCCCCGCCCAGGGGGAGGGAGAAAGTCCGTCCCCGCCGGAGCTGCCGGCAGACAAATTTGGAACCCGAGCCATGAGCACTCCCGCCAATCCGGAAATCGGCCGTTTCATCGATGTTGGCGGCCTCAGGACCAATGTCCACGACATCGGGTCGGGCCAGCCGGTGGTGATGATCCACGGGTCGGGACCCGGCGTTTCGGCCTATGCGAACTGGCGGCTGACGATGCCGGCGCTGGCCGAGAAGTTCCGGGTGATCGCGCCGGACGTCATCGGCTTCGGCTATACGGACTATCCGGAAAATCTCGGCTTCGACCTCGACATGTGGGTCGAGCATTTCCTCGGGCTGATGGATGCGCTCGAGGTCGACAAGGTCGACATCATCGGCAATTCCTTCGGCGGGGCGCTGGCGCTGCACGTTGCCCGGCGCCGGCCGGAACGGGTGCGCCGCATGGTGCTGATGGGCTCGGCGGCGATCTCGTTCCCGCTGACCGACGGGCTCGATGCGGTCTGGGGCTACGAGCCCGGCGTGCCGCAGATGCGCCGGCTGCTCGACATCTTCGCCTACAACCGGGCGCTGGTGACCGACGAGCTGGCCGAAGTGCGCTATCGGGCGAGCATTCGCGAGGGCGTGCAGGAGGCGTTTTCTGCGCTCTTTCCGGCGCCACGACAGCGCTGGGTCGATGCGCTTGCCCTTTCCGAGGCCGAGCTGAAGGAAATCCCCCATCCGGCGCTCGTCGTCCATGGCCGCGAGGACAAGGTCATTCCGCCCGAGGCCAGCGTACGGATCTTCAATCTCCTGCCGGATGCGCGGCTGCACATGTTCGGTCGTTGCGGTCACTGGACGCAGATCGAGCATGCGGCGGCGTTCAACCGGCTGATCATCGATTTTCTTGGCGGCGCGGACGGCGCCATCTAAAATCGGACGACGGTCCGCCGATCCGGCGGCAGCGGTTTCACGGGAGCACATTCGGTCATGACCGACGAGGAAAATGCCGTGCCTGGCGATGAAGGGCCGGTGACGGTTTCCATTGCCCGGCGCGTCAAGCCGGGGCACGAGCGCGAATACGAGGCCTGGATCTCCGGCGTCTCGCGGGCGGCAGCGAAGTTTCCCGGACACCTGTCGGTCAATGTGCTGCGGCCGAGCGAGGCGACCGGCGGCGACTATGTGATCATCTACAGGTTCGATTCCTACGCTCATTGCCGGACCTGGGAGAACTCGCCGGAGCGGGCCGAATGGGTCGCAAGGCTCGGCGAGCTCGTTGAGGGCGAGGCGGCGGTCAAGCGCGTCACCGGTCTCGAGTTCTGGTTCGACCTGCCGGAAGTGCCGGTCGCGGCGCATCCCTCGCCGCACAAGATGGCGCTGACGCTGATCGTCGTCGTCTACGGCATCGTTCTGCCGCTCAACCTCATCTTCGCGACGCCGCTCGGCATGCTGCCGTTCTGGGCGCGCACGCTGGTTGTCGTTGTCACGCAGGTGATGCTGATGACCTATCTCGTCATGCCGCGGGTGACGCGCCTGCTGAAGCCCTGGCTGTTCGGCAAGGCGCCCTAGAGAGCTTGCGCATTTCCGGGCGGAAAACCGGTTCCAGTTTTTCCCGGAAATGCTCTGGACGGCAGTTTTTCCTGTTCCTGCGATGGTGTCGGTGCGATGGCAACGGAACTCTTCCTCTTCTTCAACTTCCGCAGCCCCTATTGTTATCTCGCCTCGAAAACGATGTGGGCGGTACTCGAGGGTTTCGACGTCGAGATCGTCTGGCGGCCGCTTGGCGGCTGGGACGGGCGCTCGCCGCCGGACCGGGCAAAGGCCAAGCTGCCGATCGCCCGGCAGGACGTCTCGCGCTGGTGTGCCCGACTCGGGATACCGTTCAATCCGCCGCCGCCGACAACCGACCCGACGCTGGCGGCGATCGGTTCGCTGCATGCCGAGAAGGCCGGCCTCCTGAAGTCCTACGTCACCGAGGTGATGCGGGCGGAATGGAGCCACGGCAAGGATATCGGCGAGCGCGCGGTGCTCGTCGGGATCGCCGGCCGCATCGGCCTCGACGTCACGATGTTCGAGGCGATGCTCGACGATCCGGCGGGTGCGGCGGCGATTGCCGCCAATGCCGAAGAGGCGGCGCGGCGCAAGTCATGGCGTCCGCTTCGTCGTCAAGCGCTGAGCCGTGCCCTTTTCCGCCATGGCTTTGTCGCGCCTCGCTCATGGTACCTGTACCATCACGCGCGGACGCTTCGTGCCATGTCGAAAAACTGGCCCGGCTCGCTGACACAGCGTCCAAGTCGTTTGGTATCATGCTGGCCGGAGCGAAACCTGCAGGCGGAGGAAACCGATGAAGCTTCTCGACAAGGACGATTGCCCGTTCTGCTGGAAGGTGCGCATCGCCATCGCCGAGCTCGGCCTTGACTGCGAGATCGTGACGCCCGGCGCCAATGACGACAAGAGCGAGGTCAACCGGCATTCGCCGCAGGGGACGTCGCCGGTGCTTGTCGATGGCGACCTCGGCATCTGGGAATCGGCAGTGATCATCGAATATCTCGACGACCTCGCCGACGGCCGGCTGATGGGCAAGACCCCGGAACGACGGGCGACGGCGCGGCTCTATCAGGTGTTCTCGGACCGGCTGACCGGCGAGGGACTGCGTGACATCGTTTTCGAGAAGCGCTCCAGGCCGGAAGCACAGTGGGACAGGGAGAAACTTGCGCGGGCCGAGGCGGTCTGGCGCGGCCATCTCGGCTGGCTGGAAGCGCGGCTTGGCGAGGCGGCGTTCTTTCTCGGGGAGTTCTCGGCGGCCGAATGCGCGCTCTATCCGCGCCTGGCGCTTGCCGAAAAGTTCGGCGTCGGCGTCGACGGGCGGCATCCGAACATGGCGCGCTGGTACGAGAGCCTCCACGCTCGGCCGTCAATCACGTCGAGCCGGCCGAAGGGCTGGGCCTGATTGCAGGCACGCCAATCCCGGGGCATCTCACGTATGAAAAAGGCGCCGTCGCGGGCGCCTTTTTTGTCGTGCGGTCAGTCGCCGCTGCTGCCGAAGGGCGCAAGACCGGCCTTGCGGGCGGTCTCGTTCATGACGTCGGCGAGCGTCGGCCGGCTCTCCTCGTAGAAGACGCCGAGTGCCGGGCTGTCGACCTTCATGGCCTCGCGCATCGCCGAGCCGAGGTCGGTGCGGTCGTAGCCCGACGGCAGGTCGCGCACCTGCATGTTGAGATTGCGATAGGTGCGGGTCGTCTTGTCGAAGGTGACGCAGGGCGACAGGATGTGGAGATAGGAAAAGCCGCGATGGGCGATCGCCTCGGCAATCATGTCGGCGAGGTGATGGGGATGGCCGGCATAGGCCTGGCCGACCCAGCTCGCCTGATAGGAAAGCAGCATCAGCAGCGGATTGAGCGGCTGGTCGCCATTCTCGTAAGGCGTCGTCGAGGTGCGGAAGCCGAGCACCGAGGTCGGCGAGGTCTGGCCCTTGGTCAGGCCGTAGATGCCGTTGTCGAAGACCAGATAGGTGATGTCGACATTGCGCCGGGCGGCGTGCGGGATGTGGCCGCCGCCGATGGCGAAGGCGTCGCCGTCGCCGCCGACGGCGATGACGGTGAGGGCGTCATTGGCCTGCTTGACGCCGGTCGCGACCGGCAGCGTGCGGCCGTGCAGGGTATGGAAGCCGTAGGTGTTGACGAAGAACGGGAAGCGCGAGGCGCAGCCGATGCCGGAGACGGTGACGACTTCCTCGGGCGCCCGCCCGAGCTTCTTCAGGGCGAGGGTGAAGCCCTCGGCCATGGAGAAATAGCCGCAGCCCGGGCACCAGGTCGGCAGCGAGCGGGAGCGGTAGTCCTGATGCCCGTCGGCCCGGATTTCGTCCAGCTTTTCCTCGAGATAGACCGGCTTCAGATGTTCGTTCATCGGTCTTTTCCCTATTCGGCCGCAACGGCGGACTGACTGGCGAGGCGGCGGACCTCGGCAAGGATCTCGGCGACCTGCATCGGCGATCCGGTGGCGCGGGCAAGGCGCACGACCGGCCGGCCGATGGTGCCGGAGACGAGCGTTGCAAGCTGGCCCTCGAAGTTCAGTTCGGGCACGAGGACGACGTCGCAGTCGTCGAAGAAGGCCTCGATCTGGTCAAGGGGCAGCGGGCTCAGCATGACGACCTTCATGGCCGAGCAGGAAATGCCTTCCTTCTCGGCCTCGAACATCGCCTCGAGGATTTCGCCGAAGGTGGAGCCCCAGCCGAGAATGCCGACATTGACCTTGCCCTGGGCGCCGAAGCGCTTGGCGGTGGTCAGGCCGGGATAGCGGGTCGCCGGCTCGAGCTTGCCATAGCGTTTCCTGCTCATGGCCATGTGGTTGTCGGGCTGGTCGGACGGCCGGCCAAGCTCGTTGTGCTCAAGGCCGGTGACGGTGTGGATGCCGCCGGGCTGGCCGGGCACGGCGCGCGGGCTGATGCCATCCTCGGTCAGCTCGAAGCGACGGAAGACCGGGCCTTCCGGCCGGGTCTCGAGCTTCGGCCGGAACGGATTTTCCTTCGGCGGGATGACCGTCTCGTAGCGATTCGACAGATAGAGGTCGAGCAGCACGATGACCGGCGTCTGGTAGGTCTCGGCAAGCTCGAAGGCGAGGCCGGCGCAGCGATAGCAGCCCTCGACATTGGTCGGGGCAAGGACGATGCGACGGGCATCGCCGGCACCGCCGAAGACGGCCATGTTGAGGTCGGACTGTTCTGTCTTGGTCGGCATGCCGGTCGAGGGGCCGCCGCGCTGGCTGACGATGACGACCGAGGGAACCTCGGCCATGACGCCGAGGCCGAGCATCTCGGCCATCAGGGCAAGGCCGGGGCCGGAGGTGGCGGTCGCCGAGCGGGCACCGGCATAGCCGGCGCCGATCGTTGCGGCGATTGCCGAAATCTCGTCCTCGGTCTGCAGCATGCGGCCGCCACGGCGCGGCATCTCGGCGGCGAGGCGCTCCATGATGGTCGTCGCCGGGGTGATCGGATAGCCGAAATAGCAGTCGATATTGGCGTCGAGCAGGCCGCGAACGACGGCGCCGTTGCCGGTCATCATCACCGCGCGGGCGCCATCGGCGCGATGCAGCGGCGAGCCCATGGCGACGTCGTCGAGCTTGAAGGTGCCGGCGGCGGCCTCGTATCCGGCCTCGAAGGCGCGGATGTTGATGTCGGTCACGGCCTGGGGCTTGGTCGAGAACTTGCGGGCGATGGTCTGGTGGAAGGCCTCGGCGGGCATGCCGTAAAGGCCGGCCAGATAGCCGAGGGCGACGATGTTGCGGCCGCGGGCGTTGCCGGTGGCGCGATCGCTGATCGAGCGGAACGACACGCCATAGGGAAGCTGGGCCGGGCGGACATGGGCGCTGACGTGGCCACCCTCGGGCAGGCGGGCGATCGGGGCGTCGTCGTAAAGAACGGCGCCATAGTCGCGCACCTCGCCGACATGGGGGATGGCGTGGGCATCGTTCAGCGAGATCAGCACGTCGGACTGGTGCTTCAGCGAATAGGCCTGCTCGCTCGACACGCGGACGCGCGAGATACACTTGCCAAAGCCGCGGATCTCGGCCGGATAGATGTCGAATGCGATCACCTTGTAGCCCATCAGGGCCATGGTGCGCTTCAGGATGTCGCCCGCTGCGATCGTGCCGTCACCGGCAGAGCCGCAGATCGCGAACTGGACGTCGGTTGCGGTCACGGGTCTCGTCCTCAGTGTTCCCAGAAGGTGGAGCGGATGCGGCCGGCCTCATCGAGGAAGATCCGCAGTTCGGTCGTCACGTCGAAGGGCTCGTCGGCGCCGGTCATGTTGCGGGCGGCGAGCTCGCCCATCAGGCGGACGTTGCGCCAGCCGTGATAGAAGCGGTAGTCGCGATGGCCGGCGTCCCAGATCTGGCAGACGTCGCCGGCCGCCCAGATCGCCTCGTTCGAGGATTTGAGCTGGGGATCGACGAGAATGCCGCGTCCATGAGCGACGCCGGCGCCGAGCATGAAGTCGACGAGCGGCAGAGAGTTCGAGAACGCATGACGACATTACCCTCGAGGGCCGAGCCGTCGTCGAAGAGGACGCGGCGGCCGCCGCGCTCGACTTCCTCGACCGCGACCGGGTTGCGGCCGCCGACCTCGATGCCGGAGGCAGAGAGGCGGCGACAGGAGGCGCCGCGCTCCTCGGGTTCGAGCCGATGCGGCCAGGAAGGTGCTCGCCGGCGACGAGAATCGACGCACGGCCGGTGTCGATCAGCGTATAGGCAAGGTCGAGGCCGATCATGTCGCCGCCGAGCATGATGGCGGTGCCACCCTCCGGCAGGCCGGCGACGAGGCGGCTGGCCTGCTCGAAAGTGCCAAAACCGTATCAGCGGGCTGGTAGTCGGCCAGCACGGCCGGCAGGTTCGGCGCCGCCGGTGCACACGAGAAGCTTGTCGTAGGCGAGCACCTCGTTGTGGCCGAGAGCAATGGTGGCGGGCCCGGCCGTCGATATCGACGACGCGGCTGTTGCGGCGCAGGGTGATGCCGAGATCCTCGATTTTCGGGTTGACGGCGAGGAGGTCGCGCCAAGTGGTGACACCCTGGAACATGCGCGGCAGGTCGTACATTGTAGAACGGCAGGCTCGAGAGCGTGACCAGCGAAATCCGCGCATCGGGATCGCGCCGGATGGTCGTGGCGGCGCCGGATGGCGCCGCCGGAGCCGATGATGACGTATTTCTGCGCTTCAGCCATCGTTCAGGACGTCCCGGGTCACGAATTCCTTGCGGGCGATCGAGATGCACCGCGTCGGGCACACGTCGAAGCAGGCGCGAAGCGGATGTATCTGTTGTTGTCGATCCAGATCGCGCCGACGCGGTTCCACTCGCCGGTTTCCCTTCAGCGAGCCGTAGTGCTGTCATTGTTGATGGCGACGCCCTCGACCATCGATGCAGTTCTTCGGCGCGACGTCGATGCAGGCGCGGCAGAAGATGCAGTTGTCGGGGCCGATCTGGTAGCTGAGGTTGCACAGATAGCAGCGCTTGGATTCCTCGTGGCGAGGCGGGTCGTCGTAGCCGAGCTCGACCTCGCGGTCGATCGCCTTGCAGCGCGGGGCAAGCTCGGCGGTCGGCATGTGCTGCGGGGTGATGAAGTCGAAGGAGCGCTCGCGCAGCGGCGCCTCGACGGGGGTGACGCGGACCATGCGGCGGCGACGCTCGCGGCCCATCAGCCAGGTGTCGACGCCCTTGGCGACCTCGCGGGCGTGGCCGATCGCCTCGATCACGGTGGAGGCGCTGCGGACGTAGTCGCCGGCGGCGAAGACGCCCTCGACCGAGGTCGCCGCTCTCGTTGACGGCGGCATTGTCCCAGCGGTCGAGCTTGACCTCGACGTCGAGGAAGTCGTGCACGGTCTTCTGGCCGATGGCGATGAGGAGCGTGTCGCACTCGATATCGAATTCCGAGCCGTCGATGGCGATCGCCCTTGCGCCGGCCGTTGTCGCGCCAGCCGCCGAGGCGGTTCTGGACGAACTGACGGAGGTGAGTGACCATCCTCGTCGGTGCGGATGTCGACGGGGGTGCGCAGGCCGAGCAGGCGGACGTCCTCGCGCTTGGCCTCGAAGATCTCTTCCTTGGTGACGGGGATGTATTCCTCGCCGGTGCGGATGTGGATCGTCACTTCCTCGCCGCCGAGACGGCGGGCAACGCGGGCGCAGTCGAGCGCGGTGAAGCCGGCGCCGACGACGGCGACGCGCTTGCCGACCGCCTTGGGCGTGCCGCGATGCATGTCGAGCAGGAAGTCGAAGCCGTATTCGACATTGCCGATCGAGTGGATCTTGTGGCCGAGCGGGTCGTCCTTCAGCGGCAGGTCGATGGCGGCGGCGCAGCCGGTGGTCAGCAGCACGGCGTCGAAGTCACGCTTCAGGTCGGAAAGGGGATTTCTGCCGGGGCTGTTGCCGATCGGAGACGCCGGTCTTCAGCTCGACGCCAAGGCGCAGGGCGTTGTGCAGCTCGACCTTCAGGATGTCGCGCGGCAGGCGGAATTCGTGATGCCGTAGCGCAGCCGCCGGCCTCGGCCTCGCGCTCGAAGATCGTCACGTCGTGGCCGAGCATCGAGAGGTCGTGGGCGGCAGCGACACCGGCGGGACCGGCGCCGACGATGGCGATGCGCCGTTCGGGAGGGGGTGTAGAGGCTTCCCGGTGATGCGGTGGCCGGCGTGCTTCAGGTCGGCGGCGGACCGCTCAGGTTACAGATGCCGACGGCTCTCGCCATTGCCGGGCCACGTGCCGGCACTTCGATCTGCAGGGCCGCGAGCAGATGCGGCCAAGGACGCCCGGCAGGACGTTCGCCTCGCGATTGATTTCATAGGAGGTGCCGTAGTCGCCTTCCATGATCGCCCAGATGTAGGCGGGGATGTTGGTGGCGGCCGGACAGGCGGTCTGGCAGGGGATGTTCTGGCGCACCCAGCCAATGTCGCGCGGGTCGGAGGAATAGTAGACGTCGGCCTCGCGGCCGTTGCCCCGGGTTGCGCGGGAGGGTTCGGCGGTTGTCCGTTTCGGGCGATCGTTCATCGGAGCGTCGTTCGTTTCCTTGCCGCCGGCTCTGGCGCGACCCGATTTCCCGACGTCTGGTTTCGGGATCAAGGCGGCGCCCGGCCGTTTTCCGCGGTCTGTCCCCGGCGTGCTGTTTTTGTGTCGGGAGCCGATTCGTTCCGGCGACCGATCCAGTTGCCGGGAAACGAAACAACCTGCCCACCGCCGGCGCATTGACGCCGGTCAAAATCGATTGTGCATCCGACAGTTTGTGCAATCCAGCAGCAGGTGCCGATCTTTTAGGCTAATGCCCTGCCGGAAAAATCAGGCGAATTTGCCGGCGGCGGCGAGACGACCGGCGACAAGCGCCTGGCCAAGGGCGATGCCGCCGTCACCGGGCGGCGCCCGGCGGGGCAGCAAGGCCGGATGCCGCGGCAGGCAAGGTCGCGGCAAAGGCTCTCGGCGAGCACCCGGTTGAGGAAGCAGCCGCCGGTGAGTGCGACGGCGTCGAGGCCCTGTTCGCGCGCGGCGATCTCGACCCAGTCGGCAAGGGCGGCGGCAAGCGTGCCATGGAAGAGCTCGGCCCCGGCCTGCGGCTCGCTGTCGAGGAGGGCGGCAAGGAGGGGGCGCAGGTCGAGCGTATCACCGGTGATCCGCCAGCCGCCGGCAAGGACACGGGGCGTCTCGACCTGCGCCTCGAGCATCATCGGCGCCTGACCTTCAAAGCTCGCTTTCGGCAGGATGCCGAGGAGGCCGCAGGCGGCATCGAACAGGCGGCCGCAGCTTGACGTCGGCGCCGTCGCGCCGCCGGCTTCCAGCATCGCCGCGAGAGCACCGGCAAGGGGCTCGGCCGGAAAGCGCCGGGCGATCTCGTCGCCTCGGCCAAGGACATGAAGCGCGGCGGCGGCCATTCGCCAGGGTTCGCGGGCGGCGCGGTCGCCGCCCGGCTGCGGCAGTTCGGCAAGGTGGCCGAGGCGGCTGAAGCCGACGTCGCCGGCAAGGATCAGTTCGCCGCCCCAGGCGCCGCCGTCGCTGCCAAGGCCATAGCCGTCGAGGGAGAGGCCGAGCAGCGGGCCGTCGATGCGGTATTCGGCGGCGACGGCAGAGATGTGGGCATGGTGATGCTGGACCGGCACGGTCGGCAGGCCCATCGCCTCGGCATGGCGGGTCGAGAAGAAGTCCGTGTGGAGGTCGTGGGCGACGGCTACCGGCTCGATCTCGAGGATCGAGAGAAGATGCGCGACGGTTTCCTCGAAGAAGCGGGCGGTCTCGGCGGTGTCCATGTCGCCGATGTGCTGGGAGAGGAAGGCTTCGTTGCCGCGAATGGCGCAGACGGTCGACTTCAGGTGGCCGCCGAGGGCAAGGACGGGCGGCAGCTCGCGGGAAAGCCGGATCGGTTCCGGCACATAGCCACGGGCGCGGCGGATGAACAGTGGCGCCCCGTCGACGAGGCGGACGACGCTGTCGTCGGCGCGCACGACGATGTCGCGATCATGACCGACGATGTGATCGGCGATGGCGGCAAGACGGCGGCGGGCGTCGGCATCGTCGATGACCAGAGGCTCGCCGCCGGGATTGGCGCTCGTCATGACGAGGGCGAGCGGGTGCGGGCGGGCCAGCCAGGCCATGCCCGGCGGCCGGCCGGCGGCCTCGTGGAAGAGGAGATAGTGGATCGGCGTATAGGGCAGCATCAGGCCGACGGACTCGAGGCCGGGCGCGATCGAGGGCGCGAGCGGAGCCTGCGGCCGGCGCCGGCACAGGACGATGGGCCGGGCCGGGGCGGCGATGAGGTCGGCCTCGCCGGGGGTGATGTCGGCAAGGGTCGCGGCGCTCGCCAGATTGGCGACCATGACCGCGAACGGCTTTTCCTCGCGGTCCTTGCGCCGGCGAAGGGTGGCGACGGCGGTCTCGTTGGCGGCGTCGCAGACGAGGTGGAAGCCGCCGAGGCCCTTGAGGGCGATGATGTCGCCGGCCCGGAGGCGCGCGAGAATCCATTCGATCGGGCGTTCGAGATGCGGGCCGCAGGCGGGGCAGGCGTTCGGCTCGGCGTGAAAGCGACGGTCGGCGGGGTCGCGATATTCGGCGCCGCAATCGGGGCAGAGGGCAAAGGCCGCCATCGAGGTTTCGGCGCGGTCATAGGGCAGGCGGCGGGTAATCGTGTAGCGCGGGCCGCAATTGGTGCAGTTGATGAAGGGATAGCGCCAGCGCCGGTCGTCAGGGTCGAAGAGCTCGGCAAGGCATTCGGGGCAGGTGGCGGTGTCTGGCGTGATCATCGTCGCGGCACGGCCGCCCGCCGAGGGCGCGACGACGAAACCGGCCTCGCCGTTCGGCGTCAGCTCGACAGTGGCGATGCCGTCGATGCGAGCGAGCGGCGGCGCCTCGGCCGCAAGCGCCTCCAGGAAGCCGGCAAGGGACGTGCCCTCGGCTTCGATCAGCACGCCCTCGGCGTCGTTGGCGACGAAGCCGGCAAGGTCGTGGCGCAGGGCCAGCCGGTAGACGAAAGGACGGAAGCCGACGCCCTGGACGGCGCCGCGCACGCGGATCCCGATCCGCCGCGTCATGCTCCGGCAATCGACATGTCGAACACCACGCAGGGGTCGATCGTCATGACGAGCAGGATCGCGGCTTCGCGCAGGCGCGAGGGGTCGCGGACTTTCGCTGCCCTGAGGCCAGCGGCAAGCGGGCCTTGCGGGTGGAAGTTCCACTCCGTCGGGGCAAGGATGCGGTAGCGGGCGACGCGGCCATTCTCGATGACGACGTGATGATAGAGCCGGCCGCGGGCAGTCTCGACCGCAGCAACGCCGGTGCCGTCGACGATTGCCGGGGCGGGCGGCACGGCCTCGTCGGCGAGAGCGGCGACGGCAGCACGCAGTTCCTCCTGCCAGGCGGCAAGGTCGACGATGCGGGCGGCAAAACGCGTCATCAGGCCATTGCCGTATTCCTCGGCAAGGGCGGCGATCAGCGGGTGGTCGCGGTGGCGGGCAAGGGCGCCGGTCTCGTAGACGGTGCCGTCGAGCTCCGGCCGGGCGGTGAAGGCGCGGTCGTCGTCGGCGGCAAGACGGCCGGCAATCGCGGCCGGGTCAAGATCCGGCATCAGGGAGATTTCGGCATCGCCAAAGGCCTGCAGGCGACGGGCACCGACGGCGCGCAACAGCCGGCTCGGCACGCTGTCATGCTCGGCCATCCAGAAATCGAAAGCGTCGATGTCGGCGATCGGGTAAGGGGCGCCGGGCTCGAGAGCGAAGACCTCCCTGGCGATCAGTCCGTCGATCCGCTCGACGAGGGCGTCGAGACCCTTGCGGTTGATGGTGAGCGCGGTGCCGCCGATGCGGTTCCAGGCGTCCTTCGGCACGAGGTAGCGCGGGACGCGGGCAAGGCCGGCACGGACGGCGCGGACGGCATCGAAGGCGGGCTCCTTGTCGATCGCCGTCGGGATGTCGAGCAGGATGCGCCAGAGGATCTGGCCGACCGCCTCGCTGGCGACGAGGACACGGCGGGCGGCCTGCTCGGCCGGCGACACGGCATGGCCGATGGCATTCTCGACGGCGGCAAGGCCGCAGACGGCCTGGGCGTTGCCGCACAGGCTGAAGACAATCGGCAGGATCGAGAGCGCTTCGGCGGGGGCGCGGTTTTCAAGGATGCCGCTGGCGCCGAGCGGGCGGCTCGAGGCGATGTCGAGCCCGGTGATGCGGCCGCCCTCGGCGGCGATGCGGATGGCGAGGGCGCCTTCCAGATTCTTGTCGGTTCCGGTCATTTTTTCTGTTCTCCACCGGCAAGGATCGCCTGCATCTCGTCGAAAAGGCGATAGGACTCGGCCGCCGCCTCGGCGTCGACCTTGTGGACCGCAAAGCGGCGCGACTGGATGATGACGTAGTCGCCTGCAGCGACCGTCTCGGGCAAAAGGGTGAGGTCGACCCGCAACTGCTCGCCATACCGCTCGACAAGGGCGGTCGAGCCGTCGGTTTCAAGAACGATCGCCGGAATGGCAAGGCACATCTGACGGACGGGTCCGGTTCAAACTCACACGATCGGCGAACGATAGGGCCGGTACCCCGGTTCGACAAGGACGCGCGGCCTCGGATACTGTTTGCGGCGCGGCGAAAGGAATGGCATGCGGCCGGGAAAGACGATCGTCTTCATCATCATCGCGTTCGTTGCCGGCGTCATGGTGCTGGCGGCGACCGAGCCTTGGCTGCTCTATGAGGGCCGCGACCGGCTCGGGCGGGCGCTGGCGCCCTATCTGCCGCGGGTCCCGGATGTCGTGCAGAAGCCTCGCCGGCCGCTGACGGAGCGGCTTGCGGCGCGCGGCATGTCGCTCGGGGCGCCGGCCTTCATCCGGATTCACAAGGCGGAATCCGGCCTTGAAGTCTGGCTGAAGAAGGGACCGCGCTTCGAGCTCTTCGAGACGTTCGAGATCTGCCGGTGGTCGGGGGCGGCAGGTCCGAAGCTCAGGGAGGGCGACGGGCAGGCGCCGGAGGGCTTCTATCCGGTGACGCGGCGCCAGCTCAATCCGAACTCGGCGCATCATCTGGCGTTCAATCTCGGCTATCCGAATGCCTTCGACCGGGCGAACGGGCGGACCGGCTCGGCGCTGATGGTGCATGGCGGCTGCTCGTCGATCGGCTGCTATGCGATGACGGACCGGGGCCTCGACGACATCTACGCGATCGTCGAGTCGGCGCTTGTCGCCGGCCAGCGGGCGGTGCCGGTGCTGGCGCTGCCGTTCCGCATGACCGGGGAGGCGCTTGCCGCGCATGCCGGCGAGGCGTGGTCGGAATTCTGGGGCGATCTTGCCGCGGCGGACGCGCTCTTCGAGCAGCATCGCCTGCCGCCGGCGGCGAGTGTCTGCGGCCGGCGCTACGTCTTCGGGGCGCGGCCGGGGCCGGGATGCCGGCCGATCTCGGGCTGGTAGAGCGCCCCTTGCCGTGCTTCAGGGACGCGGTGCGGCGGCCCGTGCCAGCCGGTCACGGATCGCTTCACCCAGCCCTTCGGCCGGGATCGGCATCACCGCGATTGCCGGGGCGCCGCTGCGGTCGAGCCGCGCCAGATGGCCGAAGAGATTGGCGGCGGCCTCGACGGTGTCGCCGGCCTTGCTGAGGTTGAGCACCATCGCGGCGGCCTCGGCTCCGGGTGGCAGGTCCGGTCCGAAAGCGAGAAGGGCCTCGCCGGGCGCGACTGATTTCGCCTCAAGGCGGACGCGGGCATGTGGCGCATAGTGCGAGGCGAGCATGCCGGGCGCGGCCGGGCGGGCATCCTCGACCGAGGGGGCAGTCACGAGGTCGCGGCCGATGACCCGCTCGATATCGGCGCGTGAGATGCCGCCGGGGCGCAGCAGCCGGGGCGTTCCTTCAAGGCAGGCGACGATTGTCGATTCCAGCCCGACCGGGCAGGCGCCGGCATCGACGATGAGGTCGACCTTTTCGCCGAGCCCTTCGGCAACAGCATCGGCGGTGGTCGGGCTGAGCCGGCCGGAGGGGTTGGCGCTCGGTGCCGCGACGGGCCTGCCGAAGCCGGCGATGAGGCCGCGCGTCAAGGCATGGCGGGGAACGCGCAGGGCAATCGTTGCAAGGCCGGCGGTGGCCAGGGCGGCGACCGGGCTTTCCGGCCGCTTCGGCACGACAAGGGTCAAGGGCCCCGGCCAGAAGGCGGCGGCAAGGCGGCGGGCGGTCTCGTCGAAGATGCCGTGCTGCTCGGCGGCGGCAAGGCTCTCGACATGGGAAATCAGCGGATTGAACTGCGGCCGGCCCTTGGCGGCGTAGATGGCGGCAACCGCCGCCGGGTCGGTGGCATTGGCGGCAAGGCCGTAGACCGTCTCGGTCGGCAGGGCGACGAGGCCACCGCGGGCAAGCGTCGCGGCAACCTCCCTGGCAAGGGCCGGCGCGGGCGGCGCATCGGGATCGGCTTTCAGTCGATGCGGGTTCGATGCGGTCATCTCGGTGTCCTGCATGACGTTACGTCGCTTCGCGCGCCGCCGGTATGGCGCGCCGGCAAGGCCGGTATGGCGTTTTTCCATTGGCGCCGGAAATGTCGTGGCGAAGGTCGATTTCCGGCGGCAAACTGCGGAAATTCGGATACCCAAGCGGCGGTGAATGTGGTCTAGAGTATGGGTTCCCCGCCGGTTCCAGCGCCATTTCGGCCGCCGGCAATAGAGCCGAAATCCCGTCAACGTCAAGGAAGACCCGAAATGACCTACCGCGCTCCCGTCGCCGATATCCAGTTCGCGCTCGAAAAGGTCGCCGGTTTCGAGGAAGCGCGGGCGGCAGGGCATTTCGCCGAGGTGCCGGAGGATCTGGTCGCGGCGATCCTCGAGGAGGCGGGCAAGTTCGCCACCGAGGAGATCGCGCCGCTGAACCAGCCGGGCGACCGGCAGGGCGCAAGGCTCGCCGACGGCAAGGTGACGGTGCCGGCCGGATTTGCCGAGACCTACCGGGCCTGGGCCGAGGCGGGATGGAACGGGCTTGCCGGGCCGGAGGAGTTCGGCGGTCAGGGTCTGCCGGTGATGCTGCAGGTGGCGACGCACGAGATGTGGAATTCCGCCTCGATGGCGTTCTCGCTCGGGCCGTTGTTGACCATCGGCGCGGTCGAGGCGCTGCACAGGCATGCCTCGGACGACCTGAAGAGCCGATATCTGGAAAAGCTCGTGACCGGCGCGTGGACCGGTACGATGAACCTGACCGAGCCGCAGGCAGGCTCGGATCTCAACGCGCTGGTGGCGCGGGCCGAGCCGCAGGGCGACGGCACCTACCGGATCTTCGGCACGAAGATCTTCATCACCTATGGCGAACACGAGATGACCGACAACATCGTCCATCTCGTGCTGGCGCGGCTGCCCGACGCGCCGGCCGGAACGCGCGGCATCTCGCTGTTCCTCGTGCCGAAATTCCTGCCGGACGGCAGCCGCAACGACGTCTTGTGCTCCGGCATCGAGCACAAGCTCGGCATCCATGGCAGCCCGACCTGCACGATGATCTACGGCGACAAGGGCGGGGCGACCGGCTGGCTCATCGGCGAGGAGAATCGCGGTCTTGCCTGCATGTTCACGATGATGAACAACGCCCGCCTCGCGGTCGGCATCCAGGGCGTGGCGATTGCCGAGCGGGCGTTCCAGCAGGCGCTTGCCTATGCCCATGAGCGGCGGCAGGGCCGGGCGCCGGGCGCGAGCGGGCCGGGCATGAGCCCGATCATCGGCCATGCCGACATCCGCCGGCAGTTGATGACGATGGCGTCGCTGACGGCGGCGACGCGCGGCATCTGCTATGCCTGCGCGCATGCGATCGACATGGCGCGGGTGACCGAGGGCGAGGCGGCGAAGGCCTGGCAGGAGCGGGCCAACCTTCTGACGCCGATCGCCAAGGGCTTCTCGACCGATATCGGCGTCGAGGTCGCCTCGCTCGGCGTGCAGATTCACGGCGGCATGGGTTTCATCGAGGAGACCGGGGCGGCGCAGCATTATCGCGACGCCCGCATCGCGCCGATCTACGAGGGGACGAACGGCATCCAGGCGATCGATCTCGTCGCCCGCAAGCTGCCGCAGTCGGGTGGCGAGGCGGTGGCAAGCTATGTCGCGTCGCTGCGCGATGTCGCCAATGCGGCACTCGGCGCCGGCGAGGAGGCCGCCGTGCGGGTCGGCAGGCGGCTGGCGGCGGCGCTCGACGATCTCGAGGCGGCGACAGTGCACATCACCGGCGAGGGTGCGGGCGAGGCGCTGGCCGGGGCGACGCCCTATCTGCGGCTGTTCGGTCTCGTTGCCGGCGGCGCCTATCTCGTGCGCGGCATGCTGGCCGCGCCGCAGGACCGGCGCCAGCGCCAGCTTGCCCTCTTTTATGGCGACAATCTCCTGCCCGGCACCTCGGCGCAGCTCGTTGCCGTCATCGACGGCGCCGATGCCGTCCTTGACGACGGCGGCGTCCTTGCCGAGCGCTGAGGGGGAGCGGCGATGAGCGACAATGTCGAGATCCTGACGGGCGAGGGGGTACGGCGCATCCGCATGGTGCGGCCGGACAAGAAGAACGCCATCACCGGGGCGATGTATACGGCGATGGCCGAGGCGCTGGAGACCGGCGAGACCGACGATGCCGTCCGGGCGTTCGTCTTTCTCGGCGTGCCGGGGGCGTTTTCGGCGGGCAACGACATTGTCGACTTCGTCGCGATGTCGGCCGGCGGCGCGCTCGGGGCGCCGATCATCCGTTTCCTGAAGGCGCTGGCGCGGGCGACCAAGCCGATGGTCGCCGGTGTCGACGGGCTGGCGATCGGCATCGGCACGACGCTGCTTTTGCATTGCGACCTCGTCTATGCCAGTCCGGGCTCGATCCTCAGGACCCCGTTCGTCGACCTCGGCCTCGTGCCGGAGAATGCCTCGAGCCTGCTTGCGCCGCGCGTCATGGGCCACCAGCGGGCGTTCGAGCTGCTCTGCCTCGGGGCGCCGTTCAGCGCCGGGAAGGCGCAGGCGGCAGGCATCGTCAACGAGGTGGTCGCGGCGGGCGAGGTCGAGGCGAAGGCGCTGGCGATGGCCGCAGCGCTTGCCGGCAAGCCGGCCGAGGCGCTGGCGATCGCGCGGCGTCTCGTCAACGGCGCGCCGGACGAGGTTCTGGCGCGGATCGACGAGGAGGCGGACGCGTTCCGCGACCGTCTGGCCTCGCCGGAGGCGCGGGCGGCGTTCGCCGCCTTCCTCGGCAAGAGCGGAAGATGAAAGGGGGCGCCGCTGGCGCCCCCGATCTTTCAGGCACTGTTTCCGGCAGTCCGAAGACTGCCTCAGTTGGCCTGCGGCGCGGGCTCGCCGCCGGCCGGGGCGTCGGCGCCCGGGGCTGCCGGCTGGTTGCCGTTCCACCACGGGCCCTTGCCGCCCATCGGGCAATTCTCGCGGCCGCCCCACTGGCCGGGCTGCATGCCCTGGCCCTGCTGCATGCCGGGACCGAAGCCCTGGCCGCCCCAGCCCATCTGGCGGTGCTTCATGCCGTGGCTCTTCCAGCCGCCGTGGCGACCCTGACCCATCTGGTCGACGAGCTGCTTCTGGTCGTCGCTGAGCGTCGCATAGAACGCTTCGGCGGCCGGCCGCACTTCCTTCAGCGCTTCGGAGGCGGCGCCGAGGGTCGTCTCGAGCGCGGCAAGGCGCTCCGGCGCGGTCGCGGCATTGCCGGCGCCGTCACAGGCGGTGCGCAGCTTGCCTTCGCCGGCCTTGACGGCGTCCTTCAGGGCGTTCCAGGCGGTCGTCTGCTCGGTGGTGACCTGCAGGCGGCCTTCCATGCGGTCGAGCATGCGGCCGGTGATCATGCCTTCATCGGTGTTGCAGAAGCGGGCGAGCTTGCCGGCGAACATGCCGCCACCGGCCTTTCCACCCATCATGCCGGGGCCGCCCATCATGCCCGGGCCACCCTGCATCATGCCGGGACCGCCCTGCATCATGCCGGGGCCGAAGCCCTGGCCGCCATTCTGCATGCCGGGGCCGAAGCCCTGGCCACCCATGCCCATCATCGGCCGGTTCATGCCCTGCTGGCCCCAGCCCGGGCCAGGCTGACCCCAGCCGCCCTGCGGGCCCCAGCCGGGACCCTGCGGACCCCAGTTGCCGCCCTGCTGCTGGTTCCAGCCACCCTGCGGCCCCCAGCCGGGGCCGTTGCCCCAACCCTGGGCCATGGCCGTCACGGCAGCGACGCTCAGTGCAACGGCAGCGGTGCCGCCGACGATCCATCCAATTTTGCGGTTCATGTCGATCTCCTTATTGATCTGGCGTTGCCACCGGCAAGGGGGGAATTGCGGTGCAACGCGGGGACGCGGTCCATGTTCCCTGTTCCCGGGTCGACCGGTCCGGTCTCGGTGTTCGGTGCCCTCGACACTGTCGAGATAAGAATTGACAACACGGTTTCAACATGACATCAAATTAACTTATGGTAAGGTTCCCTATCCCCAGCGATTTCAATGAGTTGGAGCATCTCGGCGGGCTCTTCCGCGCGACCCTTCGGCTGGCCTCCCTGCTGGAGGCAATTGGCGACAGGGATGCGGCGCGGTCGGGGCTGACGGATGCGCGCTGGCGGCTGCTGGCAGTGCTGGCGGTCAAGGGGTCGATGCCGGTGGCGCATCTGGCGCGCGAGACCGATCAGGCCCGGCAGGGGGTGCTGCGGCTCGTCAACGAGCTTGCCGCCGACGGGTTCGTGGCGTTTGCCGACAATCCGCATCACAAGCGGGCAAAGCTCGTGGCGCTGACGGAGAAGGGCGAGCGGGTCGCGGCCGAAGGGCTCGAGGCGCGCGCGGTCTATGTGCGGGCGCTGGCGCGGGATATCGATGCCGGCGATGTCGCGGCGGCGGGGGCGCTGATGGCACGACTGGCCGATCGCCTCGCCGAACTCCAGGCGGATGTCGGCAAGGACGGCTGACGCGGAGTTGCGTCACATGTCCTGCGGCAATGCCTCGAGGAAGCGGATCGGCCGGCCGGCCGAGGGGCCGACGAGTTCGCCCTCCCACATGACGCGGCGGCCGCGCACGATGGTGCCCACCGGCCAGCCGGTGACCGACATGCCATCGAACGGCGTCCAGCCGCAGCGCGAGGCGATCCACTCGTTGCGGATGGTGACCGTGCGGCCGAGGTCGACGACCGTGAAATCAGCGTCATAGCCGACGGCAAGGCGGCCCTTGCCGGAAATGCCGAAGAGGCGGGCCGGGCCGGCGCTGGTCAGATCGACGAAGCGCGACAGTTTCAGGTCGCCGCGCACCACGCGGTCGAGCAGCAATGGCACGAGCGTCTGCACGCCCGGCATGCCCGAGGGAGAGGCCGGGTAGGCGCGGTCCTTTTCCTCGCGGGTGTGCGGGGCATGGTCGGAGCCGATGACGTCGACAAGGCCCTGGCCGATCGCCCGCCAGAGGGCATCGCGGTGCCGGGCATCGCGGACCGGCGGGTTCATCTGCATGTAGGTGCCGAGCCGCTTGTAGTCGTCGGCCGAAAGGGTCAGGTGGTTGGGCGTCACCTCGACCGAGGCGACGTCCTTGTGGTTGGCCAGGAAGGCGATCTCCTCGGCGGTCGTCACATGCAGGACATGGATGCGCTTGCCGGCGGCGCGGGCGAGGCCGACCAGGCGCTTCGTCGAGGAGAGAGCGGTTTCCTCGTCGCGCCAGACCGGATGGCTCGAGGGGTCGCCGTGAACGCGCTCGTCGAGGCGGGCGTTCAGGCGGTATTCGTCCTCGGAGTGGAAGGCGGCGCGGCGGTTGATCGCGGCAAGGATGGCGGCGATGCCCTCGTCGTCCTCGACGAGGAGCGTGCCGGTCGACGACCCCATGAAGACCTTGATGCCGGCGGCGCCCTCGAGGCGCTCGAGCTCGGCAAGGTCGCCGATGTTGTCATGGCTGGCGCCGACCCAGAAGGCGAAATCGCAGTGCATGCGATCGCGGCCGCGCGCCACCTTGTCGGCAAGGGCAACGCCGGTCGTCGTCTGCGGGCTGGTGTTGGGCATTTCGAAGACGGCGGTGACGCCGCCCATGACGGCGGCGCGAGAGCCGGTCTCGAGGTCTTCCTTGTGCTCGTTGCCGGGCTCGCGGAAATGGACCTGGCTGTCGATGACACCGGGCAGGACATGCAGGCCGGTACAGTCGACGACCTCGCCGGCGGCGGCCGAATCGAAGGTGCCGATGCAGCAGATGCGGCCGTTTCTGACGCCGACATCGCGGATGGCGGCGCCGTCCTCGTTGACGACGGTGCCGTTCTTCAGGAGAAGGTCAAAGGTCTCGGCCATGATGCACGTCCCGGATCGAAAGGGTCTCGTCCGGTTATAGTGCATCCGGGTTCGACATGCCCACCTTTCCGATCGTCGGGGTGGCGATAACCGGTTCAGCTCACGCGATTGCTGGCGACGGCAAGGTTCGGCGGCACGCGGCCGCCGTCGGCGAGATCGCCGGTCTTCACGACATGACGCTCCATGCCGAGGATGGCGCCACGGCTCGCGCCGGAGATGACGTTGGCGCTGATCGCCGCTTCGCCGGAGCCGGTGGTCACGGACACGGCGATACCAATGGCAGCGTCGCGGACGACGTTGCCGGTCGCGACGATATCGCGAAGGCCGGGGCCGAAGCCGAGGCGAATGCCGATGCGCTCGGCCTTCTCGACGACATTGCCGGTGATGGCGGCATCCGAGGTGGCGGCGATGCCGATGCCGTCGTCGGCCTCGGCGGAACTCGCCGCGATGTTGCGCACGAGATTGCCGGTGCAGACGGTCATGCGCGACCCCTCGCCGGCGGTACCAAGGGCAATGCCGGTTGCGGCGGTGTCGACGACGTTGCCGGAAAGGACCGCGCCGTCGGCATCGCGCGACAGGGCAATGCCGGTGCCGGACACGCGGGCGATGCCGTTGCCGGTGATCTGGACGTCGCTTGCGGCGCGCACGCGGATGCCGGCGGCGGAACAGTCGGCGATGCGGTTGCCGGTGATCATGACATTGCCGGCGCGGAAGACGTCGATGCCGTTGCCGCGGTCGCCGCCGCCATCGGTGTCCCGGGCGACATTCTCGATGCGGTTGCCGGAGACGACGGTGCCGTCGGCGGCGTTGGTCCAGCGCCAGACGCGGATGGCGTTGCCGGCGGTCGTCGAAATGGTGTTGCCGGCGATCTCGAGGCCGGCCGACTCATTCGCCTGGATCGCGGTCTCGAAGGTGCCGGTGATGGTGTTTCGGGCAATGCGGCCGGCAACGCGGTCGAGGACGATGGCGCTGGCGCGCGAACCGGTGATCTCGCAATCCTCGATGACGAGGCCGCGGCTCATGGCGATGTGCACGAGCGCGGGGGCGTAGTCGCCAAGGTCGGCGTTGAGGCCGTCGAGGACGAGACCGCTGAGGGCGATGCCGTCGGCCTTTTCGGCAAAGAGAAAATGGCCGCCGCCGCCATAGGCAAGCACGGTCGCGCCGGGAACGCCGACGAGGCGGGCGCCGGCGGGCAGACGGAGGTTCGAGACGACATAGCGGCCCGGCGGCAGGCGCAGCGGCTTGCCGGCCGAGGCGGCGCCGTCAATCGCGGCCTGAAGGCGGCGGCTCTGGTCGTCGGGGGCTTCCGGGCGGACGCCGAAAGCGTTGGCGTCGGTGCCGCCGCGCAGCTCGGACAGGAAGCCGGCGGCTTCAGCGGTGCCGGTCGCAGCGGCAAGGCCGGCGACAGAACCGGCAGCAAGGAAGGATCGACGGGAAAGGGACATGGCACACCTCCGTGCCATCCTTCCGCAATGGCCATGCCAGAGGATTCCGTTTCGAAACGGGACAGGGCGCCTTGCCTAGGCGGCCTTTGCCGCCGCAAGGGCAACGTCGAGGACGACAGCGGCGGCGCTGATCATCGTGGCCATGGCCGGGGCATTGCCGCGCCTCGACGCGCGAAGCTCCGCCGGCAGCGGGATGTGGACGAAGCCGACAATGCGCCCTTGTTCGCGCGTCAGGGCGAGGGAGCGATAGAGCAGGTAGTTGCAGAGATAGTCGCCGGCATCGATGGAGGCTGTGGCGTCAAGGCCGCGTTGGCGCAGCCGGGCAAGCGCCGGCGCGACCGGCAGGGTGGCCGGCCGGGCCTGTGGCCCCCGTGGCTCGATGGCCGGTCCGGGTGGCGTCCGGCCAGCGGCATCGGGCCGCCAGGTGGCGAGATGGTTGGTGGCGCGGCGCTCGAGCCGCATGGCGCGGGCCTTCCGCGCCAGACCGAAATGCAGGATCACCTTCGGCTCGGCGAGGAGATGCGGCAGGCACGCGTCGACGGCGGCATATTCGGTCGGCAGGATCGCCGTTGCGACATCGAGACCGCGGCGGGCCGCGATGCCGGCAAGACCTTCCACGAGCGTGCCGGTCGGATTGACCGGGGCGCCGGGGAATGCGGAAAAGCCGGTCAGGAGAATGCCGGCCATCGCTGGAGCCTACCTGCCGATCTCGTGGTGCATGGCGCGGATCGAGGAGAAGGTGCGCCAGCCGTCCTCGGTCATCAGCGCGACCGTGCCGTCGTCATAGACGCGGATATCGCGGCCGCGCCACAGGCCGCGCTTGACCAGCTTCCGGTCCGGGCTGACCGGCTCGGCAAGGGGCGCGGCGGATTCTGCCGGTGTTTCGGCGATCGGCTCGTCGGTCTCGTCCTGTCCGGCGTCCGCGTCTTTCGGGGAGCGGTCCACGCCTGCGTCCGTCTTCGCTTTCGTTCCCGTCTTCGTATCCGTCTCAGGCGGCGGGGCCGTGTCGGATGGCTGTTCGGCGGGATCCGCCGGCGCTTCCGGCGGGGACTTGCCGGTCCCGGACTTGTCCGCGGCGGGCTCGCTGGCGGCGGCTTTTGCCGGATCGTCGCGGCGGCCGACGGTCAGCCAGTCCGGCATGCGGAAACCGGACTTTTCCTTTGCCGGTCTTGCTTCCTCTCCGGCCTTTTCCGGCTGCGGCGGCACGACGGGCGGTGCGGTCTCGGTTGCGACCGGGGACAGAATCGGGGGCACGGGTGGCGGCGTCGTTGCCTTTGCCATCGAGGCCGGCTCTGGCGGAGCCTCGGGTGCGGCCGCAGGCTCGGCCTCTGGCCCAGACTTCAGTGCGCTTTCCGGCGTGGCGGCGGGCGTGGCCCTTGCCGCCTCGTCGGGAATGTGCAACTCGCCGATCCGGTCGGATTCGCGTTCGCCGGCAAGCTGGGCGATGAGCTCGGCGAGGCGATCGCGGCCGTCCTCGCCGGTCGCTGCCGGCTCGGGAGCCGCCGCCGCTGCCCCGGCTTCGTCGGTTTCGTCCGCGGACGGCTCCGCCGAATCTTCGGGCCCGATGTCCGGCTCTTCAGGCGCGGCGACGCGGTCGCGGGCAATCGCGGCGGCGAGGGCATCGTGCAGCGCCTCGTCGACCTCTGATGTGCCGCTCTCGTCCTCGTCGTCGGCAAAGTCCGGCGTTGCCGGCTCAACGGGCGCGGCGGGGATTTCCGGCAGCTCGAGCATTGGCGGAACGACCGGCTCGGGCACCGTCGCCGACAGAACGGGCGCTTTCACTTCAAGTGCCGGTTCCAGTTCCGGTTCGACCCCTGCCCCAGCCCCGGCCTCTGCGTCGGCCTCGGCCTCAACACCGGCTTTCGCTTCGTCGGCTGCCGGCTCGATTTCGTCGACGACGATCGCTGCGGCAATTGCGGCCGTGCCGGCGGCGGCAATTTCAGGAATGTCGGCATTGGCGGGCGTAAAAGCGGGATCGGACTTCCTGCCAAGGGCGAGGGTCGGCCGTTCAGGCTTGCCGGCGGGCGCCGGGCGCGGCAGGCCATCGTGCGGGCGCTCGCCGACAAGCGTCGCGATGCCCCGGTTGATGCTGCCAAGCAGCGTGACGGCGCGGGCGATGCCGATCATCAGGATCGCGCCGATCAGCCCCGAGGCCCAGATCTCGACGGCCAGCAGGCGGGCGAGCGGGTCACCATCCTGCCAAAGCATAAAACCGAAACCGCCAGCGGCGAGGGCGGCGATGGCCGCCGCGACATAAAGAAACAGTTCCACCTTGATGCCGTTCCCGATGAAATTGCCGGATACGAGCTTTCCCGCCGAAATTTGTAACCCGACCGGCGCTCCGCGCAAAGCTCATATGCCGATAAGGGCGGCAATCTCCTCGACGGCAAGGGAGGGAGCGACGACGCCGTCGCGCACGCCGGCCTCGAGCGTGCGCAGCCGCTCGGCGATGTTCCGGTTGGAATGGAGGGTCGCCATCAGCCGGTCCTCGAGCATGTCCCACATCCATTTGACCTGCTGGAGGCGGCGCTTTTCGGCGAATTCCCCGGTCCCGGTCATCCTTTCGCGGTGCAGTTCGACCTCGGCCCACATCTTGTCGAGGCCCTGATTGGCAAGGCCGGAGACGAGCACCACCGGCGGCGACCAGGTCGGCGAGGTGGGCGTCATGATGTTGAGGGCGGCGCGATACTCGGACGCGGCCTGGCCGGCCCGGATGGCGCCGTCGCCATCGGCCTTGTTGACGGCGATCATGTCGGCGATCTCGAGCACGCCCTTCTTGATGCCCTGCAGCTCGTCGCCGGCGCCGGGCAGCATGAGGACGAGGAAAAAGTCGACCATGTCGGCGACGGTGGTCTCGGACTGGCCGATGCCGACGGTCTCGACGAGAACGATGTCGAAGCCGGCCGCCTCGCAAAGCAGCATCGTCTCGCGGGTGCGGGCGGCGACGCCGCCGAGCGTGCCGGACGAGGGCGAGGGGCGGATGAAGGCGTTCGGGTCGGTGGCAAGACGGACCATGCGGGTCTTGTCGCCGAGGATCGAGCCGCCGGTGCGCCGCGAGGAGGGATCGACCGCCAGCACGGCGACGCGATGGCCGGCGGCGGTCAGATTGGAGCCGAGCGTGTCGATGGTCGTCGACTTGCCGACGCCGGGCACGCCGGTGATGCCGACGCGGTGGGCCCTGCCGGTCGCCGGCAGGATCTCCTGCAGGAGCTGACGGGCGAAGGCGCGGTGCTCGGCCTTCTTCGATTCCACCAGCGTGATGGCGCGGGCGAGCGCCGCCCGCTCGCCGGCAACGAGGCGCTCGGCCATGGCGGCGACATCGGGCGTCGTCGTCGGCAATCGCGGTGCGGTCCCAGTCACTTCTTTCGTCATAGGGCCTGATTATCGGAAAGGGCGGCCGTCGTCATCCTCGACGCTCGTCTCCCCCGGCGGGCGGCCCGTTTTCGGAATTGGCGGGCGGCTGGCGCTGGCTGCCGCCGGGCGCCCCGCGTCTTCGGGCGATGCTTGACAGCGCTTCGGGGACAGGCAAAGGTGCCGCGACCTCAATTGTGCGGCACCGGCGGCGGTTGCCGCGCCGTCTCTTTGTTGTCGGGAACCGACAGGTCCGGATGCGCAGCTATCTCGAATTCGAACGTCCCGTCGCCGATCTGGAAGGCAAGGTGCAGGAATTGCGCGCGCTTTCCAAGGAAGGCGACGCGGTGGCCATTGGCGAGGAAATCGCCAAGCTCGAGGCCAAGGCCGGACAGGCCCTCGCCGACATCTATTCCAAGCTGACCCCCTGGCAGCGCACGCAGATCGCGCGGCATCCCGACCGACCGCATGCGCTCGACTATGTCGGCGCGCTCGTCGAGGATTTCACGCCGCTTGCCGGCGACCGGGGCTATGCCGAGGACGCGGCGATCGTCGCCGGTCTCGGCCGGTTCCGCGGCCGGGCGATCGCGGTCATCGGCAACGAGAAGGGCTCGGACACGCAGAGCCGGCTGAAGCACAATTTCGGCATGGCGCGGCCCGAGGGCTATCGCAAGGCGGTGCGGGTGATGACGCTCGCCGAACGCTTCAACCTGCCGCTGGTGACGTTCGTCGACACGGCCGGCGCCTATCCGGGCATCGGCGCGGAGGAGCGCGGCCAGGCCGAGGCGATCGCGCGGTCGACCGACCGCTGCCTGTCGCTCGGCGTGCCGAATGTCGCGGTGATCATCGGCGAGGGCGGGTCCGGCGGCGCCATCGCGATCGCGACGGCGAACCATGTGCTGATGCTCGAGCACGCGATCTACAGCGTCATCTCGCCGGAAGGCGCGGCCTCGATCCTGTGGCGCGATTCGACCCGGGCCGTGGACGCGGCGACCAACATGAAGATCACGGCGCAGGACCTGCAGAAATTCGGCGTCATCGACCGCATCGTCAACGAGCCGCTCGGCGGCGCGCACCGGTCGCCGGCCGAGGCGATGACCAAGGTTGGCGACGCGCTGGAGACGTCGCTCGAGGAACTTTCCGGCAAGTCGGCGACGGAAATCCGCCGGCTGCGGCGGGAAAAGTTCCTCGCCATCGGCCGGACGCTCTGAGCCCGGCCGAATATCCGGCATTTGCTTCGGAAAACGCCGGCCAGGGCCGGCCGCTACGCCTCAGGCACTTCGATGATCTCGAAGCTGTGGGTGATGTCGGCGGTCTGGCCGAGCATGATCGAGGCCGAGCAGTATTTCTCCGCCGACAGGTTGATGGCCCGTTCGACCAGTTCCTTTTTCAGGCCTGTGCCGGTGAGGACGAAATGCACGTGGATCTTCGTGAAGACCGCGGGCGTTGCGTCGGCGCGTTCGGCCTCGAGCTGGATTTCCATCGACTGAAGGTCGGTGCGGGCCTTCTTCAGGATGCCGACAACGTCGAATCCGGTGCAGCCGCCCATGCCGACGAGCAGGAGCTCCATCGGGCGGGCGCCCTCATTGTTGCCGCCATGCTTCGGGGCGCCGTCCATGACGATGGTGTGGCCGGTTTCGGTGAGCGCGGAAAACTTGACGTTGCCGCCCCATTCGATGGTCGCTTTCATGTCGGGGTCCGTCTCCTTGATGGGTTTGGGGCGAGGTGCCGGCCGGTCTGGAGCATCTGATCCGGCCGGCCGATTCACCTCGATCGCTTCAGCGGCGAGAGTAGCATCGGCAGCGCCTCAGGTCGCCAGCCGGGCGGGCGTGCGAATGGTCGCGAGGGCCACCGCGGCCGGTCATGCTTTTGCCGCAAAAATCCTCGACCTTTACCTTGTCGGCGGATCGCCTCGGCGGCCGGCTTGCGGTAACGGGGTATCAAGGATAACCGTTGATGATCCTCAGGACTCCCGAAACGATCGGGACGACCGCGGTTTGTTTGTAGTTCGTCGGACACGGTCATGATCCACGCTGGAATTTCCAACATGCGCAACTCGCTGATGCGCAAGGGGCTGCGGGCCGGAGTGCTCGCGGCCGGCGTCGTCGCGGGCCTTGCCCTTGCGGGCTGCAATACCGATTCCTACGCGCCGAAGCACCTGCGGCCGGTTTCCGCGGAAACCCAGGCGCGGATGGACAAGCTCGGCATGCGCAAGTTCGATCCGATCCTCGTGCGGATCTTCAAGAAGGAATCCGAGCTCGAGGTCTGGAAGAAGACCAAGGAAGGCAGGTTCGCCCACCTCAAGACCTACAAGATCTGCGCCTGGTCGGGCGATCTCGGGCCGAAGGTCAAGGAAGGCGACCGGCAGGCGCCGGAAGGCTTCTACGTCATCACGCCGGGCCAGATGAATCCGAAGTCGAACTATCATCTCGCCTTCAATCTCGGTTTTCCGAACGCCTTCGACCGCTCCTACGGGCGGACCGGCAAGTTCCTGATGGTGCATGGCGCCTGTTCGTCGGCCGGCTGCTACGCCATGAACGACGAGCAGATCCAGGACATCTATGCGGTTGCGCGCGACGCCTTCGACGGCGGCCAGCGCGAGTTCCAGGTGCATGCCTTCCCGTTCCACATGACGCCGGAGAACATTGCCGCCTACCGGACCAATCCGAACATGACGTTCTGGAAGAACCTCAAGGAAGGCTACGACCATTTCGAGGTGACCAAGCAGGTGCCAACGGTCAACGTCTGCGACCGGCACTACGTCTTCAATGCCGAGCTGCCGGCGGGCGTCTCGCGCTTTGATCCGTCCGGCAAGTGCCCGCAGTTCACGGTGCCCGAGACGATCGCCATGGCGGTCGCGAGCAAGCAGCAGAAGGACGACGCCGAGGTTCGCACCATCGTTGCCAAGCTGGAGAAGCGCGAGCAGCGCGAGGCGGAAGGCTCGATGCTGGCCAATGTCTTCGGCGGCAAGCCGAATGCCGGTGCGCCGGCCGATGCGGCACCGGCCGAGGGTACCGCGATCGCGGCCGTGCCGACGCCCGCGCCGGCGCCGGGTGCGGCGGTTGCCTATACCGGTTCGGTCGGGACGGCAGCGAGCCCGTCGGAGGAGGCCGGCAAGTCGGTGTTTTCGCGGCTGTTCAGCGACAAGGATGCAAAGCCGGTCGAGCCCGCGCCCGCGGCAGCCCCGTTGGCTGAAGCGCCAGCGGCGGGTGTTTCGGCAGCAGATGTTCCGGCGGGCGGGCAGGCAACGGCGTCGGTGGCGCCGGACGGCACGCCGGTCCCGGTTCCCAATCCGCAGACGGCGGCCGTGGCCGAGCCGGAGAAAAAGAGTTCGACCGGTGTTGTCGGCCGTATCGGCGGCGTCTTCTCGCGCCTGACCGGCGGCGAGAGCAAGGCGGAGACCGCCGCGCCGGCCGAGGAAGTGGCGGCGGATGCCGCAGGTACAGCGCCGGCTGGCGCCGACGTGCCGCTGCCCGAGCCGGCTCCGGCCAAGGCGCAGTAAAGCAAAAAAGCCCCGCTGCCTGAGGCAGCGAGGCTGAGGCGATCGACCGAAGTCAAATCGGGGACACAAAAAAGGCCGCGAAACTGCGGCCTTTTCGATTTGTGGCGGTGTCGCCTGCCGTTACATGCGGCGCTCGACCAGCATCTTCTTGATCTCGGCGATTGCCTTGGCCGGATTGAGATGCTTCGGGCAGGTGTTCGAGCAGTTCATGATGGTGTGGCAGCGATACAGGCGGAACGGATCCTCGAGCTCGTCGAGCCGGTCGCCGGTCGCCTCGTCGCGGCTGTCGATCAGCCAGCGGTAGGCCTGCAGCAGGATCGCCGGGCCGAGGTAGCGCTTGTCGTTCCACCAGTAGCTCGGGCAGGAGGTCGAGCACGAGGCGCAGAGAATGCACTCGTAGAGACCATCGAGCTTGGCGCGGTCCTCGCGGCTCTGGCGCCACTCCTTCTGCGGCGTCGGGGTCGAGGTCTTCAGCCAGGGCTCGATCGAGCGATGCTGGGCATAGAAGTTGGTCAGATCCGGGACGAGGTCCTTGATCACCGGCAGATGCGGCAGCGGATAGACCTTCACCGGCCCCTTGATCTCGTCCATGCCCTTGGTGCAGGCGAGGGTGTTGAGGCCGTCGATGTTCATGGCGCAGGAGCCGCACACGCCCTCGCGGCAGGAGCGGCGCAGGGTCAGCGTCGGATCGATGGTGTTCTTGATCCACAAGAGGGCATCGAGAATCATCGGCCCGCAATCGTCGAGATCGACGAAGAAGGTGTCGACGCGCGGATTGCGGCCGTCATCCGGGTTCCAGCGGTAAATGCGGAACTCGCGCAGGTTCGTCGCCCCGGCGGGCTTCGGCCAGACCTTGCCGTCGGTCAGCCTGGAGTTCTTCGGCAGCGTGAATTCGACCATGTTCCGGATCTCGCGACGGTGAAGGCAAGACGCCACCGCGCCGCTTTGCCGCGGCGCGGTAACAGGTTCGTTCCTTTGTAGTCCCGGCAGTCCGGCCTGAAAAGGCCGCATCGTGCTTTGCCGATCAGTATTTCGGCTAGGCAGCCGGTTTTGCCGCCGAAAGAGCCGTCGCGCGACTCGACCAGTCGACCTTCAGGGTGGCGAACATCACCAGCGTCAGCACCGCGAAGGCGGACAGCGAGCCGGCGAGGAGCGCATAGTCCTCCATCTGCAGGATGAGATAGAGCAGGCCGTAAAGCGTCGTGAACACAGCGGCCATGGCAAGGCCGCGGCGGGCGCTCTTCAATACCTTGCCGACATAGACCGACAGCATCAGGCCGGTCATTGCCGAGGCGGCGGCATAGGCGCGGTCGAAGCCGGCATGCTCGGCAATCGACAGCAGGATGACGTAGAAGAGCACCATGGCGATGCCGACGAAGGCGTATTGCACGGCGTGAATGCGGGCGCCGGACATCAGCTCGAGGAAGAACGCGGCGCCGAACGCCGTGGCGATGAACAGGATGCCGTATTTCAGCGCCCGGTCGACGAGGCTGTAGCTGTTGACCGGGACGATCAGCGAGACGCCGAAATCGCTGCCGAAAAAGCGCTCGAAGAGGCCAGCCCTTGCGTCAAAGACCTGGGGCACTGCGCGGGCGAGATGGGGGATCGACCAGCTTGCTGAAAAGCTGCTCGAATCTATCTCCCGGCTGTCGGGCAGGAAGGCACCGGTGAAGCTCGGGTGCGGCCAGTCCGAGGCGAGCCGGACGGTCGTGGTGCGGGCGACCGGGGCAAGGGCGATGCCGTCGGCGCCGGTGAAATCGAGGTCGACATCGAAGGCGAAGGCGGGCTGGCTCATCGCCGGAGCGGCGTCGCCGGCGGCCGGGGGGAAGGGGTTGGCGTGGATGCCGGTGAGGCGGGCCTCGCCTTCGGGCACGTCGCCGAAGCCGGGCTCGAACGGCACCGACCGACCCTCGGCCAGTTCGAGGGCAACGCCGTTCTTCAGCGAGGAGAGTGACGACAGATTGATGAGGACGGCGGCGGCCTTCCAGTCGACGCGGCTTGCCTCGGGGTCGAAGGCGCTGACATCGACGGGGCCGAAGCGGCCGGCAAGCCGCAGGTTGCTGCGGTAGACGCTGACCTCGAAAATCGAGCGCCTGAGGGCGCTCGTCGTGGCGCTGCCGTCGACCGCGAGCTCCTCCGGCAGGAAGGCGGCGTAGCGCCGTTCCTCGCGGGTCTCGGTGCGATAGCCGGCCTTTTCGGTCTTGGCGACGATGTAGGGTACGACGAGCACCGGGCCGCGCACCGTCTGGTGGGAGCCCCAGCCGGAGGTGACTTCATCGCGGGCATCGGAGGCGCGGTCCTGCCGCTCGGAGACCAGCGCCCAGACAATCTGCAGCGGGATCAGCATCAGCAGCGCCAGAAGGCCGATCGAGAAGAACTTGCCCGAGGGCGAGCGCAGGAGACCGGAAACGGAACTTGCGCCGGGAATGCTGTGCGGCCGGCCGGCGCGCGGCAGCTTTGGCGGCCGGAGGCGGGATGCTCCGTCCTCAGCGGTTTCGCCATTGGCTCCGTGGCCGTTTGTATCGCCGGCGCCCGGTTTTTCGGTGTCAGACATTCCGCTCCCTCCTTGTGCACGCGGATGGCCGATGGCCGCTCGTGCGACCGCTGCAATCCTTGGCTGCGGGTGGGGCAGGGGATGGGCCGGGGAAAGGCGGCGGCTGGGAATTAATGTGGCTAAAATCAGCCCGATGCCGGGGCAGAGGAGGTGTCCGCACGGCAACAGCCAGATCGCCGGGGCCTGAAACGAAAACGGCCCCGGAGACCTTTTCGTGGTCGCCGGGGCCGGATGGGCAAGTCCGGAAAGCTCAGTAAACGCGCGCCTTCGGCTGGATGTAGTCGATCTCGTCGGTCAGCGTGTAGCTGTGCACCGGCCGGTAGTCGAGGGTGACGGTCCTGGCGTTCTCGTCGGCCCAGGACAGGGTGTGCTTCATCCAGTTGGCGTCGTCGCGGTCCTTGAAGTCCTCGCGGGCGTGGGCGCCACGGCTCTCGGCGCGGGCCGCGGCCGATTCCATGGTGACGACGGCCTGCAGGATGAGGTTCTCGAACTCGAGGGTCTCGATGAGGTCGGAGTTCCAGACCAGCGACTGGTCGTGAACCTTGACGTCGCCCGAGGCGGCCCAGACGTTCTTGATGAGGCCACGGCCTTCCTCGAGCACCTCGCCGGTGCGGAAGACGGCGCAGTTCGACTGCATGACGCGCTGCATGTCGAGGCGCAGCTCGGCGGTCGGGCGCGAGCCGTTGGCATAGCGCAGGCGGTCGACGCGATCGATGGCGAACTCGCCGGCGTCCGTGCCGAGCGGACGGTGCTTGGTGCCGCTCTCGACGGTCTCGGCGCAGCGCAGGCCCGCCGCGCGGCCGAAGACGACGAGGTCGATCAGCGAGTTGGAGCCGAGGCGGTTGGCGCCATGGACCGAGGCGCAGGCGGCCTCGCCGACGGCCATCAGGCCGGGGACGATGGCATCGGGATCGCCATCCTTCGGGCAGAGGACCTCGCCGAAGTAGTTCGTCGGGATGCCGCCCATGTTGTAGTGGACGGTCGGCAGGACCGGGATCGGTTCCCGGGTGACGTCGACGCCGGAGAAGATCTTGGCCGATTCGGAAATGCCGGGCAGGCGCTCGGCGAGAACGGCCGGGTCGAGATGGTCGAGGTGCAGGAAGATGTGGTCCTTGTTCCTGCCGACGCCACGGCCTTCGCGGATCTCGATGGTCATGGCGCGCGAGACGACGTCGCGCGAGGCAAGGTCCTTGGCCGAGGGAGCATAGCGCTCCATGAAGCGCTCGCCCTCGGAATTGACGAGATAGCCGCCCTCGCCGCGGGCACCCTCGGTGATGAGGCAGCCGGCGCCGTAGATGCCGGTCGGATGGAACTGCACGAACTCCATGTCCTGCAGCGGCAGGCCGGCGCGCAGCACCATGGCGTTGCCGTCGCCGGTGCAGGTGTGGGCCGAGGTGCAGGAGAAGTAGGCGCGGCCATAGCCGCCGGTGGCGAGAATGGTCTTGTGGGCGCGGAAGCGGTGGATCGAGCCGTCTTCCATCGACATCGCCATGACGCCGTAGCAGACGCCGTCCTGCATGATGAGGTCGAGGGCGAAATACTCGACGAAGAACTCGGCCCGGTGGTTGAGCGACTGGCCGTAGAGCGTGTGCAGGATGGCGTGACCAGTGCGGTCGGCGGCGGCGCAGGTGCGCTGCACGGCCGGGCCGGCGCCCATGTTCTGCATGTGGCCGCCGAAGGGGCGCTGGTAGATGCGGCCATCCTCGGTGCGCGAGAACGGCACGCCGTAGTGGTCGAGCTCGTAGACGGCGGCCGGAGCCTCGCGGCAGAGATATTCGATGGCGTCCTGGTCGCCGAGCCAGTCGGAGCCCTTGACGGTGTCGAACATGTGCCAGCGCCAGTCGTCCGGGCCCATGTTGCCGAGCGAGGCGGCGATGCCGCCCTGGGCGGCGACGGTGTGCGAGCGGGTCGGGAAGACCTTGGTGATGCAGGCGGTCTTCAGGCCGGCCTCGGAGGCGCCGAGCGTCGCCCGCAGGCCGGCGCCGCCGGCACCGACGACGACGACGTCGAAGGCGTGGTCGGTGATCGAATAGCTGCCGCGCCGCACGGAGGGTGCGCCATTACCGTTCGTCATGGTCATTGATTCAGCCTCCGAAGGCGATCTTGAAAACGGCGAAGACAGACGCCGCGCCGAAGAAGACGGCGAAGAACAGGTTGGCGACGAGGGCGGCGACCTTCAGACCTTCCGAATGCACGTAGTCCTCGATGATGACCTGCATGCCGAGCTTCATGTGATAGATGCCGGAGAGCACGAACAGGAGCACCAGGGTCGCGGTGATCGGCGAGCCGATGGCGGCGACCGCATCGGCGTGGCTGGCGTTCGACAGGCTGATGACGACAAGGACGAAGATCAGCGTCAGCGGAACGAGCGCGATGCCGGTCAGTCGCTGCTGCCAGAAATGCTCGGTGCCGTCCTTGGCCGAACCGAGGCCGCGAACGCGGCCGAGAGGGGTCTTCATGGACATCGTCAGTGCTCCCTCAGCGGACGGCGTAGCCGATCAGCCAGATCAGCAGGGTGATGGAAACGGAGCCGGCGAGCGTCAGGAAGGCGAGGCGGTCGCGCTCGCCGCGCTCGAACTGGGCGCCCGTGTCCCAGATGAAATGGCGGATGCCGCCGAGCATGTGATGGATCAGTGCCCAGGTGTAGCCGAAGAGCACGAGGCGGCCGATGAACGAGCCGAAGATCGTCCGGGTCAGCTCGTAATAGTGCTCGCCGCCGGCCACCGACATGAGCCACCAGGCCATGAGGATGGTGCCGAAATAGAGGCCGGCGCCGGTGACGCGATGGACCACCGACATGACCATCGTGATCGACGGCTTGTAGATCTGGAGGTGCGGAGAAAGAGGCCGTTGGGCCTTGCTGTTGGCGTCCGACATAACGCTTGGGGCCTCGCTCGAAGCAATCTTCTGGCCGCCCCGGATCGACCGGAGCAGTGCGGCGAAAAGTCGTTTTCCGACTTCTACTCTCTATTCTGCGGTGCGTCAAAATAGTCCAAGGTCGGAGGCAAAGGGCTAACCGGCTCAGCCATATGAGGAAACCCTAATAGGCGATGAGATACGCGGATTTCGAAAAAACGCTCAGCGACAAGGTGCCGCCGGAGTTCGTCCGGGGGCCGCTCGGCGCGCTCTGGCATCTGGCCCGCGGCGACTGGGAGCGGGCCCATCTCATGGCGCAGGCCGATTCGTCGAAAGAGGGCGCCTGGGTGCATGCGCATCTGCACCGGATCGAGGGCGACGCGTGGAATGCCGGCTACTGGTACTCGCGGGCCGGCAAGCCGCATTGCCGGCTGCCGGTCGAGGAGGAGCGCCGGGCGATCATCGAGGCGCTTGCCGGCTAGGCGTTTTTGCCGTCCAGGGAATCGCCCCGGCGGGGACGGCTGGCGAAATCGGGATCGAAGGCAACGCCGCGCTCGGCGAGCCAGCGCACGAAGCGATCGGTCTTGACGATCAGCGAACAGGTCGGCGGCTGGCCGTCGAGCCATTTCTGGTGATCGACGAGCAGGCGGGTCCGTTCGGCATCGGGAAGATCGTCCCAGGGCGTCAACGGTTTGCCGTCCGTCATCTCGCCTGCCATCGCAATATCCCCCGAATTGCCGCCATTCCGGAGCGGTTTGCCGTCGAAAACCGCTCCCGCCCCCTTGCCGTATATTAGGATTTTCTCAATATAGCATGGCGTTTCAGCGTTGGCGTGCAACGGACATCATGACGCCGGCGCGCCACCAACAGACTTCATGGGAGGAGGGGACATGGCTATCGAATTCAACGGCCAGGAAATCGCGACCACGGCGAACGGCTATCTGGAGAACCTCGAGGACTGGAGCGAGGATCTGGCGACCCAGCTTGCGGCGGCGGAGGGCATCACGCTGACCGAGCGGCACTGGGACCTGATGAACTATCTGCGCGACGAGTATATCAACAACGCGCAGAACCAGCCGAACACCCGCGCGATCATCAAGGCGATGACCGACAAGTGGGGTGGGAAGATTGCGCAGAAGGATCTTTATGACCTCTTCCCGCTCGATCCGTCCAAGCAGGGCGGCCGGATCGCCGGCCTGCCGGAGAGCCGCCGCAAGGGCGGTTACTGAGCTCTTCGCCCGGGGCGTGCGGAGCGCGACGGAGCTGGCGCGGTGACGCGACCGGCGGTGCGCTTCGCGCCGAGCCCGAACGGGGCGCTGCATCTCGGGCATGCGCTTTCGGCGCTGCTTGCCTTTCAGACCGCCCGCCGGCTCGGCGGGCGGTTTCTGTTGCGGATCGAGGATATCGACCAGACCCGCTGCCGGCCCGAGCACGAGGCGGCGATCCTTGCCGACCTTGCCTGGCTCGGGATTTCCTTCGAGACGCCGGTGCGCCGGCAATCAGAACATTTCGCCGATTATGCCGTGGCGCTCGAACGTCTCGCGGCCCTCGGTCTTGTCTATAGCTGTCATGCCAGCCGACAGGAGATCCAGCGTGCCGCGACGACGCTCGCGGAGCGTTCGGGTATTGCCGGCGGGCGCGATCCGGACGGGGCATTGCTCTATCCCGGCCGCGGCATGGTGCTGGACGGAGCGGAAGAGGCACGGCGCGCGGCGGCGGGCCTGCCGCATGCGGTTCGTCTCGACATGGCGCAGGCGATGGCGCTGGCCGGGCCGCTGCACTGGCTCGAACTCGGCATGGGGCCGACTGGGCCCGGCGGCGAAATCCCGGCTCATCCAGGTCTTTGGGGCGATGTCATCCTGGCGCGCAAGGAGACGCCGACGAGCTATCACCTTTCCGTCGTCGTCGACGATGCCCTGCAGGGCGTCACGCATGTGGTGCGCGGCCACGACCTCGTGCAGGCGACCTCGGTGCACCGGCTGTTGCAGCGGTTGCTCGGCCTTGCGGCGCCGGTCTATCTGCATCACCGGCTGGTGCCGGGGCCGGACGGGCGCAAGCTGTCGAAAAGTGCCGGCGATACGGCGCTTGCCAGCCTTCGCGCGGCGGGCGCGACGCCGGCAGATATCCGGCGGATGGTTGGTCTGTGAAATCCGGGCGGCGCCGAAGCGGCCGGTCAGTAGGTGACGATTTTCACCTTGGTGCCCGGCGCCGGATCGGTGCCCGGCTCAAGGCCGTTCAGCACGAGGAAGGTCGCGTAGCGGTTGGCGGTCGCCATGCGGGCCGACAGCTTTTCGGCGGTGTCGCCGGCCGCGACCGTGACCGCGCGGATGCGCAGCGGGCGGATGCGGGCCGCCTCGGTCGGCGTCAGGCGGCGGAAGCTGTTGATCGTCGCCAGCGCCTTCGAATCAACCGTCGCGGTGAGCTGGCGGGCGGCGAAGATGAAGCGATAGGTCTGGGTGCCGTCGCGGATCACGGCGACGCGGAAGTTCCAGCCATCGGAGCGGGCGATCGCGGTCGCCGCTTCCATGCCGTTGATGGTCGCGGGGCTTACCGATTCGGCCTCGAGGCCGTTCATCCAGCCGGAGCCGAGATAGGTGGCAAGAGGCTGGCCCCCGGGCACGTCGATGCTGTCGAAGCGCAGGGCGGTGTCGTCGGCGGCGGTGCCGAGCACGGCCTTGGCGGTGTTCTGCAGCGAATAGTCGCTCGAGGCGGTGAAGGTGATGCCGAGGCCGGGGTGAACGAAGCTCTGGCCGCGGACATAGCCCTCGCCGGGGTCGTCGCCGAACAGCATGCCGTCGAGGGCATCGAGATAGCCGTCGCGATCGACGAGGCCGCTGCCGGCCGGGCCGTGCTGGCGGGCCTGCTCGACGGCGCGCTGGACGCGTTCCGGCGTCGAGGGGTGCGACGACAGGAAATCGGGGTTCTTGTCGGTGCCGGCCTTGGCGAGGTCGGCGAAGCGGTCCATCGCCTTGAGGAAGCGGGCGGCGGCGTAGGGGTCGAAGCCGGCGCGGGCGATGGTGCGCACGCCGATCGCGTCGGCCTGCAGCTCCTGCGACCGCGAGAAGCTGGCCAGTTCCAGTTCGCTCGCTGCAAGCGTCGCGCGGGCCTTTGCCTCGTCGTTCAGGACGTCGGCAACGACCTGGCTGGCGACGGCGGCGGCCTTTGCCCGGTCCTCGCGCTCGATGGCATGGCGCATGGTGACGTGGGCGATCTCGTGGGCGAGGACGGCGGCGACTTCCGAGGTGTCGCCGGCCAGCGCCAGCAGGCCGCGGGTGACGTAAAGATAGCCGCCGGGCAGGGCGAAAGCGTTGACCGTCGGCGAATTGAGGATCGTCACCCGGTAAGGCTGGCTCGGATCGTCGGAGGCCGAGACGAGGCGGGCGACGACGGGACCGAGGCGCTTCTCGAGCGCGCGGTTCTCGTAGATGCCGCCATAGGTCGTGACGATCTTGGGGTGCTCGCGCTCGCCGATGGCGGCGTCGGCGGAATTGGCGCGGGTGGCGGCGGCCGGGCGGATCGGGTCGACGTAGATGCGCTCGTCGTTGGAGAGCTTGCAGCCGGCAAGCGTTACCGCGAGCAGCACCGTTGCCGCGAGCATCGCCCGCTGCCGAAACTTCGCCGTGCCGTTGCGGAGCCGGTCCGCCGTCATCGTCATCCTGCCGTTTGGCGACCGCTGTCGCTCGAAGGCCCGCCGACGCCGAATGGCGGGCGGGCCCTTGTCACATTGAGCCGTTTTCCGCCGAAAATGCGGCAAACGGCAGACCAGACCCCGCGAGATATGGGGATCGGGACAAAAACATGCCAATCGCGAACGCGGGTGCTGCATTCGAGGCGATTCATCACGTCCAGCGAATAGCATGCCGCGAGATGATTGCCGAGTGGTGGCGATGTAACGGTCGGCCGCTTTTTTGTTCAAATCGCCGAGAGCCGCCGGGATGACGCCAGCGGGCGGACGGTGGCCGACGGCCGCGGCCTGCCGACCGCATGGACATGGATGGCGGCAAGGCGCTGGCATTCATGGCGCAAGGCCAGCGCCAGCCCGAAATGGCGGCGCAGGTCATAGCCCGGCAAGCCGGCGCGGCCGCGCCGGCGCTCGGCCCGCAAGGCACGGGCGAGACGGCGAACGAGCGAGCGGGTCAGGGCCGGCTCGTCCTTCATCAGATCGGCCGGGGCGAGCGGCAGCAGGCGCGGCAGAAGTCCGCGGCGGTCGTAGTCCGGCATCGGGCAGGGGTGGCCGTTTTCGGCGTTGCGGCCAAGCAGCGAGGCAAGGGCGCGGGCCGGTCCGTCCGCCGCCGGCGCGGTTCGCGTCATCAAGGGAGTGGGCATCGTCTCAACCAGGTGTTCGTGGAGCCTCGTTGAGTTTGGGCGGGCAATTCCCCTGCGGGGACAAGGAGAACAACGCCATGGCGCAGCCCCGGACGACCGGGCGGATCACTCCGCCGGCCCCCGAGATTTAAGGGGGGCATTTGCAACTTGTCCCCCTCACGGCGATCGCTGAATAAGGTGTATAGGAAATTAATCCTATCACTCTGGTGATGCCGGAAGGGGACGCGAAGAGAATGCTGGTCGAGCGTATAAGTCAGCCGAATGTCATGCGGGGCACGCAGGGGGCGCCGGCGACACGAATTGTCGGTTCGGCGCGCTGCCGCGCCGTCGAGAGGGCCGTTGCCGAGGCATTCCGATTGCCGGTGCCGGCGCTTCGGGCGCGGACGCGCTGCCTTGCCCGTGTCGCCCTTGCCCGGCAGGTGGCGATGTATCTCTGCCATGTCGTGCTGGGGCTGACCCTCAGCGAGATCGGCGACCATTTCGGCCGCGACCGGACGACCGTGTCGCACGCCTGCCGGGTGGTCGAGGATCGCCGCGACGAGCGGGCCTTCGACAGCCTCGTCGAGGAACTCGAGACGAAGCTTGCCGACGGAGAGGCGGCATGAGCGCGCCGGCGTCACGCGACGGCGGGTTCGATCGCCGGCAGGCGGTGCGGGTGCTGACGGCGTTGTCGGCAGAAGGGGCAAAGGCAGTCGCGGCCGGTGAACATGGCTATCGCACCATTGGTGCGGCGGGCGAGCGGCCGGCGCGGTTTTCCGCCGATTTTGGCCGGGCGCTCGTCTCGGCCGGCCTTGCCCGGGCCGACAAGGACGGCGCGCTCGTGGCGACGCCGGCGTCAGCGGCGTTCCTTGCCCGCGCGGCTGCGGATGAGGACGGGTTTCGGGCGCAGCATCAGGCGCGGGCGCTGCGGCGGATCGGGGCGGATGGCGAGACGGTTCTCGTCGACGAGGCCGAGAGCCCGCTTTCCTGGCTGCGGCGGCGGCGCGATCGGGACGGCCGGCCGCTTGTCGGCGATGCCGAGTTTCTTGCCGGCGAACGGTTGCGCGACGATCACACGCGGGCCGGATTGATGCCGCGGGTGACGGCGGCGTGGGATGCGACGGCTGGCAGCGGGCGGGGTTCGGGCGGTCGCGGCGGCATGGCCGAACTCACCGACGCGGTGGTGGCGGCGCGGCTTCGCGTCGACAAGGCGCTCGGTGCCGTCGGGCCGGAGCTCTCCGGCGTGCTTCTCGACGTCTGCTGCTTTCTGAAGGGTCTCGAACAGGTCGAGCAGGAACATGGCTGGCCGGCGCGTTCGGCCAAGGTCGTCCTGCGGCTGGCACTGTCGCGGCTCGCGCGGCACTACGGGATCGGCGAGGCGGCCCGGGGGCCGCGCCATGGCCGGACCCGCTCCTGGGGGGAGGCGGGCTATCGGCCGGAAATCGGCCCGGCCGGGTAGGCGGACTGCGGCGGATCGGCGTTTTCGGGTGTTGCGGCTTGACCTGCAGGTCGGCGAGCCGCTACGCGAGTGCCAATGCTACGAAAGGAGCCCCCGGAATGTTCAGTCTTGCCGAACTGGAAGCCGCCGAGGCACTTGTCCGCCGTTTCATGCCGGCGACGCCGCAATATGCCTGGCCGCTCGTTGCCGAAGCGATCGGCGCCGAGGTTTTCCTCAAGCACGAGAACCACACGCCGACAGGGGCGTTCAAGGTGCGCGGCGGGCTCGTTTTCATGGACGGGCTGAAGCGGCAGCAGCCGGATGTGCCGGGCGTCGTCAGCGCGACGCGCGGCAATCACGGCCAGAGCCTTGCCTATGCCGGCGGCAAGTTCGGCGTACCGGTGACGATCGTCGTGCCGGAAGGCAATTCGACCGAAAAGAATGCGGCGATGCAGGCGCTTGGCGCCGAACTCATCGTGCATGGCGTCGATTTCGATGGCGCCAAGGCGCATGCCGAGGTGGTGGCGCGCGAGCGCGGTTTCTATTTCGCGCCGTCGTTCGCGGCCGATCTCGTGCGCGGCGTCGCGACCTATCCGCTGGAGCTGTTCCGGGCGGTGGCGGACATCGACACCGTCTATGTGCCGATCGGGCTCGGCTCGGGCATTTCGGCGACCATTCTCGTGCGCGATCTCCTGCAGCTTTCGACGCGCGTCGTCGGCGTCGTCTCGGAGCGGGCGCCGGGCTATGCAGACTCCTTTGCCGCCGGGCGGGTGGTCGGTTCGGACCGGGCCGATACCTTCGCCGACGGCGTTGCGGTGCGGGTGCCGGACGCGGCGGCGCTGGCCATTATCCGCAAGGGCGCGGACCGGATCGTCACCGTTTCCGACGACGAGATCGCCGAGGCGATGCGGGTCATCTACCGGGCGACCCATTCCGTTGCCGAGGGCGCGGGAGCGGCAGCGTTCGCGGCGCTCGCCAAGGAACGGGCGGCAATGCAGGGGCGGCGGGTCGCCGTCATGCTGACCGGCCAGAACATCGATGCGCCGCTATTGGCGACCGTGCTCGGCGGCGGCACGCCAAAGGTCGGCTGACGGGCAGCGGGGGCCGACAGGCATCGCCTGAACCGGGGAGGGACCGGGATGGTGCGCATTCTGGAGACCGAGGCCGATGTCGGCGACGGGGTGCGGGCGCTGCTGCAGCTCGACCCGGCACTCGGGGCCGTGCTCGAGGTAGCCGGGCCGGTGCCGCTGCGGCGCAGTCCGGCCGGCTTTCACGGTCTTGCCCGGACGATCGTCGCGCAGCAATTGTCGGTGGCCAGTGCCAATGCCATCCGGGTCCGTCTCGAGGCGCTGATTGATCCGATGACGGCGGCCGGATTTGCCGGGGCAACGGACGAGGCGCTGCGGGCCTGCGGCCTGTCGCGGCCGAAGATCCGGACGCTGCGGGCCGCGGCCGAGGCGGAACTCGCCGGCAGCATTCGCTTCAGCCAGCTTGCTGCCGGGGAGGCGGAGGCGGCACGCGCGGCGCTGACGGCGATCAGCGGCATCGGGCCGTGGACGGCGGACATTTTCCTGCTGTTCAGCCTCGGGCATGCCGACATTTTCCCGGCCGGCGACCTTGCGCTGAAGAATGCCGTCATGGATGCGTTCAGCCTTTCAAAACAGCCCTCGACGGACGAGCTTGCCGGCATCGCCGAGCGCTGGTCGCCCTGGAGGGGCGTCGCTGCCTGCCTGTTCTGGGCCTATTATCGGGCAAGGCGCGAGGGCCGGGAGGCGGCGCCGCTTTGAGGCTCACCCGATCGGCCGAGTGACAAGGCGTTGCCGCTTGCCAACAGTGCGGCCTTGAGGCGCGGGCATTAAGCCCGCAAAAACAACGGGATATCGAAGCGGCGGCGGGAGCTGCCGGCGGGCGGGCGGCGGTCGTTCCGACAAGGACGTGCCGTGCGCGGGAGGCAGGACCAGATGAAGACCAATCCGGGCAATTTCTTTGAAGACTTTCACATCGGCCAGGTGATCAAGCACGCGACGCCGCGCACCATCACGACCGGCGACGTGGCGCTCTATACGGCGCTTTACGGCTCCCGGTTCGCGGTGCAGTCGGCCGATGCGTTCGCCAAGGCGATCAACTATCCGCGCGCGCCGATCGACGATCTGCTCGTCTTCCATGTCGTCTTCGGCAAGACCGTGCCGGACATCTCGCTCAATGCCGTTGCCAATCTCGGCTATGCCGGCTGCCGATTCCTGGCGCCGGTCTATCCCGGCGACACGCTGGAATCAGTGTCCGAGGTCATCGGCCTCAAGGAGAACTCGAACGGCAAGACCGGCGTCGTCTATGTGCGCTCGACCGGCTACAAGGCCGACGGCACCGAGGTGCTCGACTATGTGCGCTGGGTGATGGTGCGCAAGCATGACCTCTCGGCGCCGACGCCGAGCGCGGTGGTGCCGGAACTGCCCTCGGCGATCGCGCCGGACGCGCTCGGCAGCGCCTGCCCGATGATCGACCCGGAAGCCTGGAACGAGGATCTTTCCGGCAGCCGGCATCGCTGGGGCGACTACCATCCGGGCGAGCGGATCGACCATGTCGACGGCATGACCGTCGAGGAGGCCGAGCACCAGATCGCCACCCGGCTCTACCAGAACACCGCCAAGGTGCATTTCAACCAGTTCACCGAAGGCCAGGGCCGCTTCGGCCGCCGGCTGATCTATGGCGGTCACGTCATCTCGCTGGCCCGGGCGCTGTCGTTCAACGGCCTCGGCAATGCCTTCCACATCGCCGGCATCAATGGCGGCCGCCATGTCGCGCCGCTCTTTGCCGGCAACACGGTGTTTGCCTGGTCGGAAGTTGTCGAGCGGGTCGAGCTGCCGGGCCGCGACGACGTCGGCGCGCTGAGGCTTCGGACGATCGCGACCAAGGACCTGCCCTGCAAGGATTTCCCGCTCGTCACCGAGGCCGGCGAATATGCCGAGGGCGTCATTCTCGATCTCGACTACTGGGCGCTGATGCCGCGCTGAACGGGGTGCCGCGACATCGCCTGAAAAGGCGGACACTGCCCAAAGAAAAGGCCGCGGGGAGCGATCGCCGCGGCCGTTTTCATGGTGAGGGGAGCGGCTGTCAGGCGAGGGTGCCGTGGCAGTGCTTGAACTTCTTGCCGGAGCCGCAGGGGCAGGGCTCGTTGCGGCCGACCTTGCCCCAGGTCTCCGGATTGGCCGGATCGCGATCGTCGGCGGCGATGCGGGCGCGGCCGGCATCGGCGCTGGAGGCGAATTCGGCCAGGGCCGCCATCTCGTCCTCGCCGGTCAGCGGATTGACGTGGTGGGCCTGCATCTCCGGCAGGTCGGCATCGGTCGGCATCTGCGGCTGCTCGACGAGCTCGACGCGCGAGAGCTGGGCGACGACCGCCTCGCGCAACTGCGCCAGCAGGCCCTCGAACAGGGTGAAGGCCTCGGTCTTGTATTCGTTCAGCGGGTCGCGCTGGGCATAGCCACGGAAACCGATGACCGAACGCAGGTGATCGAGGGTGGCAAGATGCTCGCGCCAGAGATGATCGAGGGTCTGCAGCAGCACGGCCTTCTCGATCTGGCGCATCACCTCGGTGCCGAAGCGCGCCGTCTTGTCGGCGGCCATGGCCTCGACCGCCTCGCTCATGCGGTGGCGGATTTCCTCGTCGGCAATGCCCTCTTCCCTGGCCCACTCGTCGACCGGCATGTCGATGTTGAAGATCGCGGCGATGGCGCCGCGCAGGCCGATGGAATCCCACTGCTCGGGATAGGCCTTCTCCGGAATGTGGCGGGAGACGACCTCCTCGATGACGTCATGGCGCATGTCGGCGACGGTCTCGGCGATTGCATCGTCGGCCATCAGCTCGATGCGCTGCTCGAACACGACCTTGCGCTGGTCGTTCATGACGTCGTCGAACTTCAGCAGGTTCTTGCGGATGTCGAAGTTGCGGCCCTCGACCTTCTGCTGGGCCTTCTCGAGCGCCTTGTTGACCCAGGGATGGACGATGGCCTCGCCTTCCTTGAGGCCGAGCTTCTGCAGCATCGAATCCATGCGGTCCGAGCCGAAGATGCGCATCAGGTCGTCCTCGAGGGAGAGGAAGAAGCGCGAATGGCCGGGGTCGCCCTGACGGCCGGAGCGGCCGCGGAGCTGGTTGTCGATGCGCCGGCTTTCGTGGCGCTCGGTGCCGATGATGTAGAGACCGCCGGCAGCCTTGGCCTTTTCCTTCAGCTCGGCGACGGCAGTGCCGATTTCCCCGGCGCGGCGCGCGTGCTCGGCCTCGTCGGTGATCTCGGCAAGTTCCTGCTGGACGCGCATGTCGGCATTGCCGCCGAGCTGGATGTCGGTGCCGCGGCCGGCCATGTTGGTGGCGATGGTGACGGCGCCGGGAACGCCGGCCTGGGAGACGATGTAGGCTTCCTGCTCGTGGTAGCGGGCGTTGAGGACCTGGAACACCTTCTCGCCGCGCATGTTGCCGGTGCCGTCGAAGAGCACCGAGAAATCGCGCTGGCGGTAGCCGTGCTTCTTCAGGAGCTCGGCGAGGAGCTCGGACTTCTCGATCGAGGTGGTGCCGACAAGGACCGGCTGGCCGCGCTCGCGGCACTCGTCGATGAGCTCGATGATGGCGTTGAATTTCTCGCGGGCGGTCCGGTAGACCTCGTCGTCATCGTCGATACGGGCGACCGGCAGGTTGGTCGGGATCTCGATGACCTCGAGCTTGTAGATGTCGAGGAACTCGTCCGCCTCGGTCGCGGCCGTGCCGGTCATGCCGGCCAGCTTGTCGTACATGCGGAAATAGTTCTGGAAGGTGATCGAGGCGAAGGTCTGGTTCTCGGGCTGGATGGTCACCCGCTCCTTGGCCTCGAGCGCCTGGTGCTGGCCTTCCGAATAGCGGCGGCCTTCCATCATGCGGCCGGTGAACTCGTCGATGATGACGACCTGATCGTTCTTGACGATGTAGTCGCGGTCGCGCTGGAAGAGCTTGTGGGCGCGGAGCGCCTGGTTGAGGTGGTGGACGATCGAGACGTTCTCGATGTCGTAGAGCGATTCGCCGCGCATCAGCCCGGCGGCGCGCAGCATGTCCTCGAGATGGACGTTGCCGGCCTCGGTGTAGGTGGCCGAGCGGGTCTTCTCGTCGACCTCGTAGTCGCCCTCCTCGAGCTGCGGCATCAGCGCGTCGATGGTGACGTAAAGCTCGGAGCGGTCGTCGACCGGACCGGAAATGATGAGCGGCGTGCGCGCCTCGTCGACCAGGATCGAGTCGACCTCGTCGACGATGGCGAAGGCGTGGCCGCGCTGGACCATGTGCGCGAGCTCGTACTTCATGTTGTCGCGCAGATAGTCGAAGCCGTATTCGTTGTTGGTGCCGTAGGTGACGTCGGCGGCGTAGGCGGCGCGGCGCTCGTCGTCGTCGAGGCCATGAACGATGACGCCGGTGGTCAGTCCGAGGAAGCCGTAGACCCGGCCCATCCATTCGGCGTCGCGGCGGGCGAGGTAGTCGTTGACGGTGACGACGTGGACGCCGTTGCCGGGCAGGGCGTTGAGGTAGACCGCGAGGGTGGCGACGAGGGTCTTGCCTTCGCCGGTCTTCATCTCGGCGATCTTGCCCTCGTGCAGCACCATGCCGCCGATCATCTGGACGTCGAAATGGCGCTGGCCGAGGACGCGCTTGGCGGCTTCGCGGACGGTGGCGAAAGCCGGCACGAGCAGGTCGTCGAGCCCGGTGCCTTCGGCGAGCTGGCGGCGGAACTCGGCAGTGCGGGCGCGCAGCGCCTCGTCGGAGAGGGCGGCAAGCTCCGGCTCGAGGGCGTTGATCGCCTCGACGCGCGGACGGTAGGACTTCACCTTGCGGTCGTTGGCCGAACCGAAAAGCTTGCGTGCCAGGGCGCCGAGACCGGCCATCTGAGGAATCCTTCTTCAAACTCGCTTGGCGCTACGGGCCGCCCCCTGCGGGCGGTTCCGGCGCCATGGGCCCGCGATCCGGCGAGGGTCGGGGATCCCGTCATCATTCGGCAGCGCAGGCGGGCGGCCGCCCGGTCGTCTGCCGGTCAGCCGGAGGTGAGGGTCCCGTCATCCGGCGGGGAGCTTCCGTCGCCGGGCGGCGGCGGAAGTGTCGTCAGCGCGCACCAATAGCTTTACCGCCACTCCTTGCGGGTGGCGGGCCACCGACACATAAGAAGCGCCCGGAGTGTTGTCAACGGCACGGCTTTCGGGCAAAAGCGTGCCGGAATCGCGGGCCGGCGGGCGCCGGCGCGTCGTCTCTCCAACGCCAAGGGTGCCAATCACCATGTCGATTTTCGTCAAGATGCGCAGCCGTCGCATCAATCCGCTCCGCCATGCGTTCGCCGCAGCGGGCGTTGCCGCCCTTCTCGGTGCGGGCCTCGTTGCCCAGCCGGCAGTCGCGGCCGATGATCCGGGCAAGGTCGTGGCGCGGGTCAACGGCATCGACATCACCACGCAGGACCTCGATTTCGCCGCCGCCGATTTCGCCGCCGAGCTGTCGCGCGTGCCGGGTGCGCAGCAGCAGAAGATCCTCATCGACGTGCTCGTCGATCTGCACCTTTTCGCCAAGGAAGCCGAGGCGGCCGGCCTCGACAAGTCGCCGTTCTTCGAGCGGCGCTTCGCCTTCCTGAAGGCCCGGGCGCTGCGCAACGCCTATTTCAAGGAGAAGATCGAGACGGCGATCACCGACGAGGACCTGAAGAAGATCTATGACGAGGAAATCGGCAAGGTGACGCCGGAGGACGAGATCCACGCCCGCCATATCCTCGTCAAGGAGGAGGCCGAGGCCAAGGACATCGTCAAGGCGCTGAAGGACGGCAAGGATTTCGCCGAACTGGCCAAGGAAAAGTCGATCGATCCGGGCACCGCGCCGGAAGGCGGCGACCTTGGCTATTTCACCGCCGACCGGATGGTGCCGGAATTCTCCACGGCGGCATTCGCGACCAAGACCGGCGAGATCTCCGAGCCGGTGAAGAGCGAGTTCGGCTGGCACGTCATCAAGGTCGAGGACCGGCGCAAGCAGGAGCTGCCCTCGTTCGACGAGGTCAAGGACCAGATCAAGCGCATCGTCATGCAGGAGCGCTTCAGCACCGAGCTGGAGCGGCTGAAGGCGGCGGCCAAGATCGAGATGCTAGACGAGCCGGCCGGCGACAAGCCGGCGGAAGAGCCCAAGAAGGACGAGCCGGCGAAGTGACCGGCAACTGAACGGACCGCCGCCAGACGGCGCAGGAGGACGAGCATGAGTGCGACACTTTCGCCGCTGGCGCCAACCTCCTACCCGGCGCTGCCGGAAATCGGCGGCGTGCGCTTTGCAACCGCCGAGGCGGGGATCCGCTACACGGGCCGCACCGACGTGCTGCTCGTCCTTCTCGACGAGGGCACGACGGTCGGCGGCGTGTTCACGACCTCGAAGTGCCCCTCGGCGCCGGTCGACTGGTGCCGGGCGCGGCTTGCCGGCGGCAAGGCCCGGGCGCTGCTGGTCAACTCCGGCAATGCCAATGCCTTCACCGGCCTGAAGGGACGCAAGGCGGTGACGCTTTCGGCCGGCATCGCGGCGCACGCGGCCGGCTGTCAGGCGGACGAGGTGTTCCTTGCCTCGACCGGCGTCATCGGCGAGCCGCTCGATGCAACGAAGTTCGAGGGTGTCCTGCTCGAGACGGCGACGCGGGCCGAGGGCCGGGACTGGCTCGCGGCGGCGCGGGCGATCATGACGACCGACACCTTCCCGAAGATCGCCACCGCCTCGGCCAGGCTCGGTGACACGGACATCTCGATCAACGGCATGGCCAAGGGCGCCGGCATGATCGCGCCGGACATGGCGACGATGCTGTCCTTCGTGTTCACCGATGCGGCGGTCGCCGCGCCGGTGCTGCAGGCGCTCGTTGCCCGGGAAGTGGTCGACACCTTCAACGCGGTGACGGTCGACGGCGACACCTCGACGAGCGACACGCTGCTCGTCTTTGCCACCGGCAAGGCCGGCAATCCGCCGATCGAGAGCCTCGAGGACGCGCGGCTGCCGGCGCTGCGGGCGGCGCTTGCCTCGGTGCTGCATGGCCTTGCGGTGCAGGTTGCCCGCGACGGCGAGGGCGCGCGCAAGCTCGTCAAGGTGACGGTCGAGGGGGCCGTCTCGAAGGATTCGGCGCGGCGCATCGCCCGTTCGATCGCCAATTCGCCGCTGGTCAAGACGGCGGTTGCCGGCGAGGACGCCAACTGGGGCCGCGTCGTGATGGCGGTCGGCAAGGCCGGCGAGCCGGCGGAGCGCGACCGGCTGGCGATTTATTTCGGCGGCATTCGCGTTGCCGTCGAGGGCGAGCGGGACCTTGCCTATGACGAGGCCGAGACGTCGGCCTACATGAAGAACGACGAGATCGAGATCCGCGTCGACATCGGTCTCGGCGAGGCGCGCGATACGGTGTGGACCTGTGATCTGACCAAGGAATATGTCGCCATCAATGGCGACTATCGAAGCTGATGCCGCGGATCCTGCTCGTTGCCGCCTGCGCGCTCGTCGATGCCGACGGGCGGGTGCTGATCACGCAGCGTCCCGAGGGCAAGCAGCTCGCCGGCCTTTGGGAGTTTCCCGGCGGCAAGGTCGAGCCGGGGGAGCGGCCGGAGACGACGCTCATCCGCGAGCTCGACGAGGAGCTCGGCATCACGGTCAAGGAGCCGTGCCTTGCACCCCTGACCTTCGCCAGCCACGCCTATGACGATTTCCATCTCCTGATGCCGCTGTGGGTCTGCCGGCGCTGGGAGGGGACGGTCAGCGGCCGCGAGGGGCAGGCAATCAAGTGGGTGCGCGTCACCAGACTGCGCGACTATCCGATGCCGCCGGCGGACGAGCCGCTCATTCCGCATCTCGTCGACCTGTTGCTAACCAGCTCTTAACCCAACCGGCCAAGACTCCTCTCTCAGGGTGCGGTTCCGTGCCCGGTGTTCCCGTGCGTCGTATTCGCGGACATCGGGGCCATGCCGGGACCGCGACGGGAGAAGAGTATGCGTGAGTTCATCCGGCGTATCGCCGCTGCCCGCCGGGCCGCGGCCGAATCGGAATCGGGCGATGCCGCCCTCGAATATGCGCTCGTGGCGTCCGGCGTCGCCATGGCGGTCGGCTACGGCCTTTTCATCAGCGGTGTCGGCACGGCGATCGACGACAAGCTGCGTTTCGCCGAATCAATCCTTCGCGGCGGCGAGCCGGCGGTCATCGCGACGGCGCCGCAGGCAAAGCCAGACGACATCGTCACCGGCTCGATCGGCCGGCGCACCATCACGGCGCCGACGGCGAAGCCGGATACCGGTTTTGCCGGCGTCGCGACGGACGATCTCGGCCGCCTCGTCGTCATGCGGCGCGACGGCAGCGTCAGCGGCGTCATCGATTCCAATCTGGCCGGGACGATCGGCCTCGGCATCGAGGGCGCGACCGACTGACGGCGCCGCCGCCAATCGACGTCCGCTATTCCGGCAGGTCGGATGACCGCTTCAGCGCATCGGCAAGGCTGATCTTGGCCGAGCCGGGTGCGAGCGGCTTCGGCTGGCTGTCGTGCGGCGCCCAGCCGGACATCGAGACGAACTCGAAGGTCGCCGGGATGCGCCCGTCCTCCTCGGCAAAGCGCTCGGCGTAGATCTCGCAGATCCGCATCAGGAGCTGGCGCGACATCGGCTCGCGGTCGCGCTCGAGAAGGACGTTGCCGGCGCCCATGGCGCGCAGTTCGTAAAGCAGCGCCAGCGGCGATTCATAGCGCACGGTCACGACATCGCGGTCGACCACGGGCAAGGCAAAGCCGGCGCGCTGGAGCAGCGAACCGACGGCGCGCACGTCGGCGAACGGGGCAACGCGCGGACTGGCGCCACCGGTCATCTCGATTTCGGCGGCCATCGCCGCCTCGCGCAACTCGGCAAGGTGTTGCCGCCGGCAATGACCGCGAGGAACAGCCCGTCCGGGCGCAGGGCGCGGCGGATCTGGACAAGCGCGCCGGGCAGGTCGTTGACGAACTGCAGCGACAGGGCCGAGGCGACGAGGTCAAGGCTTTCGGCGGCAAAGGGAAGCGCCTCCTCCTCGGCGATGACGGCGATATCACCGCTCCGCAACAGGCGCGGCTCGCGTTCGAGCCGGACGATGGTGTCGACCTTGCCGGACGCTGCGAGCATGTCGGCGACGAGGCCGGTGTGGCCCATCAGGTCGAGGGCGATGGGAAAGCGGCGCTCGACGGCGGCAAGGCGGTCGGCGAGGTCTTCGACGACGCGCTCGAGCAGGAAGTCGATGCCCGGCACGAGATCGGCGGCGGCGCGGGCGCGGCGCCGGGCGAGCAGGGCGCGATCGAAAACGTTGGGGGTCATGGCATGGCTCCGGCCGCTTCAGGTTCGGCGCGGTTATGGACCGGCGCGCGGTCGCCGTCAAAGATCGGCCTGCCGGCCGGCGCGCGTGCATGCTAGCCTGCAATCCATGGAGGAATTCGCAGAGGCATCAGGCACCAGGGGGCCGGACCTTGCCGCCATGGCGCGGCGGGCGGGGCGGGTGCTGCTCGACCTCATCGTGCCGCCGCGCTGCCTTTCCTGCGGGGCTGCCGTCGAGGCGCCGCATACGCTCTGCGCCCGGTGCTGGTCGCGGCTGCGGCTGATCGAGCGGCCCTATTGCGAGCGGCTCGGCACGCCGTTTCCGTTCGATCCCGGACCCGGCGCCCTTTCGAGCGCGGCGATCGCCTCGCCGCCGGCGTTCGATCGGGCACGGGCGGTGGCGGTGTTCGACGAGGTGGCGCGGGGGCTCGTCCATGATCTCAAATACCGCGATCGTGGCGAACTCTCGGTGGCGATGGGGCGCTGGATGGCGCGGGCCGGTGCCGAACTCGTCGCCGGTGCCGACCTTCTCGTACCGGTGCCGCTGCATCGCCGCCGCCTGTTCCAGCGGCGCTACAACCAGTCGGCGCTGCTCGCCCGGGCGGTTGCTGCGGCGAGCGGTGTCGCCGTCTCGGTCGACAGTCTCGAGCGGATCAAGCAGACGCGGCAGCAGGTCGGGCTTTCGGCGCGGGACCGGGCGGCGAATGTGCGCGGCGCCTTCGTCGTGCCGGCGGCGCACCGCATCGACATCGCCGGCCGCAACATCGTGCTCGTCGACGACGTGCTGACCTCGGGGGCGACGGTCGAGGCGGCGACGCGGGCGCTGCGCCGGGCCGGCGCGGCGCGGGTCGACGTGCTCGTCTTCGCCAGGGTTGTCGGTGGCGAGGCCGCTGCCCTATAAAGGAAAATTGCGGCCATCGAGGGGAATCGAGACCTGTCCCGAGGACAGGAACGGCCGCATGCAGGGGGAGGAAAAAACATGGCCGCAGTCACCATCTACACGACGAGCATCTGTCCCTATTGTTTCCGGGCCAAGCGCCTGCTCGACAAGAAGGGTGTTTCCTACGAGGAAATCGATGTCGGCGCCGACCCGGCGAAGCGTCAGGCGATGATGGCGCGGGCGAACGGGCGCCATACGGTGCCGCAGATCTTCATCGGCGAAAAGCATGTCGGCGGTTGCGACGACCTGCACGAGCTGGAGGCCGACGGCGAGCTTGACGCGCTGCTTGCCTCCTGAGGCGGCGGGCCGGTGCTTGCCGGGGTTGCCGCCGGGGAGTATTGCGAGACGAGGACGGGCGCCGGCATAGACACTGGTGCCCGATCGAGCCCTGGAGCGTAGCGAGGTTTCGGCGATGAGCGGCAACGGCAAGTTTCGGGCAGCCTGCGTGCAGTTGCGCACCGGCCGTTCGGTTCCCGACAATATCGAGGCGGCGGCAAAGTTCGTGCGCGAGGCGGCGGCCGAGGGCGCCGACTACGTGCTGACGCCGGAGCAGACGGCGCTGATGGAGCTGGAGCGCGAGGCGCTCTTTGCCGGGATCACCGAAGAGGCGGCGGACCCGACGCTGGCACGGATGCGGCCGCTGGCGAAGGAACTCGGAATCTACATCCACATCGGCTCGGTGGCGGTGAAGGTCGGTCCGGAGAAGGCCGCGAACCGGGCGTTTCTCATCGCGCCGGACGGCAGCATCGCGGCGCGCTACGACAAGATCCACATGTTCGACGTCGACCTGCCGGGCGGCGAGAACTATCGCGAGTCGCGCACCTATCAGGCCGGCGACAAGGCGGTCGTCGCCGATCTGCCGTGGGGCCGGCTCGGCTTCTCGATTTGCTACGACCTGCGCTTTGCCTATCTCTACCGGACGCTGGCCAAGGCCGGAGCGCACTTCCTGACCTCGCCGGCGGCCTTCACCAGGCAGACCGGCGAGGCGCACTGGCATGTGCTGCAGCGGGCGCGGGCGATCGAGACGGGGTGCTTCGTCTTCACCGCAGCGCAAGGCGGCCATCACGAAAACGGCCGCGACACCTTCGGTCATTCGATGATCATCGACCCCTGGGGGCGGATCATCGCCGAGGCCGGCACCGACCCGACGGTCATCATCGCCGACATCGACCCGGCGCTCGTTGCCGAGGCGCGCGGCCGGGTGCCGGCGCTGACGCATGATCGCGAGGTGACGCTTTCGGTGGCAAAGGCGGACACGTGATCCGTTACGCGCTCATCTGCGAGAACGCACATCGCTTCGACGGCTGGTTCGGCGGGGCCGAGGCGTTCGATGCGCAGGTGGCCGCGGGGGAAATCGCCTGTCCGCAATGCGGCTCGACCGGTGTCGCCAAGGCGCTGATGGCGCCGGCGGTGAGCGGCGCGCGGCACGAGGATGGCGAGACGGGGACGGCTGGTGCGGCCGCAGCGCCAGCCATCGAGGGCCCGGGCGGCGAGCGGGCGGAAATGCTCGGCATGCTGCGCGAACTGAAGGACAAGCTTCTTGCCGGCGCCGACTATGTCGGCGAGCGCTTTGCCGAGGAGGCGCGGCGCATCCACTACGAGGAAGCGCCGGCGCGCGGCATCTATGGCGAGGCGACGGCCGAGGAGGCACGCGGCCTCCTCGATGAAGGCATCGAGTTCCAGCCGCTGCCGATCCTGCCGGACGAGCGCAACTGACAGTTTCCGTCCGGGGATGGCCGCGCCTGCTGCGTCAGGCGGCGGCGACCCGCGTCAGGAAATCATCGACCACCCGGTCAAGGGCGCCGACCTGCTCGGCAACGTCGCGCGAGGCGGCCAGCACGCTGTCGGCGACACGGTTGGTGTCGGTGACGGCGGTGGTCACGGCGGCGATGTTCCGCGTAACCTCCGACGTGCCGTTGGCGGCCTGCTGGATGCTCGACGAGATCTCGATGGTCGCGGCGTTCTGTTCCTCGACCGCATTCGCCACCATCTGGGTGTTGCGTTCGACCTCGGTCATGCGGTGGGCGATTTCCTCGATCGCGGCGACGGCGTTGCGGGTCGAATCCTGGATGGTGGCGATCTGGGCGCCGATTTCCTCGGTCGCCTTCGCGGTCTGGCTGGCGAGGGATTTCACTTCCGAGGCGACGACGGCAAAGCCCTTGCCGGTCTCGCCGGCGCGGGCGGCCTCGATGGTCGCGTTGAGAGCCAGGAGATTGGTCTGCTCGGCGATGTCCTGAATGAGGGAGACGACGTTGCCGATCTTCTCGGCGGCGTCGGCAAGGCCGCCGACGCGGTCGTTGGCAGCGGTCGCGGCGTGGGTGGTGTCGACGATGGCGACGTTGCTCTCGGCGATCTGGCGGCGGATCTCCTCGATGGAGGCGGCAAGTTCCTCGGCCGCCGAGGCGACGGTCTGGACGTTGGTCGAGGCGCGCTCGGAGGCATGGCCGGAATCGGAGGAGCGGCTGGCGGTTTCTCCGGCGATGCCGATGAGGCTGTGGGCGATGCCGCCGAGGCCCTCGGCGTTCTGGCGGACATCGGCGAGAACGCGATGGGCGGCGGTGCGGAAATCGCCGATCAGCGCCTCGATGACTTCCTGACGGTGGACCTGCTTTTGCTGCGACCGGGCGGCGTCGCCCTCGAGGCGCTGGCGGTCGATGATGTTGTCGCGGAAAATCGTCACGGCGCGGACCATGGCGCCGATTTCGTCGTCGCGATCGCCGCCGGGCAGCTCGACATCGACGTCATCGCGGGCGATGCGGCCCATGCGGGCGGTAAGGTCGCGGATACGGGCGCCGAGACGCCGGTCGAGAAGGATCGAGATGACGACGGCGATGAGCAGGGCGACGATGGCGACGGAGGCGTTCTCCAGCATGCCGGAGAGGATCATGCCGTCGAAGGCCGAGCGGTCGATGCCGATGACGAGGGCGCCGATCGGCTTGCCGGAATAGTCGGCGACGGGCTCGATGAGCAGGGCGTCGTCGGCGTCGCCGACGCGGTGCGAATAGTCGAAGGCGCGCGCCGCGAGGCCGGCCGCGATGGTCTCGCCGGCAAGGCCGAGATCGACCGGGAAGGTCGAGGCGAATTCCTTCAGGCCATCGGGGGACTCGATGTAGAGGGCGGCGGCGGCGGCGAAGCGGGAGCTGAACTTCTCGAAGAAGGCCGGGCCGAAGGAGAGGCCGAATTCGACCGACCCGGTGTGTCTGCCATCGGCGAACATTGGCACGACGCCGCGAAGGCCAAGGCCGGCAACGCCCTTTTCAAGGCCGAAGACGCGCTGTTTCGTCTCGTTGACGGCGACAACGGTCTTGCGGAAGCCGGACAGGTCGTCGCCGAATTTCTCCGGCTTGTGAACGCGCAGGAACGAGGTCGCCGGCGCTTCGTGGAACTGGAACTGCTCGACGCCGTGGGTTTCCTTCATGGCCTTGAAGCCGGGCACGACGATCGCGGCAAGGGCAGAGCGATCCCGGGCGGCGAAGGCCTTCTGGATGTCGGGCTGGCCGGCGATGCTCTCGGCGAGCGACAGGGCGCGCTGGCTTTCGGCCTCTATTTCGGCCTTGAGGCCGGTCGAAAGACTGTTCAGGCGCTGGGTGATGGCGCTTTCGACGAGGCTGCCGGTGTGAACGAAGTTCAGCGTGCCGGAAAGGCCGAGAGTGGCGAGCGACACGCCGGCGATGGCAATGGTAAAGATACTGCGAATGCTGAGGGACATCGGGGCGCACTCATGCGAAAGACTAATATCTCGCGAGTGTTTGCCCGGTAACGTAACCGACGGGTTAATTGTTAGCCGGTCCAATATAAAGCCGGCCAAAAGGTCGCAGTTTCGGTGCCCCAGTGCCCCGATGCCTCTATGCCCAGCGGCCGTTCAGGCCGGGCGCCGCGCCGCCATCATATAATTGACGTCCATGTCCGGCGAGCGCTTCCAGCGGTCGGCGAAGGGGTCATAGACGATGCCGGTCTCGTCGGCGAGGTCGAGGCCGGCGTCGGCGATGAATTTCGCCAGCTCATCGGGGGTGACGAATTTCGACCACTGATGGGTGCCGGGCGGCAGCCAGCGCAGGATGTATTCGGCGCCGACGATGGCGAGGGCGAAGGCCTTCATGGTCCGGTTGAGGGTGGCAAAGAAGGCGATGCCGCCGGGGCGGACGAGCTCGCCGCAGGCTTTCAGGAACAGGCCGAGGTCGGCGACATGCTCGACGACCTCGAGAGCGAGCACGACATCGAAGCGCGCACCGCTGGCGGCAAGGTCCTCGGCGGTCGTCGCCCGATAGTCGACGGGGGTGCCGGTGCGGCCGGCATGGAGCCTTGCGACCTCGATATTGGTCGGCGAGGGGTCGATGCCGGTGACGGTGGCGCCGAGGCGGGCGAGCGGCTCGGAAATGAGGCCGCCGCCGCAGCCGATGTCGACGATGGAAAGACCGGACAGGGCGCGGGTCGAGAGCTCGTCGCGGTCATAGTGGCCGGCGATGCGCTCCTTGACGTAGGCAAGGCGCACCGGATTGAGGATGTGCAGCGGCTTGAACTTGCCGGCCGGGTCCCACCATTCGGCGGCGATCGCCGAGAAGCGGGCGACCTCGGCGGGATCGACGGTCCCGGCCGCGGTTTCGGTTGCGGTTTCTGGCGCTCTCGTCATTGCCTGTTCCTCAACCCTCATCGGTGCCGGGTCTCGCCGCCGGGCGACGTGTCCGGCCGCCTTCTTCCTAGTCGGGTGCGGCAAAAGGAATGTCAAGTCCGGGCATCCCCGCGGGGCGAGACGGTGTTGCGGCGCGGGCGGCTTATCTGTATCTATACGCCGCTTTCGGCGCCGCCAGTGGCGCCGGTGCCGGCGCGGGGCTTCGTTCGCGGCCGGCGGACCCGAATTCGCAGAGAAGAGACGACGATCGATGGCCCGCCTGGTGCTCAAATTCGGTGGAACCTCGGTTGCGGACGTGGACCGCATCCGCAACGTGGCGCGCCATGTGAAGCGCGAGGTCGATGCCGGCCATGAAGTGGCCGTGGTGCTGTCGGCGATGGCCGGCAAGACCAACGAGCTCGTTGCCTGGTGCAAGGAAGCCGCGCCGCTGCATGATGCGCGCGAGTACGACGCCGTCGTTGCTTCCGGCGAGCAGGTGACGATCGGCCTTCTTGCCATCGTGCTGCAGTCGATGGGCGTCGACGCGCGCTCCTGGTGCGGCTGGCAGGTGCCGATCATGACGTCGGGCGTGCATGGTTCGGCGCGCATCCAGAGCATTGACGGCACGGCGCTGATGGAGCGGCTGGCAAAGGGGCAGGTGGCGGTGATCGCCGGCTTCCAGGGCCTTGGCCCGGACAATCGCATCACGACGCTCGGCCGCGGCGGTTCCGATACCAGCGCGGTCGCGGTGGCGGCGGCGATCAAGGCCGACCGCTGCGACATCTATACCGACGTCGACGGCGTCTATACGGCCGATCCGCGGATCGTCGCCAAGGCGCATCGTCTCGACCGCATCTCCTATGAGGAGATGCTCGAATCCGCATCGCTCGGCGCCAAGGTGCTGCAGACGCGATCGGTCGAACTCGCCATGGTCCATCGGGTGCCGGTGCTGGTCCGTTCCAGCTTCGACGATCCGGACGGGCCGCAGCCTTCGCTGGAAGGGCCGTTCACGGGCCCTGGAACCCTTGTATGTGACGAGGACGAGATCGTGGAACAGCACATCGTCAGCGGTATCGCCTATTCGAAGGACGAGGCGAAGATCACGCTCCGGCGGGTCGCCGACAAGCCGGGCATCGCGGCGGCCGTGTTCGGCCCGCTCGCCGACGCCAACATCAATGTGGACATGATCGTCCAGGACATTTCCGAGGACGGGCGCACCACCGACGTCACCTTCACGGTGCCGGTCGCCGACTTCGAGCGGGCCAAGAAGGTCATCGAAGGCGCCAAGGAGACCATCGAATACCAGGAAATGAGCGGCTCGACCGACGTCGTGAAGGTGTCGGTCATCGGCATCGGCATGCGCAGCCATGCCGGCGTCGCCGCCAAGATGTTTTCCGCCCTCGCCGAGCGCGGAATCAACATCCAGCTCATCTCGACCTCCGAGATCAAGGTGAGCGTCCTCATCGATGCGGCCTATACCGAGCTTGCGGTACGCACTTTGCATTCGGTATACGGGCTCGATAAGCAGTAATCGAGCAGCCCGGCGAAACGCCGCCAGACACATCGAACGACGCACCGGCCGCGAGCGCGGGCGTCCCCGAGGAAGCGGAACATGCGAGGCTCCCTCGCCGGTCCGCGCGTCCTGCTCCGTCGCCTGCGCGAAGCGATGGCGGAACGGATCAGCGCGCAGGAGCGGCTCGACAAGATCGTAACGCTGATCGCCGCGAACATGGTCGCGGAGGTGTGCTCGATCTATGTCCTGCGCGCCGACGGCGTGCTGGAGCTCTATGCCACCGAAGGCCTCAACAAGACGGCGGTGCACGACACCAGCCTGCAGATCGGCGAGGGTCTCGTCGGCCTGATTGCGGCCGAGGCGCAGCCGCTGTCGCTGTCGAACGCGCAGTCCCATCCGGCATTCGCCTACCGGCCGGAGACGGGCGAGGAGATCTATCACAGCTTCCTCGGCGTGCCGATTTTGCGGGCAGGCCGCACGCTTGGTGTGCTGGTCGTGCAGAACCGCACCCGGCGCGTCTACACCGAGGAAGAAGAAGAAGCGCTGCACACGACGGCGATGGTGCTGGCCGAGATGATCGCGGCCGGCGGCATCGCCTCGATCGGGCGGGCCGGCATCGAGCTCGATCTGTCCCGGCCGATGCATTTCATCGGTGCGGGGCTCGTCGAGGGCATCGGCCTTGGCCATGTGGTGCTGCACGAGCCGCGCGTCGTCGTCACCCATCTCATTGCCGAGAACATCTATGACGAGCTCGAGCGGCTCGACGCGGCGATCGCCAGCCTGCGACTGTCGGTCGACGACATGCTGGCGCGCGGCGAGGTGGCCGAAAGCGGCGAGCACCGCGACGTGCTCGAAGCCTACCGGATGTTCGCCTACGACCATGGCTGGGCGCGGCGCATGCACGAGGCGGTCGAGACCGGCCTGACGGCCGAGGCGGCGGTGGAGCGCGTGCAGTCGGACATGCGGGCGCGGCTGATGCGCCAGACCGACCCCTATATCCGCGAACGGCTGCACGATTTCGACGATCTCGCCAACCGGCTGCTGCGCGACCTGATGGGGGCGCCGCATGTCTCGGACATGGACCTGCCGCAGGATGCGATCATCGTTGCGCGGAACATGGGCGCGGCGGAGCTGCTCGACTACAATCGCGAGCGGGTGCGCGGCCTGCTGCTCGAGGAGGGCGGGCCGACGAGCCATGTGGCGATCGTCGCGCGGGCGCTCGACATTCCGACGGTCGGCCAGATTCCCGGTGTCGTCTCGCTCGCCGAGGCGGGCGACGCGATCATCGTCGACGGCGATTCCGGCCAGGTCCATCTGCGGCCGACGGGCGACATCGAGAACGCCTATGCCGACAAGGTGCGGTTCCGGGCGCGCCGGCAGGAGCAGTATCTGCAACTGCGCGACATTCCGTCGGTCACGACCGACGGGGTCGACATCCGGCTGCAGATCAATGCCGGCCTGCTCGTCGACCTCGACCATCTCGGCGAGGCGGGGGCGACCGGCATCGGCCTTTTCCGCACCGAACTGCAGTTCATGGTGGCCTCGTCCTTCCCGCGGATGAGCGAGCAGGAAACGCTCTATCGCAAGGTTCTCGACGCGGTCGGCGACCAGTCGGTGGTGTTCCGGTCGCTCGACATCGGCGGCGACAAGGTGCTGCCCTATATCCGCACCGTCTCGGAGGAAAATCCGGCGATGGGCTGGCGGGCGATCCGCCTCGGCCTCGACCGGCCGGGCCTGCTGCGCACCCAGTTGCGGGCGCTGCTGCATGCGGCGGGCGGGCGCGAGCTGTCGCTGATGTTCCCGATGGTGACCGAGGTCAGCGAGTTCGAGCGGGCGCGGGTGCTGATGCAGCGCGAGATCGCGCATCTGGAACGGCACGATCACGCCCTGCCGAGCAAGATCCGGCTCGGGGCGATGATCGAGGTGCCGGCGCTGCTGTTCCAGCTCGACGAGCTGTTCGCGCGGGTCGATTTCGCCTCGATCGGCTCGAACGACCTGTTGCAGTTCATGATGGCGAGCGATCGCGGCAATACGCGGCTCGCCGGGCGGTTCGACGCGCTGTCGGCAAGCTTCCTGCGGTCGATGCGGCTCATCGTCGAGCGGGCGAACGCGGCCGGCAAGCCGGTCACCGTCTGCGGCGAGATGGCCGGCAAGCCGCTCGAGGCGATGGCGCTCATCGGCCTTGGCTATCGCTCGCTGTCGATGGCGCCGGCAGCGGTCGGTCCGGTCAAGGCGATGCTGTGCGCGATGTCGCTTGAAAAGCTCAAGGCCGTGCTCGAGCCGCTGCTTGCCAGCGGCGGTGTCGACGTCGATATCCGCCAGGCGCTTTCCGATTTTGCCGACGCGGAAGGCATTCCGCACTAGCTGACGGGCCGTTGCGGCACGGCGCGGCGGCGCTGCCGGCGTCGCGGGCGCATGAAAGGGCGGGCATTCCATCATGATGCCGGAAGAAAAGCTCAATTCGCTGGTGGCGCGCGCGGCCGATCTCGAGGCCCGGCTCGCAGCGGGACCGGATGCCGAAACGCTCGTGCGCCTTTCCCGGGAATATGCCGAGCTCGAGCCGATCGTTGCCGAGATCGGCAGTCTGCGGGCGGCGCAGAAGGAGCTTTCGGACCTTCAGGACCTCATCTCCGACCCGGCGAGCGACGCTGAGATGGTCGAGCTTGCCGACACCGAACGACATGAGCTCATCGAGCGGATCGAGGCGCAGGAGATGGCAATCCGCCTTCTCCTTTTGCCGAAGGATGCGGCCGACGAGAAGAGCGCGATCCTCGAGGTGCGGGCCGGAACCGGCGGCGACGAGGCGGCGCTCTTTGCCGGCGATCTCTTTCGCATGTACCAGCGCTATGCCGAGCTGCACCGCTGGCGCGTCGCCATTCTCTCGGAAAGCGAGGGCGAGGTCGGCGGCTACAAGGAAGTGATCGCGACGATTTCGGGCAAGGGCGTGTTCGCCCGGCTGAAGTTCGAATCGGGCGTGCACCGGGTGCAGCGCGTGCCGGAGACCGAATCCGGCGGGCGCATCCACACCTCGGCGGCGACGGTGGCGGTGCTGCCGGAGGTCGAGGAGGTGGATTTCGAGATCGACGAGGGCGATCTCAGGATCGACGTCTACCGCTCGTCCGGAGCCGGCGGCCAGCACGTCAACACGACGGATTCGGCGGTTCGCATCACCCACATGCCGAGTGGCATCGTCGTTGCCGTGCAGGACGAGCGCTCGCAGCACAAGAACAAGGCCAAGGCGCTGAAGCTGCTCCGGGCCCGGCTCTACGAGGAAGAGCGGCTGAAGCGCGACGCCGAGCGCGCCTCGACGCGGCGCTCGCAGGTCGGCTCGGGCGACCGGTCGGAGCGGATCCGGACCTATAATTTCCCGCAGGGCCGGGTGACCGATCACCGCATCGGCCTGACGCTCTACAAGCTCGACAAGGTGCTGCTTGGCGAGGCGCTCGACGAGATCGTCGAGGCGTTGATCACCGATCATCAGGCCGGCGAACTCGCTGCGCTCGACGAGGAAGGCCGGTCGTGACGATCGGCCTTGCCGCATCGACGGGCCGGTCGACAGCATTCCGGGCGGTGCGCGACGCCTTGCGGGCGCAGGGCCTTGCGACGCCCGAGCTCGATGCCCGGGTGCTTCTGTTCGAAGCACTTTCGATCACGGCGGAAGAGTTCGCCCGCAACCCCGACGCGGCCATCGGCGAGGCGGGCGCCGGCCGGCTCGAGGTTCTTGCGGGGCGGCGGCTCGACCGGGAACCGATCGCCCGCATCATTGGCAAAAAAGAGTTTTTCGGGCTCGACTTTGCCGTCACCGAGGCAACGCTGGTGCCGCGGCCGGATACCGAGACGCTGGTCGAGGCGGTGCTCTCGTTCGTCGATGACGGCCCGGGTCGGGGTGCGGCGCTGACGATTGCCGATCTCGGCACCGGCTCGGGCTGCATTCTCGTTGCGCTGCTCGATGCACTGCCGGCGGCCGAGGGTCTTGGTGTCGACCTTTCCGCCGATGCGGTGGCCGTTGCCGCCGGGAACGCCGAGCGGCTCGGCGTCGGCGAGCGGGCAAGGTTCGTCGCCGGCGACTTTTCCGCAGCGGCAGGCGGCAGCCATGACATCGTCGTCTCGAACCCGCCCTACATCGAGCGCAGCACGATATCCGGGCTTGATCGCGAGGTCGCCGCATTCGAGCCGGTGCTGGCGCTCGACGGCGGCGTGGACGGGCTTGACGCCTATCGGGCGATCGCGGCGCTTGCGGCCGGGATGGTGCGGGCCGGCGGGCTCGTCGCGCTCGAGACCGGCATCGGCCAGGCCGGAGCGGTCGCCGGGCTCCTCGGTCCTGCCGGTTTTACTGATGTGGCCATTCGACGCGACCTTGCAGGGATTGAAAGGGTCGTCACAGGCAGGCAAAAAGCCGGCGACTGACGGCGAAAGCGGCATGTCGCGCGGTAAAAATGCGCTTGGAAATACAGCGCGAAGCGGCTAGTGTCTCGGCACCGAGGGGCGCTTTGACCGGCTTTGTTTGGGACGGATGGCGCCGAAGGACTTCAAAGCAGCAGGTTCATCCGGTTACCCGCAAGCGACATGATGGCGCTCTGATCGGATTTGCTGGTGCGAGGGACCGGTATCACCGGAACGGTTCTCGGAACGGATATGGCGCGCGCCGAGGCGGGTGCGCGATTCGATCCGGCAGCGACGCGGGCCGCGGAACAGGCGTTCCGGGCGGCCGCGCGGCCAAGATGGAATCGGTATAGATCGAGGATCCGCAACACCCAAACCACGATCGAGTTCGTGTGAACGCTCGTGGAATCCGCCCGGACTGGAGCGGAGAGGAGGACGTGGTTTGCGAAGAGAAGTAGATGCGATGAGGCAGAACCATCAGAACAAGCGCTTGCGGGGTCGTAACCGCAAGGGCCCCAATCCGCTGACGCGGTCCTATGAGAGCAACGGCCCGGACGTGAAGGTGCGCGGTACTGCCCTGCACATCGCCGAGAAGTACGTTGCCCTGTCGCGCGACGCGCAGGCGTCCGGCGATCCGGTGGCGGCGGAAAACTACATGCAGCACGCCGAGCACTATTATCGCATCATCGCGGCGGCGCAGGCGCAGATGCCGCAGCAGATGCAGATCGTGCGCGACGACGACAACCGCGACGACGACGACGAGATGGACGAAGTGCCGACGCGCGCTTCGATGAACCCGGTGGCCGCGCCCGGCGCGCCGCAGCCGGTCGAGTTCCGCGAGCAGTTCGACCAGGAAGCGCCGTCCGAGGCGCCGCGTCCGAACGGCGGCAATGGCAGCACCGCGAGCGAAGCCGGTGCCGGCGAGGGTTCCGAGGAAGGCGCGCAGCGGCCGCGCCGCCGTGGCCGTGGCCGGCCGCGCATGGCGCAGCCGGCGGAAGGTGCGGCCGAGCCCGTCGCGGCGAGCGAGGATGCCGGCGAGAAGCGGCCGCGTCCGGTGCGCCAGCGCCGACCGGCGCCGGCGGTCGATGCGGTGGCGGTGCCCGCCGAGGAATGAGCGCGGATTTCGGCGCGACATTCGAGAGATGCAAAAAGGCGCCCGGCGGCGCCTTTTTCTATGCTGCGGCCGGCATCTGTCATCGATGAGCGGCGGGACTTTCCGACGCGTCCGGCTCCCGGGGAGGCCGCGACGGAAAGTCCGGCCAGCAGCCGCAATCTCCCTTGCCTTCCCCCTTCCGTTGCGAAAAAGCAACACCATATTCGGGGTGCACCCGCCGCCGGAGCGGGGGTGCGGGAGTTCATGCGGCCGGCGGCCGCCATGGCAATCGACGCGCCGGGCAATGCCTTCAAAGGGTTGCGGCGCGGGCGGGAAGGAGAAGTCAGATGAATTTCGAAAAATACACCGAACGGGCCCGCGGTTTCGTTCAGTCGGCGCAGAATCTGGCGCTGGCGCGCGGGCATCAGCAGTTTTCCGCGGAGCATCTTCTGAAGGTCCTCGTCGATGACGAGCAGGGCATGGCGTCCGGTCTCATCGAGAAGGCGGGAGGGCGGGCGCGCGACGTCGCTGCCGCGATCGAGGGCGTGCTTGCCAGGCTGCCGAAGGTCGAGGGTGCCGGTGCCGGCCAGCTCTACCTTGCGCCGGCGCTTGCCCGGGTGTTCGAGACGGCCGAGAAAATTGCCCAGAAGGCCGGCGACAGCTTCATCACGGTGGAGCGCCTGCTCGTCGCGATGGCGATCGAGAAGGATTCGGAGGCGGGCAAGATCCTCGCCAAGGCCGGGGTGACGCCGAACGCGCTGAACGCGGCGATCGAGGCGTTGCGCAAGGGCCGCACGGCGGATTCGGCCAGCGCCGAGAACGCCTATGAGGCGCTGAAGAAATATGCCCGCGACCTGACGCAGGTGGCGCGCGACGGCAAGCTCGATCCGGTCATCGGCCGCGACGAGGAAATCCGGCGCACGATCCAGGTGCTGTCGCGGCGCACCAAGAACAATCCGGTGCTGATCGGCGAGCCGGGCGTCGGCAAGACGGCGATCGTCGAGGGGCTGGCGCTGCGCATCGTCAATGGCGATGTGCCCGAGAGCCTCAAGGACAAGACGCTGATGGCGCTCGACATGGGCGCGCTCATTGCCGGGGCGAAATATCGGGGCGAGTTCGAGGAGCGGCTGAAGGCGGTCCTCAACGAGATCCAGGCCGAGGCCGGCAAGGTCATCCTGTTCATCGACGAGATGCACACGCTCGTCGGCGCGGGCAAGGCGGAAGGGGCGATGGACGCCTCGAACCTGCTGAAGCCGGCGCTGGCGCGCGGCGAGCTGCATTGCGTCGGCGCGACGACGCTCGAGGAATATCGCAAGCACGTCGAGAAAGACGCGGCGCTGGCGCGGCGGTTCCAGCCGGTGTTCGTCAGCGAGCCGACGGTCGAGGACACGGTGTCGATCCTGCGCGGCCTGAAGGAGAAGTACGAGCTGCATCACGGCGTGCGGGTCACCGACTCGGCGCTGGTTGCGGCCGCGACGCTCTCGAACCGCTACATCACCGACCGGTTCCTGCCGGACAAGGCCATTGACCTTGTCGACGAGGCGGCGAGCCGGCTCAGGATGCAGGTCGATTCCAAGCCCGAGGAGCTCGACGAGCTCGACCGGCGGATCATCCAGTTGAAGATCGAGCGCGAGGCGCTGAAAAAGGAAACCGACACGGCGTCCAAGGACCGTCTGGTGAAGCTCGAGGCCGAACTTGGCGACCTTGAAGAGGACTCGGCCGCGCTCACCGAGCGCTGGCAGGCGGAAAAGCAGAAGCTTGCCGGCGCCCAGAAGATCAAGGAGAAGCTCGAAGAGGCGCGGATCGACCTTGAGAAGGCACAGCGCCTCGGCGACCTCGCCAAGGCCGGCGAGATCGCCTACGGCATCATTCCGCAGCTCGAACAGCAGCTCGCCTCGGCCGAGGCGGACGACGGCAAGGCCGGGCAGATGGTCGAGGAGGCGGTGACGCCCGACCATGTCGCCCAGGTGGTGTCGCGCTGGACCGGCATTCCGGTCGACCGGATGCTCGAGGGCGAGCGCGACAAGCTGTTGCGGATGGAAGAGGAACTGGGCAAGCGGGTGGTCGGCCAGGCCGAAGCCGTCAAGGCCGTCTCGACGGCGGTGCGCCGGGCCCGGGCCGGGCTGCAGGATCCGAACCGGCCGATCGGCTCGTTCATCTTCCTCGGCCCGACCGGCGTCGGCAAGACCGAGCTGACCAAGGCGCTGGCGGCGTTCCTGTTCGACGACGAGACGGCGATGATCCGCCTCGACATGTCGGAATACATGGAGAAGCATTCGGTCTCGCGGCTGATCGGCGCGCCGCCGGGCTATGTCGGCTATGACGAGGGCGGTGCATTGACGGAAGCGGTGCGGCGGCGGCCGTATCAGGTCGTGCTCTTCGACGAGATCGAGAAGGCGCATCCGGATGTCTTCAACGTGCTCCTGCAGGTGCTCGACGACGGCCGGCTGACCGATGGCCAGGGCCGCACGGTCGACTTCCGCAACACGCTCATCATCATGACCTCGAACCTTGGCGCGGAGTTCCTCGTCAACCAGGCCGAGGGCGAGGATGTCGAAGCGGTGCGGGCCGAGGTGATGGCGATCGTCAAGGCGGCGTTCCGGCCGGAATTCCTCAACCGGGTCGACGAGATCCTGTTGTTCCACCGGCTGAAGCGCGAGCACATGGGAGCGATCGTCGACATCCAGGTGCGGCGGCTGCAGAAGCTCCTCGACGAGCGCAAGATCGTGCTCGATCTCGACGCGGGCGCCCGGGCCTGGCTTGCCGACAAGGGCTACGATCCGGCCTATGGCGCGCGGCCGCTGAAGCGGGCGATCCAGAAGGCGCTGCAGGACCCGCTCGCCGAGCAGATCCTTGCCGGCGGCGTGCATGACGGCATGACCGTGCCGGTGCGGGCGGCGGGCGACCGTCTGGTCATCGGCGAGGCGGCCGAGGGCGCCGCTGCCTGAGGCAGGGGTTCGCGATGGCGCAAAGACCGGAAGGGGCGGCCGATGCCGCCCCTTTCCATCTGGCGGGCACGCTGCGGCGGCATTAAGGGTAACGCGCGGCGGCGGCAATTAAGGGTAACGCGCGGCCGCGCGCGGCGCCGTCATGACAGGTTTGCCGCGACCTGACATAATCGCGCGAATCGTGCCGACTGGCCTTGATGGCCGGCGGCACGGGCTGCCCGAGTGCCGGGCGGGCCTGACCTCATCCTTTAAAAGCGCCTGAGAAATGGGGGGCTCCATGTTCTTCTCGAAATCCCGTTCCCTGATCGTTGGAGCGGCTCTTGCGGTTGCAGCCTATGCCGCGCCGGCAGCAGCGGCGACCTGTGGCAACAATGCCGCCGGGTTCGGCAACTGGCTTGAGGCCTTCAAGCGCGAGGCGGCGGCGGCCGGCATTTCCGAGAAGGCGATCTCCGCCTCGCTCAACGGCGTCAGCTATGATGCCAAGGTGATCCAGCTCGACCGGTCGCAGAAGTCGTTCAAGCTGAGCTTCGACCAGTTCTACAAGCGCCGGGTCAACAACGCGATGATCGCCAAGGGCCGGCAGTTGATGAAGACCCATGCCAAGACGATCGCGGCGATCGAGAAGCGCTATGGCGTGCCGGGCGAAGTGGTCATCGCCATCTGGGGCCTCGAGACGGGCTATGGCGGCAATTCCGGCAGCATGCCGGTGATGCGCTCGCTGGCGACGCTGGCCTATGACTGCCGGCGCTCGGACTTCTTCACCAACGAGCTGATGAGCGCGCTGCGGATCGTGCAGCGTGGCGACATGACGCCGTCGCAGATGCGCGGCGCCTGGGCGGGCGAGCTTGGCCAGACGCAGTTCCTCGCCTCGTCCTACGTGAAATTCGGCGTCGATTTCGACGGCAACGGCCGGGTCGATCTCATCCGCTCGGTGCCCGACGTGCTTGGCTCGACGGCGAACTATCTCAAGGCCTATGGCTGGCGGCCGGGCGGCTGGGACGCCGGCTCGGGCAACTACAATGTGCTGCGCCAGTGGAACAAGGCCGAGGTCTATGTGAAGACGATCTCGGTGATGGCCTCGAAGATCGCCGGCAACTGATCCCTTTTCCTTGCTGGTTTAATCAGAAACGGCGGCGCCCTGGCGTCGCCGTTTTCATTCCGTTAACCGAATTTTCATTCAGCGCCGCGCCAGCAACCAGCCGGTGACCTGCCGCGTTCATAGTCCGGGCTCGGGATTGCGGGATCGCAAGGGGATGCGGATGGAAACGAGGCATTTTCGGCGCGGGTGCGGCATCGTCGCGGCGCTTTTGCTTTTTGCCGTGGCGGCGTTGGTCTCAAGCGCGCCGGCACAGGCGGCGCTGAAGCGCGAGGTCGTGGCGGCGCCGGGCCATTACGCGCGCGGCACGATCATCATCCGGACGCATGAGCGGCGGCTTTATCTCATCACCCGGCGCGGCGAGGCGATCCGCTATCCGGTCGCGGTCGGCAAGCCGGGCAAGGCCTGGGCCGGGCGCACGCGCATCGACGGCAAATACGTCAATCCGGCCTGGGCGCCTCCGGCGGCGGTGAAGCGGGACATTCCCTCGATCCCCAATCTCATTCCGGGCGGAGCGCCGAACAATCCGATGGGCGTCCGGGCGCTGACGCTCGCCGGTGACGAATACGCCATTCACGGCACCAACCGGCCGAAGACGATCGGCAAGGCGGCCTCCTATGGCTGCATCCGCATGTACAATCACGACATCGTCGATCTCTACGAGCGGGTGCGGGTCGGCACGCCCGTCATCGTCGAGCCGTAAGGCCAGGCAAGCGCTTCAGACGCGGCGGCGGACAGCCCGGCGATCAGCGGCCGGCGGCGCGAAACCGGCGCCCACCCTTCCACATGACTCTCGGAACGGCATTGAAGAAAATGCCGCGAGAGACAATTGCGGGAAGGGGAGGTGGCACGATGTATTGTGCAAGCTGTGGAACGCAGATTCCGGCGGACGCGCGCTTCTGTCCGAATTGTGGTGCCGATGCGGGCGTGTCGCGGCCAGCGGCGCCGGCGGCATCGGCCGCTGCGGCGGCGCCTCCGGCAATCCCGGCCAAGAAGTCGATGGCGGTCTGGAAGAAGATCGTGCTCGGCGTCATCGGCTTCATCGCCGTCATCGTCGGCTTCGCATTGTTTGCGACGAGCGGCCTCATCGAGCCGATCGACCGGCAGATCGCGGCGCTGAAGGCGGGCGACGTTCCGGCGGCCTATGCCGAAACCTCGATGGCATTCCAGAAGGCGACCTCGGCCGAGGATTTCGCCGCGTTCGTTTCGGCCAATCCGATCCTTTCGGAGATTACCGACCACACCTTCACCGAACGTTCGTTCGAGAACGATCTCGGCACGGTGCGCGGGACGCTGAAGACGAGCGACGGCGGGGCGCTGCCGGTCGAATACAAGCTCATCAAGGAAAATGGCGCCTGGAAGATCCTGGCGATCAGCCTGAAGCGCGAATGACGGCGGGCCCGGCCGCCGGCACAATCGCGGCGGCCGGATGCAGCCTTCCTCGCTACTCGGTGAGGCGCAGGGCCTGGACGTCGTTGGCGATGGCGGCGAAGGCCGATTTCAGTTCGGTGCCGGACGAGGCATCGAAATAGTTGTCGGAGCTGCTGGCGCAGTATTTCAGCAGGGTCTTGGCGCCGGACGGGGCCTGGAAACCGACGGTGTAGATGATGATGTTGTGCGGCGCCGTCTTCATGGCATCGCAGAGCGACTTGGCGCGGTCATCCGGGGTTGCCGCGTCATAGTACTCGGCATAGTCGGGGGCTTCTTCCTCGCCGCCGGATTCGCCGCCCTTCGACTTCTTCAGGTCGTAGAAGGTGTTGAACTGGCCGTCGGTCATCAGGACGACGATTTTCATCAGGTCCTTGGTGTCATAGGCGGCAGGGGCGCTGTCGCCCGGCCACAGGCTCGCCCAGGTCGGGGAGAGCATGTACCAGGACCAGGCGATGCCGGTCTGGCCGGCCGTCATGCCGCCGGCATCGAGCTTGGAAATCTCGGTTGCCAGCACGTTGCGATTTGTGGTCAGCGGCTGGATGACGTTCGGCGGACAGAAGGCCGAGCCGGTGCCGATCGCCTCGGCATCGAAAAGCTCGTCGGTGTAGGCCTTGTCGCCGACGCGCTCGGTGGCGCACTTGTCGCTCTTGCCCTTCGTCGCCTTCTTGGCATAGGCGCCGGCATTGACGCCCTGGCTATAGGGCACGACGCCGATCTTGACCTTGTCGGTCTTCTTCTTTTCCGGAATGAGGATGTCGACGAGATCCTCGGCGGCGGTGCGCAGGTTCGAGATCTTCGAGCCGCCCATGGAGCCGGTGACATCGAGCATCAGGACAAGCTCGACATTCTTGCTGGCGGCGCGGGCGACGGCCTGCTCGGTCACCGGCAGCTCGTCGACGCCGGCAAGCTCGAGCATGTAGGTCGGGACGACCATGGTCGCGGCGACGCGCACGGCGCCCTGATCGGCGTCGGCAGTCACCTTGAAAGCAGTAATGGTGCCAAGGGCCTGTTCGGAGGCGGAGAGATTGCCGTCGACATAGGCGCGGGCGAGCCTGGTCAGCTCGGCTTCGTCGGTCGTGCCCATGGCGTAGGCCTTGGCGGCAGCAAGGGCGCCGGAATCGAGGGCGTCGGCCAGCTTGCTGCGCACGCGCGCCGAGTTGCTGTAGTCAACGGCGGCGCCGGTTGCCATCAGGATCGGCAGGATCGCCAACGCAAACACGATGCCGATCGTTCCCGACCGGTCCGCCGCAAATCTCTCGACGAGAGCCTTCAGTTGCATCCGCATGTCCCTGTCTCCAGTCTCCGGTCCGGTTGCGCACGGAGGAGGCCAAATCCCGGACATCATACGTCACGGCGCATGCGTGGCTGTTAAGGCGGGGCGGAAAACCTAGGTATTTTTGCCGAGGGTGAATCGTGGCTTCATGAAATCCATGGCATTTTAACGAATGCCGCAATGTGGCGGAGGGGATTGCGCGCACTTCCAACGATGCTGGCGGGTCACCTTGCGGCGTCGGCCGTCGCGCACCAGCCGGCGCGCCTGCCGCCGGCATAGGGGCGGGCAAGACCGGCGGCGAGGAGCCGGGCGGCCGGGTCGCGGCCGTCCGTCGTGGTGACGTCGGCAAGGACGCGGCCGAAATACTTGCCGCCGCCGATATCGCTGAGGGTCAGGGGGCCGTCGCCGAGGAGCCGGGCAAGAAGGTTCGAGGCACGGCGCGCCGCCTCCCGCTCGGCCTTGCAACGGCCCTTCAGCTCCGGCGCGTCGATGCCACGCAGGCGCACGAGAACGTGGATTTCCTCGCCAATCCAGACGCGGGCCCGCACGGCAATGGTGTCGCCGTCGACGACATGGTCAAGGCGCGCCTCGACCGGGCCGGCGATGTGGTCGTGCGGTTCGCGGCGGGCGGCAGATTTCGGCCGCGCCGTCGGCAGCGGCAGGTCCGGCCCGGTCGCGAGGATGCCGTCAGGTCCTCGCTCGTCCGCGAGCCGGGGGACGGCGCAAGCGCCCCGGCCGCCGCGGCCAGACCGAGCGCGACAACGCTTCCCCGAAATCCCCGTGCCAGAAAAGAGCCCATGACCTGCCGGAACGCATGATGAACACGAGTTCGACACTGGCATGGAAGATGTTAGGAAACAATGCCTAATATCGGAAAATAATCCTGATGAAGGTGCCACCGGCTATCGGTCATCGGTGGCAGCGTCCATCGTGCCGGCATACATCGCCGCGCGGTTCAGGGGCAGGCCGGAGAGGCCGCGCGAGCGCTTGGAGGCGAGGGTCTGGTAGGTGCCGAGGCTGCCGCGGGCAAAGCCGAGGGAGACGGTGGTGAGGTAGGCGACCCAGAGGCGGCGGGTGGCGGCGCCGACGAGTTCGTCGGCCTCGGCCTCGGCGGCCATCAGGCGGCGGGCCCAGATTTCCGATGTCCGGGTGTAGTGCTCGCGCAGTGCCTCGACGTCGTGCACCTCGAAGCCGAAAACCTCCAGCTCCTTCAGGGTGTGGCCGACATGGTCGACATCGCCGGTCGGGAAGACATGGCCGACGAGCGACTGATACTCGGCCCGCTTCCGGTGGAAGGCGCGTTCGCTCGCCTTGGCGCGGCGGGTGATTGCCTGGTGCAGATAGAGGCCGCGATCGCGCAGCAGCGCGTGGACCTTGCGGAAATAGACGGGATGGCGATCGGCGGCGATGGTCTCGAACATGCCGATCGAGGCGATCTTGTCGTAGGCGCCGTCGAGGTCGGCGATATCGGCAAGCTCGATCTCGACACGGTCGCGCAGGCCAAGGCGGGCGACGGTCTCGCGGGCATGCAGGTACTGCTCTTCCGACAGGGTGATGCCATGGGCGTTGACGCCGTAATGGGCGGCGGCGTGGCAGGCAAGCGCCCCCCAGCCGCAGCCGACATCGAGCAGGCGCTCGCCGGGCTCAAGCCGCAGCTTGCGGCAGACGAGGTCGAGCTTCATCGCCTGCGCCGCCTCGAGGGTCATGTCCGGCGAGGCGAAATAGGCGCTCGAGAAGGTCATGCTGCGGTCGAGAAAGAGCTCGAAGAAGGCACTCGGCAGGTCGTGGCGCTTCAGGCCGGACAGCTCGACAGCGGGCGCGGCGCCGGCCGGGCGGGCCGGGCGAAAGACGAAGGCAAGGGCGGTGCGCAGGGCAAGGCCGCGATCGATGGACTTCAGCAGCCGGCCGACCTTGCCACGCGGCCGCGTCTCGGCGACATCGAACAGGGAGCCGCCGGCAATGACGAGACGCCCCTCGGCATGCAGGCGGATGACCGTCGCCAGGCGCGGCGCGCGCAACAGGCTCGCTATGACGCCTTCGTCGGCGAACCTGATGCGCAAGTCCTCGTGGTGCGCGCCGGCCGGCACCGTCGAGCCATCCCAGAGCTCGAAGGCCGGTGTCAGCGACAGGCGCCGGCGCAGCTCCGCCAGCATCTGTCGCGCAAGGTCGAGCCGCCGCTCGTCGCCATTGGCCACGTATCGCCCTCCGATCGGCCCGACCACGGCTCAAGGCGTCGTGATCGGACGAACGCAAACCCTACCCGATAGCATTATCGCACCGACGCGCGACGACAATGCTCGAAAGGCGTTTTTTCCGGCAGGGTTGCGACGGCGCCACGGCGCCTGCCCATTCGGACAGGCTCGCGGCGCGCCGGATCAGAAGTCCGACGCGATGCCGTTCTTTTCCCAGTCGCCATAGCGGGCCGGGTCGGGACCCTCGCGGCCGCCGATCTCGGGCGTTGCCGCAAAGCGGCGCTCATCCAGCCGGTCACGACGGGCGGCGGCCTCGGCGAGGGCGCGCCTGGCAGCGTCGGCCCGGCGGTCTGTGGTATCGATGTCGGACATCTTCTTGGCAGTCTGCATTTGCGTTTCCTTCCCCCTTGGAATCGAACGGCTAATGCCACCCATTCTTGCGGGGCGGTCACGCCGTACCCATCATATATACCAATTGCCTATATCGGCTCCAGTCCCCCTTGTGGTCGCACCGGGCGGGACGATGCCAAACGACGGAGTTTTCGGATGAATCTCATGCGAACGGCCATGCTTCTCGCGGCGCTGACGGCGCTGTTCATGGGCGTCGGCTACATTGTCGGCGGCACGGGCGGCATGATGGTGGCGTTTGTCGTGGCGCTCGGCCTCAATTTCTTCAGCTACTGGAACGCCGACAAGATGGTGCTGCGGATGCATGGCGCCGTCGAGGTCGACGAGCGCTCGGCGCCGGAGTTCCATCATCTCGTGCGGGACCTTGCGGCGCGGGCCGGGCTGCCGATGCCGAAGGTCTACATCATGGAAAATCCGCAGCCGAACGCCTTCGCCACCGGCCGCAATCCGCAGAACGCGGCGGTTGCGGCAACGACCGGGCTGCTCAACATGCTCAGCCGCGACGAGATCGCCGGCGTCATGGCGCATGAGCTCGGCCATGTGCGCAATCGCGACACGCTGACGATGACGATCACGGCAACGATCGCCGGTGCAATCTCGATGCTGGCGAATTTCGCCTTCTTCTTCGGCGGCAACCGGGATAACAACAGTCCGTTCGGGGCGATCGGCGCAATCGCGGCAGCACTGCTTGCGCCGATCGCGGCCGCTCTCGTGCAGATGGCGATCAGCCGGACGCGGGAATACGCGGCCGACCGGGCCGGGGCGGAGATCTCCGGCCAGCCGTTGTCGCTTGCCTCGGCGCTTGCCAAGATCTCGGGCAGCGCCGAACACATCCGCAATGCCAGCGCCGAGCACAATCCGGCGACGGCGCATCTCTTCATCATCAATCCGCTGTCGGGCGAGCGCATGGACAACCTCTTTTCGACCCACCCGGATACGGGCAATCGCATCCGGGCCCTGCAGGGCATGACCGCCGAATTCGGCGGCCGACGGCCGTCTTCGCCGCCGCCGCTCAATCGCGATGCCGGCGAGGCTGGTCCCTGGGGCCGCTCTTCCAGCGGCGATCGCCCGACGCGCGGGCCCTGGGGCTGATGGCGCGCCCTGCCGGCGGCCGGCGTGGCCGTGGTCCGGATGTGCGGCGGACGGTCGGGCTTGCCGCCCGGCGGATCGCGGCGGAGTGTCTCGGCGAGATCATCGACCGGGGCCGGCGCCTCGATCAGGTGCTCGGGGCCGGCGGGCATGCGCTCTATCCGGGGCTCATCGCCAAGGACCGGGCGCTGGTGCGGGCGATCCTCGGGGCGGCGCTGCGCCATCGCGGTGCGATCGTCACGGTGCTGGCGCGGCTGATCGAGACGCCGCCGCCGAAGCGCGTGGCGCGGCTGCAGCATGTGCTCGCCGTCGGCGCCGCGCAGGTGCTCTATCTCGATGTGCCGGATCATGCCGCCGTGGCGCTCGCCGTCGAGACGGCGGCGCAGGACCGCGACATGCGCCACTACAAGGGGCTGGTGAACGCCGTCATGCGGCGGCTGGCGACCGAAAAGGTCGAACTGCTCGCCGATATCGACGAAGCGCGGATCAACACGCCGGACTGGATGTTCGCGCGCTGGAGCAAGGCCTATGGCGAGGCGACAGCGCGGCGGATCGGCGAGGCACATCTGCACGAGGCGGCGCTCGACCTGACGGTTGCCGCCGATGCGGCGGGCTGGGCCGAAAAGCTCGGCGGCACGCTGCTCGCCACCGGCTCGGTGCGACTTTCGCCGGGCGGGCGGATCGAGGATCTTGCCGGCTATGGCGAGGGAGCGTGGTGGGTGCAGGACACGGCGGCGAGCCAGCCGGCGCGGCTCCTTGGCGATGTCGCGGGCCTCAGGGTGGCCGACCTTTGCGCGGCACCCGGCGGCAAAACAGCGCAGCTTGCCGCCGCCGGCGCGCGTGTCGTCGCCGTCGACCAGTCGGCGGACCGGCTCGGCCGGCTTTCGGAAAACCTGAAGCGACTCAAGCTCGAGGCGACCGTCATCGAGGCCGATATCCTCGACTGGCAGCCGGGCACGACCTTCGACGCGGTGCTGCTCGATGCTCCCTGCTCGGCGACGGGCACGATCCGCCGGCATCCGGAAATTCCGGTGCTGAAGCGGGCCGAGGATATCGCAACCCTTGCCGGAACGCAGCTCGCGCTCGCCCGGCGGGCGGTCGATCTGGTGCGTCCTGGCGGGATTTTCGTCTATTGCACCTGTTCGCTTGAACAGGAGGAGGGCGAGGAAATCGCCGCCGCGCTGCTTGCCGGCGAGGCGGGGCTGGAGCGGCTGCCGATCGGCGCCGACGAGGTGCCGGGTCTTGCCGGCTCGCTCAACGAGCGTGGCGAATTGCGGACCCTGCCGTTTGAAATTGCCGCCGGCGAGAGCGTGCCGGGCGGGCTCGACGGCTTCTTCATTGCCCGTTTCCGACGACTTTAATTGCGGACATCTTCTTTTAGACGGATTGTCGTCTCTTTGCCGAAGCGACAACGACCGGTACATTCATGCAAGAGAGGCGGCGGAAACCGGTTCGAGTGATTCGAGCCAAAGGGTCGTCCTTGCGCAGTCGATGAAGGCCGAACACGGCCCGCGATTCTGGCAGGCGACAGTTTTGATTGCTTTTGCGGCAGCGGGCATGCGCCCGGCCGGAGCTGAAAGCAAAGTGGAGGGGGCTGGCGCGGGATGGATTTCGGCGCGGTGTCGGATCAGGCGCGCCTTGCGCGCCTCGTCACGGCACACGGATTCCGCAACATACTCGGCCGCATCTACCAGAACCCGCTCTATCGCTGGCGGTTCGGGGGAGCGGTGCCGGAGCGGCTCGTCATCGCGCCGCAGGATATCCGCACGACCGATCCAACCATTGCCTCCGACATCTATGCCGGCCTTTTCGTGTTTTCCGGACAGGCGGTCGAGACCGGCGGGCAATCGCCGTTCGAGGTGACGCCGCCGTCCAATGCCTGGGCGCGGGCGCTGCACGGTTTCGGCTGGCTGCGGCACATGCGGGCGGCGGAGCGGGCGATCTCGCGCTCGAATGCGCGTTCGCTGGTCGAGGACTGGATCCGGCTGCACGGCGTCTACAATCCGATGTCCTGGCAGCCCGACATCACGTCGCGGCGCATCCTGTCCTGGCTGTCGCAGGCGCCGCTGATCCTCGAGGAGGCGGACCGGGCGTTCTATCGCCGGTTCCTGAAAAGCCTGTCGCGGCAGGTGCGCTATCTGCGCCATGCCTCGGTGCTGCTGCCGGACGGCCTGCCACGGGCGCAGGCGGCGATCGCGCTGACGGCGGCGGGTCTTGCCATGTCGAACCAGGGGCGGCTCCTGCGCCAGTCGAGCCGCTGGCTCGACAAGGAGCTGACGCGGCAGGTGCTGGCCGATGGCGGCCACATCTCGCGCAATCCGGGGGCGATTCTTGAACTTCTCATCGATCTCCTGCCGCTCCGGCAGGCGTTCGCGGCGATCGGCTCGGATCCGCCACGGGCGCTGATGACGGCGATCGACCGGATGATGCCGATGATGCGCTTCTTCCGGCACAGCGACGGGGCACTCGCCCATTTCAACGGCATGGGGGCAACGCGCAGCGACCTCGTCGCTACCGTCTTTGCCCATGACGACGCGCGCGGCAGCCCGGTGCTGAACGCGCCGCATTCGGGCTATCAGCGGCTGCAGGCGGGCGAGGCGGTGATGATCGTCGATACCGGCGCGCCGCCGCCGCCGATGGCGAGCGGGCAGGCGCATGCCGGCTGCCTTTCCTTCGAGATGAGCACGGGCGGCGCCCAGATCGTCGTCAATTGCGGCGTGCCGCCGGAAACGCAGCCGGACTGGCGGCTCGTCGCCCGGGCCACGGCGGCACATTCGACGGCGGTTTTGAACGACACCTCGTCCTGCCATTTCGTGACCGGCCGGTTCGCCGAAGGCCAGCTCGGGTCGATCATCCTCAGCGGGCCGGAAGAGGTGCCGGTTTCTCGAGAGGACAGCCAGCACGGCGAGACACTGGTCGCCTCGCATGACGGCTATCTCGCCCGCTTCGGCATCCGCCACGAGCGCCGGCTGGTGCTGGCGCCGGACGGTCGGCGGCTGGCGGGCATCGATGCCTTCCACGGCACGAGCGGCGGCGCGGTGCGCGGCGGCAAGGATGCCTTCTCGCTGCGCTTCCACCTTCATCCCTCGGTTCAGGCCCGGCCACGGCTCGAGCGCGACGTCGTCGTCCTCATTCTCGACAATGGCGAGACCTGGCATTTCTCCTCGCCGGGCTCGGAAATCGAGATCGAGGAAAGCGTCTACCTCTCGGACATTCACGGCCACCGGCGCTCGTCGCAGCTCGTCATCTACGGCAAGGCCGCGCAGCGCTCGAGCGTTGCCTGGTCGCTCTATCGGGTGGCGGACTAGCAAAAGAGGCCATCGGCCGCGCGGATCGGCCGTGGATTGGCCGGTTCGGCGGGTTTCTCCAGCCTCGTTTTCGTGCTATCGGCGCCGCAGACGGCGGCCGGCTCGGCCGCTTCCCTTTTTCAAGCGCCGTTCACGAGACAAAAATGACCCATACGCCCGATATCGTTCCGATCCGCCGCGCGCTCCTTTCGCTCTCCGACAAGAGCGGGCTCATCGATTTCGCCAGGGCGCTCAGCGACGCGGGCGCCGACCTCATCTCGACCGGCGGCACCGCCAAGGCGATCGCCGATGCCGGCCTGCCGGTCGCCGACGTCTCGTCGGTCACCGGTTTTCCGGAGATCATGGACGGCCGGGTCAAGACGCTGCATCCGAAGGTCCACGGCGGCCTGCTGGCGGTGCGCGACAATCCCGAGCATGCGGCGGCGATGAGCGCGCATGGCATCGAGGCGATCGACCTCATCGCCATCAATCTCTACCCGTTCGAGAAGACGGTTGCCGGCGGGGCGGACTACGAGACCTCGATCGAGAACATCGACATCGGCGGTCCGGCAATGATCCGGGCGGCGGCCAAGAACCATGCCTATCTGACGGTGATCGTCGATCCGGCCGACTATGCGGCGGTGCTGGCCGAAATCGCGGAAAAGGGCGGCGTTTCCTTTGCCCTGCGCCAGAAGCTGGCGGCCAAGGCCTATGCGCGGACCGGCGCCTATGATGCGGCGATCTCGAACTGGTTCTATGCGACGCTCGGCGAGACGACCCCGACCTTCCGGGCGGCCGGCGGCGAGCTTGCCGAGGTCATGCGCTATGGCGAGAACCCGCATCAGGCGGCCGGCTTCTACAAGACCGGCGATGCCCGGCCCGGCGTTGCGACGGCCCGGCAGTTGCAGGGCAAGCAGCTCTCCTACAACAACATCAACGACACGGACGCCGCCTTCGAGCTCGTCTCCGAATTCGACCCGGCGCGCACGGCGGCGGTTGCCATCATCAAGCATGCCAATCCGTGCGGCGTGGCCGAGGGGGCGAGCCTGAAGGAGGCTTATCTCAAGGCGCTCGCCTGCGATCCGGTCTCGGCTTTCGGCGGCATCGTTGCGCTCAACCGCAAGCTCGACGCCGAGGCGGCCGAGGAGATCGTCAAGATCTTCACCGAGGTCATCATCGCGCCGGAGGCGGACGAGGCGGCGGTCAAGATCGTCGCGGCCAAGAAGAACCTGCGCCTGCTCGTCACCGGCGGCCTGCCGGACCCGCGCGCTGCGGGCACGACGGTGCGCTCGGTCGCCGGCGGCCTTCTGGTGCAGTCGCGCGACAACGGCAATGTCGACGATCTCGACCTCAAGGTCGTGACCAGGCGGGCGCCGACGGACGCCGAACTCGCCGACCTGAAGTTCGCGTTCCGCGTTGCCAAGCACGTCAAGTCGAACGCCATCGTCTACGTCAAGGACCAGGCGACGGTGGGCGTCGGCGCCGGCCAGATGAGCCGTGTCGATTCGGCCCGGATTGCGGCGCGCAAGGCAATCGATGCGGCCGAGGCGGCCGGCAATGCCGAGCCGCTGACCAAGGGGTCGGTGGTCGCCTCGGACGCGTTCTTCCCCTTCGCCGACGGCCTGATGGCGGCGGTCGAGGCGGGGGCGACGGCGGTCATCCAGCCGGGCGGCTCGATGCGTGACGATGAAGTGATCAAGGCGGCCGACGAGGCCGGCCTTGCCATGGTCTTCACCGGCATGCGCCACTTCCGGCACTGACCGCATAAATCGGCGGCGAACCTCGTCGCCCGCGAAGCTGACGCCGCCCCGCTGAAGCCGGGCGGCGTTTATTTTTCGGCCAGATCAGAAATCAGGCCGGCGGCGACGGCGAACCGGGAAACCGACAGTTCGCCGGTCTCGACGATGTCGCGCGTTGCCCGGGCGATGCGGTCCGCTTCGCCGCGATGCGCCTCGAGCCAGAGATCGAACGGGTTTGCCGGCGCGGCCTTTGAGCCTTTGCCGTCTTGCCCTTTCCTGTTGCCGCTTCGGCCGCGGCGGGTCCACCGATGGCGAGGGCGGCGGCGGTGATGCGGCGGTGCGCGTCGGCGAGGGTGCGGCGGGCCCGGTCGAGGGCGACGCGGTCGTAATAGTCCTCGATGACGAGACCGCGTGCGACCTCCTCGAGGCTGCCGATGCGGAAATGGCCGGCAACCGCGAAGTAGCAGGATGCGACCCGGTCGAGCGGCTGGCCGGTGCGGTCGGCGATCAGCACCATGTCGGGGATCATGGCATAGACCGGCAGGCGGGCGATGCGGCGGGCAAGGCTGACCGGCACGCCGCCGGCGGTATAGCGCTCGACGAGGCCGGCGGTGCTGGTTGCCAGATAGGCCGGCAGCAGGCGTTCGATCACCGGGGCAAGTTCGGCGATGCCGGTACGGAAATGGCCGACGACGGTATCGAGGCCGTCGCCATGGTCGGCATTGGCGAGGAACCAGACGATGCTCGCCAGCATATGGCTTTGCACGGCGTCATAGAGATCGAGCTGGAGCTGACCGGGGACGCGGTTGTCGAGCGCGTCGATCCGGGCGTTGAGATCGGTGAGGCCGAAGGCGTCGCGCCGCGGCAAAGGCAAAGGCGATGGCGTCGACGCTGGCGCCGGTCTCCTCGACGAGGCGGCTGACGAGGGTCGGGCCGCCGCGATTGATCATCGAATTGGCGAGCATCGTGGCGATGATTTCCGCCGGAGCTGGTGGCCGTCGATGAAGCTGGCGAACTCCTCGTGCATGCGGGCGGGGAAATAGCGATAGAGCTCGCGGCCGAGATAGGCATCGTCGGGGACGCTGGAGCGCAGCAGGTCATCGAAGAGCGTCAGCTTGGCATAGGCCAGGAGCACGCCGAGTTCGGCGCGGGTCAGGCCGTGGCCGAGGCGGATGCGTTCGGCGATGGCGGCATCGTCGGGCAGGAACTCGACGGCCCGGTCGAGCAGGCCGCGCCCTTCCAGCCCGGTCATGAGACGGACCTCGAAGCCGATGTCCTCGAGGCCATGCCGCTCGGTCAGCGAAATCGCGAGCGTCTGCAGGTAGTTGTTGCGCAGGACAAGATCGGCGACGGCGTCGGTCATCTCGACAAGGATGTCGTTGCGGGCCGGCAGCGTCAGGGCGCCGGCGCGGATCGCGGCGCCGAAGGCGATCTTGATGTTGACCTCGACGTCGGAGGTGTTGACGCCGGCGGAATTGTCGATGGCGTCGGAGTTGCAACGGCCGCCGGCGAGTCCGAATTCGATGCGGGCGCGCTGGGTCATGCCGAGATTGGCGCCCTCGCCGACGACGCGGGTGCGAAGCGTCCTCGCGGCGACGCGGATGGCGTCGTTGGCGCGGTCGCCGACGTCATCGTCGGTTTCGTCGCCGGAGCGCACATAGGTGCCGATGCCGCCGAACCAGAGCAGGTCGACGCGCGCGCGCAGGATCGCCGACATCACTTCCTGCGGCGTTGCCTTGCCCGGGGCAAGGCCAATGGCGGCGGCGGCCTCGAGGAGAGGTCGATCGACTTCACGCGAGCGCGGGAAGATGCCGCCGCCCTTCGAGATGAGGGCCTTGTCGTAGTCCTGCCAGCTCGAGCGCGGCAGGTCGAACAGGCGCCGGCGCTCGGCAAAGCCGGTCGAGGGAACCGGGTCGGGGTCGATGAAGATGTCGCGGTGATCAAAGGCGGCAACGAGGCGGATCTGCTCGAGCAGCATGCCGTTGCCGAAGACGTCGCCGGACATGTCGCCGACGCCGGCGACGGTGAAGGGCGTCGTCTGGATGTCGATGTCGATCTCGCGGAAGTGGCGCTTGACCGATTCCCAGGCGCCACGGGCGGTGATGCCCATCTTCTTGTGGTCGTAGCCGGCCGAGCCGCCGGAGGCGAAGGCGTCGCCGAGCCAGAAGTGGTGGTCCTCGGAAATGCCGTTGGCGATGTCGGAGAAGGTCGCCGTGCCCTTGTCGGCGGCCACGACGAGGTAGGGATCGTCGCCATCGTGACGGACGGTGTCGGGCGGCGGGACGATGCCGTCCGGGGTGAGGTTGTCGGTCAGCTCGATGAGGCTGTCGACGAAAATGCGATAGGCGGCGATGCCTTCGGCCTGGACGGCATCACGGGTGCCGCCGGCAGGCAGTTGCTTCGGCAGGAAGCCGCCCTTGGCGCCGACCGGGACGATGACGGCGTTCTTGACCTGCTGTGCCTTGACGAGGCCGAGGACCTCGGTGCGGAAATCCTGGGCGCGGTCGGACCAGCGCAGGCCGCCGCGGGCGATCGGGCCGAAGCGCAGGTGCACGCCCTCGACGCGCGGGCCGTAGACGAAGATCTCGCGGAAGGGACGGGGCAGCGGCAGGGCGTCAAGGCGCCGGGAATCGAGCTTGCAGGCGATCGTCGGCTTCAGCTCGCCGGCGGCGTCGCGCTGGAAGAAATCGGTCCGGAGGGTGGCCTGAACGACATTGACGAAGCGGCGCAGGATGCGGTCATCGTCGAGGCTGGCGACGGCCTCGAGCTCGCGGTCGATCTCGCCGGAAATGCGTTTTGACGCGGCCTCGCGGGCCTCGCTGCCAAGCGCCGGGTCGAGGCGGGCATGGAACAGCCGGGCAATGCGGGCAGCGATCGCCGGATAGCGGTTCAGCGTGCCCCACATGTAGTCCTGGCTGAAGGGGATGCGGGCCTGGCGCAGATAGCGCGACAGGGCGCGCAGCATGGCGATGTCGCGCCATTCGAGGCCGGCATTGAGGACGAGGGCGTTGTAGCCGTCGTTCTCGGCGCGGCCGTTCCAGACGGCGAGGAAGCATTCCTCGAGTGGCCGGTCGAGCATGTCGAGATCGATCGGCTGGCCGTCGGCCCGCACCAGCGACATGTCGTGCAGGTGGATGGTGGCGCGGTCGCTGGTCGGGTCGATGCGATAGGTGCGCTCGTTGATGACGCGGAAGCCCATGTTCTCGAGCAGCGGCACGCGGACGGAGAGCGGCGTCGGCTCGCCGGGATGATAGACCTTGAGGGCGACTTCCTCGGCGCTGGCGCCGGTCCGGCGATAGAAATCGATGAAGATGTCGCGCTCTTCCTCGGCCTCGGCGATGTCGATATCGGCAAGGGCGATGTCGGGCGTGAAGGCCTCCTGATAGGCGGCGGAAAAGGCGTCGGCGTAGCGCTCGGCGAGAAGCTCGGCTCGGGTCGGGTCGTGGCGGGCGGCAAGGGCTGCCTCGAGGGTATCGGTCCAGGTGCGGATGATGGCGGCGATCGCCGCCTCGAAGGCGTCCTGCTCGGGATCGGCGATCTTCGGGTCGATGCCGCCGACGATGAAATGGACGCGGGCGAGGGGGCCTTCCGGATAGGTGACGTACCAGGCCGAGATGCGGCCCTTGTAGAGTTCGGCGAGATAGGCGCCGATTTTCAGCCGGGTCGCGGTGTCGTAGCGGTCGCGCGGGGCGAAGACCAGCACCGAGACGAAGCGGTCGAACTTGTCGCGCCGGGCAAGGACGCGGATGCGCGGCCGCTCGTCGAGCTCGTGGATGGCGGTGGCGAAGTCGAGGAGGGTGTCCTCGTCGAGCTGGAAGAGCTCGTCGCGGGGATAGTTTTCAAGGACGTTGAGCAGCGCCTTGCCGGAGTGGCTGTGCGGATCGTAGCCGGAACGGCGGATGACGATCTCGACCTTGCGGCGCAGGTACGGAATGTTGCGGGTCGAGCGGGTGTAGGCCGAGGACGTGAACAGGCCGACGATGCGCAGCTCGCCGGCGAGCCGGCCGCGTTCGTCGTATTTCTTGACGCCGATATAGTCCATGTGGGCGCGGCGATGGATACGCGACTTGACGTTGGCCTTGGTGATGATCAGCGGCTGCGGCTGCTGCAGGAATTCGCGCACTTCCGGCGTCATGGTGACGTGCTCGGTGCCGCGGCGCAGGACGCTGACGTCGGGATTGCGCAGGATGCCGAGGCCCTCGCTGTCGGTCGGCTTCAGGTTGCCGCGCTTGATGCCGCCCTCATAGGCGTATTCGCGCACGCCGAGGAAGGTGAAATTGGCGTCGACCAGCCATTGCAGGAACTGCACCGCCTCGGCGATCTCGTCGACCGGGATCGGCGGCGGGTTGGTCTGGTAGCCGGCGATCGCGGCGCGGGCATGTTCCATCATCGGCCGCCAGTCGGCGACGACGCGGCGGACCTCGGTGAGGATGAGGTCAAGCCGGGTGGCGAGCGCCTTTTCGTCGGCGGCGTCCTCGAGCGGGTCGATGTGGACGTGGATGAGGCTGACGCGCTGGGCGGTCGTCGATGTCACCGCGCCCGAGCCGATGAAGCGCTCGATACCGCCTTTGGCGGTGCGCTCGACATTGAAAATCGGATGGACGACGAGGCGGATCGGATGGCCGAGCTCGTGCAGCTCGCCCATCACCGAATCGACGAGGAAGGGCATGTCGTCGTTGGCGATCTCGACGACGGTGACGTCATGGGCCGGGTTGGCGGCGCTCGCCCGGCCCTTGCCGATGCGGATGTCGTGGCGGCCGGCCTTGTGCTGCATCAGGTGGCGGAAGCCGTCACGGGCAAGGATGGCAAGGTCGGTCGCCTCGCAGGCAACGAGGTCCTCGGCGCTGGCCCGCTCGAACAGAATGTCGGCGAAACGCGCGGCATCCGGCCCGGCGGTGTCGTCGGCGGACAGCATGGCGGCGGCGGCCTTGATGCGCCGCGCCTTCTCAAGTTCCTTGCCATTTTTCATCGGGAAGCTCCGTCAATCGGTGCGCCTGTTCCCGAGCATGCCGGGCCGGCGCGACTCATTGTCGTGATTTTCGACTATTCTTTCGTCGAATGTCGAGCCAAGCTCAGCCGGCTATCGGCAATCTTGGTTGCCGATTTGCGAAGACACGCGGTTTGAAAGACCAAGGCCGGCAAAGACCGGCCCTCACGAACGACAGGGAAACAGGGAAACGCTCATGACGACCAGCAAGGGTTCGCGTCCGTCCGGCGCAGTCGAAAACATCAGCGAGGTGACGGCGCTCGACATCGAGACGCCGGAGCGGTTCGACGACGACATGGCGGGCTATTTCGAGAAGTGCCAGGAAAAGCTCGGGCTCGTGCCGAACGTGCTGAAGGCCTATTCGTTCGACCAGGCCAAGCTGCGGGCGTTCGCGGCGCTCTACAACGACCTGATGCTGGCGCCGAGCGGGCTGTCGAAGCTGGAACGCGAGATGATCGCGGTCGTCACCTCGTCGATCAATCACTGCTTCTATTGCCTGACGGCGCATGGCGCGGCGGTGCGCCAGCTCTCGGGCGACCCGATCCTCGGCGAACTGATGGTCATGAACTATCGCGAGGCGCATCTCGACGCGCGGCAGCGGGCGATGCTCGATTTCTCGGCCAAGCTTGCCGAGCGGCCGTTCGACGTCGGCGAGGCGGATCGCCAGGGCTTGCGCGATGCCGGGTTCTCGGAGCGCGACATCTGGGACATCGCTGCGGTGGTCGGCTTCTTCTCGATGTCGAACCGGCTGGCGATGGCGACCTCGATGCTGCCGAACACGGAGTATCACGCCCAGTCGCGTTGAGGCCTCAGATCTCGACGATGCGATCCGAGAGTTCGTTGTCGTCGTCCGGGCGCGGCGGAAAATGGGCGGCAAGCGCCGCGCCGCAGAGGCCGATCGCGGCAATGAAGCCCTCGGTCGGCCGGCCGGCCCGGATTTCATCAATGAGGGCAGCGACAGCCTCGTCCCAGACGGCGGGGTCGACCTTCTCGTTGATCGCCTCGTCGGCGACCACCTCGGCATAGCGCTCGGCGAGCGAGACGAAGATGAGGACGCCGGTGCGGTCGCGCGTCGTGTGCAGGCCATGGGCGAGGAACTGCTCGATGGCATTGCGGTGGGCGCGACGTTGCTGCACCGGCCCCGGCACGGCGTAGGGCCGGACGGCGGGCAGCGACAGGACGATCGCCAGGGTGCAGAAGACGGCAAGCTGGGCGAGGTAGATGACCTGCACGGAGAGGCTGGTGGCGAAGATCAGCGGCATCGGCACGAGCAGGGCGGCGAGCGCTGCCCAGAGCACCGGAATGAAGCGATAGTCGTCGCTGGCACGGGCGATGACGGTGAAGATCTCGCCGCTGGTGTTGGCCTCGGCGGCCTTGACGGCAGCGGCGATGCGATCCTGCTGTTCGGGCGTGAAAAGAGCCATTGCCGCCTCCCTACCAGCTTCCCGACGAGCCGCCGCCGCCGAAGCTGCCGCCGCCGCCGGAAAATCCGCCGCCGCCGGACCAGCCGGACGAGCCGCTTGACCAGCCACTCGATGACGAGCGGCGGCTGCCGCCCTTGCCGGCACTTGCCGCCGAACTCGAGGCCGCCGCGATCATGATGATGATGAACACGGTGACGATGATGAAGAAGACGATGAAGACGATGATTTCGGGATCGTCCGATTCGCTGCGCTGCAGGGCGCGCTGCTGCCACTCGGCCGAATCGCCGGTCAGGACCGAAATGATGTCCTCGACGCCGCGGACGATGCCGCCGGCCATGTCGCCGGACTTGAAGCGCGGCAGGATGCTGGTCTCGATGATGAGCTTCGAGACGGCATCGGGCAGCACGCCCTCGAGGCCGTAGCCGACCTCGATGCGCACCTTGCGCTCGTTCGGGGCAATGATCAGCAGGACGCCGTTGTTCTTGTCCTTCTGGCCGATGCCCCAGTGCCGGCCGAGCTTGTAGCCATAGTCCTCGATGGTCGAGACGCCGAGCGAGGGCAGGGTGACGACGACGAGCTGGTCGCTCGATTTTTCCTCAAGGGCGGCAAGCCTGGCGGTGAGGTCGGCCTCGACATCGGCCGGCAGCAGGTCGGCATTGTCGACGACGCGGCCGGTCAGCTCGGGGAAGGTCGGCTCGGCGCGGACGGTGCCGGGCAGGGCGAGGGCAAGAAGGAGGGCGGCAAGGAGCGCGGCGGTGAGATAGCGGATTGCCTGACCCGGCGCAGGCCGTGACGGCGTTGCTTCGGTCGTCGGGAAAGCCCCCTCACCCTGTCCCTCTCCCCGCCGGGGAGAGGGGACGATGGTCGGCGAAACGTCTGGTCTGCCGGGAGAGGGCGCTGGTCGCGGCTCGAAGTTCTCTGGTCTGCCGGGGAGAGGGACGCCGGTCATGCGGGCTTCGAGAGCCCTCGCCCCTCGCGGGAGAGGGTCGGGTGAGGGGGCCGGCAATGCCGCGTCCCGTCTCCCTTGCCGCGTCGAGGTGGCGCTCTCGATGGCGCCGGCGATGCTTGTCACGCTCCGGTCCTCCCGGCTCGCCTCAATTGAACTTCACTTCCGGCGTCTTCATCTTGTCCTCGGCGATGGTGAAGGTCTCCATCGGCGCGTTGGCGGTGTAGAAGAAGCGGGCCCAGAGGGCGCCGGGGAAGGTCTTCAGCTCGGTGTTGTAGCGGCGCACCGCCTCGATGTAGTCGCGCCGGGCGACGGCGATGCGGTTCTCGGTGCCCTCGAGCTGGGCCTGAAGGGCAAGGAAGTTCTGGTTGGCCTTCAGGTCGGGATAGTTCTCGACGACGGCGAGCAGGCGGCCGATGGCGCCGGAGAGCGCGCCCTGGCTTTCCTGGAACTGCTTGAAGGCTTCCGGGTTGGTCAGAATGTCGGGCGGAAGCTGCACGCTCGTCGCCTTGGCGCGGGCCTCGACGACGCCCTCGAGCACGTCCTTTTCATGCGCGGCATAGCCCTTCACGGTCTCGACGAGATTTGGAATGAGGTCGGCGCGGCGCTGGTACTGGTTCAGCACCTCGCTCCAGGACGCCTTGGCGGCTTCCTCGTAGGTCGGAATGTTGTTGATGCCGCAGCCGGCAAGGGCAAGGCTTGCGGCGAAAACCAGCGCGATGGCGCGCAGGAAAGAGAAGTCGAGGCGCATCCCTATTGCTCCGTCGAGTTGGTTCGCGCCAAAGGCCGGCGCGACGCGTCAGCGGCAGCATAGCCCGGAATATGACCGGCACAAGACGAAGGCCGTGGCCGCGGGCGATGCGGCCTCCTATGATGGGAAGGATCAGGCGGGGAACGGTGCGGGTCATGCGCCTTGCAAGCTTCAACCTTGAATCCCTTGGCGGACGGCGCGACGAGGATGGCCATCTGGCGCGCCGCGTCGCGGCGCTCCGGCCGCAGATCGCAAGGCTCGATGCCGACATTCTCTGCCTGCAGGAGGTCAACGGCCAGAAGCCGGTCGGCGGCGGACAGCGGCGGCTGACGGCGCTCGACGCAGTGCTCGGCGAATTGCCGGCGGCAGGCTTCCACCGGGCCGAGACGCACCGCGCCGACGGCGGGCCGGCGGACGTCCACAACCTCGTTGTCCTGTCGCGCTATCCGATCCTCTCGGTCCGCGACATCCGGCACGATTTCGTCGAGGCGCCGCTGTACCGGCGCCGCACTGCCGAGCCGGCGGACGAGGCAGCGATGCCGGTCGAGTGGGACCGGCCGATCCTCAAGGTGACGATCGCGCTGCCGGACGGGCGGGTGCTGCATCTCTTCAACGTGCATTTCCGGGCGCCGATCGCCGCGCCGATACCGGGGCGCAAGACGAGCGCGACGTCCTGGTCGTCGGTCGAGAGCTGGGCCGAGGGCTATTTCATCGCGGCGATGAAACGGTCGGGCAGGCGCTGGAGTTGCCGCCGTGCCGTCGACGAGGTGTTCGACGGGGATGCCTCGGCGCTCATCGCGGTTGCCGGCGATTTCAACGCCGAGGAGTTCAACGCGGCAATCCGCCTGTCGATCGGCTCGGCCGAGGATACGGGCACGCCGGCGCTCGCCTGTCGCTCGCTGATCGCGGCGGAGGAGGCGGTCGTCGCGGAAACCGCTACTCGGTCATCCATGACGGGCGGCGGCTGATGCTCGACCATATCCTCGTCAGCCGGCGTCGCGCCAGTCTGCAGACGGCGAAATCGACAATGCCGAGCTTGACGACGAGGCCGACCCGGCGCTTGCTGGCGGACGCATCGCCGGGCTCGTTCCATGCCCGCTCGTCGCGGTCTTCGACTGAGGCTCCCGGTCGTGAAGCCGGGTGCTACTTCCGAACGACATGATGAAGGCAATGACGTCGGCGACGTCGCCGCGGGTCATGGCGCCGGTCGGCATGGCGGCGTGCGGGTCCTTCAGGAAGAGCGCAAGCTGCTCGTCCGTGCGGTTTTCGGCAAGCCACGGCCAGGTCGGCGCGTCGGCGCTGGCGCGGTCCTGATCCGGCGTGACGACGTGGCAGTTGGCGCACCACATGGCGGCGAGCCGTTCGCCGTTTTCCGGGTCGGCGGCAACGGCCGGGCCAATGCCGACGGCGAATAGGGCAAGGGTGGCGGCAGAAATGGAGATCAACAGATTTGCCGGGCATTTCCGGTCTCCCGGCCTCAAGGTTCTTTCAGGTGCGGACGGCGCATGGCTGGCCGGCGTCCGGGACGGCGGCTGGTTTTCGCAGCTTCTCCCCTAGATATGGGAGGGGCCACGTGGTCTTTTGGGCGAGCGCGACGACAGGTCGCTGGACGAGGAGAGGACGCTTGGGAGACAGGCCGATGTCGAGACGCCTCATTGTACCAGCAACGCTCGCGTTCGGCCTTTTCGCCGGACCGGCCGGTGCCGACGGCGTCGCGCCAATCCTTTCCGAAGATGCGCTGTTTCATCCGGTGGTCGCCGAGCACGGCATGGTGAGCGACGATGCGATCGCGACCCGCGTCGGTGTCGACATCCTGAAGCGTGGCGGCAATGCGGTCGACGCGGCGGTGGCGGTCGGCTTTGCCCTTGCGGTCACCCAGCCGCGGGCCGGCAATCTCGGCGGCGGCGGCTTCATGCTGGTGCACCGGGCCGACAGCGGCGAGACGGCGGCGGTCGACTATCGCGAGACGGCGCCGGCGGCGGCGGCCGGGATCTCTTCTCGACGAGGCGGGCAATGCCGACCCGAAGAAGTCGCGCTTCTCGCCGCTCGGCGTCGGCGTGCCGGGCACGGTCGCGGGTCTCGCGCTGGCGCACGGGAAGTTCGGCAGCGGCACGCTGTCGCTTGCCGATCTCATCGCGCCGGCGGTGCGGCTCGCCGTCGAGGCTTTCCGGTCGGCGAGGGCTTGCACGGTCGCTTGCCGGCGCCGGCAAGCGGCTTTCGCGCTATCCGCAGAGGCGCGGCCATTTTCTCAAGCCGGACGTGGCTCGCCGCTCGCGGCCGGCGATATCCTGCGCCAGCCCGATCTCGGCGGGCTCGCTGCAGGCGATCGCCACTGGCGGAGCGGCGGCGTTCTACAAGGGGCCGGTCGGCGAGAAGATCGTTGCCGCGCTCGAGGCTGCCGGCGGCATCATGACGGCGGAGGATCTGGCCGGCTACGAGGCGCGGCTGCGCGCGCCGGTGCGCGGCAGCTATCGCGGCTACGAGATCGTGTCGATGCCGCCGCCGAGCTCGGGCGGCGTCCATCTCGTCCAGATTCTCAATATCCTCGAGGCGTGCCGCTCGGCTGGCTCGGCGCCAATTCGGCCGACAGCATCCATTTCCTCGCCGAGGCGATGCGGCGGGCCTATGCCGACCGCAGCCGTTATCTCGGCGATCCGGATTTCATGGAGGTGCCGGTCGCCAAACTCACCGACCGGGCCTATGCGGCGCGGCTTCTTGCCGATATCGACCGCAACCGGGCGACGCCGTCGAGCGAGATCGCGCCGGGGGCGCTTCTGGCCGGCGAGAGCGACCAGACCACGCATTTCTCGGTGGTTGACAAGGACGGCAACGCGGTCTCGAACACCTACACGCTGAATTTCAGCTTCGGCCTCGGCATGGTGGCGGACGGGACGGGCATCCCGCTCAACAACGAGCTCGACGATTTCTCGGCCAAGCCGGCGTGCCGAATGCCTATGGCCTCGTCGGCGAGGAAGCGAACGCGGTCGGGCCGCGCAAGCGGCCGCTCTCCTCGATGACGCCGACAATCGTGCTGCGCGACGGCAAGGTCGTGCTGGTGACCGGCTCGCCGGGCGGCAGCCGCATTATCACCACGGTGTTGCAGATCATCATCGACGTGGTCGACCACGGGATGAACATTGCCGAGGCGACCGCGGCGCCGCGCATCCATCACCAGTGGCTGCCGGACGAAATCGCGATCGAGCGCGGCATCTCGCGCGATACGGTCGCTGTCCTCGAAGGGCGCGGCCACCGGCTGCGGCCGAGCCGGGCGATCGGGTCGACCCAGTCGATCCTGGCGAGCGAAGGAAAGTGGACGGGGGCCAGCGATCCGCGCCGGCCCGGCGGCCTTGCTGAAGGATACTGAGCATGTTGAAGACGGTTGCGGCGACCCTCATCGGACTTGCGGCGCTTGCCGGTCCTGCATTTGTCGGCCCGGCACTTTCGGATTCGGCGCCGGTCGAGGGCGGGCCGTGGACGTCGGCGCTCCACAGCGATCATCCGCTGGTCGGCAGGATCTGGTCGCGGGCGACCGGCGGCTTCGTCGATCGCAAGGCGGTGGAGGCAGCGATCGCGCCGGCGAAGTTCGTGCTGCTCGGCGAGGTGCACACGAACGCCGACCATCACCGCCTGCAGGGCGAAATGATCTCGTCGCTCGTTGCCGCCGGGCGCAAGCCGACGGTGGTCTTCGAGATGATCGGCGCCGACTATGCCGACAAGCTCGCCGCCTATCTGGCGACGCCCGACGCGACGGCGGAGGGTTTCGGCCCGGCGGTCGACTGGAGCAAGCGCGGCTGGCCGGAATGGTCGCTCTATCAACCGGTGGCGGCGGCGCTCATGGCGGCAAAGCTCGAGGCGCGGGCCGGCGACCTTGGCAAGGACACGCAGCGGGCGGTCGGCAAGGAAGGCTTCCAGGTCCTTGGCGACCGGGTCGCGGCGCTGGCGCTCGACCGGCCGCTCGAGGGGCCGCTCGCCGATGACCTGCTCGATGAACTCTTCAAGTCGCACTGCGAACTGGTGCCGCGCGAGGCGATGGCGCCGATGGCCGGCGTGCAGCGGGCGCGGGATGCCTCGATGGCCGATGCGATGATCGCGGCGGGCGGCGACGGGGCGGTGCTCATCGCCGGCGGCGGCCATGCGCGGCTCGACCGCGGCGTTCCCTGGTATCTGAGGGCGCGGGCGGCGGATGCGTCGGTCGTCGTCGTCAATTTCTCGGAAGTCGACCCCGACGAGACCGACCCGGCGGCCTATGCGGCGCGCGGCGGCAGCGGCGACCCGCTCTACGATTTCGTCTGGTTCACGCCGAAGTCGGAAGACAAGGATCACTGCGCCGAGCTGCGCAAGCATTTCGAGAAGAAGAAGGCCAAGGAATAGGGCTGTCCGCCAGTACGGGCGGTGATGGCCGGCAGATCGGTTGCCGCCGCGAGCGCGGGGCGGGGGCTTGCCCGGCCCTGTTCGTGCCGCCGACGGTGCCGGCGACGTCGGCCGGGCGGGCCTGCCTAATTTTTCGCCGAAACCCCGGATTGGTCTAAAATATGGCAATTGCCTAGAGATATGATGAATTTTTATGCGCTGATTTGATTTGCCTTCCTTGTGTGCATCTTGCCCAAGGCACGGAGACTCCTACATATCCCCGGCCGGTCGCTGGTGGCACAGTCCTTGCCAACTCCTTAACGCCTGTCCTCCCGTACAGGGGCTCAACAAGGAGTGACCATATGACCGCCAAGACGATTTCCTCCCGCCTGGGTGCGGCGCTGCTCGCCGGCTCGGTATTTTCCGGCGCCTTTGCCGCGAGTGCGTTCGCCGAAGACACCATCAAGGTCGGCATCCTGCATTCGCTGTCCGGCACGATGGCGATTTCCGAGACGACCCTGAAAGACGCCATGCTGATGCTCATCGACGAGCAGAACAAGAAGGGCGGCGTTCTCGGCAAGAAGCTCGAGGCGGTCGTCGTCGACCCGGCGTCCGACTGGCCGCTGTTCGCAGAAAAGGCGCGCGAGCTCATTTCCAAGGACAAGGTCTCGGCGGTGTTCGGCTGCTGGACCAGCGTGTCGCGCAAGTCGGTCCTGCCGGTGTTCGAGGAGCTGAATTCGATCCTCTTCTATCCGGTGCAGTATGAAGGCGAGGAGAGCTCGCGCAACGTCTTCTACACCGGCGCCGCGCCGAACCAGCAGGCAGTCCCGGCGGTCGACTACCTGATGGCGGAAGGCGTGGAGCGCTGGGTGCTCGCCGGCACCGACTACGTCTATCCGCGCACCACCAACAAGATCCTCGAGACGTACCTGAAGCAGAAGGGCGTCGCGGCCGACGACATCATGATCAACTATACGCCGTTCGGTCACTCCGACTGGCAGTCGATCGTTGCCGACATCAAGAAGTTCGGCGCTGCCGGCAAGAAGACGGCGGTGGTCTCGACCATCAACGGCGACGCCAACGTGCCGTTCTACAAGGAACTGGCGAACCAGGGCATCAAGGCCGAGGACATCCCGGTCGTCGCTTTCTCGGTCGGCGAGGAAGAGCTGGCCGGCATCGACACCGCGCCGCTGGTCGGCCATCTCGCCGCCTGGAACTACTTCATGTCGGTCGATTCCGAGGCCAATGGCGAGTTCATCGACCAGTGGCATGCCTTCATCAAGGACGACAAGCGCGTCACCAATGACCCGATGGAAGCCCACTACATCGGCTTCAACATGTGGGTGAAGGCGGTCGAGAAGGCCGGCACCACCGATTCCGACGCGGTCATCGACGCGCTTATCGGCGTTTCCGTTCCGAACCTTACCGGCGGCTATTCGGCGATGATGCCGAACCATCACATCACCAAGCCGGTGCTGATCGGCGAAGTGCAGGCCGACGGCCAGTTCGAGACCGTGTGGGAGACCTCCGGCCTCGTCGTCGGCGACGAGTGGTCGGACTATCTCGAAGGCTCCAAGGACCTGATCTCCGATTGGCGCGCGCCGCTGAAGTGCGGCAACTTCAACGTCGCCACCGGCAAGTGCGGCGGCCAGGGCCAGTAAGCCCGGCCTTTCGCAGGATCACCAGCCGGGGGGAGGCCGCGTGCCTCCTCCCGGGCCCTTCCCCCCGCGAAAACAGCGGTTTCCCATGCACATCTTCCGATTCATCCTCGTCTCGTTCCTGATGGCGATCGCGGCGATGCTGCCGGCGCGGGCAGCGGACGACGCCGAAATCGGCCGGCTCATCGATGCGCTCGGAACGGGCGGCTTCGAGGAAACGAGCGCGCAGGTCGCGGCGCTCGCCGCAACGGGCGATGCCCGTGTCGCCAAGGTGCTCGAGCTGCTCTCGGGCGGCGACCTCTATGTCGCCAAGGACGGCGGCGCCGTCGTCGCGGCGGCACGGGAGGGCAAGGGATACCGGATCAGCAATCCGCTCACCGGGGCAGATCTCGGCGTCGTCGACCGCGGTGCTGTTTCCAAGATCAAGATCAACAATCGCCTGCGCGGCGAGATCAAGGCGGCGACGGGTGCGCTGACGCTTTCGGGCGCCGATCCGGCGCAGCGCATGGCGGCGGCCGACACGATGTTCAAGGCGGCGGATCCGGGCGGCATCGAAGCGCTCGACGCGGCGATCGCGCAGGAAAAGGACGCGGCCGTGGCGGCGCGCCTTGCCGAGGCGCGGGCGGCGGCGGTGCTTGCCTCCGATGCCGGGGAAGCCGACAAGCTTGCCGCAGTCGACATCATCAAGGCGCGCGGCGACCGGGATGCGCTCGCCATGCTGCGCAGCGCCGGCGTCGGCGAGGGGCCGGTGGCCGAGGCCGCGACCAAGGCCGGCGACCACGTCGCGCAGGTGCTCTCCTTCTGGGAGGCCGGGCAGAACGTCTGGTACGGCCTTTCCCTCGGCTCGGTGCTGCTGCTGGCGGCGATCGGCCTTGCCATCACCTTCGGCGTGATGGGCGTCATCAACATGGCGCATGGCGAGATGGTGATGCTTGGCGCCTACACGACGTTCGTCGTGCAGGAACTCATCCGCACGAATGCGCCGTGGCTCTTCGACTATTCGCTGTTCATCGCGCTGCCGCTCGCCTTCCTCGTCTCGGGCGTCGTCGGCATGGCGATCGAGCGCGGCGTGCTGCGCTTCCTCTATGGCCGGCCGCTCGAGACGCTGCTGGCGACGTGGGGCCTGTCGCTGATCATCCAGCAGGCGGTGCGCACGGTGTTCGGCCCGACCAACCGGGAAGTCGGCAATCCGTCATGGATGTCGGGCGCGTTCGATCTCGGCCATCTCGCCATCACCTGGAACCGGCTGTGGATCATCGTCTTCGCGCTGGCGGTCTTTGCCGGGCTGCTCGCGGTGATGCGGCGGACGGCGTTCGGCCTTGAAATGCGGGCGGTGACGCAGAACCGGCGGATGGCCGGCTCGATGGGTATCCGCACGCCATGGGTCGACGCGCTGACCTTCGCGCTCGGCTCGGGCATTGCCGGGGTCGCCGGCGTGGCGCTGTCGCAGATCGACAATGTCAGCCCGAACCTCGGGCAGGGCTACATCATCGACAGCTTCATGGTGGTCGTCTTCGGCGGCGTCGGCAATCTCTGGGGCACGCTCGTCGGGGCGATGACGCTCGGCGTCGTCAACAAATTCGTCGAGCCTTATGCCGGCGCGGTGCTCGGCAAGATCCTCGTGCTCGTCTTCATCATCCTGTTTATCCAGAAGCGTCCGCGGGGTCTCTTTGCCCTCAAGGGCCGGGCGGTGGAAGCATGATCTCGCGCTATCTCATCGAGCGCCTCGACAGCCGCGCGATCATCGTCGTTGCCGTGCTGCTCATCGTCGCGGGCGCCGTGCCGGCGCTCAACCTGATGCTGCCGACGGACCATCCGCTGCATGTGCCGACCTACATGGTGGCGCTGATGGGCAAGTATCTTTCCTTTGCCCTGCTGGCGCTGTCGGTCGACCTCGTCTGGGGCTTTGCCGGCATCCTGTCGCTCGGCCACGGGGCATTCTTCGCCCTTGGCGGCTACGTCATGGGCATGTACCTGATGCGCCAGATCGGGTCGCGCGGTGTCTACGGCAATCCGCTGCTGCCGGATTTCATGGTGTTCCTCAACTGGAAGGAACTGCCCTGGTACTGGTACGGCTTCGACAGTTTCTGGTTCGCCGCGCCGATGATCCTCATCGTGCCGGGCCTGCTCGCCTTCATCTTCGGCTGGTTCGCCTTCCGCAGCCGGGTGACCGGCGTCTACCTGTCGATCATCACCCAGGCGATGACGTTCGCGCTGATGCTCGCCTTCTTCCGCAACGACATGGGCTTTGGCGGCAATAACGGCCTCACCGATTTCAAGGACATTCTCGGCTTCGACATCCAGGCGGGTGCGACGCGCGGGGCGCTGTTCGCGGCGACGGCGGTGATGCTCGCCTTCTGGTTCCTCATCGCCACCTTCGTCGTCAACTCGAAGTTCGGCAAGGTGCTGGTCGGGGTGCGCGATGCGGAGAGCCGGACGCGGTTCCTCGGCTACCGGGTCGAGAACTACAAGCTGTTCGTGTGGACGTTGTCGGCGATGATGGCGGGCGTTGCCGGCGCCCTCTACGTGCCGCAGGTCGGCATCATCAATCCGGGCGAGTTCGCGCCGGCCAACTCGATCGAAACGGTGATCTGGGTGGCCGTCGGCGGCCGGGGCACGCTCGTCGGGGCGCTGATCGGCGCGATCGCGGTCAATTTTGGCAAGACCTGGTTCACCGGCGCGCTGCCGGAGCTCTGGCTGTTCGCCCTTGGCGGCCTTTTCGTCGTCGTCACATTGTTCCTGCCGAAGGGCATCGTCGGCACCCTTGCCGATCTCGTGCGGCGCCGTCCGGCGCCGGCGGCGAGCGACGACGCCGGCACCGACACCCTGAAGCCCCAGCCGGCGGAGTAAGATCGATGGATGGCCGCGCGATCGGATCGCTTCTCTATCTCGACGGCGTCACCGTCTCGTTCGACGGATTCCGGGCGCTGAACTCCCTGTCGCTGGTCATCGAGCCGGGCGAAATGCGGGCAATCATCGGCCCGAACGGCGCCGGCAAGACGACGATGATGGATGTCATCACCGGCAAGACGCGGCCGGACGACGGCGTCGTCGTCTTCAACGCCGAGACGGACCTGACCGAGCTCGACGAGGCGGCGATCGCGGAGCTCGGCATCGGCCGCAAGTTCCAGAAGCCGACGGTGTTCGAAAGCCATACGGTCGCCGACAACATTGCCCTGTCGCTGAAAGCGCCGCGAGGGACGTTCGCGGCACTGTTTCACCTGCTGAGCGGCGCCGAACGCGACCGGATCGAGGAAATCCTCACCACCATCCGGCTTGCGGACAAACGCAACATGAAGGCGGCGGACCTGTCGCACGGCCAGAAGCAGTGGCTGGAAATCGGCATGCTGCTCGCCCAGGAGCCGAAGCTCCTGCTCGTCGACGAACCGGCGGCCGGCATGACCGATGCCGAGACGGCGGCGACGGCGGAATTGCTGCGCGACATCGCCCGCGAGAAATCGGTCGTTGTCGTCGAGCACGACATGACCTTCGTGCGCGATCTCGGCGTCAAGGTCACCGTGCTGCACGAGGGCTCGGTGCTCGCCGAGGGGCCGCTCGACGTGGTCAGCGCCGACCACCGGGTCATCGAAGTCTATCTGGGGCGCTGAACCATGCTTTCCGTCGAAAACATCGATCTGCACTACGGCGCCTCGCAGGCCCTGAAATCCGTCTCGCTCGTTGCCGAGCCGGGCAAGGTGACCTGCGTGCTCGGGCGCAACGGCGTCGGCAAGACCTCGCTTCTGAAGGCCATCGTAGGCCAGCACGGCATTTCCGGCGGGCGCATCGTCTGGGAAGAACAGGCGATCGAGAAGACGCGGCCCTATGACCGGGCGCGGCGCGGCATCGCCTATGTGCCGCAGGGGCGCGAGATCTTTCCGCTTCTGACGGTGAAGGAAAACCTCGAAACCGGGTTCGCGCCGCTGAAGCGGGCCGACCGGACGATCCCCGATTCGGTGTTCGAGCTCTTCCCGGTGCTGTCCGACATGCTCGGCCGGCGCGGCGGCGATCTTTCCGGCGGCCAGCAGCAGCAACTGGCGATCGGCCGGGCGCTGGTGACGCGGCCGCGCCTGCTCGTTCTCGACGAGCCGACGGAAGGCATCCAGCCGTCGATCATCAAGGACATCGGCCGGGCAATCTCGTGGTTGCGCGATCGCGGCGACATGGCCATCCTGCTGGTCGAACAGTATTTCGAGTTCGCCCGCGACCTTGCCGATACCTTCGCGGTGATGGACCGCGGCGAAGTGGTGCTCTCCGGCGAAAAGGCGGGAATGGTGGAAGCCGATGTTCGATCCCACCTCACGGTCTGAGGCGGCAGGCGGGGCGGAAAGTCCCGGCATCCGGCAGGCTGCCGACGCGGCGCAGCGAACGCGCGGGCGGGCGCGGCTCGGCGTCAAGGCGGACGGTGCCGGCGGTACCGGCCTGCAGACCTTCTACCAGGAGGGCGCGGCCAAGATCCGGCTGCCGCGCGAGGACGGGCGAGCCTTCGAGGCGGTCGTCATCAACACGGCGGGCGGTCTGACCGGCGGCGACGTCTTCGCGGTCGAGGTCGATGTCGCGGCCGGGGCATCGGCGAGCGTTGCGGGACAGGCCTGCGAGAAGATCTACAAGGCATCGAGCGGCACGGCGGTGGTCACCACCGATCTCGCCGTCGGCGATGGCGGGCGGCTCGACTGGCTGCCGCAGCCGACGATTCTCTTTGACCGCTCGGCGCTTTGCCGGCGGACCAATGTCGCGCTTTCCGGTTCGGCCCGGCTGCTTGCCGTCGAGAGCCTCGTTCTCGGCCGCGAGGCGATGGGCGAGCGGCTGGAGACGGCGCGGGTGCTGGATAGCTGGCGGGTCCGGCGCGAGGGCCGGCTCATCCTTGCCGACGGCTTTTCGATCGAGGGCGCGGCGGCCGAGGCGCTTTCCGGGCCGGCGCTGCTCGGCCCATACCGGGCAACGGCGACGGTCATGCTGGCAGCGCCGGACGCGGCGGCGGCTCTCAAGCCGGTACGCGACCATCTTGCCGGATCGAGCGGCCCGGCCGGCGCCAGCCTCGTCGGCGAGGTGCTGGTGGTCCGGCTGGCGGCGCCGAACGGGGAGGCGCTCAACGGCGATCTTATCGGGCTACTCACATTGCTGCGCGGCCGGCCGTTGCCGCGCGTCTGGTTCTGCTGATCGGGAGAACGAAATGAACCTTACCCAGCGCGAAAAGGACAAGCTCTTGATCGCCATGGCAGCGATCGTCGCGCGCCGGCGGCTGGAGCGCGGCGTCAAGCTGAACCATCCGGAGGCGATCGCGCTCATTTCCGATTTCGTCATGGAGGGCGCCCGCGACGGGCGGCCGGTCGCCGAGCTGATGGAGGCCGGCGCCCATGTCGTTTCCCGCGACCAGGTGATGGAGGGGATCGCCGAGATGATCCACGACGTCCAGGTCGAGGCCACTTTTCCGGACGGCACCAAGCTGGTGACCGTCCACCATCCGATCCGTTGAACCGGGAGGGAAATGCGATGTTCCTGAGAACCCTTGCCATGCTCGCACTGACGACGATGCCGGCAGCGGCGCACGAGACCTTCGTCGCGCACGCCCATCCGCATGTCGACTGGGGTCTTGCCGGGGCTGTGCTGCTGATCGCGGCCATGGCCGGCGCCTTCCTCCTCGGCCTTCGCCGCAGCCGCCGCGCCGAGGGAGACAACGATGATCCCCGGTGAAATCATCGCGGCCGCGGGCGAGCTGGAACTCAACGCCGGCCAGCCGACGGTGACGCTGAAGGTCGCCAATACCGGTGACCGGCCGATCCAGGTCGGCAGCCATTATCATTTCTTCGAGACGAACAGCGCGCTGTCGTTCGAGCGGGAAAAGGCGCGCGGCATGCGCCTCGACATCGCCGCCGGCACGGCGGTGCGCTTCGAGCCGGGCCAGGCGCGCGAGGTGCGGCTGGTGCCGTTCTCCGGCGCGCGCAAGGTCTACGGCTTTCGCGGCTCGGTGATGGGAGGGCTCGACTGATGGCTTTCAGGATTTCGCGCGCCGCCTATGCCGACATGTTCGGCCCGACGGTCGGCGACAAGGTACGGCTTGCCGACACCGAGCTCTTCGTCGAGGTCGAGAAGGACTTCACCACCTATGGCGAGGAGGTGAAGTTCGGCGGCGGCAAGGTCATTCGCGACGGCATGGGCCAGTCGCAGGCGACGCGCGCCGAGGGCGCCGTCGACACGGTCATCACCAATGCCCTCGTCATCGACCATGCCGGCATCTACAAGGCCGATATCGGCATCCGCGACGGCCGGATCGCCGGCATCGGCAAGGCCGGCAATCCGGATGTGCAGCCGGGCGTGACGATCATCGTCGGGCCCGGGACCGAGGCGATCGCCGGCGAGGGCAAGATCGTCACGGCCGGCGGCTTCGACGCGCATATCCATTTCATCTGTCCGCAGCAGGTCGACGAGGCGCTGCACTCGGGCGTCACCACGATGCTCGGCGGCGGCACCGGCCCGGCGACCGGCACCAACGCCACCACCTGCACGCCCGGCCCCTGGCACATGGCGCGGATGATCGAGGCGGCGGACGGGCTGCCGATGAACCTTGCCTTCGCCGGCAAGGGCAACGCCTCGCGGCCGCAGGGCCTCATCGAGCAGGTGATGGCGGGGGCGGCGGCGCTGAAGCTGCACGAGGACTGGGGCACGACGCCGGCGGCGATCGACTGCTGCCTGTCGGTTGCCGACGATCTCGACGTGCAGGTGATGATCCACACCGACACGCTGAACGAATCCGGCTTCGTCGAGGACACCATCGCCGCCTTCAAGGGACGCACGATCCACGCCTTCCACACGGAAGGGGCGGGCGGCGGCCATGCGCCGGACATCATCCGGGTCTGCGGCCTGCCGAACGTCATTCCGTCCTCGACCAATCCGACGCGGCCCTACACCGTCAACACGATCGAGGAACACCTCGACATGCTGATGGTCTGCCATCATCTCGACGCCGGCATTCCCGAGGACGTCGCCTTCGCCGAAAGCCGGATCCGGCGCGAGACGATCGCGGCCGAGGACATCCTGCACGACATGGGGGCGTTCTCGATCATCTCCTCCGACAGCCAGGCGATGGGCCGGGTCGGCGAGGTGATCATCCGCACCTGGCAGACGGCGGACAAGATGAAGCGGCAGCGTGGTGCGCTTGCCGAGGAGCGCGGCGACAACGACAATTTCCGGGTGCGCCGCTATATCGCCAAGTACACCATCAATCCGGCGATAGCCCACGGCATCGGCCACGAGATCGGCTCGGTCGAGGTCGGCAAGCGGGCCGATCTCGTCGTCTGGTCGCCGGCCTTCTTCGGGGTGAAGCCGGATCTGGTGCTGACCGGCGGATCGATCGCGGCCGCGCCGATGGGCGATCCGAACGCCTCGATCCCGACGCCGCAGCCGGTGCACTACCGGCCGATGTTCGCGGCCTTCGGGCGGGCGATTGCCTCCTCGACGGTGACCTTCGTGTCGCAGGCGGCGATCGATGCCGGCCTTGCCGGGCGGCTCGGCGTTGCCAAGCAGCTCATCGCGGTGCGCAACACCCGCGACATCTCCAAGGCCTCGATGCTGCTCAACGATGCGACACCGTCGATCTCGGTCGATCCGGAAACCTATGAAGTCCGGGCCGACGGCGTGCTGCTGACCTGCGAGCCGGCAAAGATCCTGCCGATGGCGCAGCGCTATTTCCTGTTCTGAAGGGGTGGCGATGCGGCGGGCGACAGCGGTTCTTTCCGGCGGCGGCGACATCGCGGCGGCCGATACGGTCATTCTTGCGCGGGACGACCGGCACCGGCGGCGGATGCGCATGACCGGCGAGAAGGGCACGGACTTCCTGCTCGATCTCGCCGAGGCGCAGGTGCTGCACGACGGCGACCTGCTGCTGCTCGACGACGGCAGTGCCGTTCTCGTGCGCGCGGCAGCCGAGCGGCTGATCGAGGTGCGGGCGCGGGATGGCCATCACCTGCTGCGCCTTGCCTGGCATCTCGGCAACCGGCACGTCGCGACGGCAATCGACGCCGACCGGCTGCTGATCGGCTATGACCATGTGCTCGCCGACATGCTCGTCGGCCTTGGCGGGACGGTCAGCGAGATCGAGGCGCCGTTCGATCCGGAAGGCGGCGCCTATGCGCATGGCCATGAGCATGGTCACGCGCACGGGCATGATCATGGGCATGATCATGGGCATGATCATCACCACCATCATGGCCATTCCCATCCCGGCCACCACCACCACGACTGAATGCGATGATCGACGCGGCCGCCCTCTTTCGGCTGATGACCTGGCTGTCGCCGTCCTATCCGGTCGGCGCCTATACCTACAGCCATGGGCTTGAATGGGCGGTCGAGGAGGGGACAATCAGCGACGGGGCGACGCTGCTTTCCTGGCTGCAGGGCGTGCTCCTGCATGGTGCCGGGCGGGCGGATGCGATCCTCTTCCGGGCGGCGCATGCGGCGACCCGGGAGGGCGACGGCGGCGGGCTCGACGACATCGCCGGGCTGGCCGCCGCCTTTCAGCCGACGGCGGAACGCCGGCTCGAGACGATGGCGCAGGGGCGGGCTTTCCTTGCGGCCACGGCCACGGCCTTTCCGGCGCCGCAGCTTGCCGGACTCGGTGAGCGCTTTTCCGGGCAGATTGCCTATCCGGTGGCGGTCGCGGTGGCGACTGCCGAATCGGCGATATCGGTCGAGGCCGGGCTTGCCGCCTACCTGCACGGCTTTGCCGCCAATCTCGTCTCGGCCGGGGTGCGGCTCGTGCCGCTCGGCCAGAGCGCCGGCATCGCGACGCTCGCCGCGCTCGAGGAGACGATCGGTACCGTTGTCGCCGCCAGCGCCGGGCTCGGGCCCGACGACCTCGGCGGCGCGACGGTGCTTTCCGACATCGCGTCGATGCGTCACGAAACCCAGTACACGAGGCTTTTCCGCTCATGACGAAATCACAGAACGGCCCGCTCAAGGTTGGCATCGGCGGACCGGTCGGCTCCGGCAAGACGGCGCTGATGGAGGCGCTGTGCAAGGATTTCCGCGACCGCTACGACATCTGCGCGATCACCAACGACATCTACACGAAGGAAGACGCGCTCATTCTCAACCGGGCCGGAGCGTTGCCGGAAGAGCGGATCATGGGCGTCGAGACCGGCGGCTGTCCGCATACGGCGATCCGCGAGGATGCCTCGATCAACCTTGCCGCGATCGCCGACATGCGGGCGCGGTTTCCCGACCTCGACATCGTGCTGGTCGAATCGGGCGGCGACAATCTCGCGGCGACGTTCTCGCCGGAGCTGGTCGACCTGACGATCTATGTCATCGATGTTGCCGGCGGCGAGAAAATTCCGCGCAAGGGCGGGCCGGGCATCACCCGGTCGGATTTCCTCGTCGTCAACAAGACCGACCTTGCGCCGATGGTCGGCGCCTCGCTCGCGGTGATGGAAGCCGACACGCAACGGATGCGCGGCGAGCGGCCCTATGTCTTTGCCAGCATCCGCAACGGCGTCGGCGTTGCCGAGGTGGTGAAGTTCATCGAGACGGCCGGCGGGCTTGCCTGAGCCAGGATCCTGGAGCGCTGCCGCTTTCCTGGAAGTGCGCTAGCCAAGTTTCGCTGCAAGGTTCTCGCCATTGTGGGCGATGACGGCGTTGTCGAGGAAGGCGCGGGCGCTGGCCGCCCAGGTGTAGCCGCTGGCATGGGCGCGGCAGTGCGCGCCGGAAATGTCGAGCGCGGCAAGGGCGGCCTTGCGAAGATCGGCGTCGAGGACGCCGGTGCCGGTATCCCCGACGACATCGATGGGCCCGGTCACCGGATAGGCGGCGATCGGAAGACCCGAGGCGAGGGCCTCGAGCAGGACGATGCCGAACGTGTCGGTGAGGCTCGGGAAGACGAAGACATCGGCCGAGGCGTATAGCCTCGCGAGTTCCTCACCTTCCTTTTTGCCGGCAAATATGACGTCCGGATAGCGTGTCTCGAGCTCGTTGCGGGCCGGGCCGTCGCCGACCACGAGCTTTGTTCCGGGAAGGTCAAGTGCCAGAAAAGCCTCGATATTCTTTTCCACCGCGACACGGCCGACATAGAGGAAGACCGGACCCGGCAGGGTGCGCTCAAGCTCCGGCCGCGGCCGGAAGAGGTCGATGTCGACGCCGCGCGACCAGGGCATCAGATGCAGGAAGCCGCGGGCGGCCAATTCGTCGGCAAAGCTCTTCGTCGACACCATGCAGCCGGCAGCGGCGTTGTGGAAACGGCGCAGCACCGCGTAAGTCAGGCGCTCGGGCACGGGAAAGCGGGCGGCGAGATATTCCGGGAAGCGGGTGTGGAAGCTCGTCGTGAAGCGGTGGTTGTTGCGGATCGCCCAGCGACGGGCAAGGAAGCCGAGCGGACCCTCGGTGGCGATGTGCACATGGTCCGGGGCGATCGCATCGAGCCGTCTGGCGATCGTCGCCGGCCGGGCGAGCGACAGGGCGATCTCCGGATAGGTCGGGCAGGGCATGGTGCGGAATTCGGCCGGGGTCAGCGGTACGACGTCGACGCCAAGCTTCGGCAGTTCCTCGCAGAGCCGCTCGAGCGTGCGCACGACACCGTTGACCTGCGGCGCCCAGGCGTCGGAAACGAGTGCGATCCTCATGCGGCGGACAGGGCTCGCGGTCTTGCCGCCTCGTGGCCGGTGACGGTCTCGACCTTTTCGGTCCAGCGGATGATCTCGAAGCGGCCGTCATGGGTCTCGATGATGGCCGTGCAGCTTTCCACCCAGTCGCCGGTGTTCATGTAGCGCACGCCGTGCTCGTCGTGAATGACGGCATGGTGGATGTGGCCGCAGATGACGCCGTCGGTGCCGGCCTCGCGGGCTTCCTCGGCGACGATGCGTTCGAAATTGCCGATGAAGTTGACGGCATTCTTGACCTTGAGCTTGGCCCAGGCCGACAGCGACCAGTAGGGAAAGCCGAGGCGGCGGCGGACCATATTGAAATAAGTGTTGGTCCACAGGGCGAAATCGTAGGCCCAGTCGCCGAGCAGGGCGAGGAACCTGGCATGGCGCACGACGATGTCGAACTGGTCGCCATGCAGCACCAGATAGCGGCGGCCGTCGGCGCCTTCATGCAGGGCGCGATCGACGATGGTGATGTTGCCGAAAGTGCTGTCGACATATTCGCGCAGGAATTCGTCATGGTTGCCGGGCACGTAGATGATGTCGGCGCCCTTGCGGCCCTTGCGCAGGATTTTCTGGACGACGTCGTTGTGGCTCTGCGGCCAGTACCAGCTCCGCTTCAGGCGCCAGCCGTCGATGATGTCGCCGACGAGGTAGACGATGTCAGCCTCGTGATGGCGCAGGAAATCGAGCAGCAGGTCGGCCTGGCAGCCGCGCGTGCCAAGGTGGATATCGGACAGGAATACCGCGCGGACATGGCGCGGATTGGAAGCGTCGGTCACGGGTCGGGTCGCTCCGGTCGATCTACTCAACGTCCATGAACCCGATTCCAGTCACAGGAAAATGACAGTTCCGGCGGGAGCTTGCGGCGCTGCACAACAGCCGTCGGCAAGAACTTGCGAGGGCCTTCGGCAGGGACTGGCGGGAGCTGGCGGCAACGGCCTGCGCCCGCCGGCAGGCGCGGCGCGGGAAAACGGGGCGGTGGCGGTGCCGGTCCTGCAGGTCGCGCTTGACAGGGGCGCCCCCCGCACCCTAAAACCGCGCCCATCCCAAGAGCGGGGCCGTAGCTCAGATGGGAGAGCGCTGCAATCGCACTGCAGAGGTCAGGGGTTCGATTCCCCTCGGCTCCACCAATTAAATCCGCTCACGATCAATTCGCTTCGCTCATGATCTCCGCGAGGGCGGCCATACGGCCGGCGCGCAGTCGCGCTTGCGAACTGGTCTTCTTGCCGCTCACGATCAATTCGCTTCGCTCATGATCTCCGCGAGGGCGGCCATACGGCCGCGCGCGGTCGCGCTTGCGAACTGGTCTCTTGCCGCTCACGATCAATTCGCCGCCTGATCTCCGCGAGGGCGGCCATGTGGCCGGCGCGCAGTCGCGCTTGCGAACCTTGCGGGTTCGGTGATTTCACTGGCTCGCGATCATCTGCATCGCTCACGCCTGTGATGGCACGGCGCTATATCTCAGCAGCGTCAGGCGCAGGAGCGGATCGCCGGACATGACCGGTAAACACCAGATCGTCGGAATGTCTCGTCGCGCGCAAGTGAGGGTGCCGGCGTTCACCGACATCGCACCGTCAGCGAAGCCGGGCGATTGGTGCGTCGTAGCGCGGGATGTAGCCGAGTCAGTCCATCGCTCGTGCGCGATGGCGTTGGCATCGTGCGGATTGTCTGGTTCGCTGAGAGCGATCAAATGTTCGCCGATTACAAGCTCGGCGCGCTTGCTGCAGGCCATGGTACCAGCCGCCAGCGATGGCGAAATCGAAAAGCCTGATGGCTGCGACAGAGTTATCGACAGGTGCGTCACCGACGGCAGGCAACGGGGCCGTTGCGCGGCCAGGGCTTGTGCCTCTCGCCTTGTGATTCGTCGCGCATGGGGATCGCGCTGCCAGCGCCGGAGGTTCGTGTGATGGGTCACATGCGCCCGCGAGGGCGGCCATACGGCCGGCGCGCAGTTGCGCTTGGCGAGCCCTTGCGGGTTCGGGGTACGGCTATTCCTCGACCTTCAGCGAGAACAGGTAGCCGGCGCCGTAGACGGTACGGATGATCTGCGGCGAGCGGGGGTCGTCGCGCAGCTTGCGGCGCAGCCGGCTGATGCGGGCGTCCATCGAGCGGTCGAAGGGCTCGTCGGCGCGGCCGGTGGTGGCGTCGAGAAGCTGGCTGCGGCTGAGGACGCGGCCGGCCGAGCGGACCATCGCGGCCAGCAGGCTCGATTCGGCCGAACTCAGCTTGACGGTGCTGCCGTCGGCGTGATGCAGGGTGCAGGCGTCGAAGTCGGCGGTCCAGTCGCCGAAGCGAACGGTCTTTGCCTGCGACTTGCCGGCGCTCTCGGAGGTGATGCGGCTGCGGCGCAGGACAGCCCGGACCCGGGCGACGAGTTCGCGCGGCTCGAACGGCTTGACGATGTAGTCGTCGGCGCCGATCTCGAGGCCGACGATGCGATCGGTGAGATTGCCCCGGCCGGTGACGACGACGCGCGGCACGGTGGTCGGCAGGGCGTCGTACTGGATGGCGCTGAGGCCGTCGCCATCGGGCAGGCTGAGGTCGATGAGGCAAAGCTCGGGGATGCGGCGCTGCACCTCGCGCTTGAACTCGGCGATGTTGCGCATCGCCAGTACGTCGAAACCGTGCTGGCCAAGGGCGCGGGCGATGAGCCGGGATATGTCCGGGTCGTCTTCGAGCAGGTAAATCAGGGTCTTCATCGTTCGCCACCGGCCGCCTGGCGGGCGGTAAGGGGTGCGCAGGCGCCAAGCGCCGCTTCAAGCTGCTCGGCGCCGAAGGGTTTTCTGAGGAACGGCACGTCCGGCAGCGGCGATGCATCGCGCAGGCCGTTCGGCTTGCCGCTCATCAGCACGACCTGAATGGCCGGGAAACTGGCGCGGACGTGACGGGCAAGGTCGATGCCGTTGCGCTCGCCGGGCATGTCGATGTCGGAAATGACGATGCCGATATCGCGGACCTGGTCGAGCAGGTTGATCGCCTCGTCGGCATCGCCCGCCTCGACGAGCGGATAGCCGATGCTGGCGATCTTGCGGCGGATGGTGCGGCGCACGTCCGGGTCGTCCTCGACCAGCAGGACGATGCGCGAGCCGGCCTCGGTGGCCAGCGCCGGTTCCGGCCCGGCAGCGGGCGCCTCGTCGAAATCCGGCAGGCTGAAGTCGTGCAGCATCGCGCCGGCGTCGGCGGACAAGGCAACGCTCGGCAGCAGGATGGTGAAGGTCGCGCCCTTGCCGACGGCGCTTTCGACGCAGATGGCGCCATTCGACTGCTGGACGAAGCCGTAGACCATCGACAGGCCGAGGCCGGAGCCGGAACCGGCGACCTTCGAGGTGAAGAACGGCTCGAAGATGCGCTCGGCATGGTCCGGCGACATGCCGCAGCCATTGTCGGAGAAGCGGATGCGGACATAGTCGCCGAGCGGGATGCGGAACATCTCGGCTTCCTCGACGGTCAGCGAATAGGGCGTGCATTCGATGGTGATGGTGCCGGTGCCGCCGGTCGCGTCGCGGGCGTTGAGGGCAAGATTGAGCAACGCCATCTCGAGCTGGGCGCGGTCGACGACGGCATTCGGCAGGTCGGCATCCTGGACCTGGACGATCTCGAGGCCGTCGGGCACCGAGGCGCTGAGGAGCTTGCAGATTTCCTCGACCGCCTCGCCGATTTCGGTCGGTACGGGGTCGAACTGCTCGCGCCGGGCAAGGGTGAGCAGGCGCTTGGTCAGTGACGAGCCGCGCCGCGCCGCCGAAATCGAGGGAACGAGGAATTCCTCGACAAGGGTCTGGTCGCCGAGCTGCTCGGAGAGCGGCACGAGGTTGCCGAGGATGATGGTCAGCAGATTGTTGAAATCGTGCGAGATGCCGCTCGCCATGCGGCCGAGGGCGTCCATCTTCTGGGCCCGCATCAGGGCCGACATGGTCGACTTGCGCCGGGTCACGTCGATGGAGATGAGGTAGAAGCCCATGATGGTGCCGAAGGACGGCTTTTCCGGCCGCAGCAGGGTGCGCACGTCCTTGAAGCGGCCGCCGGGCAGCTCGATGCGCATCTCGAAATCGACCTGAACGCCGCGCCGGGACTGCTCGAAGAAGCGCGAGGATTCATCGAGCGTGCGGGCCGGCAGGATTTCGGCGGCGTTGAGGCCGATGATCTCGGCCGGGGTCTTCAGGTAGGCGCCGGCGAAACGCTTGTTGGCGTAGAGGATGTTCATTTCCCGGTCGATATGGGCGATGCCGGCCGGAACCTCGTCGGCGATGAGCCGCAGGCGCTCCTCGCTCAGCAGCATCTGCTCGGTCTTCTGCTCGATCGAGCGCTGCAGCGCCTGGCGCTGGCGGGTGCTCTCGGAAATGTCGGTATAGGTCGTCACGAAGCCGCCGTTCGGCAGCGGACTGCCGACGACCTCGATGGTCGAGCCGTCGCGCCGCGTGCGCTCGAAGCGGTGCTTCAGGAACTTGCGGGCGATGCGCACGCGCTCGCCAACGAGCTCGTCGACGTCGCCCTCGCCATATTCGCCCATGCGGGCGTTGAATTCGATGAAGCTGGAAAAATCGGCGCCGACGAAGGCAAGGCTCTCCGGATAGCCGTACATCTCCAGGAACTTGGTGTTCCAGGCGATGAGCTTCAGGTTCTCGTCGAAGATCGTGATGCCCTGATCGAGATGCTCGAGACCCTCAAGGACGTGGGTCGCGTTCCCGACCCGGGGGATGCTGGTCGCCACCGAGACTTTACCCGCGTTTGCCATGCCGAACGGCGGCAGGATTGACCAGATGCGGCGAAAACCCAAGCGCAAAGCGAGCTTGTCACAATTCGATACATTTCCCGCGAAATTGGGCAACATCGCGATGCGCTTGTTTCTTCCCAACAAAAACCGGGGCGCAGAAACCCGGAAAACAGACTGTTTGGGAGGAAAGCATGACCGCCAGGCATGGCATTTACGACACTGGCCTTGACGCCAATCCGGCGAACTATGTCGCCCTGTCGCCAATCTCCTTCGCCGAGCGCACGGCTTCCATCTATCCCGAGCTTCCCGCCGTCATCCATGGCGAGGTGCGCCGCAACTGGGGCGAGACCTACGAGCGGATGGTGCGGCTGGCCAGCGGCCTTGCCGGACGCGGCATCGGCCGCGGCGACACCGTGTCGATCATCGCTGCCAACATTCCGGAGATGTTCGAGGCGCATTTCGGCGTGCCGATGGCCGGCGCCGTGCTCAATGCGATCAACACGCGGCTCGACGCCGAGGCGGTCGCCTTCATCCTCAATCACGCCGAGGCCAAGGCATTCATCGTCGATCCGGAGTTCAGCGAGGTCGCCGAACGGGCGCTGCGGATGACCGGGCGGCGCGACATCCTCGTCATCGACATCGAGGATCCGAGCTTTGCCGGCGGCCAGCGGATCGGCCACGTCACCTATGACGCGCTGATCGAGGCCGGCGATCCGGCATTCCGCTATGCGTTGCCGGAGAACGAGTGGGAGGCGATCAGCCTCAACTACACGTCCGGCACGACGGGCGACCCGAAGGGCGTCGTCTATCACCATCGCGGCGCGGCGCTGAACGCGCTGTCGAACGTCGTCACCTGGGGCATGGCGCATCATTCGCGCTATCTCTGGACGCTGCCGATGTTCCACTGCAATGGCTGGTGCTTTCCCTGGACCATTGCGGCCAATGCCGGCGTCTGCGTCTGTCTCAGGTCGGTGCGGGCCGAGCCGATCTACCAGCTCATCCGCGAGGAAAAGGTCACCCATTTCTGCGGTGCGCCGATCGTGCTCAGCATGTTGGCGAACGCGCCGGACGCGCTCAAGGACTTCTCGCACAAGGTCAAGGTGATGACCGCCGGCGCCTCGCCGCCGGCCGCCGTCATCGCGGCGATGGAGGCGATGGGCGTCGAGGTCACCCATGTCTACGGGCTGACCGAGACCTATGGCCCGTCGGTGGTGTGCGCCTGGAAGGATGTCTGGGACGGCGAGACGGCCGAGGCGCGGGCGCGGCTGAAGGCGCGCCAGGGCGTCAAGAACGTCGCCCTGGCCGGGCTGATGGTTGCCGACCCGACGACGCTCGAGCCGGTTGCCGGCGACGGCAAGTCTATTGGCGAGATCTTCATGCGCGGCAACAACGTCATGAAGGGCTACCTGAAGAACCCGTCGGCAACGGACAAATCGTTCAAGGGCGGCTGGTTCGCTTCCGGCGACCTCGGCGTGATGCATCCCGATGGCTACATCGAGATCAAGGACCGGTCCAAGGACATCATCATTTCCGGCGGCGAGAACATCTCCTCGGTCGAGGTCGAGGACGTTCTCTACAAGCATCCTGCGGTGCTGGTTGCGGCTGTTGTGGCGCGACCGGACGAAAAGTGGGGCGAGACGCCCTGCGCCTTCGTCGAGCTGAAGGGCGGCCATGAAACGACGGCGGCGGAGATCATCGCCTTCTGCCGCCAGAACATGGCGCACTTCAAGGCACCAAAGACCGTGGTTTTCGGCGAGCTGCCGAAAACTTCGACGGGCAAGGTCCAGAAATTTGTCCTGAGGGACCGAGCCCGCGGACTCACAACCGACGCCTGAAACCTCCCAGGGGCAACTGAAGGGGAGGGCCGCGACCGACGGCCGTGCTCTCCCCGACTCTTTTTTCGGGTGCGAGACGGATGAGCCAAAGCAATCCCTATATCCTCGAGACCGAGGACCTGACCAAGGAATTCCGCGGCTTCACGGCGGTGGACGAGGTCAACCTGAAGATCCGGCGGCATGAGATCCATGCCCTGATCGGCCCGAACGGCGCCGGCAAGACGACGGTCTTCAACCTGCTGACCAAGTTCCTGACGCCGACGCGCGGCAAGATCCGGTTCAACGGTCGCGACATCACCTTCGCCAAGCCGGCCGAGATCGCCCGCATGGGCGTCATCCGGTCGTTCCAGATCTCGGCGGTGTTCCCGCACATGACGGCGCGGGAAAACGTGCGCGTCGCGCTGCAGCGCAAGCTCGGCACGTCGTTCCATTTCTGGCGCCCGGTGAGTTCGCTCAACCGCCTGAACGAGCGGGCCGACGAACTTCTGCACATGGTCGGGCTGGAGCGCTTTTCCGACTCGGTCGTCGGCGACATGCCCTATGGCCGCAAGCGGGCGCTCGAGATCGCCACGACGCTCGCCATGGACCCGGAAATGATGCTGCTCGACGAGCCGACCCAGGGCATGGGCCGCGAGGACGTCGAGCTCGTCACCGAGCTCATCCGGCGGGTCGCGGAAAACCGCACCGTGCTGATGGTCGAGCACAATCTCGGCGTCGTCTCCACGCTTTGCCACACGATCACGGTGCTGCAGCGCGGCCGGGTCCTGACCGAGGGCGACTATCGCCAGGTGTCGAACGATCCGCGCGTCAAGGAAGCCTACATGGGGAAAGCGGGATGAACTACGCCAGCGAGAACCACGACCTTGGCGGACAGCACCGGTCGGAAGCGATCGAGGAAATCCGCATCCAGGACCTGCACGCCTTCTATGGCGAGAGCCACGCGCTGCACGGCATCGACCTTTGCATCTACCAGGGCGAGCTCGTCACGCTGCTCGGCCGCAACGGCTCGGGCCGGACGACGACGCTGCGCGCCATCATGGGGCTTATCGGCCACCGCACCGGCTCGATCGTGCTGAAGGGCGAGGAGATCATCCACGCCGCGCCGCACACGATCGCCCATCTCGGCGTCGGCTACTGCCCGGAAGAGCGCGGCATCTTCGCCAGCCTCAGCGTCGAGGAAAACCTGATGCTGCCGCCGAAGGTGGCGGAGGGTGGCATGTCGGTCGAGGAACTCTACGAGATGTTCCCGAACCTTGCCGAGCGCCGGCGCAGCCAGGGCACGCGCCTTTCGGGCGGCGAGCAGCAGATGCTGGCCATGGCCCGCATCCTGCGCACCGGCGCCAACGTGCTGCTGCTCGACGAAATCACGGAAGGCCTCGCGCCGGTCATCGTCGACAAGCTCGGCGAGGTGCTGATCGAGCTGAAGCGGCGCGGCTACACGGTGCTGCTGGTCGAGCAGAACTTCCGCTTCGCAGCGCCGCTCGCCGACCGGCACTTCATCATGGATCACGGTCACATCGTGGCAACCATTCACGAAAGCGAGCTCGAGGAAAAGCAGCACGTCTTCGATGAATACCTCAGCGTCTGAACAACATTTCCGGAGGAATCCCATGACGTTCTACAAGACCCTGCTGGCGGGCGCCTCGGCGCTGGCGCTCATGACGGGCGCGGCTTCGGCCGAGATCAGCGACGGCAAGGTGAAGATCGGCCTGCTCAGCGACATGTCCGCGACCTATTCGGACGTGGCCGGCCAGGGCACCGTTGTCGCCGCGCAGATGGCGATCGACGAGTTCGGCGGCAAGGTCGCCGGCGCGCCGATCGAGCTCATCACCGCCGACCACCAGAACAAGGCCGACATCGCCGCCAACAAGGCGCGCGAGTGGGGCGACACCGAGCAGGTCGACGCCTTTGCCGAGCTGGTGACGACGTCCGTCGCCCTCGCCGTCTTCGAGGTCGCCAAGCAGCAGAACAAGATCGCGCTCGTGTCCGGCGCGGCGTCCTCGCCGCTGACCAACGACGCCTGCATCCCGACCGGCCTGCACTGGACCTACAACACCCGCGCGCTGGCGGTCGGCACCGGTTCGGCGATCGTCAAGGAAGGCGGCGACAGCTGGTACTTCCTGACCGCCGACTATGCCTTCGGCGAGGCGCTGCAGCGCGACGTCACCAAGGTGGTCGAGGCCGAGGGCGGCAAGGTGCTCGGTGCGTCCAAGCATCCGTTCCCGGCTTCCGACTTCTCGTCCTTCATCCTGCAGGCCCAGGCCTCGGGCGCCAAGGTCATCGGCCTTGCCAATGCCGGCGGCGACACCATCAACGCCATCAAGGCGGCGCATGAGTTCGGCATCAATGCCGGCGGCCAGACCGTTGCCGGCCTGCTCGTCTTCCTGTCCGACGTCAACGCCCTCGGCCTCGAGGTCGCACAGGGCCTCGAGATGACCGTCAGCTTCTACTGGGATCTCAACGACGAGACCCGCGAGTGGTCGAAGCGCTTCTACGAGAAGACCGGCAAGATGCCGACGGGCGTCCAGGCCGGCACCTACTCGGCGGTCCGCCATTACCTCAAGGCGATCGAGGCGACCGGTTCGGACGACACCGCGACCGTGCTGGCGAAGATGCGCGAGACCCCGGTCAACGACATGTTCGCCAAGAACGGCACGCTGCGCACCGACGGCCGCATGGTGCACGACATGTACCTGGCCAAGGTGAAGGCTCCGGCCGATTCCAAGGCGCCGTGGGACTACCTCAAGATCGTCCGCACCATTCCGGGCGAAGAGGCGTTCGGCCCGCTCTCGGAGAGCACCTGCCCGACGAAGTAAGTCGCGCATGATCGCCGGGCGCGAGGCCGCGCCCGGCGGTTTCCTGAACCAGCGCTATCGGGATGGAGCTGATATGTTCGCGGATCTCTTGGGTTTCCCGCCCCAGGTACTGTTCGGCCAGTTGTTGATCGGCCTGATCAACGGCGCCTTCTATGCCGTCCTGTCCCTCGGGCTCGCCGTCATCTTCGGCTTGTTGAACATCGTCAATTTCGCCCATGGCGCGCTGTACATGCTGGGGGCGTTCGCGACCCTTGGCCTGACGCGCTATCTCGGCATCAGCTACTGGGGATCGCTCGTGCTCGCGCCGATCATCGTCGGTGCCTTCGGCATCGTCCTTGAGCGGCTGCTGCTGCGCCGCCTTGCCGGTGTCGACCATCTCTACGGCCTGCTGCTGACGTTCGGCCTCGCCCTCGTCATCGAAGGCCTCTTTGTGAAGATGTTCGGCTCGTCGGGCCTGCCCTATCCGCCGCCGGCGGAGCTTTCGGGCGGCATCAATCTCGGCTTCATGTTCCTGCCCTGGTATCGCGGCTGGGTGGTTGTCGCGGCGCTGGCGGTCTGCGTGGCGACGTGGGTGCTGTTCGAGCGCACCAAGGTCGGCTCCTATCTGCGCGCCGGCACGGAGAACCCGAAGCTTCTCCAGGCGTTCGGCGTGAACGTGCCGCTGCTGACGACGCTTGCCTATGGCTACGGCACCGGCCTTGCCGCCTTTGCCGGCGTGCTGGCGGCGCCGATCACCCAGGTCAGCCCGCTGATGGGCTCCAACCTCATCATCGTCGTCTTCGCGGTCGTCGTCATCGGCGGCATGGGCTCGATCATGGGCGCCATCGTGACCGGTCTCGGCATGGGCGTCATCGAGGGCCTGACCAAGGTGTTCTGGCCGGAAGCGTCCTCGACCGTGATCTTCGTCGTCATGGCGATCGTGCTGGTGCTGCGTCCCGCCGGCCTGTTCGGGAAGACCCACTAAGGAGCCCCTTCGATGAAACTCCCGATCGGCTACATCGTCGCCCTCGCCCTTCTCCTGGTGGTCCCGTTCGTGGTCTACCCGGTGTTCCTGATGAAGCTTCTGTGCTTCGCCCTGTTCGCCAGCGCCTTCAACCTCATTCTCGGCTATGGCGGACTGCTCAGCTTCGGCCATGCGGCGTTCTTCGGCGGGGCGGCCTATGTCGCCGGCCATGCGCTGAAGGTCTGGGGCCTGCCGACCGAGCTCGGCATCCTCGTCGGTGCGGCGTCGGCCGGCATTCTCGGCTTCCTCATCGGCATGATCGCCATCCGCCGGCAGGGCATCTATTTCGCCATGATCACCCTGGCGATGGCGCAGATGGTCTACTTCCTGTTCATCAGCTCGGATTTCACCGGCGGCGAGAACGGCCTGCAGGGCGTGCCGCGCGGCACGGCGCTCGGCTTCATCGACCTCAACGACAACATGTCGATGTACTACTTCGTGCTGGCGATCTTCCTCATCGGCTACGGCATCGTCGCCCGGGCGGTGAACTCGCCGTTCGGCCAGGTGCTGAGCGCCATCCGCGACAACGAGAACCGGGCGATCTCGCTCGGCTACGACGTCGACCGCTACAAGCTCCTTGCCTTCACGCTGTCGGCGACCCTTGCCGGCCTTGCCGGGGCGACGAAGACGGTGGTCTTCCAGCTCGCCTCGCTGACCGACGCGCACTGGCACATGTCGGGCGAGGTGGTGCTGATGACGCTGCTCGGCGGTCTTGGCACGATCGTCGGCCCCTCGGTCGGCGCCGGCATCATCATCACGCTGCAGAACTACCTCGCCTCGGGGCCGCTCAGCGCCTGGGTGCCGGTGGTGCTCGGCATCATCTTCGTCGTCTGCGTGCTCGCCTTCCGGCGCGGTGTCGTCGGCGAAGTGCGCGAGCTCATCCGCAGGTCGTTCTGATCGCGGCCGCCGCAAGGCGGCGTCCTTTCGGCGATGCGTGGCGGCAGGCGCCGCGCGGCCATTCCACAAAATGCTTCGAGCTGCTTCAGGAGGCAGGATCATGACGTACAAAGCTCCGCTGCAGGACATGATGTTCGTGCTCGAGGACCTTTGCGGCCTCGCCGACATCGCGGCGCTGCCGGGCCTTGAGGAGGCAACGCCGGACACGGTCGCGGCGATCCTCGAGGAGGCGGCGAAGTTCGCCGGCGAGGTGCTGGCGCCGCTGAACCGGGCCGGCGACATGGCCGGGCTCGGCTTTGCCGATGGCGCGGTGACGACGCCGGCCGGCTGGGCCGAGGCCTATGGCAATCTCGTCGAGATGGGCTGGAACAGCCCGACCGCGTCGCCCGACTATGGCGGCATGGGCCTGCCGGCGGCGGTCAACGCCTGCATCCAGGAGATGTTCAACGGCGCCAACACGGCGTTCCAGCTCTGCCCGCTGCTGACGCAGGGCGCCATCGAGGCGGTCGAGCATTATGCCAGCGACGGGCTGAAGGAGACCTTCCTGCCGCGGCTGGTGACCGGCGAGTGGACCGGCACGATGAACCTCACCGAGCCGCAGGCGGGCTCCGACCTTGCCGCGATCCGTTCCAAGGCGGAGCCGGAGGGCGATCACTATCGCGTCTTCGGCCAGAAGATCTTCATCACCTATGGTGAGCACGACATGGCCGAGAACATCGTCCATCTCGTCCTTGCCCGCCTGCCGGACGCGCCGGCGGGCGTGAAGGGCATCTCGCTGTTCGTCGTGCCGAAGTTCCTCGTCAATGACGACGGCTCGCTCGGCGTGCGCAACGACGTGAAGTGTGTCTCGATCGAGCACAAGCTCGGCATTCATGCGAGCCCGACCTGCACGCTCGTCTTCGGCGACGAGGGCGGCGCCATCGGCTACCTCGTCGGCGAGCCGCACAAGGGCCTGCAGTACATGTTCGCGATGATGAACAGCGCCCGGCTCGGCGTCGGCCTGCAGGGCATCGGCATCGCCGAGCATGCCGGGCAGGCGGCGGTCGCCTACGCGGCCGATCGCAAGCAGGGCGGTGCGCCCGGCCACGAGGGCTCGGTCAACATCATCGAGCATCCGGACGTGCGGCGCATGCTCGGCCTGATCAAGGCGCGTACCCAGGCGGCGCGCGTCCTTGCCTACCGGGCGGCGGCCTCGCTCGACCATGCCGGCCGGGCAAGCGACGCGGAGACGCGGGCCCGTCACCAGCGGCGCGTCGACCTGATGATCCCGGTGGTCAAGGGCTGGTCGACCGAGGCGGGCATCGTCTCGGCCTCGCTCGGCGTGCAGGTGCATGGCGGCATGGGCTTCATCGAGGAGACCGGCGCGGCGCAGCATCTGCGCGACGCCCGGATCACGACGATCTACGAGGGCACGACCGGCATCCAGTCGCTCGATCTCGTCGGCCGCAAGCTGATTCGCGACGGCGGCGCGGCGGCAGCCGAACTCGTTGCCGACATGCAGGCTTCGCTCGCCGCCATCGACGAGGGCGCCGGCCAGGGCATCGACTGGGCGGGGCAGAAGAAGATGCTCGGCGAGGCGATCGAGGCGATCGGGGCGGCGACCGAATGGCTGCTCACCCGGGCGCACAACAACATCGCCGAGACGCATGCCTCGGCGGCGAACGTGCTGGAGCTCTTCGGCGTGTCGATGGGCGCCTGGGCGATGGCGGACGCCGCCGTCGCGGCGGCGCGGCGGCTCAACAATGGCGAGGACGCGGCCCACCTCAAGACCAAGCTGCGGATCGCCGAGTTCTATCGCGGCCAGGTGTTCCCGATGGTGCACGGCCTCAAGCTGGCGGTGACGACCGGCGCTGCCGACATCCTGGCGCTTTCGGCCGACGATCTCGGAGCGACGGTGTGATGGACGGCCAGCCCCAGCGTGAAGCGGTCGAATATGACGTGGTGATCGTCGGTGCCGGGCCCTCGGGCCTCAGCGCGGCGATCCGCCTCAAGCAGCTCGATCCGGACCTTTCCGTCGTCGTTCTGGAAAAAGGCTCGGAGGTCGGGGCGCACATCCTCTCCGGCGCCGTGCTCGATCCCGGCGGGCTCGACGCACTCCTGCCCGACTGGCGGGATCGCGGGGCGCCGATCACGGTGCCGGTGCGGGAGGACAATTTCTATCTCTTCGGCGCGGCCGGCCAGCTTCGGGTGCCGGGCTGGGTGATGCCGCGGCTGCTCAGCAATCACGGCAAGTACATCGTCTCGATGGGCAATGTCTGCCGCTGGCTGGCGGGCGAAGCCGAGGCGATGGGCGTCGAGATCTTCCCCGGCATGGCCTGTTCCGAGCTCGTCCTGGGCGAGGATGGCGGCGTTCGCGGCGTCGTTGCCGGCGAGTTCGGCAAGAATGCCGACGGCACGCCGGGCGACGGCTACGAGCCGGGCATGGAACTGCTCGGCAAATACGTGATCATTGCCGAGGGCGCGCGCGGCTCGCTCGCCAAGGAGATCATCGCCCGCTACGGCCTCGACCGGAATTGCGACGTGCCGAAGTTCGGCATCGGCTTCAAGGAGATCTGGGACGTCCGGCCGGACGTGCACAACGAGGGCGAGGTGACGCACAGCGTCGGCTGGCCGCTCGGCTGGAAGCGCGGCGGCGGCTCATTCCTCTACCATATCGACAACAATCAGGTGTTCGTCGGCTATATCGTCGATCTCGGCTACCGCAATCCGCACCTCAATCCCTATCTGGAATTCCAGCGCTTCAAGCACCATCCGCGCGTCGCGGCGGTGCTCGAGGGCGGCAAGCGCGTCGCCTACGGGGCGCGGGCGGTGACCAAGGGCGGGTTCCAGTCGATCCCGGAGACGGCGTTTCCGGGCGGCGTGCTCGTCGGCTGCTCGGCCGGGCTCGTCAACCTGCCGCGCATCAAGGGCAATCACAACGCCATGCATTCTGGCCGGCAGGCGGCCGAGGCGGCGCATGCGGCGATCAAGGCCGGGCGGTTCGGGGACACGCTTGCCGACTATGACGCCGCGCTCCGGTCCGGGCCGGTCGGCCGCGACCTGAAGCCGGTGCGCAATGTCGCGCCGCTCAATGCCAAATACGGGCCGCTCATCGGCGGCATGCTGCTCGGCGGCATTGACATGTGGGTGCAGTCGCTGTTCGGCGTCTCGCCGTTCGGCACCGTCTCGCACGGCAAGTCGGACGCGGCGGCGACCGAGAAGGCCAGGGATCACCGGCCGATCGACTATCCGCGCCCCGATGGCGTGCTCAGCTTCGACCGGCTGACCAATGTCAGCTTCTCGGCGACGAACCACGAGGAAGGCCAGCCCTGCCACCTGCGGCTTGCCGACCCGGACGTGCCGCTGAAGGTCAACCTGCCGGACTTTGCCGAGCCGGCGCAGCGCTATTGCCCGGCGGGCGTCTACGAGATCCTCGGGCTCGACGAGGCCGGCGCCGAGCCGCGCTTCGTCATCAACGCGCAGAACTGTGTCCACTGCAAAACCTGCGACATCAAGGATCCGAGCCAGAACATCACCTGGGCAACGCCGCAGGGCGGCGGCGGTCCGAACTATCCGAACATGTGAGGCAGCGCGGGCTCCGGCGGCCTCAGGACCGAATGAGGCTGCCGGCCGGCCCACGCGCGGGTCGCCGGCGACCGACCCGACCCTCTTACGGCCTGCCGGCGACCCTCAGCAAACCAGCAGAGAGCTTGATATGAGCAAGGAAGCCTTCATTGCCGGCTATGTCCGCACGCCGTTCACGGCGGCCCGCAAGGGCGCATTCGCCGGCCTTCGGCCGGATGATCTCGGTGCCCACGCGATCCGGGCGCTGCTGGCGCGGACCGGAGTTCCGGGCGAGGCGATCGAGGACGTGATCTGGGGCTGCGCCTTCCCGGAGGGCGAGCAGGGCCTCAACATCGGCCGGGTGTGCGGCCTGCGCGCCGGCCTGCCGGTCACCGTCGGCGGCGTCACCGTCAATCGCTGGTGCGGGTCCTCGATGCAGGCCGTGCAGATGGCGGCCGGCATGCTGGCGACCAATGCCGGCGAGGCGTTCGTCGCGGGCGGCGTCGAGAGCATGTCGCGGGTGCCGATGATGGGCTTCAACATGTCGCCGCCGCCGGCCTGGTCGGCGGAAGAGGCGACGAACTACACCAACATGGGCATCACGGCCGAGAATGTCGCCAGCGCCTTCGGCATCAGCCGGCGGGAGCAGGAAGAGTTTGCGGTGCGCAGCCAGGGGCGCGCCCTTGCGGCGCAAGCAGCCGGGCGGCTCGATGCGGAGATCGCGCCGGTCGAGGTCGACGGGGTCACGGTCGACCGCGACGGCTGTCCGCGCGAGACGACGCTCGAGAGCCTTGCCGGCCTGCGCACGGTCTTCATGGAGAACGGCACGGTGACGGCCGGCACGTCCTCGCCGATGACCGACGGGGCAACGGCAGTGCTCGTCTGTTCGGGTGATTTCGCCAGCCGCCATGGCCTTGCGCCGCTGGCGCGGGTGGCGAGCTACGCCGTTTCGGGCTGCGCCCCGGCGGTGATGGGGCTCGGCCCGATCGAAAGCTCGCGCAAGGCGCTCGCCCGCGCCGGGCTGACGATGGCCGACATCGACATCATCGAGATGAACGAGGCCTTCGCCTCGCAGTCGGAAGCCTGCCGGCGCGAGCTCGGCATCGACGCGGACAGGCTCAACATCGACGGCGGCGCGCTGGCGATCGGCCATCCGCTCGGCGCCACCGGCGCGCGGCTCGTCGGCAAGGCGGCGACGCTGCTGCGCCGCGAAGGCGGAAAGCGGGCGCTGGCGACGCAGTGCATCGGCGGCGGCATGGGCATCGCGATGGTGCTGGAAGCGGTCTGACCGGCGGTTCGCGCTGGACCTTTGGCAACGGGGAAGTGGGAAGATGACCTACAACATCTACGATATCGGGCTTGATGCAAATCCGGCCAACTACGTGCCGCTCAGCCCGCTCAGCTTCATCGAGCGCACGGCGGCGGTCTATCCGGATCGCACGGCGGTGGTGCATGGCGAGGTGCGCCGGACCTGGGCGCAGACCTATGACCGCTGCCGCCAGTTCGCCAGCGCGCTCAGCAAGAACGGCATCGGCCACGGCAGCACGGTGTCGATCATGGCGACCAATATTCCGGAAATCTTCGAGGCGCATTTTTCCGTGCCGATGTCCGGGGGTGTGCTCAACGCCATCAACACCCGGCTCGATGCCGAGGCGATCGCGTTCATCCTGACCCATGCCGAGACCAAGGTGCTGATGGTCGACCCGGAGTTTTCCGAGCTCGTCGAGCGGGCGCTGCACATGACCGGCAATCGCGGCATCCTCGTCATCGACATCGAGGATGCGAGCTATGCCGGCGGCAAGCGCATCGGCAAGTTCACCTATGAGGAGTTCCTGGCGACGGGCGATGCCGATTTCGAATGGTCGCTGCCCGAGAGCGAATGGGACGCCATCAGCCTCAACTACACATCCGGCACGACCGGCAATCCGAAGGGCGTCGTCTATCATCACCGCGGCGCGCATCTCAACGCGATGTCGAACATCATGCTGTTCGGCATGGACATGCATCCGGTCTATCTGTGGACGCTGCCGATGTTCCACTGCAATGGCTGGTGCTTCCCCTGGACGCTGGCGGCGACGGCGGGCACGGCGGTGTGCCTCAGGGCGGTGCGCGACGAGCCGATCTTCCGGCTGATGAAGCAGGAGCAGGTGACGCATTTCTGCGGTGCGAGCGTCGTGCTCGCCCTGCTCGTGCATGCGCCGGACGAGATGAAGGAAGGCCTGCCCTACGGCATCAAGGCGATGACCGGCGGCGCGCCGCCGCCGGCGGCGATCATCCAGAAGATGGAGGCGCTCGGCTTCCAGGTGACGCATGGCTATGGCCTCACCGAGACCTACGGCCCGGCCGTCTACTGCGCCTGGAAGGAAGAGTGGGACGCGCATGACCTTGCCGAGCGGGCCCGCCTCAAGGCCCGGCAGGGGGTGCGCAACATCGCGGCCGAGGGCCTGATGATCGCCGATCCGCAGACGCGCCAGCCGGTGCCGAGCGACGGGGCGACGATCGGCGAGATCTTCATGCGCGGCAACAACGTCATGAAGGGCTATCTGAAGAACCCCTCGGCGACCGAGGAAGCGTTCAAGGACGGCTGGTTCGCCTCCGGCGACCTCGGCGTGATGCATCCCGACGGCTATATCGAGATCAAGGACCGGTCCAAGGACATCATCATTTCCGGCGGCGAGAACATTTCCTCGATCGAGGTCGAGGACGTTCTCTACAAGCATCCGGAGGTGATGGAGGCGGCGGTGGTGGCGCGGCCGCATGAGCGCTGGGGTGAATCGCCCTGCGCCTTCGTCATGCTGAAGGCCGGCGCGGCGGTGACCGAGGACGAGCTCATCGCCTAATGCCGGGCGAACATGCCGCACTTCAAGGCGCCGCGCACCGTGATCTTCGGGGCGCTGCCGAAGACCTCGACGGGCAAGGTGCAGAAGTTCGTGCTGCGCGAGCAGGCGCGGGCGATGGAACTGCAGAGCTAGACCGTCTCGATGACGCCCGGCCGCTGCGGCGGCCGGGTGCCGGACTTCGCCGCGCCGGTGATCCAGTCGCGAAAGCGCAGCAGCGGCGGATAGGCGGCGCGGGTCTTCGGCCAGACGAGATAATAGGCGCCAAGGCTCGTCGTCGGCCGGTCGATGGCCGGCACGAGGGCGCCGTCGGCAAGCTCGCCCTCGATGAGGAAACCCGGCAGCAACGCAAGGCCGAGGCCGTGCACGGCGGCCTGCGCCATCGTTGCGAACTGGTCGAAGACCATGCCGGTGAGGTGGCCGGCCGCCACCCCTTCGGCATCGAACCAGCGCTCCCAGGCGTCCGGCCGGGTCGACAGGTGCAGGAGCGGCGCACCGAGAAGGTCGCCGGGCGCGGCAAAGCCGTGGCGGGCGCGCAGGCGCGGGGCGCAGACCGGCAGCACCGTTTCATCCATCAGGAAAACCGATTCGGCGCCGTTCCAGTCGTCGCGGCCGAAATGAATCGCCGCGTCGAGGCGCTCGACGGCGAAGTCGAACGGCTCGAGGCGGGTCGTCAGGTGCAGCGTGATGCCGGGATGGGCGGCAAGGAAATCATTGAGGCGCGGGGCCAGCCAGCGGGTGCCGAAGGTCGGCAGGATGGCAAGCTCGAGCGAGCCGCCGCCCGGATTGGCACGCAGGCCGAGCGAGGCGCCGGCGATCATGCGCAATGCCTCGCGGATGTCGCGGGCATAGGTCTCGCCGGCGGCGGTGAGGTGGATCTTCTGGCGGTCGCGGATGAACAGCGTTGCGCCGAGCTGCTCCTCGAGCGCCTTGATCTGGCGGCTGACGGCGCTCTGGGTCAGGTCGAGTTCGCGGGCGGCGAGAGTGAAGCTGCCGGTGCGGGCGGCGGCCTCGAAGGCCGAGAGCAGCGAGATCGAGGGAAGGAAACGGCGCGGCGCGAGCATTTCATTCCATTCTGGAATGACTTCATGACTTTCTATTGCTTTACCGTTGATTTGCGAAGGCGTCAAACTTCATATGCATGAGTAATCGGAATGCCGCCGGCGGCGACGCGCGGCGGCCTATATGCGTTGTCGCCGTCCTGACCGGGGCGGCAGAGCGGGAGCCGGAACCTTGGATCGGGCCGACATCGTTCACGAAAACTTCCTGTCGCGAGTGGCGGCCGGCGACTTTCCGGCCCGGCGCAGCACAACGACGCTGGCCGAAAGCGGGCTCGACGCGGCAGCGCTGGTCGGCATCTACCGCTCGCAGGTGATGAGCCGGCAGCTTGACCGGACCTCGCGCAAGCTGCAGGCGCGCGGCGAGGGATTTTACACGATCGGCAGTTCCGGCCATGAGGGCAATGCGGCGATCGCAGCGGCGTTCCGGCTCGACGACATGGCCTTCCTGCATTATCGCGATGCCGCCTTCCAGATCGAGCGGGCGGCAAAACTCGCCGGTTCGACGATCGCCTACGACATGTTGCTGTCGTTCGTCGCCTCGGCGGAGGACCCGATCTCGGGCGGGCGGCACAAGGTGCTCGGCTCGAAGGCGCTGTTCATTCCGCCGCAGACGAGCACGATCGCCTCGCACCTGCCGAAGGCGGTCGGAGCGGCGTTCAGCGTCGGGCTGTCGCGGCGGCTGCGGCCGGCCGGGCAACAGATGCCGGAGGATGCGGTCATCCTTTGCAGCTTCGGCGATGCCTCGGCCAACCATTCGACGGCACAGGGCGCCTTCAACACGGCCGCCTGGACGGCCTATCAGGGCGCGGCGATGCCGCTCGTCTTCATCTGCGAGGACAACGGCATCGGCATTTCGACGAAAACGCCGCGCGGCTGGATCGAGGCTTCCTTCGCGCGCCGGCCGGACCTTGCCTATTTCCGCTGTTCCGGGCTCGACGTGCTCGACACCTACCGGACGGCGCGGGAGGTCGAGCGGTTCGTCCGGCGGCGGCGCAAGCCGGCGTTCCTGCACATGGAGTGCGTGCGGCTTTACGGCCATGCCGGTTCGGACATGCAGACCGTCTATCTTGCCAAGGAAGAGATGGAGGCCTGGGAGGCGGACGATCCGCTGCTGCACACGGCCGGCATTCTCGTCGGCGAGGGAGTGCTCGGGCGCGATGAGGTCATCGCGGTCTACGAGGAGACCGGGGCGCAGACGGCGCGGATCGCCGAGGAGGCAATCAGCCGGCCGAAGCTCGTTTCGCCGGCCGAGGTGATGGCGAGCCTCGTGCCGCCGAAGCGGGCGCCTGCCGCCGGCAACGGCCCGTCGGCCGAAGCACGGGCGGAGATGATCGGGGCGGGTGACCTCGAGGCGATGCAGAAGCCGCAGCACATGGCGCGGCTCATCAACTGGGCGCTTGCCGACCTGATGCTGGAGCATGGCGAGATCGTGCTTTGCGGCGAGGATATCGGGCCGAAGGGCGGCGTCTACAACGTCACCTCGAAGCTGCATGCGCGGTTCGGCGGCGACCGGGTGATCAACACCCTGCTCGACGAGCAGAGCATTCTCGGGCTTGCCATCGGGCTTGCCCACAACGGCTTCCTGCCTGTGCCGGAAATCCAGTTCCTTGCCTATCTGCACAATGCCGAGGACCAGATTCGCGGCGAGGCGGCGACGCTGTCCTTCTTCTCGAACGGCCAGTACAGCAATCCGATGATCGTGCGGATCGCCGGGCTCGGCTACCAGAAGGGCTTTGGCGGGCATTTCCACAATGACAACAGCCTTGCTGTGCTGCGCGACGTGCCGGGGGTGGTGGTTGCCTGCCCGGGCAATGGCGCGGACGCGGTGATGATGCTGCGCGAATGCGTGCGCCTTGCCCGCGAGGAGCAGCGGGTCGTCGTCATCGTCGAGCCGATCGCGCTTTACATGACGCGCGACCTGCATGCCGAGAAGGACGGTCTTTGGACCTTTCCCTATCCGGCGCCGGGCGCCGGCCGGCCGATCGGCCTTGGCGAGGTCGGCGTGCACGGCGAGGGCACGGACCTTGCGATCGTCACCTATGGCAATGGCGCATACCTCTCGCGGCAGGCGGAAAAGATCCTTGCCGAGGACCACGGGCTGAAGGTGCGCGTCGTCGACATGCGCTGGCTGGCGCCGCTGCCGGCGGAGGGCATTCTTGCAGCGGTGGCGCCGTGCGGACATGTCCTCGTCGTCGATGAATGCCGTACGACGGGCTCGCAGTCCGAGGCGCTGATGGCGCTGCTTGCCGAGCAGGCAACGCATCGGCCGGAGATCGCGCGGATTGCGGCGGACGACAGTTTCATTCCGCTCGGCCGGGCCGCGACCGTGACGCTGCCGAGCCGCGATGGCATCGTCGCGGCGGCGCTCGACCTCGCTTTCCGCAAGGGTCGGGCGGCAGCGGCAAAACGCGGCAAGGGCAAGGACTGAGCGATGGTCGCGAAGAAGACCGCCCTCGTCGTCTGTCCCGGCCGGGGCACCTACAACAAGACCGAGCTCGGCTATCTCGGCCGGCATCTCGGCCGGCAGGCGGGGTTCCTTGCCGAGGCCGATGCCTTTCGGGCGGGGCGCGGCCGGCCGGCGCTCTCGGCGCTCGACGGGGCACCGGCGTTTTCGGTCGCGACCTACAGCCGGGGCGATGTCGCCTCGCCGCTGATCTATGCCTGTTCCTTTGGCGATTTCCTCGAAATCGACCGGTCGCGCTACGACGTTGTCGCGGTCACGGGCAATTCGATGGGCTGGTACACGGCGCTGGCCTGCGGCGGCGCGCTTTCCGCCATGGCCGGGCTCGAGGTCGTCGACACGATGGGCGGGCTGATGCAGGAGGCGCTGATCGGCGGGCAGCTCGTTCATACGGTCGTCGACGGCGAGTGGCGCGAGATCGAGGGCCGGCGGGCCGAGCTTCTGGCGCTCGTCGCGGAAGTCGGCGCGTCGTTCGGCGGCGCGCTTTACCTCTCCATCGACCTTGGCGGCATGCTGGTCCTTGGCGGGACGGCGGCGGCGCTCGATGCGCTCGAGGCGCGGCTGCCACGGGTCGAGGACCGGTTTCCGATGCGTCTTGCCAACCATGCGGCCTTTCACACGCCGCTGCAGGCGCCGGTCGCGGCGCGCGGCCGGGAGCTTGTCGATGCATCGTTGTTCCGGGGGCCGGACGTCGCCCTCGTCGACGGGCAGGGCGCGATCTGGCGGCCGGGCGCGGTGCGGCCGGGCGAGCTTTACGCCTACACACTCGGCGCGCAGGTCGTTGCGCCCTATGATTTCACCGCAGCGATGCGCGTTGCCGTTCGCGAATTCGCGCCGGATCGGGTGATCGTCACCGGGCCCGGTATGACGCTCGGCGGCGCCGTTGCGCAGAGCCTCATCGCGATCGGCTGGCAGGGGCTTCGGTCGAAAGCCGATTTCCTTGCCCGCCAGAAGGACGATCCGTTCGTGCTGTCGATGGGTATCGAGGCGCAGCGGGACCTTGTCGTCGCCAGATGAACATCCGGCCTGCCGGCCGCGCGCAATCAACCAACGGCCCTCATGGCCGTCACTGAAACGGGATCAGAACCATGCCGCATCGTGAAATCCTCTCCGCCGCCGGGCTTTCGGGCGCCGAGCTTGCCGGTGGCGACCTCGTCGTCACGAGCCCGGTCGACGGCGCCGAGATCGCCCGGGTCAGGACCGCAGGCCGGGCCGAGGTCGAGGCGATGATCGGCAAGGCGAGCGAAGCCTTCCAGGTCTGGCGGCAGGTGCCGGCGCCGCGGCGCGGCGAGCTCGTGCGCCTCATCGGCGAGGAACTGCGGGCCGAGAAGGAAAGCCTTGGCCGGCTGGTGACGCTCGAGGCCGGCAAGATCCTGCAGGAAGGCCTCGGCGAAGTGCAGGAAATGATCGACATCTGCGACTTCGCCGTCGGCCTGTCGCGCCAGCTCTATGGCCTCACCATCGCCTCGGAGCGGCCCGGCCATACGATGCGCGAAACGTGGCACCCGATGGGGGTGTGCGGCATCATCTCGGCCTTCAACTTCCCGGTCGCGGTGTGGAGCTGGAACGCAGCGCTGGCGCTCGTTTGCGGCGATCCGATCATCTGGAAGCCGTCGGAAAAGACGCCGCTGACGGCGCTGGCGACGATGAAGATCTGTGCCCGGGCGCTCACCCGCTTCGGCGACGCGCCGGAGGGGCTGATCCAGGTGGCGATCGGCGGGCGCGAGGTCGGCGAGGCGCTGACGGCGAGCGAGGAGGTGGCGATCGTCTCGGCGACCGGCTCGACGCGCATGGGCCGTGAGGTCGCGACCGTTCTTGCCGGCCGGTTCGGGCGCTCGATCCTCGAGCTTGGCGGCAATAACGCGATGATCGTCGCCCCGTCGGCGGATCTCGACATGGCGCTCCGGGCGATCGTCTTTGCCGCGGTCGGCACGGCCGGGCAGCGCTGCACGACGCTGCGCCGACTCATCGTCCACAAGGATATCTATCACCAGCTCGTGCCGCGCCTGAAAGCCGTCTATGACGGCCTGCCGATCGGCGATCCCCTGCAGGCGGGAACCCTCGTCGGGCCGCTCGTCGACCAGGCGGCGCTTGCCGCGATGGAAAAGGCGCTCGAGGAGGCGCGGGCAGCCGGTGGCATGGTGCATGGCGGCGGGCAGGCGCTCGGCAACCGGTTCCCCAATGCCGCTTACGTTCATCCGGCAATCGTCGAGATGCCGCGCCAGAGCGATGTCGTGCGCCGGGAGACCTTCGCGCCGATCCTCTATGTGATGGGCTATGAGACGCTGGAGGAAGCGATCGCCATCCAGAACGACGTGCCGCAGGGGCTTTCCTCGTCGATTTTTTCGACGGACGTGCGCGAGACCGAAACGTTCATTTCGGCAACGGGTTCGGACTGCGGCATCGCCAATGTCAATATTGGCCCCTCGGGGGCCGAGATCGGCGGCGCGTTCGGCGGCGAAAAGGAGACCGGCGGCGGCCGTGAGTCTGGATCGGACGCCTGGAAGGCATATATGCGCCGGCAAACAAATACCGTGAACTACTCGCGCTCGCTGCCGCTCGCCCAGGGCATCAAGTTCGAGATCTGAAGCTTTCGGGCATGGGGTTGCCGTCATGATGGCGGTGCATGGGACAGCAAGACCGGAGTCGGACAACAATCTCTGGAGAGCAACGGCGGGGCCGGCGATCGGCGCGCCGCCGCTGATCGGCGAGGTCGAGGCGGACGTCGTCATCGTCGGCGGCGGCTATACCGGGCTGTCGGCGGCGCTGCATCTGGCCGAGCGCGGCGCAGCGGTGCGGCTCGTCGAGGCGGTAGAGATCGGCCATGGCGGCTCGGGGCGCAATGTCGGCCTTGTCAATGCCGGGCTCTGGACGCCGCCAGACGAGGTCGAGGCGGTGCTCGGGGCGGATGTCGGCCGACGCCTCAACGAGACGCTGGCCGCGGGGCCGGCGCTGGTGTTCGATCTCGTCGAACGGCACGGAATAAACTGCGAGGCCCGGCGCGCCGGGACGTTGCACCTTGCCCATAGCGGCGCCGGGCTTGCCAATCTGAAGATGCGGCTGGCCCAGCAGCAGGCGCGCGGCGCGCCGGTGGACCTCATCGATGCGGCCGAGACGGCGCGGCGGACCGGAACGCGGGCCTATCGCGGCGCGCTGCTGGACCGGCGGGCCGGAACCGTGCAGCCGCTCGGCTACGCCCGGGGGCTTGCCTCGGCGGCGATCCGGGCGGGCGCCATCCTGCATGAGCGCTCGGGGGTGGTCGAGTGGCGCCGCGACGGCGATCACTGGCGGGTCGAGACGGCCGGAGGGCTGGTGATCGCGCCGAGGATGATCGTGGCGACGAACGCCTATCGTGCCGTGCCGGCCGACCCGTTCGCGACGTTTGCCGCCTTCAACTACTTCCAGCTCGCCACCGAGCCGCTGCCGCCGGCACTTAGCGACAGCATCCTTGCCGGCGGCGAGGGATGCTGGGATACGGCGATGGTGATGTCATCGTTCCGGCGCGACGCGGGCGGGCGGCTTATCCTTGGCGCCGTCGGGGCGCTTGCCGGGCTCGGCGAGGCGGCGCACCGGGGCTGGGCGGCCCGCAAGCTGACGGCGCTCTTCCCGGCCCTTGCCGGGGTACGCTTCGAGCATGCCTGGTACGGCCGGATCGCGATGCCGGCTGATCACATGCCGAAGGTGGCGCGGATCGGACCGGGTGCCGTCGCGCTTTTCGGCTATAGCGGGCGCGGCATTTCGCCGGGAACGGTGTTCGGGCGGGCGGCGGCGGAGTGGGCGGCAAGCGGCGACGAGGCGGCGTTTCCCGTGCCGCCGGCTGAGCCGGTGCGCGAGGGCTTTGCCGAGATCAAGGCACATTACTACGAGACCGGCGCGGCGCTGACCCACCTCGTGGCGGCCCGAATTGGCGCGCACCTCGTCTGAGGCGGGTTGCGGCCAGGCGCCGGGCGATGCCGGCCTCATTGCGAGGAAGGGCGTTTGCTCCGAGGGGCTTTTGTCGAACCGGCTGTGCGCTTCGAATGAATGATCTGACGCGTGCATGAAGGGCACGAAAAAAAACGGAGGACGATCCTTGCGCCAGCCAGCGCTTTCGTCCCCCGTTTTCAAACCTGCTGAAGACGCAAAACCTTTACATCAGCCGAGATGGTAAACGCAAAAGCCTTGCCAACTGCCCGGCAGAAATCTCCCTACATGATGTTGTGTTGCGGCGCGAGTATTTCTCAATATATCGGAATTTTACACTTCGTTTACAGTAATCGCCTCGCAATCTGAGAACCGGTCTCGCAAATTGCGAGAGTGGCCGGCAAGAGATGGGCGAGCGGCAGGGCGGGTGATATTGACTTTCCTCCAATATTGCATAGGCTATGCATATGTTGGATGCAAACAAGCTCGGTGCGCTCGGCACCCTGATTTCGGACCGGATCGAGGATGCGCTCGAGGGATTGTCGCCGAGCGCGGCGGCGCTCCTGTCGATGCTGCACTTCAAACCGGGGCTGACGGCAACGGAACTTGCGGCGATCGCGGCGGTGGCGCAGCCGACGGTGACACGGCTCGTCGACGGGCTGGTGCGTCAGGGGCTGGTGGCGCGCGAGGCGGCGCCGGGGCGCTCGACGCCGCTGCGGGTGACGGAAGAGGGCGACCGGCGGGCCGTGCGGCTTCAGGAACGGCGCCTTTCGGCGCTTGCCGGATTGCTGGGGGTGCTGGCGCCGGAGGAGCGGGCGGCATTTGCGGGCCTGGTCGACCGGGTGCTTGTCGGGGCGACGACGTCGCGGGCATTCGCACGCACGACCTGCCGGCTTTGCGAACACGATCTTTGCGGGCCGGAGGTCTGTCCGGTCGGATGCCGGGCCGGGGAAATCGAACGAGCGGCCGGAACAGAGCGATAGAGTGGAGCGGGCGATGATTTCTGCCTATGACGGCCATGCGCCGGTTGTCGACGGCCTTGCCTTCGTTGCAAGGGATGCGACGGTTTGCGGCGATGTTCAGATCGGTGCCGGGGCGCGAATCATGCACGGCGCGCGCGTCATCGCCGAGGCGGGCGGCTCGATCCGGATCGGGCGGAACGTCATCGTGATGGAAAACGCCGTGGTGCGGGCGACGGCCAGGCATGCCTGTTCCATCGGCGATCATTGTCTGGTCGGGCCGGGCGCCCATGTCGTCGGTGCGACGATTGGCGAGGAAGTCTTCATCGCCACCGGCGCATCGGTCTTTCATGGCGCCTCGATCGGCGCCGGCGCCGAGGTGCGGATCAACGGCATCGTTCATCTGCGCACGCGGCTCGAAGCCGGGGCGACGGTGCCGATCGGCTGGGTGGCGGTCGGCGATCCGGCGGTCATGCTGTCGCCGGACCGGCACGAGGAGATCTGGGCGATCCAGAAGCCGCTCGATTTTCCGGGCTTTGTCTACGGGCTCGACCGGCAGCGGCCAGACCTGATGCGGGCGTTGACGCGCGATCTCTCGGCAGCCCTCGGCGTGCACGGTAGTGAGAGACCGGCTGGAGAAGCGGGCGACGCCGGCGCCTGCTGAGGCATGGCGCCGGCCAGCCGGCTTTCACGTCAAACGCCCTGTTTCATACGCCCGGTGTCGTAAACCTGGCGTCATACACCTGGCGTCATACACCTGGAGTCTGGCCGATCCAGTGGCCGAGGAAGCGGTCGAGCCATCTGACGGTCGCGGGGTCGTAGACGGCGCGGCCATCGAAATGGGCGCCGCGGGCCTGGGCGCAGGGCTGTTTCATGCGCGGCGCGCCGCGCACCGTCCAGCGATAGAGCATTGCCAGCGTCAGTTCCGGGTGGAACTGGATGCCATAGGCGGACGGGCCATAGCGGAAGGCCTGATGGGGAAAGAGCTCGCCCTCGGCAAGCAGGGTCGAGCCCTTCGGCAGGCTGAAGCCTTCGCGGTGCCACTGGTAGACCTTTTCCGGCCATTCCATCAGGGCGCTGCCGGCGGCGGTCGGCCGGATCGGATAGTAGCCGATCTCGACGCAGCAATCCTCGCGCGGGGCAACGTGGCCGCCGAGGTGGCGCACCAGCATCTGGGCGCCGAGACAGATGCCGAGAAACGGCTTTTCCTCGGCGAGCGGGATCTTCAGCCAGTCGGTTTCGCGCCGGACGTAGGGTTCGCGGTCGTTGGCGCTCATCGGGCCGCCGAACATCACGGCGCCGGCATGTTCGGCAAGGGTCGGCGGCAGCCGGTCGCCGAAGCGCGGGCGGCGGATATCGAGGCTGTAGCCGTGCTTCTCCAGCCAGAGGCCGACGCGTCCGGGCGAGGAGGTCTCCTGATGGAGGATGATCAGAACTTTCCGGGGCACGACGGTTTCCGGGTTCGGGTCGACGGTGCGGGGCCTGCTGCGATCGCCGCGGCGCGGATCACTTGCGGCCCTCCTCCACTTCCTTTTTCAGAAGCACGCGCTCGCGCGACGAAACACCGAGCAGCTCGGCGACGCGCCAGACGAGATTGTCCTCGAACTCGTGCACCTCGCCGTCGGCATAGACGATCTGCCAGAGCATCTCGACGATGCGGGCGCGGCCGGGCTCGTCGAGCCGGTCCTTGAGGACGCTGGTGAAGCGGTAGAGATCGACCGCCTCGCGGTCGCGCCGCTCGGCCTCGGCGATGAGGGTTGCGGCGGCGTCCGGGTCGAGATCGAACCGGTCGCGGACGATTTCGGAAAGCTTTGCCTTTTCGGCCGGGCCGGCAATGCCGTCGATATGGATCATGTGGACGAGCAGGGCGATGGCGGCGAGGCGCTCGTCATCCGGGCGATATTCCTCGTCGCGCGGCGCGGCGACGATTTCCTCGATGAATTTCTTCAGGCTCGCGAACATGGCAACTTTTCGGGAATCGGCGGGACGGGGCCGGAGTCTAGGACAGACGCTCGGCCAAAGCAAAGATGCGGCCAGTCCGGTCAGTCCTGACAACGAGATAGAACGCAGGCCCGCTTTTGCCAGAGTGCGGAGGCCGGGCAAACGCGCACCGCGGGAAGGGAATATTAACCACGCTCATTAACACTCGGGGGCGAGATGTAACTTCCGGAGTCTTCCCATGTCCGCGTATCGCCGGTCGCTCTTTGCCGCCGCGCTGCTTCTGTTGCCGGCCCCGCTTGCGGCGCAGGAGGCGCAGAACCAGCTTTTCGAGGACTTTCAACTGCGCACGACGATTGGCATGCGCTACTGGTACAGCCAGTCGAATTTCCTCGTGGAGCTTGAACAGTTCGATCGCACCGACGTGTCGCGGCTGGAATTCGGCGATGTGAACCAGCACAGCGCCGAAGTGTTCTTCCGGGTCGACGATTTCGCGACGAATTCGTTCCTGAAGGGAACGCTCGGCATCGGGCGGACGAATTCGGGCTTCCTCGACGACGAGGACTATTTCACCAACGGCCAGAAGTTCTCCGATACCTATTCGGCGCTTGATGCGCGCACGATCGGTCACATGACGATCGATGCCGGCTGGCGGTTTGCCAACAGCCCGGCGGCGCGGACGCGGGCCGGCATTTTCGGCGGCTACCAGTACATTTCCGACAGCTACATGGCGCGGGGCGTGACCTGCAACGCCGACGAATTCAACGGCGCCTTCTGCGGCGCGCCGGGAGAGACGGTCGTCTCCTACGACACCAAGGTCATCCGCAACACGGTTTACTGGCATGTCATGCGCGTCGGCATCGAGACTGAAATCGAGCTGACCAAGAAGCTGTCGCTGGCGGCCGAGACGGCGGCGGTGCCGTTCATCTATTTCGAGAACGAGGACAGCCACTATCTGCGCACCGGCCTCGGGCCGATTCCGAACTTCGAGGACAAGGGTACGCAGGGCTATGGCGTCGAGGCCGAAGCGTTCCTCAACTACGCCGTCACCGACAACATCACCGTCGGCCTCGGCGGCCGCTACTGGTGGCTGAAGACGAAGGACACGCTGGCGATCTCGGCGGCACAGCGGCGGATGTACAGCGGCGCCGGCTATTCGGCCAACACGCTGGAACGCTACGGCCTTGCCGGCCAGATCAGCTACAGCTTCTGAGCTTTGCGACCTGAAGGCGAGGGACCTGCGGCTGCGAGCCTCAAGGATTCGGGCTTGCCGGCCGGCCGTAATAGCTCGCCGGCAGGCGCGACTGGCGCGGGTGGTGGAAGTCCTCGATGCGCAGGTCGACCATCGTCTTTTCGAAATGGGTCCTGGCGTAGTCCCAGCCCTTGACGGCGGCATCGATGGTCTTGTCGATGGGGATCGTCAGCTTTGCCGCCGTCTTTGGCGTTTCGCGGGCGATCGTCACGCTGAACTTGCCTGAATCGAGCAGGCTGGCGCTGGCGCCGCCCTTGCCGGGCAGTGCGACCGCCGACGAGATCTCCAGATAGTAGCTGGTCTTTTCGGGCTTGCCCTTCTTGCGCACCGCGGTGATCTCGACGCCATAGCGTTTCATCAGCTTGGACTGGACGTAGGCGAAATTGCGGGTCGCGACGACACCCTTGCTGGCGCTGCGGACGAGCGGCCCGGTCTCGATGCCGAGATAGCCCGAATCCTCCCAGCGGGTTTCCGAATAGACGCCTTCGATGCCAATCTTCTTTTTGCTCGATTCGTATCGATAGCCCTTGAGGGCGCCACCGACGCTGGTATCGAGGTTGGCCTCGACGATCGCCTTGGCGCCACGCACGAATTTCTCGCCGCCGATGATCGAATAGGCCGGAGTTTTCGTCTCCCGCTCGATGAGCTTGTATTCGACAGAGGGGCCAGTCGCGGCGGCCCAGGCCTTGCCTGCGTCGGAAAAGGCCTGCCGGGCTGCCTCGGTCTTTCGGGCAAGTGCCTGCTGGCGCACGAAGATGTTGTTTTCGGCGGCTGGCGCCGGCAGCGGCGCGGACTTCGTTCCGGCCCCGGACGCGACAGCGGATCCGGCAGCGGCCCCGGCACTCCCTGACTTGGCCGTCCGGCCATTGCCGCTTGCCGGGATTGCCGGCTGTGCTGCGGCGGGCTTTGGCGGTGTTGCGGCAGACGGCGTCTTTGCCTTGTCCCTGACGGGCGCCGTCTGGCCCGGCTTGCAGTCGGCGGCCGTGAGCACTGCCGGCCTTTCGGCTTTGCCGGTTTGCGGCGCGCGATCGGTCGCGCCACGCCTTGCGTCGTCGGCCACGAGGATCGCCTGACCGTGGCGGCGGAAGGCATTCTGCGTTGCCGGGTCGAACGAGGCGTAGTCGTCGATCCGGATGGTCTCGCCGGCGTAGATCGTCGAGCCATCAAGGTGGTTGAGGGCGGAGATCATGCCGATCTCGCCGGCGCTGCCGCCGGTGATGTCCCAGAGGGTGTCGCCTTTTGCGACGAGATATTCGACAACCTTCGAGGCGCCGGTGCTGTCGGCGCAACCAGCAGACAGCGGGGCGGCATGGCTCCCGGCCCTGGCAGATGCACCGGCGTCGGCGGTCTTTTGTGCCGAGCCGGATTTCGCGGCGCTTCTGGCGGCGCTCGCGAAGCTCTCGCCGGCGGCGGTCAACGCGCCAGTGGCGGCCGTGCTGGCTGGTTCGGAAGTCTTGATGGCGGGGCTCGACATGGACGCTCTCCGTTCCCTGCCTTGCCAGTAGCGGGGAAAGACGACAGTCCAACGACGGTTTCGTGACAGGGCCCATGCCCTGGGAGCGCCGCCTTGCCGGAGGGGGCGGGCGGGTATCTGGACTCTGTCAGCAGTGTCTTGATCGGCCCCAAGATCGAGCCGGCCACGATCGCCGCCAAGGGACAGCCCTCAATCTGCGGGGGATGCCCCTCCAAGTCTTCCGGCAGGCCTTGAATCGGTCCAGACCCGCCGTCTGGGCATTTGAGGAACCGGCAGCCGAAGAGGTGTCAGTACTCTCTTCAGTCTGTAGTCTAAAGCGCAGCATGCTTCTTGGTGGCAGGGCGATGCGACAGGTCTTTTAAGGCCCGAAGTGCCTGAACCATGCCCGCCGGGTCGGCATCGATGAGAAGCAAATATGCGCGCAAAGCCTGAATGGGCCGAGAGCGGCCCTGTTCCCACTGCTTCAACTGATCGAAGCCAAACGCGAATGTCGATGCAAAGTCTTTCTGGGACAATCCAGTCTTTGCACGGATCGCCTTGACGTCGATTTCGGCGGGCACGTGAAGCTTGTACGGCTCGGCTTCGCCGCGGGCAACCGCCAAAGCTTCATTCAAGCCCTCAGCAATTTGGTCGAAAGCCTTCTTGCTCATGCCTTCTCTCCTGCTGCAAGCGAATGAACACGCTTCGCGTACCCATCTACAATAGCCCCGGAAAGTTTTTGCAAAGCGTTACGCTCGGCTTTGGTAAGGGTCACTTTCCGATTTTTTGCGAAGACGGCCAGCAGAAACACCGGGATATTTGGACCTGAAAAGAGTGTGATCGTTCGAACGCCACCACTCTTTGCCCTTGTTATTTCCACGGATGGCAAAGCGAACCTTCCGGCACCCGCTTGTACCAACGATTTCCTCGCCCGCATCGGGATTGGCGGCCAGAAAATCTACCAGATCCCGTATGTCCTCCTCGGACATTCCAGCTTCCTCAGCTTGTCTGCGGAATGAAGCGAGTTCTGCGACGGTCTGCATACAAATCATATGTGTGTAATTTACGCATCATGTCAATTCGGATATCGCACGGATTTGCCGCGTCCTGCCGATCACCATTGAAATTCAATGGAATTCTGTTGCAGTACGATGCAGCATGAGACACAGCAAGCCACCGGAGCTTGATGTGTATATCATTGATTTTATGTGATAATTTAATGGTCAGGGGCGGCGTGTGATCTGTATGATAAGTATTTGAATATATTTGATAAATTTTTTCTCATCTGGAAGATACCAGCATCGATACCAGCGGATGAGCACGTTGGCCGATGTCAGACGGCTGCCCTTCGCTTGATCTCGGCCACCAGATCGATGTTACCCAGCGCGTTGCGAAGCCATTGGGCGTGGTCTCGAATGTCGTCCATGGCATCACCTACAAGCAGCGCGCGGCGCTGCTCACCAGTCAGGACCAGAAAGCGAATAAGTGTATCAGTGGCCTCGAAACCCTTGGCAGCGAGACGACGGTCGGCAGGCGTTGTGAACAGCGCCAGGACGGGATCGCGGGCCCGTAGCATCAGGTCCAAAATGCGCTTGCGCGGGCCGTCGCCGAACCACAAACCGCTTGTTGACGAGTAGGCATACCTCACGACGAGCTCGACGAATTCGGCCATGTCGTAAGCCGTATCTTCCTTGCCCGCGGCGGCGAGACTCAGCGGATCCGATAGGCGTCTTTCGAGCCAATTGCCCACGCGCGAGCCCGGCGGCGGCAGGCCATCATACGACCCGTCGCCTGCGGGCCAGATAACAGTATTCCCGTGGTCATCCTGCATCATTTCACCCTTTCGCGCATCACAGTCAGTGCGAACTGTGTTCACGTCCACCGCAATCTTCATGGGCTAGGTTGGACTGATGCAGGGCGAGGCGATCGGCCCGAAAGTTTCGGCGGAGCAAAAAATTTCTAGGTGTGGGGCCGGCAGCTTTCACGCAGCGGGGCGGACTGCCCCGGCGGGGTGGGGGCGGGGGGCGCCGCATGAAGCCGACGGCATTGTCGATGGGGCGCACTATGGTGCTCGCTGCGGTGCGCTGCCGTCCATATGTGTCCGCAAGGGTATACCCGACCGGACGGGTTTGAGGTCTCGGAAATATTTGTCCGTATGGGTTGATATTGTTTCAACGGACGCCTTTTATGCGGACACTAGCAATGCGTACAAC